>JFBG01000035.1 GCA_000583135.1 Thioalkalivibrio sp. HK1
CCCTTGGCTTTGCGGGAGTGCGGTTCGAGTCCTTGGCGATGGTGCGCTTATCGCCTGCGGCGGGCTTGGAGAAGGGGCGACTTGAACCTTCGGCGCGGGGTCGTCTTTCATCCCTTGGCTTTGCGGGAGTGCGGTTCGAGTCCTTGGCGATGGTGCGCTTATCGCCTGCGGCGGGCTTGGAGAAGGGGCGACTTGAACCTTCGGCGCGGGGGCGTCTTTCATCCCTTGGCTTTGCGGGAGTGCGGCTGGAGTCCTTGGCGACGGGGCGCTTGCCGCCTGCGGCGGGCTTGGAGAAGGTGCGACTTGAACCCTCGGCGCGGGGGCGTCTTTCATCCGTTGGCCTTGCGGGGGTGCGGTTCGAATCTTTGGCGACAGCGCGCTTGCCGCCTGTGGCGGGCTTGGAGAAGGTGCGACTTGAACCTTCGGTGCGGGATCGCCGCTCATCCGCTGGCTTTGCGGGGGATTGGTTCGAGCCTTTGGCGATGGAGTGCTTCTCGTTCGCAGGGCTTGAAAAAGTGCGATTTGAATCTCTGGCGGGGGAGGGTTTCCCGCTTGTAGGTCTCGCGGAAGAGCGACTCGGGTCTTTGGCGGCGGTGCGCTTACCCGCTGTGGGCTTTACGGGGGGGTGTCTTGAATCTTCGGTGCCGGATCGCTTCTCGCTCTTCGATCTTGCGGGGACACTACTGCTCGATGGCTCGGCAACGGAGTGTTTCGCGCTTGTTGATTTTGCGGAAGGATCACTCGAGTTCTTGATATCGGTGCGCTTGGCTTTCGCCGGCTTTTCGGCGATGCGTCTTGAATCCTCGGTGGCGGATCGCTTCTCGCTCTTCGATCTTGCGGGAACGTCGCGGGTTGGGGATGCAGCAAGAGGACGTTTTTCTTTTGCGGATTTTGCGGTGGGACGATCCTCCGAGTCCTTGGCAGTGGTGCGCTTGGTGCCTACGGATTTCGCCGGGGTGTAACTTGAATCTTTGGCGGCGGATTGCTTAGCAGATGCGGGCTTTTTAGAGGGTCGGTCCGAGACTTCGGCGGCGGTGGGCTTCGTTCTTGTAGGCTTTGCGGGGTTAGGGATCGAAGCTTCGGCGGTGGATCGCTTGGTAGCCGCAGGTTTGGGCGGGGTGCGGTTAGAACTCTCGGTGGCGGTGCGTTTTCCGCTCTTGGATTGTGCGGAGGCGGGTCCTGATACCTCGGTGGCGATGTGCTTATCGGCCACGGGCTTTGCGGAGGGACGACTCGATCCTTTGGTATCGGGGCGCTTCTTACCGGCGGACTTTGTCGGGGAGGGGCCGGGATTCTCGGCGGCGGTGCTTTTGCCGAGTGATGGTTTCGTGGTGGGATGGCTCGATTTCTTGGCATCGGAGCGTTTGGTACCCGCGGGCTTTGCGGATGAGGAAGGGCTCGAACTCTCGGTGGCGGTGCGATTCTTGCCTGCGGGCTTTGTCGGCTTTACGAAGGTGCGGTTTGGGCTTGAATCTGCGGGGCCGGATTGCCGGCCGCTTGCAGGCTTTGCGAAGGTGCGACCTGAACCCTCGGCGGGGGTGCGCTTTTTACTCGCAGGCTTTGCGGGGACGCGAATCAAACCCTCGGTGGTGGAACGCTTGGTGCTTGCGGGACGTCCACCCGAAGGCTTTTCTTCGGCTGTCCCGAACCTACCAAGGCGCGGTCGGCGACCGACGGGGGGAGTCATCTGCTTGGCTCGTCGGTGGCGGCGGGATTCGTTTGTGTCGGCTCTTCGAAATCTGGGGCTTCGCTTTGCCGGGAATCGTCGTTGCGGTCGGTGTCGTCTTCGGACTCGGATTCGTTGGCATCGGATTCATCGGATTCGCCGTTGAGATTGTCCTCGCCTTCGGAATCGATCCCGTCTTCTGATCCGGACCCACCCTCGGGCTCGGGCTCGACATCAACTTCGCCACCACGCCCCTCCCCGTCTTCTTCCGGTTCGGACACCTCATCCGAATCGGACAGGGATTCGTCGGCATCGGCCGATATGTCGATTCCCTCCGAGGCGTTCTCTTCCGGCTCCGAATCATCGCTGCCCGCTTCGGACTCGACCCCGCCCTCGGACTCAAACTCGACCTCAACTTCGCCGCCACGCCCTTCCCCGTCTCCTTCCGGTTCGGGCGCTTCGTCCGAATCGGACAGGGCTTCGGCGGCATCGACCGATATGTCGATTCCCACCGGGGCATTTTCTTCCGGGACGCTCTCTCCCGGCTCCGAATCCTCACTGCCCGTTTCGGGGTCAACCCCGGACTCGGCACCCATCACCGATGAGGAATCCCCGTCGGCAACAGGCTCCTTCGAATCGCCCTCCGCTTGGGTGTCATCGGATTGCGGATCATCGAGCATCGCCTCGTCGAGGCCGGCGAAGAGGTCGGCGGGGGCGTCCTCGATATCCTTGATATCGCCCAAAGGCGGCAGTGCCGAGAGGCTTTTGAGGTTGAAACTATCGAGAAAATGTTTGGTGGTGCCATAGAGGGCGGGGCGACCGGGGGCTTCTCGGTGGCCGACGACTCGGATCCAATCGTGCTCCACCAAGGTCTTGATGATCGAATTGGAGACGCCGACGCCGCGGATTTCCTCGATCTGACCGCGGCTGACCGGCTGGCGATAGACGATCAGGGCTAGGGTTTCCATCAAGGCGCGGGAGTAGCGGGTCGGGCGCTCATGTCTGAGCACCGAGACGGAGGAGGCGAACTCCTGCCGGATTTGCGCCCGAAAGCCGCTGGCGACTTCGCTCAACTCAAGAGAGTGATCGCGCCAGCGTTCCGCCAAGTCCTCCACCGCCGCCCGAATCGTCTTGCGATCCGGAGGGTCTTCGTGACCGTTGAAGATCGCCAGCAACTCTTCGATGCGGACCGGGCGACCTGCCGCCAGCAACACCGCCTCGATATGCAAAATGATGTCATCCCGGGTCATTCGCCTGTCGCCTTGACTTGACATGGATCGGCCCGAAGGGTTGGGCTTGGATCAGTTCCACCAACGATTCGCGCAGCAGTTCGAGCAGCGCGAGAAAGGTGACCACCACCCCTTGCCGACCCTCTTCCGGGGTGAACAAGGCGGTGAACTCGATAAAATTCTTCTCTTGCACTCGATCGAGCACGATGGACATCCGCTCGCGCACCGAAAGCGGCTCGGGGCGCACTTGATAGTGGCGATACATCTTCGCCCGTGCGAGCACCTCGGACAATGCCGCGATCAGATCGTCGAGACGAAAAACGGGGGGCTCGGAGACGACCTCGGGCACGGGCGCATCGACTTTCAGTTCGGCGAAATCGCGACCGACCCGCGGGATTTGCTCGAGTCGTGCCGCCGCCTCCTTATAGCGTTCGTATTCCTGCAACCGGCGCACCAGTTCGGCGCGAGGGTCTTCCTCTTCGTCCACGCTCTCGGAGCGAGGCAAGAGCATGCGCGATTTGATCTCGGCCAGGGTCGCGGCCATCACCAAGTACTCGGCGGCCAGTTCGAGCTGCAACTCCTTCATCAGCTCGATATATTCCATGTATTGCAAGGTGATCTCGGCAATCGGCACATCCAAGATATCGAGATTTTTACGCTTGATCAGGTAGAGCAAGAGATCGAGCGGGCCTTCGAAGGCTTCGAGGAAGATCTCCAAGGCCTGCGGGGGGATATAGAGATCCTTGGGGAGGACGGTCATCGGCTCGCCCTCCACCAGCGCAAAGGGCATCTCGCCTTGCCGCTCGGATCGAAGGTGGGCGGGCTGCTTGCCGTCTCGGGTGCTTTGCGGATCGGGGGGCGATGAGGGATCGTCCGAGGCGGGGTCCGTGTCCGACTCATCGTCGGCTCCGTCGGCCTTCGTCTCCAAGGGGGCAACCTCTTCCTTCGGTTCTTTCCGCTCGCTTCGCTCGGCAGCGCCGTCATCCGGTAACTGCTGCGAAGCGCCGCCCTCTTCCGCTTCGGCTCGGTCGGTGCTCATATCGGGGGCGGGGGCGGTTTCGGGCTCGCTTGTCGATCCTTCTTCCGGCGAGCGGTCGAAATCCGAGGCGGGGTCGGAGCCCGCTTGCTTGTCGGCTCCCACGGTGCGATCCTCGCGGACAACCCGCTCATCGGAATCACTGCGCCGGCTTCGCTCCGAGGCATCATCGCCCGGCGAAGAAGCATCGCCTCCTTGCGCTTCGGGCGGTGCCGCGGCAGCGCTCGCATCGGATGCGGAGTCAATATCGGGCTCGCTGATCGGCCGAGCACCCGTCGGGGAAGACTGCGCAGGGCCGCCGCCCGCAGATCGAGCGCCTGCCGACTCGTCGCCGTCCCCTTGCGTTTTCACGATCCGACGAGACCCATCGCTCGGCGCACCTCTTCCATCGTCTCGCAGGCGGCTTCTCGGGCCAAGCTGCAGCCCTCTTCGATGATGCCCTGAACGAGTTCGGGCTGCGCCTCGTATTCCGCCGCCCGCGAACGAATCGGCGTTTGCTCCTCGATCACGGCATCGATCACCCTTTGCTTGCACTCGACGCAACCGATCGCGGCGCTAAGGCAGCCGGACTTCGCCCATTCCCGGGTCGAGTCATCGCTGTAAACGAGGTGGAATTGCCATACCGGACAGCGTTCGGGATCGCCGGGGTCGTTGCGCCTCACGCGGGCGGGATCGGTCGGCATCGTGCGCATTTTTTTCTGCACCCGATCCGGCTCTTCGCGCAACTCGATGGTATTGCCGTAGGACTTGGACATCTTCAGACCATCGAGCCCGGGCATCTTCGAAGCCTCGGTCAGAAGGTGATCGGGTTCGGGCAAGATCACCCGGCCCTCGCCATCGAGATATCCGAACAAGCGCTCGCGATCGTCCACCGAGAGATCTTCGCGATCTTCGAGCAAGGAGCGGGCGGATTCCAAGGCTTGGGCGTCTCCGCGCTCCCGGTAGCGGCGCCTGAGATCGCGATAGGACTTGGCATCCTCGGCCCCCATCGCCTCGATCGCCGCCTTCACCTTGTCCTCGAAATCCCTTTCGCGTCCGAAGAGCGTGTTGAAGCGACGGGCGATTTCGCGGGTGATTTCGATATGCGCCACCTGATCTTCGCCCACCGGCACAAAACCCGCGCGATAGATCAGGATATCCGCGCTTTGCAGCAGGGCGTAGCCGAGAAATCCGTAGGTATCCAAGTCCTTGTCGGGGAGGTTGTTGCGCATTTCCTTGTAGCTCGGCACCCTCTCCAGCCAACCCACGGGGGTGATCATCGAAAGCAGCAGATGCAGCTCGGCATGCTCCGGCACCCTTGATTGGATAAAGACCCTCGCCTTGGCAGGGTCGATCCCCGCCGCCAGCCAGTCGATCACCATCTCCCGCGAATTGGCGTCGATGGTTCCGCTTTCCTCGTAGTGGGTGGTCAGGGCATGCCAATCGGCAACGAAGAAAAAGCACTCGTACTCGCTTTGCAGACGCAGCCAGTTGCGCAACACCCCGTGGTAATGGCCGAGGTGAAGACGTCCGGTGGGTCGCATCCCGGAAAGGACACGGCGCCGCTTCAATGCGAGGACACTCATGCAATTCGCTCCCGGAAAAAAGGGTGGGCTCGGCTCGTCGTTTCGCTCTTCAAACAAAGCGAATGGGCGAAAATGACGCCATCGCCGAGCGTATCGATGATATTGCCGGTCTATCCGGCGGGGGTCTACGGACGCGCAAGGCGAATCCTCGCTCTCGGGGCGTTCATCGGCACCGAAACGAAGCCTGCATTGCGATCCATCGACGATGACATGGCGCCGGCTATCGGGCGAGGATCTCCCCCGCTACGAGCGCCGGCGGCGACAAAGGCGAAAAGCCATCTCGCAAACCGAAGGCTCGATCAAGATTCGATGAGCCAAAGGCCTCGACGGCACTTAAGCGCTGGGTTTTTTATTTCGAATGCGAAAAACCGCTTGTATCGACTTCTCGTATCGACCGGATCGATCGACCTCTATCTTTGGATCCTGCCGCGCTCATCCGATCCGAAAAATATCGATTGAATGGCCTTGGTATCGTTCCCTGTCATAAGGTATCGAGGCCCTTTTCGATTCGGGAAATATCGGGAAAAAACCCACGAGGATCTCAACATCGAAGACCGAAGCGAGCGCATGACAGGCGATGAGACTCCTTTGAGCCCCCTTGGATCAAGACCCCTTTTCAAGACCGCTGGACTCACTTGAAATCCGAGATCGTCAAGATTCGTCCGATCAAACGGGGAAGAATAGCCGAAAACGAGGGATATCGTCGCCGATATCGACGGTCCCTCCGAGAAATTCGCGAATTCAGGTAGCCGCGGAAATCTTAAGGCGTTGCGGGTAAAACACGAAGGGCCGCAAGGGTTGAATCGGGTATACGGCGGTTCCCGAAAAGCGGATCGAGCGACCGAAGCCCCAAAGAGAGAGCATCGATGACGATCATCGACGGCCCGCCCCTTCGGGTATCGAACGCAAGGCTTCGCTTTTTTCGCCCCACGCGGTCGGCGGCGGGAAGGGCGCAAGCGATGCGAAGCGGGTCCGCTCAGGCGCGAAAGGGTGTCGGATCTCCTCGCCCCTCTCGCACCACCTTGGGCAGATCGCCGGTGAGATCGACGATGGTCGTCCCCTCGATACCGCAACTTCCGGCATCGAGCACGGCATCGACTCGATTCCCGGCTCTTTCCATGATATCGGCGGCGTCGATCGGCGGCAGGTTATCGTCGGGGAGCATGAAGCTGGTGCTCATCAACGGCTCCCCGTGGAGTTCGATGAGGCTGCGAAGCACCTTGTGATCCGGCACGCGCACCCCGACGGTCCGGCGTTTGGGATCCTGCAAGCGCCGGGGCACATCACGGGTGGCATTGAGGATGAAGGTATAGGCACCCGGCGTGCATGAACGCAACAGGCGATAGGCGCTGTTATCGAGCCTTCCGTAGCTGGCGAGTTCTGAAATATCGCGACATAAGAGGCTGAATTCGTGCGAGGCGTCGATCTTGCGGATGGAACGGATTCGATCCTCGGCCTTGCGGTGGCCGATACAGCAGCCCAACGCCCAAGTGGAATCCGTGGGGTAGGCGATCACCCCGTCCGAGCGAAGGATTGCGCATATTTGGCTTAAAAGCCGCTGTTGGGGGTTATCTTGATGAATTTCGAAGCGCTGGCTCATTGGCGATCCCTTTCGATAAGGGTTGCAAGAAACGACTCGTTCGAAGAAACGTCGATGTCGAAGAAGAGATGTCAGTGCTCAATTGTACTTCCCTTCCGCCGGCCAAGTCTCGAGCGCCCGATCCGGGAATATCGGAGCGGGCACCGCGGGCGATTTCGAACCCGCTCATCGCTTGCATTCTTCGGTGGCGTTTGGATCAAAGCGCATCGACGAAGCCCCCGAAGATCCGGAGGTGCATCGCCGACGGGCTATAATTGCCCTTGACTTTTCAGGCTCGATGAAAATATCGATATCGCCCCTGATCTCGAGCGCGGCGTACGGACGAGGTACCCATGAAACCGCTTCTTGACTTTATTCCCATCGTTCTTTTCTTCGTCGTCTATAAGATGCACGACGATGCCAAAGAAGGCTTTCTCGTCGCCACCGGCGTTCTGATAGTGGCCACCGCCATACAGATGTCGGTGGTCTGGCTGCGCGAGCGCCGCGTGGGCAAGATGCACTTGGTGATGCTCGCTTGTGTCGCCGTCTTCGGCGGTCTTACGCTGATCACCCAGGACGAGGGCTTCATCAAGTGGAAGCCGACCATCGTCAGCTGGATCTTCGCGATCGCCTTTCTCGGCAGCCAATTCATCGGTAAAAGCAATATCGTGAAGCGCACGATGGGAGGGGCGATCGAGGAATCGGGGGTGCGTCTTGCCGATGCGGTATGGACCAAACTCAATATCGCTTGGATATCCTTCTTCACCCTCTGCGGGGCGCTCAATCTCTTCGTTTTTTGGCGTTACGATACCGATACTTGGGTGAATTTCAAGGTTTTCGGCATGCTGGGGTTGACCTTCGCCTTCGTCCTCGCCCAAGGGCTGTGGCTCATGAGGTTGAAAGAAGACGAGGCGGGAGCGGAAGCCGAAGACGGGAGCCTTCGATGATCCGAGGATGATCCGAGAAAAGCCGAAACCGGTGTAGGAATCACCCCTTTTTCGATACCCGGCTATCGACTATCGGATTCGATTCCTCGCAATTCCTTGTCCTTTTTCGTGTCATTTTTTGCGTCCCTTTTTGCCCTTTTTCCGCTCGTCTTCCTCCCCCTTTCGAGCGCCCTTTCGAGCGATTCCTATCCTTGGAATGTTGCGCTTTTTCCGATCTTGCCCATCGACATCCTTCGCCGACAAACGCAAGAAAGACGATCCGATCGCCCCCCGGCGATCTTGAATCGACCGCTTGAATGAAGGTATCGGCCAATGAAATCACAAACGCTCGATCTCACCTGCAAACTGATCAAGAAAGCCTCGATCACCCCGGATGATGCCGGCTGTCAGTCGCTGCTGGCGGCGAGGCTGCGACTATCGAGGTTCCGGATCGAGCAGATGCGCTTCGGCAGCGTGGATAACCTTTGGGCCCGCTACGGCGACGAAGGTCCGGTATTGGTGATGCTCGGGCATACCGATGTCGTTCCCCCGGGGCCCCTCGATGCTTGGAGCAGCCCTCCTTTCGAGCCCAATATCCGGGGGGATTGGCTCTACGGACGGGGGGCGGCGGATATGAAAGGGGGGGTGGCGGCGATGGTCACCGCCTGCGAGCGATTCATCAAGAAATGTCCTCGGCCGGCGGGCTCGCTCGCCCTGCTGCTGACCAGCGACGAAGAAGGCCCGGCGATTCACGGCATCCGCGAGGTCATCCGGGTTTTACAAGAGCGCAACGAGAGCATCGACTGGTGTTTGGTCGGAGAGCCCTCGAGCCGGGATCGGCTCGGGGATGTGATGCGTATCGGAAGAAGGGGCTCGCTTTCGGGGCATATCACGGTCCAAGGAATACAAGGCCATATCGCCTACCCCCATCTTGCGCGCAATCCGGTGCACGATCTGGCTCGATTGATCGGCGAGTTGAGCGCCCGGACGTGGGATGAAGGCCACCCCCCCTTTCCGCCGACGAGTTTTCAGGTCTCGAATATCAAGGGGGGAACCGGGGCGGAGAACCTGATTCCGGGGCAGGCGGACGCGCATTTCAACTTTCGCTATTCCCCCGCCCATAGCCGGGATTCCTTGGTCGAGGCGGTGGAGTCGACCTGCCTCGATCTGGGCATCGAAAGCAAAATCGAATGGCGACTTTCCGGCGAACCCTTCATCAGCCAACCCGGGGCGCTCACCCGAGCGCTTCGAGAAGCGGCCTCTTCGATCCTCGGCATCGACCCCAAGGGCGATACCGGCGGGGGAACGTCGGACGGTCGTTTCATCGCCCCCACCGGAGCCGAGGTGGTCGAATTCGGTCCGATCAACGCCAGCATCCACCAGATCGACGAGCGGGTGGGCATCGAAGATCTCGACCGCCTGAGTGAAGTCTACGAATCGGTCATCGAGCGCCTGCTCTGGCCCCGATAGCCACTCGCCTCACCGTCACCCGACAACAGACGAGGCGAAGGGCTCGGTGGATGAGCCATAAGCGATCGATCAAAAAGAGATCGATCCGCATTCTCTTCGAGCAGCGATGAGCCCCCTTTCGATGCCTGCTGCGGCGATGGGCGGATCGAGTCCTCGTTCGCTTTGATCGAATCGAGCATCGAGGCGGTGAGCGCCGAAGGACCGCAAAGAACCTTCCCCGATTTTCCCATCCGAAGGGAGCGACGGTGATGTATCGATTCACCCATGCCCTGCTTTCGATCTGCCTTTGTGCAAGCGTCTTCACGATGCTCGATCGCTCGGCCCTCGCCCAGACGGAGGCGGCGCATCTTTGCGTCTTCATCGAAGACAATTCAGGCGAACTGTCGGTGACGAATCGATGCGACCACGCCATCGAATTCAACCATCGAGCAACGATTAGCGGGGTTTGTTCGGGTAAAAACGAGACCGTCATCGCTGCCGATGAAAGTACCGATAGCGATGGCGGCTCCGATACTCACCCGAGCCGATATTGCGTCGAGTATCAAGACTCCGCCACCCAAACCGCCGCCGGCTATCAAGGTTGCGGCAATGAACCGACGGACTGCGGGACTTCCGGCAGAAGCGAGGTCATCCCCGCCGGCGTCAATGTCGTTTCGGGGAGCATCGTCCTCTCCCCGACCGGGGCCTTGACGATCGACGAGGGGAAGTCGGGGAATTTCAGCGTCAGCCTCTCCGCCGCTCCGAGCGGTGTCGTGACGGTCGCCCTGACGAAGACGAACTCGAGAGTGACCGTCTCCCCGACATCGTTGACTTTCACCGACTCGAACTATCAGACGGCGCAACAGGTCACCGTTGCCACCGTCGACGATGACGATGCAACGGATGGCTCCGATACCATCACTTTGAGCGCATCGGGCGGGATCATCGCTCCCGCCGTGACCAAGACCGTCAGCGTGAGGGATGGCGATACGGCGCAGTTCAATCTGTCCACCATCTCCATGAGCCTCGAAGAAGGCGAACAGGGCACCTTCGGATTGCGCCCGGATACCCGGCCCTCGGCGAATATCACGGTCGCCTTGACCTCGTCGAACGCCGATATCACCGTCGATACCGACCCGACCATGCCCGGCAATCAGACTACGCTGGCCTTCAATCAATTCGGCGCAACGAATGCTTGGAATCAACATCGCACGATCCGGGTCTTCGTCGGTCAGGACAACGATGCCGATGATGAATCGGTCGATATCAATATCACCGGGACGGGAGGGGACTACCAAGGCAAGAGCGCGAAAGTCACCGTCTCCATCACCGATGACGATAAAGCCACGGGGTCCATCGTTCTCTCCCCTGCGGGCACCTTGATTGTTCGGGAAGGGTCTTCGGCGAGATTGGATGTCAGTCTCTCGACGCCCCCGAGCGGCGATGTGAGCGTCATCCTTTCGAATGACAATTCGCTGCGGGTGAGCCTCTTTCCGACCTCGCTTACCTTCACCGCTTCGAACTATCAAACGGCGCAACGGATCACGCTGACCGCCGCCAACGATGACAATGCGACGAACGAAAGCGACACCATCACCCTCGTCGCATCGGGAGGGTTGATCGCTCCGGCGGCGACCAAGGCGGTTCGCGTGGTGGATGACGACGAGGCGGGATTTCTCCTCGAACCCGACTTGCTGACACTGGACGAGGGCGCACAGGGTACCTTCGATATCCGCCCCGCGTTTCGGCCCTCGGCGGATATCATGGTGATCCTGACCCCTTCGAGCCGCGATATCACCGTCGATACCGACCCGAATACGCCGGGCAACCAAACCACTTTGGCCTTCAATCAATTCGGCGCCACGAACGCTTGGAATCGGCATCGAAGGGTCGGCGTCTTCGCAGATCACGATATCGATGCGAACGACGAATCGTTCCATATCTCCGTTGTCGGGGCGGGCGGGGATTATCAAGACAAGACCGCAAGCGTGGCCATCCTCGTTGCCGATGACGATCCGCCGCGTCCCCCCGCCCCCGACATTTACTTGGGGGGCGTCGTCGTCTCGCCCTCGATCCTCACCCTTTCAGAGGGAGGGAGAACGAGTTTCTCGGTCGCTCTCGATAGCGCCCCGAGCTCGAACGTGACCATCGGGCTATCGAAGACGAATCCGGATATCACCCTCGTTTCTCACTCCATCACCTTCACCCCGTCGACATGGCAAAAGACGGTCGACGTCGGGATCGTCGCCGCCGAGGATTCCGATGCACTGAGCGATTCGGACACGATCACCTTCGCCATCAGGCCTTGGAATCGGCGGGCATATTCGCTTGCGGTCTTCATCACCGACAACGATCCATCTCCTGTAAGGGAAGCGGTCAAGGCTCAGGCGCTGGCCATCCCCCCGCCGCAATCGGGGGACGATATGACCTTGCGCATCCATTGCAAGCAGGATTCCTCCTGTTTCGTCATCTTCGAGTGCACCACGCAAGTCGACGGGACGGTCTTCGAAGGGCATCTGCTCGATCCCATCCCCGCTCACGGAGCCAAGTCCCTTTCCTCTGCGGATATCCAGCGCCTTACCGGATGGACATCGTGGGCGCAAAGCGGACGATTGGGATGTGCTTTGCGCAGTCACCAAAATATCAGCGCCCAAGTCTGGACGCGCTCGGGAGCCGGGGTCCTCGTCAACAACAGCGCGATCATCCGCAGCCGTCCCGATGGCGGAGACCTTCGAAGGATATTTCGCGCGGATATCGAATCCATCCCCTCCCCCGATGCCTTCGACGAACCGAATATCAGGATTCGATGCAACTCGCAAGAATCGCACTGCTCCGAGGTTCAGTTGTTCTGCTATACCGACGACGGAACGAGGTACGAGACGACCTTCGAGGGCTTGGCTCGGGGCCGGACCATTCACCTGCAATCTGCGGCCCTTGCAACGAGGCTCGGGGTTCGCTGGAAGGGATTGGGTCTGACTTGCGAGGCCTTCTCCGAGGCGAGTTTCACCGTGCAGGTGCTGGCTCGAACGGGAGGCGGGGGAGCGCTCATCAATAACAGCGCCACCGGGATTCGCTGATTTACCAAAAGACGGATAGGAACGAGGACCGATAGGAATAAAAAGGGATTTATACGCAAAAGTACCATAGAAACGGATAGTAACGAATGGCATCGATACTCGGGCAGGCGACGCCGGGGCTGATTTTTTGCCGGATTCTTTGCCATCTTATTTTCGCTATCTTCGATACGCTTTCCCCATATCGAACTTTTCGATCGTTTGATCGATCGTTCGGTCGAAAAAAGAAAACACCCCGTCATCGAGCGAGCGATGACGGGGTGTCGTTGACATCGAACATTCCAAAGACCCTACAGGATCAATCCTACATCACTCCCGACACCCCCAACACTCCTACATCCCCCCGGTCAAGACCTCCCCCGTTGCGCTGTTATTGACCAACGCTCCGCCGCCACCGGTTCGGGTCAGCACCTGCACGGTGAACATCCCTTTCGAGCGCAGTTCGCAGGAAAGCCCCAGCCCTTCCCACCGATGATCGATCCCCGTTGCGAGTTCCTCCGATTGCAGATGCCTCGTCGTACGACGGTCGATCTGCCCCAACTCCCAAGTATGTCTCGTCCCATCGTCCTGGTAGCAGACGAAAACGGTCTCGAGACAATCCCCCACGGCGGAGTTGCAACGGATCCTGATATTCGATTCATCGAACGCATCGGGCGAGGGGATCGATTCAATATCCGCTCGATAGAGATCGCCCTCCATCACGCTTCGAATCATCGCGCTGTTGTTGACGAGAACTCCATCCCCGGAGCGCGTCCAAACCTGCGAGCCGATATGTTGGCTGCTTCGAAGCGTACACCCCAAGCGACCCCTCCCCGCCCAGGAATTCCCACCCGTATAGCGCTGGATCTGTAGCGGGGTCAAAGAAACCGTTCCGTGAGCGGGAATCGGTTCGGGGAGCGTTCCTTCCAAGACCAAGCCGTCGGCTTGCGTGGAGCAATCGAGAGCGACATGGCAGGGGGTGGCATGCTTGCACTGAATCCGAAGGACCGCCTCGTCCCCCGATCCCACCGGCGGGAGAGCCAGCGCTTGGGTTCTCGGCAATTCCTTGTCGTTATCGGTCACGAAGACCTCGCGGACGACTCTTTTATCCTCGAAGGCGAAGGCGACGAAATGAGCGCTATCGTTCTTGTCCGAGTCGGCGTGGGCCGAGACCCTGACGGTTTGAGTCTCGTCCCAATTCGAGGGGGTGAAGGTCATCGACCCTCGAGAGAGGCCGATACCGAAACCCGTTTTCGTGATCAAAACCGATATGCTCTTCACCGGTTGGGAGGACAAGCGAACCTCGATGACCCCTCCGCTTTCCTCTTCGATGTCGAGCCTGGCTGCGGGAGTGACCACGAGCGTCCCCGCATAGTTATCGCCCGGCGGCAGGGTCGGAGGCTTGTCGTTATCGATGATCCTGAACGACCTCGTCAGCGCCGGAGCGTCGATTCCTCCTTGGGCTTCGACCGCCACCAATGTGGTTTCGTCCAAGGCATCCTCGTCCTCTTGCGCCGTCAGCGTGACCGATTGCGGGTCCGAGAAATTCGATGCGGTGAAGGTCAAGGAAGACGGCGAGAGGATCAAGGCGGGTATGTCGCTTTTCAGGCTGACGTTCGTGATCCCGTCCGGGGGCGCCGAAAGGCTGACCCGGATGCTCACCGAATCCCCTTCGGCTATCGGAGGGAATCTCGTACCGGAGAGGATGATATTCCCCGGAGGATTGCGATCGTTATCGGCGATGGAAACGTTTTTCCTCACGGGGCTGGCGGTGATGCCTCCCGATGCCTCGATGGTGATCGTGTCGAATTCGCTCGACATATCGTCATCCTCGGCGGCGGAAACGATGATCGTTTGCGGGGTGTCGGAGTTGGTTGTGGTGAAGGTCAATGAGGGCGTCGAGAGCGTCACATCCGTATTCCCATTCGAAAGAGAAACCGTGACATTCGACTCCGGGACGGCACTCAAATGGACGGTGAAGGAGCCCGTAGAGCCCTCGTTGATCAGCAGGGTTCCCGGCGGGGAAAGGACGATCCTTCCCGATGGCGGCGGATTCGGAGCCTCGTTATCGGTGATGGTGACGGCCTTCGTTACATCCGAGGCTTCGATTCCTCCGGTGGCCGAGAAGGTGATGATGTCGGTATCGTGAACATTATCGAGATCGTCTTCGGCGGCGGAAACGGTGATCGTTTGCGCCGTCGAATAGTCGGTGGGGGTGAAGGTCAAGGAGGTGTGAGAGAGGGTCACATCCGAGTTGCTCTTCGAAAGAGAGACCGTCACATCGGATTTCGGGGCGGCGCTGAGGTTGACCGTGAGGGTTCCCGATCCGCCCTCGTCGATGGTGAGCGTCCCCGCCGGATTGACCTGAATCGTTCCCGAAGGCAAGTCGTCGTCGGTAACGCTGACGGCCTTGGTAACCGCCGGAGCCTCGATGCCACCGGCGGTGACGGTAAAGGTGATGGTGTCCGTATCGTCCGTCGAATCGGCATCATCAAGTGCTTTGACGGTGATCGTTTGCGCCGTGGAGTGGTTCGAAGCGGTGAAGGTCAAGGAGGATGGAGAGATGGTCACCTCCGCATTCGTCTTCGTCAAAGAGACCGTCACATCCGATTTCGGAGCGACGCTCAAGGTGACCGAGAGCGTTCCTCCGGTGGCATCGCCCTCATCGATGGTGAGCGTTCCTGACGGCGTGACGTTGATCGTTCCCTGAGGGTTGTCGTCGTCGGTGACGGTAACCGCCCTCGTGACATTCGAAGCGGTGATGCCGCCGGTGGCGGAGATGGTGATGGTGTCGGTATCGTCGGTCGAATCCGTATCATGCTCCGCCGCAACGGTGACCGTTTGCGCGGTGGAGTAGTTGCCGGAGGTGAAGGTCAAGGAAGCCGGGGTGAGGGTTATATCGGCATTCGTCTTCGTCAGGGAAACCGTCACGTCCGAATCCGGTTGGGAATCGAGCTTGATCGAGAGGGTCGCCGATGTGTCTTCGGGGATGGTCAGCGCTCCCGCCGGGGTGACTTCGATACTGCCCGAAGGGGAATCGTTGTCCTCGATGTTAACGTCTTTCGTGACGTTCGGTGCGGTGATGCCGCCCGTGGCCGAGAGGGTGATGGTGTCGGTATCGTCGGAGGCATCGTTATCGTCACCGGCGGTAACGGTAACCGGTTGCGCGGTGGAGTAGTTGGCGGAGGTGAAGGTCAAGGAAGTCGGGGTGAGGGTCACATCCGCATTCGTCTTCGAAAGAGCGACCGTCACATCCGACTCCGGTTGGGCGCTGAGTTTGACCGAGAGCGTTCCCCCCGTCGAGTCTTCCTCATCGATATCCAGATCTCCCGCCGGAGTCACCTCGATCGCACCCGCCGGCGGCTCGTCGTCGTCGATGGCAACCGCTTTGGTAGCGTCCGGTGCGGTGATGCCGCCGGTGGCCGACAAGGTGATGGTGGCGGTATCGTCGGTGGTATCGTCATCTTGGTCGGAGGAGACGGTAACCGCTTGTGCGGTGGAATAGTTGGAAGGGGTGAAGGTCAAGGAGGTCGGGGAGAGGCTCACATCCGAGTTGTTACTCGCAAGAGTGACCGTCACATTCGCATTCGGGGCGGCGCTTAGGCTGACCGATATGTCCGCCCCCGTGGAATCGCCCTCGTCGATATCCAACGTTCCCGCCGGGGTGACGGTGATGGTGCCCGATGGTTTGTCGTTGTCGGTGACGTTCACCGTCTTCGTGACGTTCGATGCCGAGATTCCGCCGGTGGCCGATAGAGTGATGGTCACGGTTTCGTGGGCGGTGTTGCTGTCTTCGCCGGCAGTGACGGTGACCATTTTGGCGGTGGAATAGTTGGAAGGGGTGAAGGTCAAGGGGGTCGTCGGGGAGAGGCTCACACCGGAATTCGATGGTACTGCCAAAGAGACCGTCACCGCCGCATTCGGGGCGGCGCTGAGGCTGACCGAGAGAGTCGCTCCCGTGGAATCGCCCTCGTCGATATTCAGATCACCCGCCGGGGTGACGTTGATCGTGCCCGCAGGCGCATCGTTGTCGGTGATGCTAACGTCTTTCGAGACGTTCGGTGCGGTGATGCCGCCCGCCGGGGAGATCGAAAGGGTGATGGTGTCGGTCTCGCTGGAGGAATCGTTATCCTCGGCGGCGGTGACGGTGACATTCTGTGCGGTGGAGTAGTTGGATGTGGTGAAGGTCAGGGAAGTCGGGTTGAGGGTCACATCCGCATTCGTCTTCGAAAGAGCGACCGTCACATCCGAATCCGGTTGAACGCTGAGTTTGACCGAGAGCGTCCCTCCCGTCGAATCGCCCTCGTCGATGCTCAGCGTTCCCGCCGGAGTCACCTCGATCGCACCCGCCGGCAGCTCGTCGTCGTCGATGGCGACCGCTTTCGTAACGTTCACTGCGGTGATGCCGCCGGTGGCCGACAAGGTGATGGTGTCGGTCTCGTCGGCGACATCGTTATCGTCGGCGGCGGTGACGGTAACCGTTTGCGCGGTGGAATAGTTGGAAGGGGTGAAGGTCAAGGAGGTCGGGTTGAGGGTCACATCCGGATTCGTCTTCGCAAGAGCGACCGTCACATTCGCATTCGGGGCGGCGCTCAAGGTCACCGAAAGCGTCCCTCCGGAAGAATCGCCCTCGTCGATATTCAGCGTTCCCGCCGGGGTGACGGTGATGATGCCCGATGGTTTGTCGTTGTCGGTGACGTTCACCGTCTTCGTAACATTCGATGCCGTGATACCGCCGGTGGCCGATAGGGTGAGGGTCACGGTTTCGTGAGCGGTATTGGTGTCTTCGTCGGCGGTGACGGTGACCATTTGCGCGGTGGCGTAGTTGGTGGTGGTGAAGGTCAAGGAAGTCGGGTTGAGGGTCACATCCGAATTCGATGGTACTGCCAAAGAGACCGTCACCGCCGCATTCGGGGCGGCGCTCAGGCTGACCGATATGGTCGCTCCCGTGGAATCGCCCTCGTTGATATTCAGATCCCCTGCCGGGGTGACCACGATGTTGCCCAATGGCGAAGGGGGCGTATCATCGTCGGTGATGCTGACCGCCCTCGTGTTTATCGCTTTGAGGA
>JFBG01000036.1 GCA_000583135.1 Thioalkalivibrio sp. HK1
TGTCACGGTGACCATCGCCCAGCTCGGCACCGCCAACCCCGACATCACCGTCGACGACACCGACTCGGTCACACCCAACAGACAGAACACGCTGAAGTTCACGACATCGAACTGGGATGACGAGCAGACGGTCACGGTGCGGGCGGCCGATGACGACGATGCGATTCAAGATACCGCGAAGATCGGTGTGAGCGCCACCGGCGGAGGCTACGATAATGTCGCTCGTAAAGAAGTGTCGATAACGGTCGATGACAGCGACATGCCGGACATCAACCTCTCTACGACCTCGGTGTCGATCACCGAGGGCGATTCCGAGGATGGAAGCGAGGGTGCAAGCAATACCTTCTCGGTGCGTTTGGAAACCCAGCCGAGCGCCGAGGTGAAGGTGACACTGGCGCTGCCGAGCAATAGCGATGCGAGGGTGAATCAATCCACCTTGACCTTCACGAGGGATAACTGGGATGACTTGCAGGAGGTGAAGATCAGCGCGGTCGATGACAACGATCACGAGAATGACAGTGTGACCATCACCCTGTCCGCTGCCGGGGGCGACTACGGTAATGTTTCCCCAAAGAACGTCACGGTTTCGATAACGGATGACGACACGCCGGGATTGACGCTGTCGAACACTTCATTGAGCGTAAACGAGGGAGCGAACGAAACCTTCATGGTGGTATTGGATACCCAGCCGAGCGGTAACGTGACAGTGGATGTGGCGCAAAGCGGCACGACCAACGATGACGTGACCTTGGATAAGACATCGCTGACCTTCACGTCCTCGAACTGGAACCAAAGGCAGGCGGTGAAGGTCAGCGCGGCCGAGGATGATGATAACGGGAACGACAGCGCGACCATCACCTTGACGCCCTCGGGGAGCAATTACGGCACCGCTTCCTCGAAGAGCCTGCCGGTGACGATTCTCGATAACGATCAGCCGAACCTGCTGATCGCACCGAGGACATTGAATCTCGACGAAGGAGAAAGCGGCGGCTTCACCGTGAAATTGGCGACGCAGCCGAACGCGGACGTGACGGTGAATCTGACGCAGCCGAGCAATACCGACGTAAAGGTGGATCGGACTTCCCTTACCTTCACGAGCGACACTTGGAGTGTCTCCCAAAGAGTGGAGGTGAGCGTGGCCCGCGATGACGATATCGTCGATGAAAGTGCGAGCGTTGCGCTTCGCGCCTCGGGGGGCGGCTACGACAGCATTGGTGGCAGCGTGAGCGTCGATGTGAGTGACGGGGACACCCCGGGCCTTATGCTTTCGTCGACCGATTTGCGCATCGTGGAAGGTGAAACCCGTTCTTTCACGGTGAGTCTGACCAAGCGGCCGAACTCGGGTGTGACGGTGACGCTGACGCAGCCGAGCAATACCGAAGTGAAGATGGACAGGACCTCGCTTTTCTTCACGTCCGAGACTTGGAATACCCCCCAGAGGATACAGGTGCGGGCGGAAGAGGACGGCGATTCCGTGAATGACAGCGCGAGCATCTCTTTGACCGCATCGGGAGGCGATCACGAGGATGTCACCGACCAAGTATCGGTGACGGTGATGGATAACGATACGGTGGGATTGATGATCGCGCCGAACCCCTTGAATATCGACGAAGGCGATAGTGCCTCCTTCAATGTGAGGTTGGCGGCGAAGCCGAGCGGGAATGTCAAGATGGTGCTGGCGCAGCCGAGCAATCCCGATGTGACGGTGGATAAAGCCTTGATAATCTTCACCACCGACGACTGGGACTTTTATCGGTCGGTGAGGGTGAGCGCATTGATGGACGCCGATAGCGAAGATGACAGCGCAAGGGTGGAATTGACGCTTTCGGGAGGCGGCTACGACAATATCGTCGGTAGTTTGCCGATATCGATCAAGGATGTCGGTCAGTTCGGGGCATCGGCTTCACCGGGATTCGTGCTTTTTGAATCTCCGGTCGTCGTCGCCGAAGGGGCCTCGACCATGTTCAAGATGCGGTTGGCGACCCGGCCGATCCAAAATATAACGGTGAACTTGGAACAACCGTCGAATACCGACGTCATGGTGGATAGAACCGCGCTTGATTTCACGACCGATAACTGGGAGATAGCGCAAGGGCTTCAGGTGAGGGCGGCGGAAGACGACGATGCCTTCGAGGACCGGGCGACGATCAAGATGACCGTTTCCGGCGGTGCATCCGGCTCAGGCGGCTACGCCGACGTCACCGGCGATGTGCCGATCAGCGTAACCGACAACGACACCGCCGCCTTGGTGCTTTCCGAATCGAGGGTGAGCCTGGGTGAGAACGCCGTCGCCGTCCTTAGCGTCGAACTGGCGACCAAGCCATCGGGCGATGTGGCGATCAAGGTTGCCCGGCCCGACAATGAGGATGTGTACCTCGATAAGTATGCATTGACCTTCACCGCATCCGACTGGAATACGCCGCAGGCGTTGACGGTGGTCGCCGCCAAAGACGATGACGAGGAAGACGATTTCGCGGATATTTCCATCACCGCTTCGGGAGGCGGATACGACGGCGTTGTCGGCCGCGTGAGGGTCACCGTGGATGACGAAGATACGCCACCCGCCTTGCCGACTCCCGAGCGTTCCTTGGTCATATCGGGGGGTAGCCCGCTGATCGTCGCCGAAGGAGGCTCGGCATCCTTCAAGGTGAGGCTCACATCATCGCCGAGCGTGGATGTAACGGTCGTCGTGGAACGGCCTTCGAATGCCTACCTCGAACCCACCCCGACCCACCTGACATTCACCGCATCCGATTGGAACGAGGCCCAAGCGGTGACCGTCTCCGCCGCCGAAGACGGCGGTGACCAAGACGAGGAAACCAGCATTTACCTGAGTGCATCGGGAGGGGAGTATTCCGGTGTCACCGGCGAGGTGTCGGTGTCGGTGATCGACAACGATTCCTTCGACGGCGGCTTGATCCTATCTACGCGCAATCTGACCTTGGCCGAGGGTACCGACGGTACTTTCACCGTGAGACTGGCGACCCGGCCGGCGACGAATGTGAAGGTGATGTTGTCGCAGTCGAACCCCGATGTGAGGGTCGATACCAATGCAAGGGCCCAAGGCATGCAAAGTGCGTTGGTCTTCACCTCCTCCAACTGGGATGCGGCTCGAACCGTTACCGCCTACGCCGCCGATGATCCGGATGCCGATGACGATCTGGCGATCATATCGCTGACGGCTTCGGGCGGGGACTATGGCGGTATCACCGGCGAGATAGCGGTATCGGTGATGGATGACGAGCCATCCCCCGGCTTGTTACTATCGCCTTCGACGGGGGTGACGGTGACCGAGGGGAGCAGCGGCACCTTCACGGTGAGATTGGCGACCCGCCCCGGCGCCGGAGTGATCTTGTCATTGATGCAGCCGGCGAATTCGAGTGTGAAGATCGATACCGATGCGCAGGCGGTGGGCTACCAAAATAAACTTCTCTTCACCTCCTCGAATTGGGATCGCGTGCAGGCGGTGATCGTGAGCGCCGTCGATGACGCCGACGATATCGACAATCGAACGAGCATATCGATTTCCGCTTCGGGAGCGAGGGAATATTCGAAACTGACGATGCCGTTTGCGATCATCACCGTCGAGCCCGATCCCTCCTTGTCATGGGAGGCCAGAGCCAAGATCCCCGCCATCCCCCCGTTGGATTCCGAGGATCAGGCATCCCTTCGTATCCACTGCAAGGAACGAAGCGGGGAATGCGATGTCTATCTTGATTGCACGGCTCAAAGCGGCACGATCTATCGAGGTCGCTTGGATCCTCCGCTGCCGGCGTTGGGCGCCAGGTCGTTGAGCACTTCGGATATCGTCGATATCGTCGGCGATGATTGGAGCGGTGAAGGCCGTCTCGTTTGCGATGCCAGATCCGAAGAAACGATCAGCGCACAGATATTCACGCGCTCCGGGGACGGGGTGTTGGTCAACAACAGTCAAGCGCTTCGCAGCGTCGAGGCCCAAGATGTGATGGGCAAGACATATCACCAAGTGGATATCGAGTCGATACCCTCGCCGATGGATTCGGATCTGAGCAATATTCGCCTTCGTTGCGAAGGCAAGACCGGTGACTGCAACGATGTGATCTTCGAATGCTACGGGGATGACGGGACCCTATACGCAGGGGTGCTCGGGTTCATCGGGCGGATGCATACGAGGCATCTGCAAACCGAGGAGTTGGCTCGGATGATCGGGCATCGCTGGCAGGGGATGGGGCTCTCCTGCGAGGTGAAATCCGACAACCCCATGAGCGTGCAGGTTCTGACCCGAACCGGCGGCGGCCGCGCTTTGGTCAACAACAGTGCGAGCGGCATATACCGGGAGCCTGAAAAAACCGATTGAAGCATCGATCTCCGAGATCGCTTGGGGGATCCGATGATTCGCCCCATCGATGCGCTTCCGGTGAGGATTATCAAAGTTCCCTTTCGAAGCCCGATCTTTCGAAACTCGATTTTCGCTATCGGGGCAAGAAGCCGACCTCGCGCAGCAACTGTGCCGTTTCGAATAAAGGCAAACCCATCACCCCGGAGTAACTGCCATCGAGTCGGGTGATGAAGATCGCGGCTCGGCCTTGAATCGAGTACGCCCCGGCCTTGTCCAATCCCTCTTTGGATGCGCCATAGTCCTGACATTCGAAGTCGGATATCTCATCGAACCAGACGCGGCTTTCGGATAGACGAATCTGCGGCCCTTGCCGATCCGCGATCACCGCCACCGCGCTGATCACCCGATGCATCCTGCCGGAAAGTGCTTGCAGCATTTCGCGCGCATGGTCGATATCGTGAGGCTTTCCGAGCACTCGATCGCCCAACACCACCGCGGTATCCGCAGCCAGCAGGGGAATCGATTCGAGGGTGCCCTCGATCTTGGCCAATCCCCCCAAGGCTTCGAGCCCCGCCAAGGCCTTTTCGCGAGCCATCCGCTCGACGAAATCCCGCGGCGCTTCACCGGATCGCCGAATCTCATCGATCGGGGCATCGATCACCTCGCATTCGATTCCGATCCGAGTCAGAAGTTCGTACCTCCTCGGGGAGCGCGAGGCGAGACGGATCCATCTTCTCCCATCTTGGGGCACCCGCTCTGTGGCACCATTGCCGCCAAGTGCTTGCCCCTTCGCCGTTTCCGATGGCATCGTTCGTTCGCTTTCCGTCGCTTCGTTCGGTTCACGTCCGTGCCCCCGTCTCGGGGCGCTAGGACGCAGCGCTCGACTCCGGTCGAGTCTCTTCGGGCGAAGCGCTCGCCCCCCAGAGTTTCTCCAACTGATAGAGATCCCGGGTCTCCGGCAGCATCACATGCAAGATGAGGTCGTTGAGATCGACGAGGATCCATTCCCCCTCGCGCAGTCCCTCGACCCCCATCGGCCGATGCCCGACGGCCTTGGATTTTTCGATGACGTTCTCGGCCAGAGATCGTACCTGCCGGGTGGAGCGGCCGCAGGCGATGACCATGGTATCGGTGATATCGGTCAGCGCCCGGACATCGAGGACGGTGATACGGCTCGCCTTGCGATCTTCGAGAGCGTCCACGACCAGCCGAGAGAGCGGATCGAGTCCCGCTTTTTCAATCGCCGATTCATCGATGCGAGCATCATCGACCGGTGTCGTCGACTCAGGGAGTGGCGGCATAAAGTCCCTCCTTGATGAGGATATCGTGCACACGATCGGGGACGAGGAAGCGGATGGATTCCCCGCGAGCGCAATGGTCCCGGATACGGGAGGATGAGATATCGAGGACGGGGATATCGCGCACCAGTACGAAGCCCGACCGATGCGCACGCAACACCGTCGCATCATCGGTGCGATGCTCGCGCAAAAGGCGAGTCTCGATTTTGCGTTCACGCGCAAGGGCGTCGTTGTCGGCGCGATGGGCGACGGTGATATGGGCGAGATGGATGATTTCCTCGTGCTCGATCCAAGTGTCCAAGCGGGAAAAGGCATCCATGCCGAGGATCAGGCACAGCGAAGCCGAGGGAAATTCAACCCTCAGCGAGCGCAGCGTCTCGATGGTGGTGGTGGGTCCCTCGCGATCCAACTCGCAGTCATCGGCCAAGAGCCCGGGGATCCCCTCGACCGCCGCTTCGAGCAAGCGCATGCGGGTGGCGGCATCCGCTTGAGGGGCGGATCGCAGTCGCGGACGAGGAGCGGGCATCATGCGCACCGAGTCCAAGCCCAGCGCAAGACGCATTTCCAATGCGAGGCGCAGATGCCCGCAGTGGATCGGATCGAAAGTCCCGCCGAGGATGCCGATGACCTCGCAAGGGAGCGAAGAGGAGGGGGGCTGCACGCGCTTTTTCGTCAGCTGCGAACCTGTCCGTTGCCGAGGACGATGAACTTGCGCGTGGTCAACCCTTCCAAACCGACCGGGCCTCGGGCATGCAATTTATCGGTGCTGATCCCGATCTCCGCCCCCAAGCCGTATTCGAAGCCGTCGGCGAAGCAGGTCGGGGCATTGACCATCACCGAGCTGGAGTCGACTTCGCGCATGAAGCGTCGCGCCCGTGCCAGATCCGAGGTCACAATGGCATCGCTGTGGCCGGATCCATAAGCGGCGATATGCTCCATGGCCTCGTCGATCCCGCCCACGATTCGAATGGCGAGGATCGGAGCCAGATACTCGCTCCTCCAATCGTCCTCATCTGCCGCCAGAGCGTCCTCCACCAGCGACCGGACTCCCTCGCAGCCGCGGATCTCGACTCCGTGAGCGCTCAATCGAGCGGCCAGGCGAGGCAGAATCTCGCGGGCGATACCGCGGTCCACCAGCAGCGTTTCCATCGCTCCGCAGATGCCATAGCGGAAGGTCTTGGCGTTGAAGGCCACGTCGATCGCCATCTCGGGATCCGCCCCGTCGTCGATGAAGACATGGCAGTTGCCGTCCAAGTGCTTGATGATCGGCACCGTGGCTTGGCGGCGGATCCGCTCGATCAATCCCTTGCCGCCCCGGGGCACGATGACATCGACGTGGGCGTCCATCGTGATCAGCTTGCCCACCGCCGCCCGATCTCCGGTCTTGACCATCTGCACTCCCGATCGCCCCAGCCCCGCTTTTTCGAGCCCGTATTCGATGCAATCGGCGATGGCGAGATTCGATTGCAGGGCTTCGGATCCGCCTCGCAGGATGGTCGCATTGCCGGATTTGAGGCATAGGCCGGCGGCGTCGGCGGTCACATTGGGTCGGGATTCGTAGATGATGCCGATGACGCCGAGCGGCACCCGCATCCTTCCTACCTGCAGACCCGAGGGTCGCATCCGCAGCTCGTCGATTTCGCCGACGGGATCCGGCAGACCGGCGATTTGTCTCAAGCCCTCGACCATCCCGTCGATACGGGGTGGGGTCAGCTCGAGACGATCCAGCAGCGCCGGGGAGAGGCCCCGCTCTTTGCCCCGTTCGAGATCGATGCGGTTGGCGGCGCGGATATCCGGGACCATGCCGATGATTCGATCGGCGATCTCGAGTAGTGCGCGATTCCTCGCCTCGGTCGAGCTGCGGGCGATCTCCTTGGCCGCCGCTCGGGCGCGAAGCCCGAGATCGAGCATATAGTCATCGATATCGTCGATGGGGGCGTCCTTGCGCTTCGAAGCGGCCAAGGTATCTCGATGGGCAACGCCGGTATCGGTCATGGTTCGATCCTTCAAGCGAAAAGCGATTCTTTCTTCGAACATCGAATGGGAGAGGCTATCGTGTTTTCTTCTCTTCGGGGAATTCGGCTTTGCGAATTCGGCTCGGCGAACTCGCCAAATCGCCGGATTTCGATTCCGCCTTCGAAAACGCGGGCACCCACTGGTTCGACAGTCGATCAGGAGTAGGGTTGTCGATGGCGCAGTTTGACATTGCACATCGCCAGAACCAAACGCTCGAGTCCGCACCAAGCATCGGCGCGAGACCAGCGGACGATCGCCCCCGATCGGCTCGGCGATCCCTTCATGATTCGATCCACCCCCTCGGCGACCCCGAGAAGCCGGATCCAGCCTCGGCGGGGGATGCGGCGCAAAGCGAGATCGAGAAGGCGTTTTTTGGCCCACCAACCGGGTTCGCTGCGGGCCGCCTCGTCGATCCCGGCTCCGCCCTCCACTCTTTTGGCGACGGCGCAGACCCCGCGAATCCCCCAAGTCAACGAGGCCAGGATCTGGATCGGCTCGCTGCCTTCGTCGCGCAGGGTGCGCAGAATTCGCATCGTGCGCTCGCCTTTGCCCTCGAGCGCGCTATCGAGCAGATCGAAAGCCCCGAAACGGGCGCTGTCGACGACGCTGCTCATCACATCGTCCAGGGTGATGACGATCAAGGCTTCGGGATCGACGGAGCGACCATCGGGCGAGCCTTGATGTTTTATCGCTCCATCGTCGCCCGATTCGTTCGCCTGCGCTTCATGACTCGCCCCTTTGCCCAGCAGCAGAAGTTTGTCGATCTCCTGAGCGCAGGCTAAAAGATTGCCCTCGTTGCGCTCGGCCAGCACCTCGGCCGCCCCGCGCTCGATCGCTCCTCCTTTGACCTTGCCGCGAGCGATGATCCAGCCGGGCAGTTCGTGGGTTCGGATCGGGAAGGTCTCGATCACCGCCCCCGCGCTTTCCAAGGATTTGAACCAGCGGGTGGAAGTGGCTCGGCGGTCGAGACGAATATCGCACGAGATCAGCAGGATCACATCCGAAGGCGGAGAGCCGGCATACCACGTGAGCGTTTGTCCCCCTTCCTTCCCCGGCGAGCCCCCGGCAAGCCTCAAATCGATCAGTTTTTTTTGCGCGAAAAGCGAACGGCTGGTCGCCTGTATCTTGAGCGCGTTCCAGTCGAAACCGCTCTCGACATAGAGGACGATCCGTTCGTCGAAGCCCTTGGCTCGGGCTGCGGCCCGGATGGCGTCCAGGCTTTCCTCGCGTTGCAGCGGTTCGGCCCCGTGGACGAGATAGATACTCTCAGGCTTGCCTCGTAGGCGCGAGGCCAGAGCGTCGGGTCGTATCTTCATGCGGCGCGTATCTTCATGCAGGCGCATCGCCTTGCGCGCGCATCGCCGCCCACGCCGCTTGCACTCGGCGTACGATGCCGGCGGCGGCATCTCGCCTGATATCGTCTCGCAGCGTCGATTCCTCCCACTCGGTGGCGAGCAGGCGCTGCGGATCGTGGCGGGATTCCCGCCGAAGGCTCAAGATCTGCGAAGGGATGATCGCTTCGCCTCGGATCCCGATCAACCGAAAGCGCAGCCGACATACGACCGCGAAATCACGCTCCTTGCCGCTTCCGATATCGATGATCAGATTCTCGCGATGGCAACGCTCATCGAGGATCTGCAGATGCGGGATGCGATTTTGCGTCGCCGTATCCGTCACCACATCCGTCGCCACCCCCATTCCCTCGAGGATCCCGACGATATCGCTTCGGATCGCATCGGGGCCGGATACCCGCATCGCCTCGATATCGAGCCCTCGATCCGCTTCGAAGCCCCTAAGAGCATAGCCGCACCCGGTGCAAAGGAGGGCGGCGATCAACACTCCGACCAATGCTGCGGATCGCCGCCGCAAGGCGGGCGCGGGCGGATTCGAAAAGCGCATGGTGCGTTGACGGGCGGCTCGTGGTTTTTCGATCGGCATCGTCGCAGTCCTGTTCATCGAGATCGGCTACACCACGATATTGACGATCTTGCCGGGCACGACGATCACGCGCTTTACATCCTTGCCCTCGATGAAGCGAAGGACATTGGCGTTGTGCGTCGCTGCGGCCTCGATCGTCGGCCGATCCGCATCGGCCGCCACCCGAATTTGGGCCCGCAGCTTGCCATTGACCTGCACCGCCAGATCGATCTCGTCGCGCACGATGGCGCTTTCGTCCACCGTCGGCCAAGCGGCGTCGATCACCGCCTCTCGATGCCCCAAAGCCTGCCAAAGGACATGACAGATATGGGGGATCACCGGTGCGAGCATCAAGACGATGGCTTCGAGCGCTTCTTGGATCACCGCCCGCCGGATATCTCTCGATCCCTCATCCGAGCCCGTTCGTTCGCATCGGGCTTCGTAGGTGGCGATCTCGTTCAGCAGTTCCCGGCAAGCGGCGCAGGCGGTATTGAATTTATAGCGCCGCCCCACATCGTCGCTGACCTTGGCGATGGTCTCGTGGGTGCGGCAGCGAAGAAATCGCGCATTTTCGTCCAGCGAGCCCAAGTCGATGCCCGGCGCGCCGTCTTCGAATCGCAAGAGCGTCGATCCCTCCTGCTCGGTATGGGTGCGCACCACTTGCCAAAGGCGACGCAGGAAGCGGGCGGCCCCGGCGACCGCGCTTCCCGACCATTCCAACATCTGATCCGGCGGCGAGGTTTCCATCACATAGAGTCGCACGGTATCCGCACCGTAGCGAGCGACCATATCCTCCGGATCGACCCCGTTGTTTTTCGATTTCGACATCTTCTCGACGGGGCCGATGGAGAGCGCCTTGCCGTCGCTGCGCGTTCGGGCACTGACACTGCGTCCGCGGGCATCGTGCTCGACATCCACCTCGGCGGGAGCGTAATAGCGGATCTTCCCTTCCTCTTCGAGGTAGAAGGTTTCCGCCACCACCATGCCTTGGGTCAGCAGGCTGGAGAAGGGCTCGCGCACCCGACTCAACCCCGCCTCGTTGATCAGTTTTTGATAGAAGCGGGCATACATCAGATGCAAGATGGCATGCTCGATCCCGCCGATATATTGATCCACCGGCAGCCAGTAGTCCGCCCGTTCGTCCAGTTTGGCGCTATGGGCATCGGCGCAGCAAAAGCGGGCGAAGTACCAAGAGGATTCCATGAAGGTATCGAAGGTGTCGGTATCGCGCCGCGCCGGTCCGCCGCATATCGGACAGGTCGTATCGACGAATTCCTTGAGTTTGGCGAGGGGCGAACCGCCGCCGGAGAGATCCACATCATCGGGCAACACCACCGGTAGCTGCTCGTCGGGCACCTTGACCATCCCGCAAGACTCGCAATGGACGATCGGCACCGGACATCCCCAATAGCGCTGGCGCGAGACCCCCCAGTCGTGCAGGCGATAGTTGACGCGGCGCACGCCGCGATCGTTCTCCTCGAGCCATTTCGCCATGGCCTCGAAGCATTCATCGAAGCCCAGCCCCGAATACCCCCCGGAGTCGATGACGATGCCCTCCTTGCCGGTCCAAGCGGCGCTTTGGACATCCACGATCTCGTCGCTCCCCTTCGGGGGAGAGATGACCTGGCGGATGGGCAGACCGTAGCGGCGGGCGAATTCGTGATCGCGCTCGTCGTGAGCGGGCACCGCCATGATCGCTCCGGTGCCGTAGCCCATGAGGACGAAATTCGCGACCCAGATCGGAATCCGCTCGCCGTTGAAAGGATTGATCGCCCGCAGGCCGAGATCGCAGCCGCGTTTATCCACGGTCTCGATCTCCGCCTCGGAAGTACCGCCGCGGCGGCATTCATCGATAAATGCCGCCACCTTGTCATCGCTCTTGGCGACCTTGACGGCCAAGGGGTGATCTGCGGCCACCGCCATGAAGGTCGTGCCGTAGATGGTATCGGGGCGAGTGGTGAAAACCCGCAAGGGATCCAGATCCGGCTCGTCGGCGATATCGAAGTCGATCTCCGTGCCCACCGAGCGTCCGATCCAGTTGCGCTGCATCGTTTTGACGGCATCGGGCCAGTCGATATTGTCGAGCTCGTCGAGCAACTCGTCCGCATAATCGGTGATGCGCAAGAACCATTGCGGGATCCGTCGGCGCTCCACCAAGGCGCCGGAGCGCCAACCGCGGCCGTCGATGACCTGCTCGTTGGCCAACACCGTCTCATCGACCGGATCCCAGTTGACCTCCGATTCCCGGCGGTAGGCGATCCCTTGCTCGAATAGGCGGGTGAAAAGCCACTGCTCCCAACGGTAGTAATCGGGATCGCAAGTGGCGAATTCCCGATTCCAGTCGTAGGCGAAGCCGAGTCTTCGCAGCTGCCGCTTCATATCCTCGATATTCTTCCGCGTCCAAAGAGCCGGAGGCACCTGATTGGTGATCGCCGCATTCTCCGCGGGCAGGCCGAAGGCATCCCAGCCCATCGGCTGCAAGACATTGCGTCCGCGCATGCGCTGGTAGCGGCTGATCACGTCGCCGATGGCGTAGTTCCTGACATGCCCGATATGCAGCTTGCCGCTGGGATAGGGAAACATCGACAGGCAATAGAATTTCTCGCGAGAGGGATCTTCTCGGACATCGAAAGATCGATGTTCGTCCCAATAAGTCTGCGCTTGCTCTTCCACCCGTTCGGGGGTATAGCGCTCGTCCATCATCGTTGCGGCTTCCTAAGGATTGGTGAGGGGCGAAAAATCCCGCGATCTTAGATCTTGCCGGAAAAGGCGGGAGTGGGAATCGAGCGACAAGCCGATGGCGATCCTTTCTCATCGATCGGCATCGATCGGCAAAGATGGCTGATCGGCGGATTGTCGGCTCTTCGCCGAGATCCGCCGAGCGGGAGGGTGATCCGAATCATCGTTTTCCTTGATAAGGTGCAAAGTCGAGGTCGGGAAGGCGATTTGCGCTCCGTGACCTTCGATGATATCGATGATCCGCAGCAGGACATCCTCCTTCACCGTATGAAAGCGAGCCCAAGCGGTGGTGCGGGTGTAGCAGTAGATGAAAAAGTCGAGCGAAGAAGGGGCGAAAGCGTTGAAGTTCACCATCAGGAAATTATCGGTATCGATATCCTCGTGGGCCTTTAGCATCGCATCGACATCCGCCACGATCTTCCCCATCACCGGAGCGTCCTCGTAGCGGATGCCGATGGTCTCGTTGAGCAGGCGATTTTTCATGCGCGAGGGGTTTTCCACCGAAATATTGGCGAAGGCGTTGTTCGGGATATAAAGGGGACGGGTATCGAATTTTCGGATCAGCGTCCGGCGCCAGCCGATCTCTTCGACCACCCCTTCGATCTCCCGATCGGCGGATCGGATCCAATCCCCGACGGCGAAGGGACGATCGAGGTAGATCATCACCCCCCCGAAGAAGTTGGCGAGCAGATCCTTGGCCGCGAAACCCACCGCAATCCCCCCGATGCCGCCGAAAGCCAACACCCCGGAAATGCTGAATCCCAGATTTTGCAAAGCCACGAGGAAGGCGGTGATCAATACCGAGAGTCGCAGCAGTTTCGCGATGGCATCCAAGGTGGCGCGATCGTATGTTTCTCCCTTGGCCTTTTTGTCGGCGATGATCTCTTTTTCCGCGATGCGGATGAAGCGCACCGCGAACCACGCCGCGGTCGCGATGATCCCCACATCGCGCAGGGGGATGATCGCTTCCAAGAGGATCGTCTCGGTCTCCGCTTGGATGATGCGGATCGCGAAGGCGACTCCGACGATCCATATAAAGACCCGCAGCGGAGCGCCCAAGGCTTCGAAAAAACTCTCGTCCCAGACGCTCGGGGTACGCTGCAGAGCCTTTCGCATCTTGCCCACCGTCAACCTCGCCCCGAGCCCGATCAGCGCGGTCAGGAAGATGACGATGAATATTTGTACGACCCAAGATCCGATACCGAACTTGTCCAGGGTCTCTATGAATGCACTCGGTTCCATCGGTGTTTTGTTCGCGTTTTTTCGATCGGCGATTAATTGAAAGACGAGGTTTTCGCGTTCGAATCGCAGCGCCGGCTTTTCAATGCTCGATAGCCACGACATCGAACACGACATTTAAAAGGGTGATTATGCCGGATATCCCCCAAGACCGGTTGCGAAAGACATCAATCGCCGCCGGATCGACCGAGTTTGGCCAATAGATTGAAGGTGATCGGAGCGGCCATCACGATCAGGCTGATGCGAAAGACATGATGAACGGCGATGAATGCGGTATCCATGCCCAAGGAGAGGGCGATGATGCTCATCTCCGCCAATCCGCCGGGAGAGTAGGCGAGCACGATGGAATGCCAATCGATCCCCGTGATTTCTTGCAATGCGAAGGCAAAGCCGACGGTCGCAGCGAGCATCACGGCGGTCGAACTCAACGATAGCGCGATCATATTGCGCACCTTGCGCAGCGACACCCCGGAAAAACGCGAACCCAAGGACGAGCCGACGATCACTTGGGCGATGGCCACGATTTCCCAAGGCGGGGCGGATTCGGTGATACCGGTGGCGTGCACCGCCGCGCTTGCGAGCATCGGTCCTGCGAGTTGCCATGCGGGCATGCGGATCAACTTTCCGATGACCGATCCCACGAGGGCGCAAGTGGCCAACATCAGCATATCGAGGGATTCGATATCGACGATCGACGGTCCGATCGAAGAGGGTTCGGGGATCACTCCGGTGGTGATGCGAAACCAAAAAGGAATGATCAGCACCACCAACAACACGCGCGAGGCATGGATCAGGGCGACGACGCGATCGTCCGCTCCGGCGGCCGCCCCCGCAACGACCATCTCCGCCAATCCCCCGGGGGTGGCGGAAAAATAGGCGGTGGGGACATCGAAGCCCGCCACCTTGCGAAAATAAACGAAGAGAACGGCGATCAGCAGGGATAGATAGAGCATCAAGCAGAGCAGCGATAACATCCACTCGCCCGCTTTTTCGAAGATCTCCGGGGTGAAACTGGCACCGAGCAGCACCCCGATGACCGCGATCATCACCGAGCGCATCTGGATCGGTATCCTCATTCTCGCCCCGCCGAGCGAGCATGAAGTGGTGGCGACCATCGCCCCGATCATCCATGGCAAGGGCATGTTCAGCCACGCGAAAATCGCACCTCCCGCAGCACCGATGGCGATGGTGCGAAGCAGGATGAACCACCAAAGCGGGGAGAGAAATTCCATCGACAGGGATATCGCCGGGATATAAAAGATTCATTCGGTGCGAATCGCCGACGGCAGTCGCGGGCCGCGGCGATGGATCGCAAAGCACGTCTCGTGCGGGATCATTTCATTCGACCGGCGGGCAAAAGCGATCGACCCGAAGCGGCCCCGGGCTTGGATGGGTAGCCCGAAGCCCTTGGCCGCAAAGCGTTCGGGGGCCTTCGATCGCCCGAAGTCCCGATGCAAAGAGCGACCGATCAGCCCTCTCGATCGTGGCGGCCTCGGTCGTTTTTTCGAAAGCAAAGCGTGGCGAGATCGAGCGTTCGAAAGTCGGAATCGGAGGATCCTCGCCGCCGTCGACGATCGGCGGATCGATTTTTCGGCAATTATACGCCCCCTCGGGCGCATCATCGAACGCCTCGTCCTGAAATCGACGGGATCGCCCGTATTCGAGACAGGATTTTCGAGACAAGATGATCGAAATCATCGAGATCGATAACGCAGTATCGGCATCGACCTTTCGGCAATTCGTCAGGCTCGAAGATATGCGATATCGGCAACGGGTCCGCGCCGGTCAATCCCGCCGGCTGTTAGTCAGGAGCCCCTGCTCGCAGCCCTCGATCGATCGGCAACGGCCACGATGGATCTGCCACCGGGCATCGGAACGATGGACATTCTCCGGTCGAAAGCGATCAGGCCATTTTTTCGAGCGTGATCGATCCTCTTCTTTTTGCGATCCATCCCCCTTGAAGACTCCGGCCGGGCAAGATCGATGGATCGCAATGGAACAGGAGGTATTCGGGTGAAAGAGACCATCAAACCCTTGGACGATATTCGGGTGCTCGATATCGCCACCTTCGTCGCCGCCCCTTTCGCCTCCGCCTGCCTTGCGGAATTCGGAGCGGAGGTGATCAAGATAGAACGTCCGAAAGAGGGCGATGATCTGCGTCGGCTCGGCACCCCGAGCGATGCCGGGGATAGCTGGTGGTGGCTCAACGATGCCCGCAACAAGAAATGCATCACCCTCGATCTGAGGCGCGATCGCGGGGCGGGGCTTTTCCGAAAGATGGTGGCGAGCGCGGATGTGGTGGTCGAGAATTTTCGTCCCGGCACCTTGGAGCGTTGGGGGATCGGTTTTGCCGACCTATCATCGATCAATCCGAGACTGGTCATGCTGCGTATTTCCGCCTACGGCCAGACCGGACCGAAATCGGCCCTCCCGGGCTTTGCGCGCATCGCCCAAGCCTACGCGGGACTTTCCTATCTTACGGGGATGCCCCACACCCCACCGCTGATTGCGGGTTCCACCACCTTGGCCGATTACCTTTCCGGCCTTTACGGAGCCTTCGGAGTGATGTTGGCCTTGCGGGCGCGAGAGCGGACCGGGCGCGGCCAATCCATCGATATGGCGCTGCATGACGGCGTATTTCGTTTCCTCGACGAGATCGCCGCCGTCTACGATCGAACCGGCACCATCCGCGAACGAAGCGGCACCGAAACCTACGCCGCCGTTCCTCATAGCCACTACCCCTGCGCGGACGGAAAATGGGTGGCGATCGCCTGTACCAACGATCGCATCTTCGCCCGCCTCGCCAAAGTCATGGGCGAGCCGGATCTCGCCGACCCATCGAGGTTCGGCCTCAAAGAGTCGCGCCTTGCCAATCGGGACGAAGTCAACGCAGCGGTACGAGCATGGACCGAGAGCCTCGATAGAAAGAGCGTCGTTCTTCGCTGCGCCGAAGGCGACGTTCCTTGCGGCCCGATATGCAGCATCGAAGACATCTTCGAAGAAGAGCAATTCTGGTCCCGCGACACCCTCGTTCGGATACCGGATCCGCGCATCGGCGATGTCGCGATACAAGGAACGATTCCGAGACTCTCCGACACCCCGGGCGAGATCCGCCATCTCGGCCAACCCCTTGCCGCCCACAACCGCGACATCTATCAAACCGAACTCGGCCTTTCCTTAGAAGAGATCGCCGCCTTGGAAAGGGATGGGGTGATTTGAAAGATCGCCGAACCGACAGTCCGGCGTCGCTTAGATTTCTATGCCGAGGGCCGGGCGCTGGGCAATTCTCTCCCGAATCTCATCATAAACCTGAATATCGATACCATCTTTGACTTCGATGGATACCGCCAAGCCGTAGGCAACGGGATGGATGATTTCTCCCGCATCCTTGCGACAGTTGACCTTGATCTCGATATTGTCATTGTCGAATGAAGTGGGCTTATTCGACCCTTCGAAAATCTCGTGCTGGACGGTTCCTCGCCTTGCCGCCTGCCAGTCGTCGGCGCTCATACTGCATCGTTTGAATGAATTCTTATGGTCGCCATGCAGTTCGAACCATAAACCGGCTCTGCGATATCTTTGAGTTTTTGAAGCAATAGGGGATAACCAAGCCAAAGTGATGGTGAAGCGTAGCGATTTCTCAAGAAGTAGATCGATGGGGTGGGGTAAGGGTAGGCTGAAAATATGGGCTTCGCCATCTTTGAGTTGACCAAAGCCCAAGAGCGTCGCTCTTTGTTCCGTACAATTCAGAACTCGATCGATATCCGGGATTCCATATCCCATCCATTGCCGTATGAATTTTTTGGAATCTCGATTTCTACCTTTGCGTCCCGGTGGCTTTGTCGATCCGAAAGTGAAATCAGATGGCCGAGGTGCATGGATAGATTGAAGCACTCGAAGCAGGTTATCACCGGCTTCTCCCAAGGAACTGCCGTGAACGAGCATGGTTTTCAGCAAGGGGGCTTCATATATCCTCATATCATCCAGTTGATTGTCGTCGAATATTTTCGTTAGAGATTCATGGCAAACCCCCGCCGCTCGGCTGATCAAAGCGGTCGCGTTGCTGGTTCCGCAACTAAAGGATTCTTCGGTTGTCGATCCAGAATTCGCTCCGGGACAGGCGGATTTATTCCCCGGACTTCTGGTGTACTGAGATATTTCGATGGATTCTTCCGATAACTTGGCGGGTCTGATATATAGTTGCTTTCCTCCGGGAAAGATGATATCAGGCTTTATCGATCTTCTATAACCTCCACCGAAAGAAGAAATTGGACTAGGCAATAGATTTTCGAAAGGATCGAACCTATTACCCTCATAGTAGTCTTGACAATTATCATAATGTAAAGATCCGATACTGAGACCATTGATAGTTTCTGCCGGAGAGAGAATTTTCCTATTCCGAATATCATCCATGATTGATTTGACGATCCTGTCTTCTTTTTGGCGATTATCCATGGCTTCGAATTCCTTCCAAGACATTCCCAATGCAATGTCTTTCGTATGATTACCGGCACTGACGATAAAAAGTACGCTGTACTTGGCACTCAGCCAGTCCAACAGTTTAGCCAGAGGACTCATGAATCGATTGAAAGGTCGATTGATATCGCATATCGAAAGATTGATCACTTTCACATAGGGGGCGCTCCCTTCTCCTCGCTCGTTATCGAGCATTTTTTTTACTGCGATATGAAAGAGATCGACGATCAGATGATCATCCGGAACGCTTTCTCGCATATCGGACGATCGAGTATCGGGTTTCATGATAGGGAGGATAAATACCGGTCGAGATAAAGGGCTTTCGGTATTATTCCGATCGCCATGGATGATTAAAGACGCTATTACCGTTCCATGCTTGCGTTGATTCGCTTGATAATTACCCTCTCGATTATAGATATCATCGATATTCAATCTATCTGCGAGAAGCCGATGATTGGCAAGCGGAAGTCCATCAAGGATAGCGATCACCGGATCGCCTTCCGGCATCGGAGAGTCGGACAAAGGCAATACTCTATCCTCTCCGCTCTCATCAATTTCTTCAGATGATGGATATCCGATGGCCATCTGACCGACGGCTTGAAAGAACATAATTTCCTCGCATCGAACCAACTCGATCTCCTCTAGATCGATAATATCGTGCATCGCCTTTGCGGGGATCTCGGCCAGCATTCCGTGATAGGCGATCTCCTCGATAACGGATTGACCGATCACTCTGCCACCTGCTTGGTCTACGAAGAATCGAATATTGTTCTCGGCTCTTTTACGAGTCGAATTGTCGCCTCGAAACCAGAGTTCCATTTCGAATTTGATCAATCCTTCACCATCATGCTCAATTTGATCTCGCCAAATATCGAGAGCGCCGGTGTTTCCAAGTCTATCTTTCACATCCCACCGACGAATATCCTTTGCAAAACGAAAGAGAGATTTAAATTTTTCTAGTCCACGTTCGAATTTCATACTCGGATTTTTGGAATATCGATTCCATAAAGAGATAATTTCATCCAACGCTCTTTGATCGGACATTATGAAATAGAGATGTCCATTCAGTTCTTTTTCATGCTGATCCTCGTGGTAGAAATCACCGTCAGGCACAATATCATCGACTTCCATCTCGCCCATCCATTCAAGCCCCTCGACTTTTCTGATAGCGTTGAAAAAGCCCGGGATGCTATTGCCTACAATCTCGATAACCAATGTTTCCTCGGGTTCCGTCCCTGAAGGATTTTGCAAGGCATCCACTCTTTTCGCCTCGAAGGCGTCCTGTAGGCGTTGAAACATCGGAGACAGGCGTTCTGCCTGTCGTTGGATATCGGGCTTTTGGGGAGCACCGGAGCCAAAAGGTCGTCTCGTCCTATCGGCCTCTTGCGGGCTTGGGAATACTAAAATCGGGCGCTCGTTCATCACGAATCATTCCTATCGACATTGCTGTGCCACTCTCACAGATCGGGTGGACCATCCTTTGAGAGTCTCGGATACGATCTTTCTCATATCGCCATTGGGCTGATCGAGAATGTATTTTCTGAAAACGGTCATGCCGAACTCCTCGGCCTCGGAAAAACTCGATCCACTAAGACGTTTTGCCAAAGAAGCCAGTGAATGGCCCAAGGAAAGCCCGATTCGTTGTTCGAATTTCTCGAGCCATTCTTTCAAGCCTGACTGCGTCGGGGCGGGAAGATTCACCCGAACTTGGAAGCGACGCCATACCGCGCGATCCAAAAGTTCTGCATGATTGGTCGCCCCGATCACCGTGACATGGCTCGGGAGGTTGTCGATCTGCATCAGGAGCGAGCTCACCACCCGTTTGATTTCCCCGGTTTCGTGGAGGTCCCCCCTTTCTTTGCCGAGAGTTTCGAATTCGTCGAAAAAGAGGACACATCGCCGCGCGGACGCGTATTCGAATAGATTTTTCAGTCGAAGAGACGTTTCGCCGAGGAATGTGCCGACAACACTTTCATAGCGAACGACAAGAAAGGAAACAGTCATCTCATAAGCGATGGCTTCCGCCAAGGAAGTCTTTCCGTTCCCGGGGGGGCCGATAAGGAGTATGCGATTTCTCGGTTCCATATTATAGGAGCGGAGCAGATCGGCTCTAAGTTGCTCTTGAATCAGACTCTGACAGATATCCATCACTTCATCCGGCAGGATGAGATCGGAGATCTTTCTTTGCGGCGTCGACTCGTGAAAAAGGCTCTGCGTTTTCCAGCGATCCATCATCCGCCCCCGATGACTACCATTGAGCGTATGGGACTCGGCCGGAGGATTGTTAAGCGTTTCTTCCAATCGATCGGCCAAGACCCGGTGCTGCTTATTTCTTTCTTCGCTGATGATGGCCTCGACGACCTTTCTGAAGGACGCTTTATCCTCTCGCATAGCCGATTGAACGAGACGAGTGAGCAGATCCGCTCTTGCCATGGTTCGCATTCCCTCGGTGGTGGAACAATCGTTCTATTCACAAACGAAATCGTTCTATTCACAAACGAAATCGGTGATCATCCGATTGAATTTTACAATGTCAGCCGACTTCCCGGATGGGTTTCGATCTCGAACAACCATCCGATTTGCAGGATCGAGTATCGACAAGGCTTGATGATACATGGTCGATACATGTCCTCATAGCCACTACCCTTGCGCGGACGGAAAACGGGTGGCGATCGTCTGTACCAACGATCCCATCTTCGCCTTCGCCCGCCTCGTCAAAGTCATGGGCGAGCCGGATCTCGCCGATCCCTCGAGATTCGGCCTCAAAGAGTCGCGCCTTGCCAATCGGGACGAAGTCGACGCAAGCAGTACGAGCATGGACCGAGAGCCTCGATAGAAAGACCGTCGTTCTTCGCTGCGCCGAAGGGACGTTCCTTGCGGGCCGATATACAGCATCGAAGACATCTTCGAAGAGGAGCAATTCTGGTCCTAGGATACCCTCGCTCGGATACCGGATCCGCGCATCGGCGATATCGCGATACATTGATGCTGGCAGTCCTATCATTGTGCGAGTTCGCCCAGGATTTTTCTACCCAATTCTGTCAGACGGTATTTTTGTCTGTTGCTGCGAGGTTTTTCGGGGATGGTCATTTCGATGATGCCGAGGGATAAGCCCGGCTGCAGGTAGTTGCTGCGGAAGCTGGCCGGGTCTTTGAGATCGAGCGCAAGCATCAACTCATCACGGCTTTTCTCATCCCTTGATAGCAACCCGATCATCGTCGACATGGTGGGAGGGATATTTGGAGTGCCCGATTCGGATTTGATCGCGACATTAGGAATATGGTCGGGTTCTTCGAGGCTCGAATCCCCCGACATCGCCTCATCCATAAGAGAGCGGGTGGATTCCGTCAGACAATGGATATTATCGGTTTCCTTTCTCAGTAGATCCATGGAGACCAATTCCTTCAATACTCGGTGAGCGGCATGCAATTGCCCTCCGAGAGCCATGGCGGCATCGGTCGTTTTCAGATATTTCCCTTCGAAGGCCAAAGATAAAAAATGTGATTGCTCGACCGTTAATTCGATACCGGATATCGCACTAAGATATTGAGCCTTTCGAGTGGAAAGGGAAGCCTTATCCATAACGATCTCGAAAGATTTATCTTGCTTATTATTGTCGATGAAAGGGTGGCGGTAGCCCAGTTCATACCAGTTATGAAAAATCGCACTCATTCCGGTTCCCGCCTGATCGCTCAGACCGATACGCCGAAAGCAATCCACCAAAGTGGGATTACGGACACTCCCTTTTCCCGGGACGAACATCCTATCGATATCTGTATAGGCTTCGCCGGGATTCCATAAAACATATCGGTCAACGAACAATTTCAAAGATGCAGTTCGATGGGGATCTCCATAATCCTGATGGAGCAGTAGATTGATAACCGCTTCACGAAAAGCGACATAATCAGGGGGATCGTCTACCCGGCGTAGGGTAGTGGGATCCAGCCGAAAAGGATGATCCGCGATACGCCGGTATTTCGCAACCAATCCGTTCCATGTCTTGAAGAGATTCTCTTCGAAAAGGTATCGATCGTCCCAGCGCTCATAGCTATTCCATTGATCATGGCGGCGATCGATTCGCTGATAATCCAGCAATGGTCTAAAGAGAATCCGGCGCACATATTGATCGGTACCGAAGAGAAGAATCCCGGCGTATGTCAACTTGGGGGTGTTTTCGATATCTCGTAGAAAATTCCATTTCCTCAGAAATTCCACCGGATCATCGATCCTCTGCTGTTGGGGTTCCAATGTGTGAAATAAAGAGATATACCAACGAATGGTTTCTTCGTCGATCGCGCTAGCCGCATCCACCTCATCGAAGACTCGAGAATCCCAATGCTGATCGACGGCTTCCCTCGTTAGATAAAAAAGTTCTCTATCGGTGGCCCTTTCATTGCGACCCCCGCGCCTGATAAAGGTATTTCTCGGATTTTCGCTGTGGTAGACGGGTTTTAAGTGCCTGTCACTTTCCGGGATGAAGAAGGCGGGAATTTTCTTGCCATCGATATCGTATACTGCGGGCTCGGCGTCGATGAATCGATTCAACTTTTGTCCGCTACGCAGAGTATTCAAAAAATTCCCGCTGATACGATCGATCTTTGTCGAATCGATCCCTTTGATATGAAATCGACCCTGTTCCTCGGCAATTCCAAAAAGGATCCATCCTCCTCGGGTATTGGCAAAGCCGCTGACGGTGGGATAGATATTTTTCGGTATGTCCTTTCCCGCCTCCTTACATTCGAGATCGGTCCATTCGTATCCCTTCAGTCTCTCCATGAGTTCGTCTTTGGTCACGGATATCTCCCTTCATTGACTACCGGTGTTGACGCTCCCACCGCTTTCAGCCTTGGTTGGCTATCGGATGTCCTTGATTCAATGGTACACGATGGAGGATATGGTGGATAGTACATGGTCGGTACATGGTCGGTACATGGTCGGTACATGGTCGGTACATAGTGGGTACATAGTGGGTACATAGTGGGTACATAGTGGGTACATAGTGGGTACATGATGGGTACATATCTTTGATTTTCTGGGGGAATTCGCTCTGATTCCCTTATGCCACATCGTATTCTCGGCCTATGAAGCATCGGGGGCGGGTGCTGCTTGCTTGCCGTCGGATATCGAATTCGTGAAAGGATCGAGGTCGGAAGACATTTTCGTTCCTTCGGTTTCTTTCGAGTTCGGGGGCACAGGTGGGTAAGCGTTGGAGCTTGATCGATCATTCCTATCGGCATTGCCATGCCATCATTGCCGAATGAATGGACCGGCCATCGAGAGTCTCGGATATGACTTTTCTCGTATCGCCATTCGTCCGTTCGAGGATGTGTTTTTTGAAAACGATTATGTTGAATTCTTTTTCAATGGTCTTTTCACCAGATATGCCTTGGGTTCCAATGTCCATTGGTCGATTTGCCAAGGGTGGATGTATTCCAAGTCTCCGCCGCTACACTGAGGATTGTCCCCTCGACGATCGAAAATTACGCAGGTGACGATGGCAAGGGCTGTCGTTCCGCTTTCTTTCGAATGGAGATCGACCTCATTGGCCGTCATCATGACGCAGTCGGCCAAGGTGCTCGTTGTCCCTTTGACCTCGACTTTGACTATCAACTCGCCCTTTATGGCGAGATAGTCGAAGGGCTCGGTATTGGATTTATCCTCGACCTCGAATCCCTCGTTTTCCAAGTATTCTTTCGTTACTTGCATGGCGCGCAATTCGACGGCTTTCCTCTCGGCTCCATTCAACCCGTATCCTTGACGATGGCGATCGATCGCTTTGCCGGGGTTGATCATCCTCTCCATATTCTTCGCTGCGATATCCGATGCAGGTAGATCACCGAAGACGCTGTATGATCGATAGATGATGAATAAGCAATCCAGCGCAGCGCAGATTGCATCGACGAAATCGGCTTCGACGATCGAATCGATATCGAATCGTTTGCACAGCAAGGTCGCTTTTTCGAACGAAAGGGGCAATGGTTTTTCAGAGCGCAGATCGATCGTATCGACGAAGACGGATCGATCGGCTTCGTATTTTTTCAATATGTGATTGGCCCAGTCTTTCCTTCTATTCAACTCTTCATCGGGATTTTGTACTGGAATTCTCTTTTTTTTATCTCTTGTCGTCGCCGAGCATCCGAGAGTAACGAAGCAGGCCGCTCCATCGGTTGAGAAATGAATGACTACATAAAAACCTTTCATGGAAGAGGGCGAGAGCGATTCGCAGTAGATCCTCACCCAAGGGGTTTGTATCTTGTTGCCGCTTCCATCGCTTCCTTTGATGCGAAGGTCATTTGAAAATTCGCCCAAGGATTTCGAAAATCTTGGCAGGTGTTTTTTCAGTTTTCCGGGAAGATCTTTGCGTATCAATTCACCCCGCTCTTGCATTTCATGGGTATTCGTATGTGAGTAGAGGGTTTGCAGTTTCGCGATTCTTTGAATGACATCGATCATTTCGAGGTGACTCCCGATGCGCAGATTTCAGCCGGGACGGGTCGGTATAGATTGCCGATGATCGCCAATCATCATCGCCCATCGATGATACCGCTCATGCCCCGTTGGGTTTTTTCCGCTTGAGGATTTTTCCGGGTCGAGCGCCGGTCCACTCGTAGCCGCGGCGGACCTGCTCGCCGTTGACGATGACTTGGTAGATGCCGCGGGCGGGGCGTTCGGGGGATGCGAAGTCCGCTTCGTCGAGGATGTTGTCGGCGTCGAAGAGCACGAGATCGGCGAAAGCGTCGGGTTTGATCGTCCCTCGCCCTTCGAGACCGAAGACGCGGGCGGGAACGCCGCTCATGCGGTGCACCGCCTCTTCGAGCGTGAACAACTTCGAATCGCGGCAGTAGTGCCCCAAGACTCGGGGGAAGGTCCCCCAAAGTCGAGGATGGGGATGGCTATCGTGCGGCAGACCGTCCGATCCGATCATCGCATCCTGGAATTTCAAAATGCGCCGAAGGTCTTCCTCGTCCATCTGGAAGTAGATCGCCCCTGCGGGGCTCAAACGCTCCACCGCTTCCTCGGCGCTGCAGTCCCAAGACCGGCGGATCTCTTCGAAGTCGCGCCCCCCGAGTTCCGGATGCGGGGTCGACCAAGTCACCAGCACCCGCTCGGCCTTGCTCAGCCAATCGGCGAAGAGCACCGTCGAACTCGCCACATAAGGATAGACATCGAGATCCACCCTTTGCCGAGCCCGCGCTCGGGCAATCGCGGCAAGGGTCTCGCGGCTTCGCCCCCAGTTCTTGCGCCCGACGCATTTATGGTGCGAGATCACCACCGGCACCTGGGCCCGCTCGCCGATATCGAGGGTCTCGTGCACGGAATCGAGCACCCCGGCACCCTCGTCGCGCATGTGCGTGGTGTAGATGCCATCGTATTGCGCAACAAGGGAGGCGAGGGAGACGATTTCATCGGTCGGGGCGGCGAAGGCCGGGGGATAGGCGAGCCCGGTGCTCATTCCGATGCATCCGGCGCTCAGCGCCTCGTCGAGCAGCGCTTCCATCCTTTCGATTTCGGCGGGAAGGGCGGCACGGGAAAGATCGTCTCCCATCGTCGTCGCTCGCAGCGCGCTGTGACCGACCAGCGGAGCGAGGTTGAGAGCGGGCGGGGCGTCGGCCACCGCCGCCATATATTCGCGCATGGTCGAGAAGCGATACCAATCACCCCCGCCCAACAGATTCATCGGCGGCGGCGGAGCGTTCCCCGTATAGGGGGCCAGACTCACCCCGCAATTGCCGGTGATCACCGTGGTGACCCCTTGACTTATCTTGGGCGTCATATCCGGAGTGCTGAGCACCGCCCGGTCATCATGGGTATGGACATCGATGAATCCCGGGGCGACGATCAATCCGGATGCATCGATCTTGTTTCCCGCATCGATGCGCTCGTCCAAGTTCTCACCGACGGCGACGATCCGATCCCCTTCGATGGCGATATCCAGATGCGCTCGGGGACCACCGGTGCCGTCGATGACGTCGCCGGAGTGGATCAGGAGATCGCATCGAGGATTGCGGGGAGTCGATTTCAGATTCATATCGATGACACTCCGATGGAAAGGTGAAGGGGCAGTGGATGACGAGGAGGGCTCGCAAGCATCTATTTTGCCTTACATCCTTGGTTTCAACGAGCAAGCCCGACGAACAAGGGGGTGCCTTCGCAGGCAATTTAAACAATTCGGTTGATGTTATTTTTTCGTGACATGATTGATATTTATCCATACTGCGGTACGCCGCCATAAGCCCCGATGAGATAGACATCCTTGAAATTCTCATCCCGACGAACCCCATCGATCTCTTTGAGTCCGTAGATCTCGCTCGCTCCTTGAGAGTTTTTATCGCATAGAACGATCTCTTCTTTGAGGAGATCATCGAACAAGGTGGGATCTTGGCAGGACATCCATAGCTGTATACCCTTGCGATTGCGATCATCGTCGGCGAACCAGCGCGGAATTTCCCGCATCAGAAGAGGGTGGAGCGAGGCGTCGATTTCGTCGATCACCGCCAATCCGCCCTCGATGAACATCCTGTTGAAAATATGGAAGTAATTCATGAATTTGATCGTTCCGCTACTTTCTTCCAAGAAATCGATCCTTTTATCCAAACCCCGATGCTTGAACTCGAGGCGAGTGTTCTTGGACCGTTCTTCTCGTTCGAAGATGGCTTCTTCGATTCCGAAATCGGCGCGACGAAGTTCATGATTCAGACTATCGAGATTTTCTTGATCGCGATATGCAAAGGGCGTTATGGGCGGCAAGCCACCGAAGAGCCATCCGGGGACTCGAAGATTCGAAGTGACCCACCCGATAGAACTGCCGATCGCTTGGGCGATATCATGATTGAGTCGTATCATGATGGAGATGATGCTGGCGTCGGGGCGTTGGAATGCCGAAGCCAAAAGCGGATTTTTCGATCCCAGTTTCATCTCCGAAGCGGTGGAAACGTGACCTTTTTCGTTGCGCTCGAAAACCCGACGAAATCGCCCTTTCTTTTCCGGACGAAATTTGACCGATTCCGATAGCACGCGATCGGCTTGTCCTTCATCTCGAGGGCCGAGCACGAGTTCGTATTTATAAAGGCAGGTAGGAGAGCCTTCGGGTTTTTTCAGATTCGCAGGTCCGCTGAAATGAATCTCGAAGCGAGTGGGACTCGCCTCCATCTCCCGGGTAAAGAATTTTTCGTAAGGCAATCTCCCCCCGGGTTCCTTGGCGAAACTCGAACTGACGAACCAACCGACGAAGTTCAAGGCATGCAGCAGATTCGTCTTCCCCGAGGCGTTGGCTCCGTAAATGGCGACGACTCTCGGCGCTCGCCTCTCGGCGCCATCGAAGATCGGCTCCAATCGACCGGGCTCCGAAGGGACCTTGGCCCCGACCGTGAGGTCGATGATTTGGCGCTCCCGGATCGATCGGAAGTTCTCGATCTCGATTCGGTGGATCATGGTGTCGTTCTCCGAGTTCGATATTTAGGTGAGATAATAATGACTCCAAGTCAAAAAATCAACGAAAAAATCGCAAAAATACGATTTTAGATGATAAATTCATCTCACAAATGGAGTGTTTTCCGGTTGAAAGATGATATCGGTGTGATAAAGAGCGAGGTGCCTTGTCGAGCGGGTGAAGCCAAGAACCGACACGGAGGGGCGGGGTCTTCGGGGTAGGGGGCGGACGAACCGGCCGAGATTTCGAAAAGAGATGGATAATGGGCGCATCGATCGTCAATAAAAGTGCCGGCGTTCGGTCTTCGAAGGGGGCGTCGATATCTTGGTGTTTGTCCGCAAATATCGAGAAAACTCGAATCCCGATGGCCGGCATTTTTCGATTTGCCGACCATTTGCCGAGAAGGGTTTTCGTAAATCGGAGGCGATCGTTTTTATAGTCTTACGGGATTCGTCATCGCTTGCTGCCCGCTCGCCGATCATTCGCAGGCGCTCTTTTTCTTCGGGTATATCATCGCCGAGATCCGATCGGGTGTTTTCGAATCTCGCCTCGTTCGACCCTTAAGATCGTGAAAAAAAGGGGAGGGTTCGATGTCTTTTTTTCGGTCGATGCTTTTCGCGCCCGGCAACCATCCGCGTCGGGTCGAAAAAGCCTTGGATCTCGAAGTCGATAGCGTGATCCTGGATCTCGAGGATGCGGTTGCGATCAACGAGAAAATCCTCGCCCGTTCGCAGGTGGCGAAGGCCTTGTCCCGACCGCGCAAGGGGAGCGCTCGAGTCCGCATCAATGCCTTCGAAACCCCTTTTTGCGTCGACGACCTGCGGGCGGTGGCGGTTGCCGGTCTCGACGGTATCGTCCTTGCGAAGGTGGAATCCGCAGCCCAGCTCGTGGCGGTCGATTGGTTGCTTCGGGCTTTGGAGCGAGAGCGCGGGCTCGTCGAGGGCGGGATCGATCTCATGCCGATCATCGAGACCGCCGCCTCCCTTTCGGCGCTGCGCGAGATCGCCGCTTGCGGTTTGGCCAGAGTGCGCAGGCTCAGTTTCGGGGCGGCGGATCTCACCCTCGACCTCGGGATGCGCTGGACGAGGGACGAGCATGAACTTGATTCGGTGCGAACCCGGATCGTGATCGAATCGAAGGCGGCGGGTTTGGAAGCGCCGGTCGATACCGTTTTTGCCCGATTGGGAGATCCGCAAGGGTTGTGCGCTTCCGCCCGTCGCGCCCGCGATCTGGGTTTTCAAGGCAAGCTATGCATCCATCCCGAGCAGATCGATCCGGTCAACACCCTTTTCACCCCCGACGGGGAGGAGGTCGCCCACGCCCGCCGCATCATCGCCGCCTTCGAGTCCGCCGAAGCCGAAGGCAGCGCCTCGATCCGCTTGGATGGGCAGTTCATCGACTACCCTATCGTGGAGCGGGCGCGCCGCATCGTCGATATCGCGCAGCAAAGATCGACGATGCCCGATATCATCCACCGATGATGAGCGGCGATGGGCGAGGGGGAGACCCGCTCGCCAAGATCTGAAAGACCACCGATCTTGAGTCCGCCGATAAAAAAGAACGAAGAGGAGGTTTTTCGATGAGCCTTGCCGACCACCCGATCGAGCCCGTGCGCGAGCAAGACATTGCCAAGTGGCTGGGCGGGCGCACATTCGCCGAAGCCTATCGAGAATACGATGAGACCGGCTGCATTCGCTTCGAGGGCGTGCTCGACGAGCGACAACTCGACGCAATTCGCACGGCGTTGGCGCCCTATCTGGAAGCCGATATCAAGGGTCGCGGGGATTTCGAGGGCATCAAGACCAATCGCGTCTACGCCATGATGGCCAAATCGCAAGTCTTCTCCGATCTTGCGATCCACCCCTTGGCGCTGGCCTTCGCCGAGGCCGACTTAGGTCTTAGTTGCCAGCTATCCGCGCTCTTGGCGATCAATTTGCATCCGGGCGAGACCGTCCAGCCTTGGCACCATGACGACTTGCACTGCGGATTGCCCAGACCGCGCGCCCCGCTGCAGGTCAGCGCTTTTTGGGCCATCGACGATACCACCGAGGATAACGGAGCCACCGAATATCTACCCGGCAGTCATCGCTGGCTCGAAGATCGAATCGGCGGGGCGCCCACCGCCGATTCCTATTTCGGGCGCAAGGAGATAAGCGGCGATCCCGATGCCCGCCCCGACGCCATCAAGGCCGTGATGCCCGCAGGTTCGCTGATGCTGCTCAAGGGGATGGTCTGGCATCGCGGCGGAGCCAACCGTTCCGATGCCTCGCGTATGATCATCACCCCGCAGTATTGCGTGGGCTGGATGCGACCGCTGGAGAACTTTCTGCTGGCAACCCCGCAAGATACGATCCGGTGCATGCCCAAACGGGCTCGAGAGTTGATCGGCTATTCGATCCATCCGCCCTTCATGGGCTATGTCGACGGCATGCACCCCGATCGCACCTTGGGGTAGGGCCTCTACGGGACCTCATCGACACGATCTTTTCATCGACGCGGGTCGCCGCTGCGATCACCACCCCAGCCGCTTCGCCTTCGCTCGAAGACGCTCTTCGGGCCTTGCCCAAGCCTATCGAATCAGGATCGAGACCCTCCATGTCGTTGCCCGCCAAGCCCTTGCCGGATCGGAAGATCGGCCATAGCGAACGACCCTTGAGCGTCGTCAACCCGACGGGCGCAGGCCCCTTTTTGCTCGTATGCGAGCATGCCTCGAACCATATCCCGGCCATCTTCGGCAACCTCGGTCTCGATGAGGATGCGCTCGCCTCCCATATCGCTTGGGATATCGGAGCCGGCGCCCTCGCCGAAGCGCTTGGCCGTCGCCTCGATGCCCCGCTGATCCGCAGCGAGATTTCCCGATTGGTCTACGACTGCAATCGCCCCCTCGATGCCCCGGATGCGATTGTCGAGACGAGCGATCACCGTTTCATCCCCGGCAATGCCGGTCTCGACGATGCCCGCCGCCGACAGCGCAAGGCCATTGCCTACACGCCCTTTTGCTCGGCGATCTCCGAAACGGCGCGATCTTTCAACGCCCGCTTCGGTCGGGATTGGGCGCTCGTTACCATTCACAGTTTCACCCCGGTCTACGACGGGAAGCACCGCGAGGTCGAAATAGGCATCTTGCACGATCGCGATACGCGCCTTGCCGATGCGATGCTCGCCTCGATCGATCACGCCGAGAGATTCATCACAAGGCGCAACGAGCCTTATGCCCCGGTCGACGGCGTTACCCATACCGTTCAAGTGCACGGCCTTGCCAACGGCGTGGCCAACGCCATGATCGAGGTGCGAAACGACCTGCTCGAAGACCCCGAGTCGATCGCCTTCATCGCCGACCTGCTCGCCGACTGGCTGCGCACGGCGATGCAATCCCTACGAGAGCGCACCGCCGAAGAGGCGAGCGGATGACCCCGATGCTGCGCGCCTACATCCGATGGATCGATGCCATGAATTACCGCATCGGCCGCTTCGCGATGTACGGCATCTTCGCGATGATCGGGATCCTGCTTTGGTCCTCCTTCACGAAGATCGCGAGCGTCCCCTCGTTGTGGACGCTCGAAGCCGCTCAGTTCGCGATCATCGCCTACTTCTTCATCGGCGGCCCTTATTCCATCCAGATGGGCTCTCACGTCCGGATGGATCTCTTCTACGAGCGTTGGTCGGCGGGCAAGAAAGCCCTCGTGGACGGCATCACCGCGCTCTTCTTGCTGGTCTATCTGGCGGTGCTGCTGTGGGGTGCGGTCGGCTCCACCGCTTATTCGCTCGGCCATTTCGGCTCCGAGCCCTTCGGCTTTCTCGCAGGTATCGCCCTTGGCAGCGAAGAGGTCGGAACGCTCGAACGCAGCCGTACGATCTGGCGCCCCTATCTTTGGCCGATCAAGGTCGTGATGTGCATCGGCATCGCGCTCATGCTCTTGCAAGCGCTATCGGAGCTCTTCAAGGACATCTTGCGGCTGCGCGGCGAGGCGCTCGAGGCGATCGAGACATGAGCTACGAAGCCATCGCCCTGTTGATGTTCGTATCCATGATGGCGCTTTTATTCACCGGACAGCGTGTCTTCGGTGCCATCGGCTTCGTTGCGGTCATCGCCGCCCTCGCTCTGTGGGGCGATCGCGGCGGCTTCGATCTGGCCTTTGCCCAAGCCATCAAGGTCATGCGCTGGTATCCGCTGCTGACCGTTCCGATGTTCGTCTTCATGGGCTATGTGCTCTCGGAGAGCGGCATTGCCGATGATCTCTATCGCATGTTCCATGTCTGGATGGGCGGGATCCACGGCGGGCTCGCCATCGGCACCATCGGGTTGATGGTGCTGATCTCGGCGATGAACGGTCTATCGGTGGCCGGGATGGCCATCGGAGCCACCATCGCCCTTCCCGAACTCCTGCGCCGCGGCTACGACAAGCGCATGGTGACCGGTGTCATCCAAGCCGGGAGCTCGCTCGGCATCCTCGTCCCGCCCTCGGTCGTCTTGGTGCTCTATGCGATGATCGCGCGCCAGCCGGTGGGCCAACTCTGGCTTGCGGGGATTGTCCCCGGCCTGATGATGGCGACGCTCTTCATCGTCTATATCTGGATACGCTGCCGCATCGAGCCTGCGCTCGGTCCTGCGCTCGGCGCCCACGAGCGGGCCATGCCCAAGGCCGAGAAATACCGGCTCCTCCTATCCGGCCTGTTGCCCCTGTTCATCTTCTTCTCGATGATGATCCCCTTCGTGAATGGATGGACATCGCTGGTCGAGAGTTCGGCGATCGGGGCTCTGGCGGCGCTGGCCGCCGCCACCTTCAAGGGCCGCATGAACCGGCGGGTCTTCGAGTCCTCGGTACGCAAGACCCTCGGCATCACCTGCATGTTCTTGTGGATCATCCTCGCCGCGCTCGCCTTCGGCGCCGTCTTCGACGGGCTGGGTGCGGTCAAGGCCATCGAAGGACTGTTCACCGAAAGGCTCGGCCTGTCGCCGTTCATGATCCTCATCCTGATGCAGCTGAGTTTCATCGCCATGGGGACCTTCTTGGACGATACGGCGATGCTGGTGATCGTCGCCCCGCTTTATATTCCGCTGGTCGGCGCTTTGGGTTTCGATCTGATATGGTACGGCGTGCTCTATACCATCACCACCCAGATCGCGTACATGACACCGCCTTTCGGCTACAACCTCTTCTTGATGCGCGCCATGTCGCCTCCGGAGATCGGCATCGCGGATATCTACCGATCGATCATTCCCTTCGTGGTCGTCATGATCTTCGGATTGACCCTTGTGATGGCTTTTCCCGAGATCGTGCTATGGCTACCTGAGTCTATTTACGGAAAATGAGTCGCTACGGGGGCGTGGGCGATCCTCGTGCCCGATCACTTCTAAGATCACATTTCAATCACCTTTTCGACAACCCGGAGAAAAAGGAGCGGAGAATGACCACGAGACGCGATTTCATCAAAGGGGCGGCCATCAAGGGCGCCGCCGTCACCGGAGCGGCCACCGGTCTTGCCGCCCCGGCAATTGCCCAGACGACGATCAAATGGCGCCTGCAAACCTACGCCGGCGCCGCATTGGCCGAACATGTCGTCAAACCGGCGATCGATACCTTCAACAAGATCGCCGGCGATCGGATGCAGATCGAGCTCTTCTTCGCCGACCAGCTCGTGCCCACCGGCGAACTCTTCCAAGCCATGCAGCGCGGAACGATCGACGCCGTTCAATCCGATGACGACTCGATGGCCTCTCCCACCGAGGTCACCGTATTCGGCGGTTATTTCCCCTTCGGCAGCCGCTATTCGCTCGATGTCCCGGTGCTCTTCAATCAATACGGGTTGAAAGAAATCTGGGATGCCGAGTATTCGAAAGTCGGCGTCAAGCATATTTCGGCAGGGGCGTGGGATCCCTGCCATTTCGCCACCAAGGAGCCGATCAACGCGTTAGCCGATCTGAAAGGCAAGCGAGTCTTCACCTTCCCCACCGCCGGCCGCTTCCTCGCCCAATTCGGAGTGATTCCGGTCACCTTGCCTTGGGAGGATATCGAGGTCGCCGTCCAAACCGGCGAACTCGACGGCATCGCATGGTCGGGCATCACGGAGGATTACACGGTCGGTTGGGCCGATGTCACCGACTATTTCTTGACCAACAATATCTCCGGGGCTTGGATCGGTCATTTCTTCGCCAATATGGAGCGCTGGAACGAACTGCCCGAAGACTTGAAGCATCTCTTGATGGTGTGCATGGACCAAAGTCACTATTACCGCCAGTGGTGGTATTGGGGCGGCGAAGCCAACCTGCGCGTCAACGGAACCAAGATGAAACTCACTACCATTCCCGACGAGGAATGGGCCCAAGTCGAGGCCGCCGCAGTGACTTTTTGGGACGAGATCGCCAAGGAATCGCCGACGAAGGCCAAGGTCGTGGAGATCTTCCGCAAATACAACGCCGACATGCAAAAAGCCGGCCGGCCCTATCGCTACGGCTGATCATCCGCCATCCGCGCGATCGAAAGAACAAGGCGAAGGGTGCCGATCCGGCACCCTTCGCCCCGATGCCGACGGTTTTTTCCGGCGATGTCGATCTTGCTCGAAGGCATCGGCAATTTTTCCGTTCGATACGATTCTCGATGCGATCAAACCAAGGGATCGACCAATCGATCATCCAAGCCCTCGCTCAAGCAATTCTTGCCTGCGTTCGGACTGTTCGGGGCAGATAGAAAGAAGCGATGATTGAGTTTTTATCCCGATGGAACGAACGACAGGGCCATGCCATGACCGAACCGTTGACATTCGAGCGATTGAAGGACGAGGCGAGGAAAGGGACCATCGACACCGTGCTGGTTTGCATGGTCGATATGCAAGGTCGCCTGATGGGCAAGCGCTTTCATGTCTCGAATTTCATCGAAAGCGCCTATCAAGAGACCCATTGCTGCAACTATCTCCTTGCGACCGATCTGGAAATGGCAACCCCGGAGGGTTATGCCTCGACGAGTTGGCGGGCGGGCTACGGCGATTATGCGATGCGCCCCGACCTCTCGACCCTTCGCCCCATGCCTTGGCTCGAAGGCACGGCGATGGTGCTATGCGATATCCTCGATCATCATACCCACGAACCCGTACCGCATTCGCCGAGGCGGATCCTGAAAGAGCAGGTCGCCCGCATCGAAGCCGCCGGTTACTCGCCGATGATGGCGACGGAACTCGAGTTCTTCCTCTTTCGCAATCCCCTCGACGAGATCCGCCGCTCCGGCTACCGGGATCCGGAGCCGATCAGCGGCTATAACGAGGACTACCATATCCTCCAAACGACCAAGGAAGAGCATGTGATGCGCCCGTTGCGCAATCACCTCCATGCCGCCGGTATCCCGGTCGAGAACTCCAAGGGCGAAGCCGAAGCCGGTCAAGAGGAGTTGAACATACGCTATGCGCCTGCCTTGACTTGCGCCGACCATCACACCATCGCAAAACACGCCACCAAGGAGATCGCCTGGCAGCAAGGGCATGCGGCGACATTCTTGGCCAAATGGCATCATGAACGTGTCGGCAGCGCCGCCCACATCCATACATCCTTGTGGCGAGCCGGGGGCAATGCCTTTCACGACCCTCGCCGAAAATACGCCATGTCCAAGACCATGCGCCATTTCCTTGCCGGAATCATCGCTCATGCGCGTGAATGCACTTGGTTCTTCGCCCCTTATGTCAATTCCTACAAGCGCTTCGCAAAGGGCACCTTCGCCCCCACGAAGACCGCTTGGTCGGTGGATAACCGCACCGCCGGTTTTCGGCTATGCGGAGCGAATACCCCCGGCATAAGGATCGAATGCCGAATTCCCGGAGCGGATTTCAATCCCTATCTCGGACAGGCGGCCCTGCTGGCCGCAGGCCTCGAAGGCATCGAACGCGAACTCGAGCCCTCGCCCCCGGCAACCGGCGATATGTACGATAACCCGGATGTGGCGGATATCCCTCGCACCCTGCAAGAGGCGATCGATGCTCTCGATGGCTCGAAGATGCTGCGCCGCGCGATGGGGGATGATGTCATCGACCACTACCGGCGCTGCGCTCGCTGGGAGCAGGAGGAGTTCGATCGAGTCGTGACCGATTGGGAGGTCGCCCGAGGCTTCGAAAGGGCATGACGAGCGGGGAGGGGGGCAATGACGAGCATGGGGGAGGGATCAATAAGGAAGATAAGGGGGTTGCCTATCGAGCGAGTCCTTCCCCGCAAGAGGTATTTCGCAGGGATGGCTCTCGTTCGAGCCCGAAGGAGGGGCTCGACAAAGGTCATTGACCCCTCGACCTGCATTCGAATTGCGCATCTCAAACGACGCCGGTCAAATGGCGCACTGAGATTCCCATCCCTCATGGATTCTGCGATACGCTTTTTCCGGATCTCGTCCAACAGATCACCTATCGAGCCGATCCCCTCGCTCGCCGAGTGCCCGCTGCAATTGCCGGTGCGATACTCTGACATGGCTCGGCGAGCAAGCCCTTCTTGGCGCGCAAAGAGCGAAAATCGCAACTTGGCGAGCACCGTCAGTCACTTTTTCGATGGATATGGGCATTTTGTCGGCATTTCATCGCTTTATCGTGAGATATCGGCGTCATTTCATCGAATATCGGATACTGATCGGCGTTGTTGAAAGACCCGAAAGACGGAGAAAAAGCCGATTCGTTGGATATTTGACAAAAATATAAAATGTGATATATTGATAAATAGTATTCCTATTTCTATTTTTCATGTCAAGGGTTGAATCTCTCGAAATCTGTCATAAAGGGGCAAAAACGGAAGAATTTCGAGTCGATAAGCCATTATTCGCAGATTTTCGATCACGGACGATTTCACGATATCGCCTCCGAATCATGCCGAAATCGGGTGCGCTCGGAGATCCGAGGGCGATATGCGGGTCTTTCGGCCCAGTTGAGCCGATGGTCGGATTTCGATTCGAAATGCAGGTGCAATCATCATCGACCGGCGAGTTCCCGCCCTTTGCGGGCGGGTCGATATCATCGAATCGATGCCTGCCAGGCTTGCAGTGCCGTCATCGATACCCCGTCATCGACATGTCGATATCGATCATCCGATGACGATTATTCCCCGCTGCGAGCGCTGTTGTTGACCAACACTCCGTCCCCCGAATAGGTCCAAACTTGGGTGCCGATGGTGTGCTCGCTGCGCAAGGCGCAACCCAAACGCCCCTTGCCGGCCCACGACACGCCGGTATGGCGCACGATATCCTCGGCATCGAGCATCTTCGTTCCTCGAGCCGGTCGCATCGGGGAGCGGGCCTTCGAAGACGGATCCTTTTGCGCACCGCAGTCGAAGTAGACGGTGCAGGGGATGTTCTGACGCCCTTGGTGGCCCTCCTCCCCGGATGCGGCCAAGGTGGTGGGGACACCGATCTATTTTCCGAAAGACGCAACATCCGGTGTGTGATCGATCGAAAACTCGTAAGTTTTGTATCCTCTCGATTCGATGGATCGATCGTCCTCGTTCAGGCGGGTCGGTATCGATCGAGATATCGATCAAGCCAGAGTTTTGGAGATCACCTCGTGGCTATCCTTCGAGAGGTCGGGGGATTCGAGGGCGTGCTCGAGTTCTCGGCGGAGGAGGTCGCTGCGGTGATCGTCGAGGTGGCGCCAGCGGCTTGCGGCTTGGAAGAGTCTGGCGGCGACTTGCGGATTGAAGCCGTCGATCTCCAATGCATATCGGCCAAAAAAGCGATATCCCTCGCCGGAGATATCGTGGAAACGATGCTGGTTCGCGTGACAAAAAGCGCCGATCAAAGATCGCACCCGGTTGGGGTTGGTGATGTCGAAGGTGGGGTAGGCCATCAATTCGACTACCCGCTCGAGGGTGTCGGGGCGGCGGCCGGTGGCTTGTATCGAAAACCATTTATCGATGACCAAGGGATCGTTTTTCCATCGATCGTGGAAGGATTCGATCAAGGGATCGCGCGCTTCTCCTTCGGAATCGTTGGCAAGGCATCGAAGGGCGGCCAAGGTATCGGTCATATTGTTCGCGCTTTCGAATTGCCGGATGCAGTCCTTGCGCGTTTTCGGATCGTTCAGCTCCATCAGATAGTCGAGACACAGGTTCTTGAGGCTGCGCCGACCGACGTCGACCCCGACGAAGCGATAGGGTGCTTCGCTGTGGCAGGCTTTGCGAACGCTCGAAAGATCGTCGGCGAGTTGGCAGGCGATCTGCAAGCGAAGACCCTCTCTCACCTCGTGGATGGCATCGATGGCGATGCGCTGTCCCCGATCCGTCATGCGATCGGCGATGCTCGATTCCAAGGGCAGGGTGAGGGCGTCGGCGATCAGCGCCGGATCCATCTTCCGATCCAAAAGCAGGCGACGAAGGGCGTCGATGAAATCGGCGGCCGAGTCCTTTTCTTTCTCCGGCGCTTTTCCCGGGGCGCTGTCTCGGCTTGGATCCTCGATCCTCTCGAGCATCAGACGCATCGCATATTCCTGCGCCGCATCCCAGCGATTGAAAGGGTCGCTCTCGTGGGCGATCAGGAAAACGAGTTCGTCGTCGCTGCGTTCGATCTCGATCTTCACCGGTGCCGAGAACCCGCGCAGGATGGAAGGCACCGCAGGGGAGGGGATATTCGAAAAACGAAACTCCTCGCGCTCGTTTTTGATATCGAGCGTCGCTTCCGACTCCCCGGACAAAGCGGCGGCCTCGCAATGAAGCGGCAAGGGGCGACCGTCCTTTGCAAAAAGGGCGATGCGCAGCGGTAGATGTTGCGGGGATTTTTCCGGCTGCCCCGGGGTTGCAGGGGTGTGCTGATGCACTTCGATGCGATATTCCGAGCGCGCCTCGTCATGACGGGTGCGGATATCGAGGGTCGGGGTTCCGGCTTGGCGATACCAGCGCCGAAATTGCCTCAGATCCGTGCCGGAGGCATCCTCCATCGATCTCACGAAGTCGTCGATGGTGACCGCTTGACCATCGTGTCGTTGAAAATAAAGACGCATCCCGGCTTTGAAGGCCTCTTGGCCGATCAGCGCGTGCATCATGCGGATGACTTCGGCGCCTTTATGGTAGATCGTCAAGGTATAGAAATTGCCGATCTCTTGATATTCATCGGGCTGCACCGGATGCGCCATCGGACCTGCATCCTCGGCGAATTGATGGTTGCGCATGATATGCACATCTTTGATTCTCTTTACCGCTCGGGATGACATATCGGCGGAAAATTCCTGATCTCGAAAAACCGTCAATCCCTCTTTGAGGCTGAGCTGAAACCAGTCTCTACAGGTAACGCGATTGCCGGTCCAGTTATGAAAGTATTCATGGGCGACCACGCTTTCGATGGCCGCGAAATCCCGGTCGGTGGCGGTATCGGGGCGCGCCAAAATATAGTGGGAATTGAAAATATTGAGGCCTTTGTTTTCCATCGCCCCCATATTGAAATCGTCCACGGCGACGATCATGAAAGTATCGAGATCGTATTCCAGATCCCATACTTCCTCGTCCCAGCGCATTGCGCGTTTGAGGGAATCCATCGCATGATCGCAGCGATCGATATTATGCTTTTGTACATAGATGCGAAGCGTGATATCGCGTCCCGATCGGGTCTTGAAACGATCCTCGATACATTCGAGTCGCCCCGCCACCAGCGCGAAGAGGTAACATGGCTTGGGGAAGGGATCTTCCCAGACGGTGAAATGGCGGCCATCATCCAAGGTGCCGCGCTCGACATCGTTTCCGTTCGATAGCAATATCGGATAGCGATTTGCATCCGCGATTAGCCGCGTTCGATAGCGGGCCATGACATCCGGTCGATCCAAGAACCAAGTGATGCGACGAAAGCCCTCGGCCTCGCATTGGGTGCATAGATTGCCCGATGATGCATAAAGTCCTTCGAGGGATTTATTGCTCCCGGGTTGGATTTCCACCGATGTGGCGAGGGTGAAAGTATCGGGGACATCGTGCACGGTCAGCGTTTCTTCTCCGATCGCGATGCGATTGTCGGCAAGGGCTTGCCCATCGAGGTGCACCGACAGGGTTTTCAGCCGCTTTCCGTCGAGCACCAAATCCGCATGGCGAGCGGCAGCGGGATTGCGTCGGATGCTCATCGACGAGTGCACCTGCGTGCATTCATCATCCAAGGCGAAATCGAGCGATACCGTATCGACGAGAAAGGGCGGCGGGGTGTAATCTTCGAGTCTGGTGCCGGTCGCTTTCGCAGGCTCGGCGGAATCGTTGGTCTCGGCGACGAAATCCATGGTCAAGGTCTCTCGGGATGGGGAAATAAAGAACGATGATTATATTGCGGATACCGTTTCTCCTTTCAGCCGGCGCTTCATCGATGAGCGAGGCGCCGGGTGGGCGGATGTCGTACGCTTTGCGTTGCGCAGCGTGCCGGGCTTTCGACCCTTTTTCGATGCGATTGAACGTCGATGCCTCGTAAAGCGATCCGACCCGCCGCCGACTCGTCGGTGCCATCGCCCGTGCCATCATCGACGCCGTCGAAATCGCAACGCAAGCGAGATGCGCATCGCTCGCAGGCCTTGGGCGAGGCGCTGATCGACCTTTCGGCGGCGAATCTTGCGCGCCTGCCGCTATGGCCGGCGCTCAAGGCGGCGATCGCCGATGCCCAAGGTCTGGTGCGCATCGCCCGTCGGCGGCAGATTCGCTATATCGGTCGTTTGCTGCGGGAGGGGGATGAGGAATCGGTGGCCCAAGCCTTGGAGGAGGTGCGCAATCCCGGCTGGCGGGAAAGAGCGCGCCATCTTCGCCTCGAGCGCTTGCTCCAAGCGCTGCTCGAGGGCGACGAAGCCCTCTCGGATCTGCATGAGCGCAGCCAGGATATCGATATGCAGCATCTACGACAGCTGATCCTCGCCGCTCGCCGGGAGCGAAAAGCCGAAGCGGCCGGACAAGAAGAGATCGGGCAGGATGTGGAACAGGGTGTCGAACAGGAAGTCGAACAAGAAGTCGCCGCTCGAAAGGGAGGTGATAAACATCGAAGACGGCTCTTTCGCTTTCTCGTGCGATCCGGCTTGGAGACCTGACCCAAACTGGTGACTTGGATCAAACGGCCATGATAGATCGATGAGATGATCGATAGAGCGATGCTTTCGAGTCGGTTGTCGATATCTGCCGGCTATCGTTCATATAACGGATTTATATGGAGAGATTCGATAGCGAATTCTTATACTTTTACAGGGATCGTTCGAACAAGCCGATCCTGTCGATCCATCGGCCGGAGAGTATGAATATCGACGCTCGTCGGCGGCGATCTAAGCGAGTGGATGAGACGCTCGATGTCGAAAAGATCGTATCAAAGATCGTATCTCTTTACAGGTGTCGTCATGGATAGTTTCATATCGATTTGCCACAAGGGAATCGGGTGGGCAAGGCAAGCCCTTTATCGGGAGCTTTACGAACGAGGGAGCATGGAAAAAGGTGGCGAACATTTGTTATCGAATCGGATTCGCCGACGAGGATCGGCAGCGCTCGGCGTGGGTTTACGATGCTGCCTTCGGCGAAAAGATAGCGGTCGCGATCCCCGACAAGGCGCAACGGCTCGCCGTGCTGGCCGAGGGCTTCGACCCTTCTCGGGCGATCGCCGCCATGTATCGAGGCCGGGTCGTCGGGTTGGCGGGCTTCCATCACCGTGGAGGATCCTTAACGAGCGGTATCACCGTGTCGATCCTTCGTCGTCATCTGGGTTGGATCGGGATGCTTAGGGCGATCTCGGTCTTCGCCTTTTTCGAGCGCAAACCGAACCCCCGGGAATTGCTGATGGACGGCATTGCGGTCGATCCCGCCATGCAAGGGCAGGGAATCGGCACCGGGTTGCTCGAAGAGCTATCCGCCTACGCCGAAACCCGAGGCTATGGAACTATCCGGCTCGATGTCGTCGATGCCAACGAAGGAGCCTACCGGCTTTATCGGCGCCAAGGCTTCGTCGTTATCAAGAGGGTGGATCTTGCATGGCTTGCAAGCATCCTTGGTTTTTCCGGATTGTCGACGATGCAAAAAGACATCCGACGATCGATGAAAGGTACGCAGAATATTTGAAGTCTTGTCAATCCCTCGGGGTAGGTCCTTTGGAATAACGATGCCGATGGATGGATACCCGCCCTCGTCGGTTGGCGGATCGAGCGGCTTGAACGGCGATGTGCGTTCGACGAGCAATCCTTTCATACTCTGTTTAGAATATCGGCGATCTTGCGCATCCTCGGCTCGGGATATTCGCGCGGGGGATCTCGTATAACCATCCGACAATCGAAAAAACAAGCGAGGGTTTCGGCGGCGAGGATTCGTCGACGGGCTCGTTCGAACTCGATCCGGTTCGATTCGATCCGATTCGATCCAATCCGGTTCGATGAATGGATAAGGAGGAAAAACCATGGGTTTGGCAATCGTCGGCGCCAAGGTTTGGGATGCGGATGTGGAGCGGCCTTTCGATGCGACGGTGGTCGTCGAGGGCGATTCCATCGAAGCGATTCATAAAGGCAAGTCGACACCGAACGAGTTGCCGCCGGATCGTATCGACGGTACCGGAATGACCTTGATGCCGGGCATGGTGGAAGGCCATTGCCATCCCAGCTTCACCGGCATCGTCAGCCCACCGGATCTGGGGGCGATCGGCCCCGAAGAGCATGCACTGCTTTATGCGCGCAATCTGAAACTGTTGCTCGATCACGGATTCACTTCGATCTTCGAAGCCGCCTCCGCCAAGCCTCTGCTCGGGGTCGCCGCGCGAAACGCCGTCGACTCCGGGATCATCGTCGGTCCTCGCATCCGCGCTGCAAGCCCCGAGATCACCGTGACCGCAGGCTTGGGGGACGAGCGAAAACGACATCTTTATCAGGAGAGTTTCGGTCTTGTCGCCGATGGCGTCTCGGAAATGCGTCGGGTGGCTCGAGAATGCGTTCGCGACGGCGTCGACAATCTCAAGATCAATATCTCCGGAGATGAATTCGTGGCCCATGCCCGCGCCGAGATCACCCCGATCGAGGATGACGAGCTAGAGGCCTTCGTTCAGGTCGCTCGGCGTTTCGGCAAGACCTCCGTGGCCCATGCCCGCTCGTCTCAAAGCGTGAAGATGGCGGTGAAATACGGCATCGATTGCATCTACCACTGCGATTTCGCCGACGAGGAGGCATTGGATATGCTCGAGAGTGCGAAGCAAACCTGCTTCGTCGGCCCCGCCTTCGGCTTGGTGCATAACTGCGTCAAAGAAGGAGAGGCCTACGGGATGTCGAAGGCGGATGTGGAGGCTTTTCACTTACCGCGCAAATTCGATGCCTGCGTTGCGACCTATCAAGAGATCCGCAAGCGCGGTCTGCGGGTGGTGATCGGGGGGGACTACGGTTTCGCCCTCACTCCCATGGGGCAAAATGCGCGCGATATCGAGCATTTCGTCAACTATTTCGGCTATTCGCCTACTGAGGCCTTGCGTTGCGCTACGTCGGTGGGTGCGGAATTGATGGGCATGGCGGATCGGATCGGTCGCATCGAGGTCGGCTATCTTGCGGATCTATTGCTGATCGACGGCGATCCGACGGTGGATGTCGGCCTCTTGCAACACCCCGACAAGATCGTCATGGTCATGAAAGACGGTGTTCGCTACAAAGACCCTCGCGCCCCCGGGCAATCCATGCTCGGGATCGTTCCCTCCTGACTCGTCGTTCGGGTCTTGGCTTGCCGTTGTCGGCGAGTTTTGTTAATCTTCGCTCCCGTCCGAGAGGTCGGTTCGCGACCTTCCAAGGCGGGTTCTTATAAAGATGTCACGTTTCATCTTCATCACCGGCGGCGTCGTTTCATCACTCGGCAAGGGGATCGCCTCGGCTTCTCTTGCCGCCATCTTGGAGGCGCGAGGGCTTCGCATCACCCTCGTCAAGCTCGATCCCTATATCAACGTCGACCCCGGGACGATGAATCCTCTCCAACACGGCGAGGTATTCGTTACCGAGGACGGAGCGGAGACCGACCTCGATCTCGGTCATTACGAGCGTTTCATTCGTCCGCGCATGAGCCGGGGAAATAACTTCACCACCGGCCAGATTTACTGGAACGTGCTGCGCAAGGAGCGGCGGGGCGAGTATTTGGGCAATACCGTGCAGGTGATCCCGCATATCACCGACGAGATCAAGGCCTGCATTCGGCAAGGGGCGGGGGATTCGCAGGTCTGTCTGGTCGAGATCGGGGGGACGGTGGGCGATATCGAATCCCTGCCGTTCTTGGAGGCGATTCGCCAGATGCGGATCGAACTCGGCGAGCGGCAATCGCTCTTCATCCACCTCACCCTCGTTCCTTGGGTCGATGCCGCCGGCGAACTCAAGACCAAACCCACCCAGCATTCGGTCAAGGAGCTGCGCTCGATCGGCATCCAGCCGGATATTCTTCTTTGTCGTTCCGTCCAACCCTTGCCGGAGGCGGAGCGCGGCAAGATCGCCCTGTTCACCAATGTCTCGGAGCGGGCGGTGATCAACTGCGTCGACGCCGACAGTATCTATCGCATTCCTCGCATGCTGCACGAGCAAGGGCTCGACGATCTGGTGGCGGGACAGTTCGGGCTCGAGACCGCAGCGAGCGATCTCACCGAATGGGATGCGGTGGTGGCGGGGCTGGAAAATACGAAACGACAGGTACGCATCGCCTTGGTGGGGAAGTACACGGATCTTCCCGAATCCTATAAATCGCTCAGCGAGGCTTTGATTCACGCCGGCATTCATACCGGCACTCGGGTGGATATCCGCTATGTGAATTCCGAGCGCGTCGGGCGAAAAGGAACGGATTGTCTGGCGGGGATGGATGCGATTTTGGTGCCCGGCGGTTTCGGTGAGCGCGGGATCGAGGGCATGATCCTCGCCGCCCGCTACGCTCGAGAGAACGATCTGCCTTATCTGGGGATCTGCCTCGGGATGCAGGTGGCGGTGATCGAATACGCCCGCCACCGGGCGGGGCTCGAAGGCGCCAACAGCACCGAGTTCGACCCCGATACCGAATATCCGGTGATCGCGCTGGTCACCGAATGGACGGGGAAAGACGGCACGGTCGAGCGCCGGGACGGGGAATCGGATCTCGGAGGGACGATGCGCTTGGGTTCGCAGCGGGTGCGGCTGCGGCGCAAATCGAGGATTCGCTCCCTCTACGAGCAGGATATCATCAGCGAACGCCATCGCCACCGTTATGAGTTCAACAATACCTATATGGATCTCCTGCAGGATGCGGGATTGAGGATTGCGGGCAAAACCACCGACGGCACCCTCGTGGAGGTGGTCGAGCTGCCGGATCATCCGTGGTTCATCGGCTGTCAGTTCCACCCCGAATTTCGATCCACCCCGAGAGACGGTCATCCGCTCTTTCGCGGCTTCGTCGAGGCTGCGAACGTTTATCGAGCCGCTCGCAGCGCTCATGTCGAGAAAGATCCGGGCGACGGGCGAGGTATCGCCAAGACGCCATCCGAAGCCGAAGAGAAGTCGAGCGCCGGCGCCCACAGAAGCCCGCCGAAGCCCAAGCCAAAGCCAAAGATGCGATCGATGACCCCTAAGCGGCGAACGAGTTCGGATCGATGAACGATCGCCTCGTCGATATCGGTCCCTTCGAGGTCGGCAACGATCGAAGGATCTTCCTGATCGCCGGGCCTTGCGTGATCGAATCGGAATCCTTGGCCTTGGAAAGCGCTGCGACCTTGGCCCGTATCGCCGAGCGTCAAGGCATCGATCTCGTCTATAAATCCTCATTCGACAAGGCCAATCGCAGTTCGCACGAGAGTTTCCGTGGTTTGGGAATCGAAGCCGGGCTTCGGATCCTCGAGCGGGTGAGAACCGAGATGGGATTGCCGGTGATCACCGATGTCCACGAAGATACCCCGCTCGACGAGGTGGCGGCGGTGGTCGATGTGCTCCAGACCCCGGCTTTTCTATGTCGTCAGACCGATTTCATCCAGCGCACCGCCCGCTGTAACAAGCCGGTCAATATCAAGAAGGGTCAGTTTCTTGCACCCTCGGATATGCAGCAGGTGGTGGCCAAGGCCAAGGCGGTCGGCAACGGGCGAATCATGGTCTGCGAGCGTGGGGTCTGTTTCGGCTATAACTACCTGATCTCCGATATGCGGGCGTTGGCGGTGATGCGAGATACCGGCTGCCCGGTGATTTTCGATGCCACCCATTCGGTGCAGATGCCCGGCGGCGAGGGAACGCGCTCCGGGGGGCAGCGCGAATTCGTGCCCTTGTTGGCGCGCGCTGCGGTCGCCGCCGGAGTGGCCGGTCTCTTCATGGAAACCCACCCCGATCCCGATCGCGCCTTGAGCGACGGCCCCAACGCTTGGCCCTTGGATCGGATGGAAGCCTTGCTCGAATCCTTGATCGCCATCGACGAGGTGGTCAAATCCCGCTCTCGGCCCGAGGATGATTTGCGCCCTCGAAGGCTGCAGGCAGAAGGCTGCCGGTGATATGGCCGTGATTTTTTTCATCGAGATACTTGCATCCCGGACTGATTGTTTCTCGGATGCTTTTTCTTGAATGTCCTTTTCGAACCATCGATTCCGCCCGAGTCGGGAATGGGGCGTTCTCGTCGCTGCATTTCAAAATTCCCTTTCAAAGGAGTCCTTGTCAAAGTGAGCATCATCCGTGATATCGTGGCGCGCGAGATTCTCGATTCGCGCGGTCATCCCGCCTTGGAAGCCGACGTGCTCGTGCAAGATGCCGCCGGCGTCGAATTTCGCGGTCGGGCGGCGGTGCCTTCCGGCGCCTCCACCGGTCGGCGAGAGGCGTTGGAGTTGCGAGACGGGGATCCGGCGCGTTATCAAAAGCGAGGACTGCTGAAAGCGGTTGCCAATATCCGCGAAACGATCCTCCCGGCCCTTGGTGGCATGGATGTTTTCGATCAGGCGCTGATCGACGAGCGGATGTGCGAGATCGACGGCAGTCCCAATAAGAGCGTTCTCGGCGCCAATGCGATCCTTGCGGTCTCCCTTGCTTGCGCAAAAGCTGCGGCCGAAGTCGAGGGCCTGCCCCTTTATCGCTCGCTTGCGCGCCATGGATCGGATGATCGATCGCCTGAATCCCGGGGCGATAGCGAAGGCGATAGCGAATCTGCGGGCACCGCCTCGAATCCCAAGACGATGCCGGTGCCGATGATGAATGTCCTCAACGGCGGCGCCCACGCCGACAACCCTCTCGATATTCAAGAGTTCATGATCGTGCCCGTGGCCGCTGCCGATCTGCGAGAAGCGGTTCGTTGCGGGGCGGAGGTTTTTCAAACGCTCAAAGCGGCTTTGACGCAGCGCGGTCTGACCACCGCCGTCGGGGACGAGGGTGGCTTTGCGCCGGCGCTCGCATCCTCTCAAGAGGCGATCGAGCTGATCCTCGAAGCCATCGAGCAAGCGGGGTACGCCGCCGGGAGCGATGTCCATCTGGCATTGGATGTCGCCGCCTCCGAGTTCTACGAGGAGGGGCGTTACCACCTTCGAGGCGAGGGTCGAATCCTCGACGCCGGGGAATTCGCCGCTTGGCTCGAAAATCTGGCGAAAAACTATCCGATCGTCTCGATCGAGGACGGCATGGCCGAGGATGACAAGGAGGGTTGGGGAATTCTTTCGAATCGCTTGGGGGATCGGATTCAGTTGGTCGGAGACGATCTTTTCGTCACCTGTCCCGCCACCATCGCTCGGGGGATTGAAGAGGGCATCGCCAATTCGGTCCTGATCAAGCTCAATCAGATCGGGACGTTGAGCGAGACCTTGAAGGCCATCGAGACCGCTCGTTCGGGGGGCTACACGGTGATCATCTCGCATCGCTCGGGGGAGACCGAGGATACCGTCATCGCCGACCTTGCCGTGGCCACCGCCGCCGGGCAGATCAAGACCGGATCGCTTTCCCGCTCGGATCGGGTGGCGAAATACAATCGCCTCATTCGTATCGAAGAGGATCTTGCGAAAGCCGAAGGCGCGTACTATCCCCGCATGGCGGCATTCGCCCCTCGGGGGGCGCTTGAAATGCGCTGAACGATACGGATATTTCAAATCTTGCCGATGCCGGTTTTGCAAAAAAAGGGCTTTGGGGGATCCATCACCGATGTCGATGTTTCTTTTTCGGACGATCATCGTTGCCTTGCTGGCATTGACCGGGGCGTTGCAGTATCGCCTGTGGGTTGCCGATGACGGAATGCGCGAGCTGCATCGCCTCGAACTTGCGCTTGCCCAAGGGGAAGAGGAGAACGACAGGCTCGATGAGCGCAATCGGCGGCTTTCGGTCGAGGTCCACGAGCTCAAAGAAGGATCCGATGCGGTGGAAGAGCGGGCCCGCCACGATTTCGGGATGATCCGTCGAGGCGAGATCTTCTATCGAATCGTGGATGAGTGATCCTTCGAAAAGGCCGAGCGTGTCCGGGGCGGCGCAGCGAGTTTGGGCGATCGTTCCGGCGGCGGGGAGCGGGGATCGCTTCGGGGGAGAAAAGCGCAAGCAGTATCTTCCTCTGGCCGGTCGGCCGGTCATCGCCTGGGTTCTCTCCCGCCTGCTCGAAACCCCCGGCCTTGCAGGAATCGCGGTGGCCACCGCCGCTTGCGATCCCGATTTCGAAGCGATGGCGCAATCCATCGAACCACCGACGGCGGGGCGGTTGATGCGGGTCGATGGAGGAGCGGAGCGGGCGCATTCGGTGATGGCGGCGTTGGAGCGTCTTCGCTCCCTCGGCGCCCCCGACGATCCGGTGATGGTGCACGATGCGGTGCGCCCTTGCGTGTCCTTGGGCGATATCGAGCGCGTGGTGGAAGCCGCCCGAAACCATCCGAGCGGTGCGGTGCTCGCCGAGCCGGTGCGCGATACCCTCAAGCGAAGCGCACTTCCCCATCGAAAGACCAAGAGCTTGACTCGGGCGTCGAGGATAGAGGCCACGGTGGATCGAAGCCGGCTATGGTGCGCACTGACCCCGCAGGTCTTTCCCATGGATGCCTTGTACCGCGCTTACCATCGGGCCTTGGCGGCGGGGAAGGAGATCAATGACGAAGCGACGGCGATGGAACTCGCCGGAGCGAATCCGTTACTGGTTCGGGCTCTGGCTCCGAACCCCAAGATCACATGGCCCGATGATCTCGCCCTTTGCGCCGCGCTGCTGCAAGCATCGAAGACGAGCCCTTCTTAAGTGAGTGAGAGCGAAAAGCCTCGAGCGAATCCGCCGTCTCCCTATTCGATCCTTGCCATTCGATCTTCGTCATTCGATTCTCGTCATTCGAACATCTCCATTCGACCTTGCGCGCCATGCAATCGACCACTGCCATTCGAATCGGCCACGGCTACGATGCCCATCGCTTCTCGGCGCAGACCGACCTCACCCTCGGCGGCGTGGCCATCGAATTCGATCGAGGATTGGCTGCGCATTCCGATGGCGATGTCCTGATCCATGCCCTATGCGATGCCTTGCTCGGGGCGGCGGGACAAGGCGATATCGGTCGGCATTTTCCCGATAGCGATAGTCGGTTCGAAAATATCGACAGCCGGATCTTGCTGCGCCGGACGGTCGCCATGCTGAGCGATCTCGGGTGGGAGGCGGCCAATGTCGATGCCACATTGATCGCCCAAGTGCCCAGGTTATCGCCTTATTTGCCAAAGATGCGTCGCCGGCTCGCAGCGGATCTGGGGATCTCGGAATCCGCCCTCAATATCAAGGCCACGACCACTGAGGGAATGGGTTTTGCCGGGAGGGAAGAGGGGATCGCAGCGCATGCGGTGGTCCTGATCCGGGCTCGTTCTTGAGTGTCGATTCCCATCGATCGTTCCTCTCGATCCGCAGGTCTTGATTCCCCGTTCCCTCGCCCACCGAAAGAGGCGATGCGAAAGATGCAATCCCTCATGCCGAGCACCGACCCCTCGTTTTCTTTCGGGCGATCGATCGCGGGCGAACCGCCCCCGGCAAGGGCTCGGCTATCCGACGATGCGCAGGATTTTCGGGTCGTCGAGATCCCGAAATTCACAGCGCAAGGAAGCGGATCCCATGCGTGGTTGAAGATCGAAAAGCGTCGCCTCGATACCATCGAGGTCGCCGATGCGCTGGCCCGATTGGCGGGGGTGCCCCCTTCGGCGGTCGGATTTGCGGGCATGAAAGATCGGGTGTCGGTGGCGACGCAGTGGTTCAGCGTAGACCTTGCCAATCGTCCCCATCCGGCGTGGGAGCGGCTGCAATCGGATGCCTTGTCGGTACTGGAGGCGACATCGCATTCGCGCAAACTCCGGCGGGGAGCCTTGCTCGGCAATCGCTTCGAGATCGTGCTGCGCAAGGTTCTCATCGAAAACGAGGATCGCTTTCAGCGGCGCTTGGAAGGGTTGCGGCAACGGGGGATGGCGAACTATTTCGGCGCTCAGCGCTTCGGAATCGATGGATCCAATCTGCGCTTGGCCGAAGATCTGCTGATCCGCCGTCGGCGCATCAAAGATCGCTTCCGGCGTTCCCTTGCCCTATCCGCCGCCCGGTCCTTCGTTTTCAATCGGGTGCTTGCAGCGCGCACCGAGGGTGCCGATGATCTGCTGCCCGGGGATGTGATGATGCTCGAAGGGCGAAAAAGCGTTTTCTCGGCGCCGGAGATCGACGAATCGATGATCGAGCGCTTTTCAGCCGGAGAGATCCATCCCACCGGTCCTTTATGGGGAAGGGGGCGGCGGCTTGTCCAAGGCAAGGCCCTAAAAGTCGAGGATCGCATCGTCGCCGATTCTTGGGCCCTTTGCCGAGGCTTGGAGCGAGAGCGGGTCGATCAGGCTCGCCGGGCTTTGCGGGTCTTCGCCCGGAATCTCGAAGTGCGTTTGGAAGGCGATCGGGCGCATCTTTCTTTCGATTTGCCTCCGGGTAGTTATGCCACCGTCCTCATCGGGTCCCTTTTCGCTCTCGAAGCCTTTAGAGGCCGAAAGGTGCAAGGCCCCGGCCATCTTTGATCGGATCCCCGGCGATATAAGAGCGCCATGGCGCCGATCGTCGCTTGCAGGCCGGAACCTGTGGATAATCGACGTTCGAGCCTGTCTTTGCGATGCGCTCTCGGAACGGCGCTCTCGGGCCGAACGCTTTGTCAACCTCCAAGGTGAAGATCATTGAACGAATCGCCGACCATCGAAGACGTGCGGATCGCCGCCTCTCGTCTTTCGGCCAAAGCCCATCGAACCCCGGTGCTCGATTGTCGCAGCGTCGATGCGTGGGTAGGGGCCAAGGTGCATTTCAAATGCGAGAATTTTCAAAAGGGCGGGGCCTTCAAGTTTCGAGGAGCGCTCAATGCGATATTGGGTCTCGATCGACAAGCCTTGGCCCGCGGTGTCGTCACCCATTCATCGGGGAATCACGGGGCCGCGGTGGCCCTGGCTGCGGGAATGGCAAGGACCGACGCCAAGGTCGTCATGCCCGCCAACGCCAATCGAGCCAAGCGCGCGGCGGTACAGGCTTATGGGGCGAAGGTGATCGAATGCGCCCCGACCCAGGCGGCCCGGGAGGAGGCCATCGCCCGCATGGTCGAGGACGAGGGGCGCATTGTGGTGCATCCCTACGACGATGCCAAGGTCGTCGCCGGGCAGGCCACCGCGACCTTGGAGTTCATGGAGCAGGTGCCGAATCTGGATCGATTGGTGGCCCCGGTCGGAGGCGGTGGATTATTGGCGGGGACGGCGCTTGCGGCCTCGATTGCAAGCCCGCGGATATCGGTTTGGGGGGCGGAGCCGGAGCAGGCCGACGATGCCGCTCGATCCTTCGCCGCCGGCAGACGGATCGTCGATCCTTCGGCTTCGGTATCGACCGTCGCCGACGGGCTGCGCGCCGGGATCGGCGAGATCCCCTTTTCGATCATCCACGATCGGGTCGATGAGATCGTGACCGTCTCCGAAGCGGCGATCATCGAGGCCATGCGCTTTTTATGGGAGCGGATGAAGATCGTCGTCGAGCCCTCGAGTGCGGTGGCTCTGGCCGCGCTGTCGGCGCGCCGGGATGACTTGCGCGGCCGATGCATCGGGGTGATCTTGAGCGGGGGCAATGTCGATCTCGATGCCCTGCCATGGTCGCCATCGGCGCCATCGATGTCTTGATCCCCCGCCCGCCCCTTACCAAGTCGAAAGAGCGATTCGAGGCGAATAATGAACCGCGACCGCATTCATTTTCTCTTCCTCAATATCGGGCATTTCCTCGATCATTTTTTCATGTTGATCTTCGCAACCGTCGCCGCCTTGCGCCTTTCCCGAGAGTGGGGGATGGAGTATTCGGAGTTGATTCCCTTGGCGACCCCGGGTTTCGCCGCCTTCGGCCTGGCCTCGATACCGGTGGGCTGGATCGCGGATAAGTGGAGCCGGGAAGGGATGATGGTGATCTTTTTCGTCGGCATCGGGGCGAGCTCGATCGCCACCGCCTTGGCCCAAACTCCCTTGCAGATCGCCGGCGGGCTTTTCGCTATCGGGGTCTTCGCCGCGATCTACCATCCGGTGGGGTTGGCGATGGTGGTGCAAGGGCGCCGGCATACCGGGATCCCGCTTGCGATCAACGGCGTGTTCGGCAATCTCGGGGTGGCGTGCGCGGCGCTGATCACCGGATTTCTCATCGACAATGCCGGCTGGCGCAGCGCTTTCGTCGTGCCCGGGATCATCACCATCGCCATCGGAGTCGCCTACGGGATCTTTTTGCGCAAGCCCAAGCAAGACCGATCCGATCTCCGAGAGGGCATTTCCAAGCCCGCCGCCCAAGCCGAGTCCATTGCCATCGACCCCAAGACCTTGGTGCGGGTCTTTGCGATCATCGTTTTCACCACCGCCATCGGCGGTCTCAACTATCAAAGCGGCACCTTCGCCCTGCCCGAAATCCTCGAAGAGAGGCTCGAAGGCTTCGTCGCCTCCGCCACCGAGATCGGAACCTACGCCTTCGTGATTTTCGCCGTGGCCTCCTTCGCCCAGCTGGTGATCGGTTATCTCTTGGATCGCCACTCCGTGCGTACCATCTTCGCCTTCGTGGCCGCCACCCAAGCCCTCTTTCTTTTGCTGATGATCAATCTCACCGGCCCGATGGCGTTGCTCGTGTCGACCGCCTTCATGTTGGCGGTCTTCGGGCAAATCCCGATCAACGATGTTTTGATCGGACGTATCGCTCGCAGCGAGTGGCGAAGCCGGGCCTACTCGATTCGCTATATCGTGAATTTCTCGGTGATGGCCACGACCCTGCCGCTGATCGCTTGGATCCATGCCACCAAGGGCTTCGGCACCCTTTTTGCGGTGATGTCGATCGCCGCCGGCATGATCTTCATCGCGGTATTGTTGCTGCCGAACAAGGGGAGAATCGTCCTCCCCGCACAATCGTCAGTCTCGCCCGAAGCGCGCGAGTCCCACACCCCTCGCGCGACTTGAAGCCTTTCGAAAGGGAATTATATCGAATAGTG
>JFBG01000037.1 GCA_000583135.1 Thioalkalivibrio sp. HK1
TCGAAGCCTCGCCCGCCACACCGATGCATCGGGCGCAAGGCCAAGCATCCACCGCATCGCAAGCGGACAACGAGGACAAAGCACTCGAAAGCGCAATCGAACGCGAGCGGAGCATCGATATCGATAACGAACCCGGAGCCCCGCTCGAAGAACCGCCGCAACCCCGCTTAGGCGCAGGCTTGCGGATCGACATAGAGCGAGCCTCCTTTACCTACCCCGACAACCGAAAGCCCGCCCTCGAAGGCGTGAACTTGCGCGTGGATGCCGGACAAACCGTGGCCATCGTCGGCCCCTCCGGATCGGGCAAAACCACCCTCGCCCACCTGCTGATGCGCTTTTGGGATCCGGATACCGGACGCATCCTCTTGGGCAACGAGGACTTGCGCGATTTCCGACTCGACGACTTGCGAGAACGAATCGCCCTCGTCACCCAAGACGTCTGGCTCTTCAACGAGACCTTGCGCTCGAATATCGCCCTCGCCCGACCGGATGCGACGGATCAAGCGATCGAAACCGCCGTGCGCCAAGCCTCCCTCGATACTTTCGTCGAATCCCTCCCCCAAGGCCTCGACACCCGAGTCGGCGAACGAGGCGCCCGACTCTCCGGAGGCCAACGCCAACGCGTCGCCATCGCCCGCGCCTTCCTCAAAGACGCCCCGGTGCTCATCCTCGACGAGGCGACCTCGCACCTGGACGCCATCAACGAACATTCCGTGCGTCAAACCCTGAACGCCCTGATGACCACCCGCACCACCATCGTCATCGCCCACCGCCTCTCCACCGTCCGCAACGCCGACCGCATCGCCGTCCTCGACAAAGGCCGCTGCTTGGAGACCGGCACCCACCAAGAACTCATCGCCCGAAAAGGCGCCTACCACCGCCTGATCGAATACCAAAGACAGGCCGACCGCCGTACGAGAAGTTCATGATCCAATCAATATTTTCGAAAACCGAGAACCCGCATCCGACCGATTGACAAACCGAATATCCATATTCGATAAGAAACGCTATCGAACCCACCTTAATACCCGAGCGAAGGCACGATCGGGCTTGTAAGTCAGCAACCGACCCAAAGGGCCGACATCAAGAAGAAGACCCTATCAAGCAAAAATCGCGATCGGCAGAACCTGAAACGCCGGCCCCCTCATCTCCCGTCCTACAGAGGCAAAATCGTACCTATCTTTTTTCGATAAGACATCGAATGCCCTTAGTACCTGTTCGAGTTCATCTTGGGGGACGATGGAAAAAAGCGTTTTCCGAAGCAGGCTGAAAGACTCCCCATACCCGACCGTCCGTATCACCTTACCCATCACCTTAAATCGCCCATCAATCACATCGGCCATCGATGGACTATTAAGATATCCGATCTCCAAAGTAATCAAAGCGTTAGCGCCTCCCTCGACATCATAAGCCACCATCTCCACCGAATCACAACCCCTGAGCCTTTCGCTAAGCGGCCTCGTTCGCTCGCTCGATCGTTCTCGATCAGGGACTCTCCTTTGCCCTTCTTTCCGAGGTTTACCTTCGGACTCCTCGTTCAACAGCGACGAGATCGAGTTGATCGCATCGAGCAAAGGATTTCTTCTAAGTTCGGCCTCGAATTCCACGAACCGATGGATCTTGCTGGATAGATCACCCTCCAATCCAACCAAAATCCCGTCATCGATCAGCTGATTCCTCAGCCGATAGAACAACGAAGCCGGAGTATGCACCCGCTCCTCATCGATCAAAGACGAAGCCCCACTCTCCTTAGCCTTCGCCCGATCCCCCGAAACCCTCACCTTCAAAAAGGACGAAAACACCTTGCCCATCCCCAACTCCGCCCCATAACCCTCCCGATCCGCACTCCCCGACCGCTCCGTCGAAGCAACCCGAGTAACATGCGAAATCCCATCCTCCCGCATCGCCAAAAGATCGAACACCATCCGCTGATTGAGATACACCGGAACGATCAGATCACCTTTTTCCATCACACTTCACCTCCATCTCAATAAATGTCAACCCACCAAGACAATCCAGCAGGCCATCAGAGGAAACCCCAATCCCGCAATCGATAGCGATCCCATCATAAAAATCAGATACTATTTTTTTGATTTCTCCATCCGATCCCGACGATCCGTTAGCGTCTCTCCCCTATATAACCAATGATTCTGACCGCGCACCGAATATGAATTTCTGCCACAATATGTATTGAGGATATGCAAAGTGACTTTATGCAAAGATGTTGTCTTACCTTCGAATTCAACTTTACGATCATCTACAACACGACAAGTGATACTTTTATCCTCTGAGAAAGTCAACTTCGTCCCGGGTCTAATATCAACCATAGAGAATCGAAAAACTGACTTTCTGGATCCAGCTCGCTTCAGTGTTTCTGCGTCAGCCTTATCCTCTACAGTATCGTCGACATCCGGGGTGACATTTTTAATTTCCCATCCTTCAAGAATTTTCTTTACAAACTCAGGTTTAACTTCAAAAAACTCTCGCTTCGGATTAACCCGATAATCAGCAAATCCTCCTTTAAGGCGATCTTCGATTTCTGCACCTCTACCTCGTTCCACCTCACAGGCATAATAGCACTCAAAAGGATAAGGAGTGCTTGAATAACTGGATAAAACACGAACGCGCTTCTTCAAATCCTTCGTCCTACCTACCTTGACCAGATTAGGAAACGCCTTGTTTGTGAGAATGTAGACGATCTCGGCCATGACTGTCTCCTTTAATGAGTCTCTACGACATGCATCGCTACCGATGCGGGATCTCGATCAATACCATGATGGCGTGTCGGTAATACAACCAGCCTGATCATCCGCCACGACAATGGATCTCAGTACCTCAATCACGACTTCCAAGGATATATCTGTTGACTGAAAATCGACTCGTCGCCATCTTTCATTTGCTTTCGAAGAAGGCGATCACAGTGTCGAGCGATTCATTCACCTAATCGAAAAAATGCACTATGCTAAATCCTGCCATCAAGTAACTTCATCGGATTCTTCCATTCTTAATCGACGCTCATTGAGTGTCTCTTCTTCAAATAGCCAATAGTCCGGACCTCGAACAGCATCCAATTTCTTTTGAAATTTTTCATCCAGAACATGTAAAGTAACTTTATTCAGTGACATTTTCTCGCCACTGAATTCTACTTTTCGATCATCTGCGACTTTACAGGTGATATTTTCGTCTTTGATAAAAGATAACTCTTCTCCAACAGAAATATCGACCATAGAAAAACGAAAGACTGACTTTCTAGCACGATCATACTTAATCATATCGGAATCGTCCTGATCCTCAGAATTGTCAGTATTCGGGGTGATATCTCTAACTGACCATCCCTCGATAATTCTCTTTACTCGCTCAGGATTGATGTTGAAAAATTCCCGTTTTGGATTAACTCGATGATCACCAAACCCAAAATGAAGGCGTTTTTCTATTTCTCCACTTTTACCCTCTTCCACTTCACAGGCGAAATAGCATTCGAAAGGAGCAGGAACGCCCGAGTGAGTAGATAGCTCTTTGATACGCTTCTTCAAATCATTCTCTGTCTTGCCAATTTTGATCAGATCAGGAAATGCGGGATTCTTGAGAATGTAAATGATCTCGGCCATGATTTTCTCCCCTAGGAATTGTCAGTTTTTACCCTAACCCATAGCACATATTTCAAACAGTCGGTGGTCTACGAGAAGCAAGATGGGATTGCCATTCTTTTCAATATCCCTATCTCAACCTCGGCACCAACCAAACGAATGTGCTAGGTATTCATGTATGTCTCGCCTACGCTCATTTCAAGCCGAATTTGGCTTTTCCGCCCTATCACTCATCGTCGTCACTCTTCCGCGTAGGCTTCGATCGGGGCGCAGGCGCAAGCCAAGTTGCGGTCGCCGTAGACGTTGTCCACTCGGGCGACAGGGGGCCAGTATTTGTTTTCGCTTGTGCCGGGTAAGGGGAAGTATGCCCGTTCTTTCGAGTAGGGGCGATCCCAGTTTTCTTGGGTCATGGCGGTGGCGGTGTGGGGGGCGTGGGCCAAGATGCTGTTTTGGTGTTCGACGGTGCCTGCCTCGATTTCGGCGATTTCGGAGCGGATGGCGAGCATGGCGTCGCAGAAACGATCGAGTTCGGCTTTGGATTCGCTTTCGGTGGGCTCGATCATCAAGGTGTCGGGGACGGGGAAGGACATGGTGGGGGCGTGGAATCCGTAATCGATCAGGCGCTTGGCGATATCGTCGATGCTGATCTTGCTGGATTCTTTCAAGGGGCGAATGTCGATGATGCACTCGTGGGCCACGAAGCCTTGTTCGCCGGTGTAAAGGATCGGGAAGCCGTCGGAGCCTTCGCCCTTGCGGCCTTTGCCCAAGCGGGTGGCGATGTAGTTGGCGTTGAGGATCGCGATTTCCGTGGCTCGGCGAAGTCCTTTCGCTCCCATCATGGCGATATAGGCCCATGAGATCGGTAGGATGCTCGCCGAGCCGTAAGGGGCGGCGGAGATGGTGCCGATCGTGCCGGTCTTCTCGTCGGCCAGGGGATTGACTCCCTCGACGATCGGATGATCCGGCAGATAAGGGGCCAGATGGGCTTTCACCCCCACCGGTCCCATCCCCGGGCCGCCGCCGCCGTGGGGGATGCAGAAGGTTTTGTGCAGGTTGATATGGGAGACATCGGCTCCGATCTGCGCCGGTCGGCACAGGCCGACCATGGCGTTGAGGTTGGCCCCGTCCATATAGACCTGTCCGCCGTGATCGTGCACGATGCGACAGATATCCTTGATGCTCGTTTCGAATACGCCATGGGTGGAGGGGTAGGTGATCATCAATGCCGCCAAGCGATCGTGATGCTCCTTGGCCTTGGCTTCCAAATCCGCGATATCGATATTGCCCTTGGCATCGCATGCCACCAGCACCACCCGCATGCCGGCCATGATCGCACTGGCCGGATTCGTGCCATGGGCGGAGACCGGGATCAGACAGATATCGCGCTCGCCTTGACCGTTGGATTCGTGATAGCGCCGGATGCAAAGCAGGCCGGTATATTCGCCTTGCGAGCCCGCATTCGGCTGCAAGGTGACGGCATCGAAGCCGGTGATGGCGCAGAGCATGCGCTCCAAGTCGGTGCATAGATCGCGATAGCCCTCGCATTGATCGACGGGGGCGAAGGGGTGCAGGGATGAAAAACCGGGGAAGGAAATCGGCAGCATCTCGGTGGTGGCGTTGAGCTTCATGGTGCACGAGCCCAGCGGAATCATCGAGCGGTCGAGGGCGATATCCTTGGCCACCAGTCGCCGTAGATAACGCAGCATCTCGGTTTCGCTGTGATGCGAGTTGAAAACCGGGTGCTCGAGGAATGGCGTGCTTCTGGCAAAGGAGCCGAGCACATCGGGGGCGGCGGCATCGAGGGCATCGATATCGATATCGGTCGATCCCTTCTCGGCTCCCGAAGCCCCGATGGCGCGCAGAAGATTGCATACATCCTCGCGCCGGGTGGTCTCGTCAAGGGAAATGCCGATATGGTCGGCATCGCGCAGGCGAAGATTGAAGCCGGCATCTCGTGCCCGAGCGACGATCGCCTTGGCTTGGCCCGGCACGCGCACCGTGAGGGTATCGAAATAGGATTCGGTGGCAAGGCGGTGCCCGGCTTCGACAAGACCTGCGGCCAGCGCCCGCGTCAGGCGATGGACCCGTTCGGCGATGGCGCGCAGGCGCTTCGGGCCGTGATAGACGGCGTACATCCCGGCGACCACCGCCAACAACACTTGTGCGGTGCAGATATTCGAGGTCGCCTTCTCGCGGCGGATATGCTGCTCGCGGGTTTGGAGAGCCATGCGCATCGCGGGCTTGCCTTGGGCATCCACCGAGACCCCGATGATCCTTCCCGGCATCTGCCTTTTGAAGGCGTCGCGGGTGGCGAAAAAGGCGGCGTGCGGGCCTCCGAAGCCCATCGGCACTCCGAAGCGCTGGGCGCTGCCGACCACGACATCGGCCCCGATGCTCCCGGGTGATTCGATCAGACACGCCGCGAGGAGGTCGGTGGCGAAAATCGAAAGCCCGCCACCGGCGTGCACCCGCTCGACATGATCGGAAAAATCGCGGATCGAACCGCTCGATCCCGGATACTGCACCAAGGCTCCGAAGACCTCGCCCGGCCGGGAAGGATCGTCAGCGTTGAATTCGCTGAAATCCGCCTTCAAGGGATCGCCGACGATCACCTCGATGCCGAGCGGACGAGCGCGCGTCGATATCACCGCCACGGTTTGCGGGTGGCAATCGGCGTCGACGAAAAAGCGCGGGGATTTCGATTTCGATACCCGACGGGCCATCGCCATCGCTTCCGCAGCGGCGGTCGCCTCGTCCAGCAAAGAAGCATTGGCGAGTTCCATGCCGGTGAAGTCCATCACCATCTGCTGGAAGTTGAGCAGCGCTTCCAATCGACCCTGACTGACTTCGGCCTGATAAGGGGTGTAAGCGGTATACCAAGAAGGGCTTTCGAGGACGTTGCGCTGTATCACCGTCGGGGTGAGGGTGCCGTAATAACCCATGCCGATCATCGAGGTCAACAATCGATTGCGGGCCGCCATCTCGTGCAAGGCTTCCAGCGCCTCTCTCTCGCCGAGAGCGGCTTTCAACTCCATCGGCTCGTCGTTGCGAATCGCCGCCGGAACCGCTTTTTGCAATAGTTCCTCGATCGATGAAACCCCGATGGCCCGCAGCATCCTTTCGGTATCGGCGGCATCGGGACCGATATGGCGATCCGAAAAGGCATCCGCCCTCTCCAACGATTCAAGCGAGTTCTTGCGCATCATTCGATTTCTTCCTCGGATCCCGTGGATCAAAAAGACCGCTTTGACTTTTCTCGTTCGGCACTTGGGCTATGGGGCGGGTCTTACAAACAACGACGGCGACCTCCTAGGCAACAGCCATCGCCGACAACGCCCGAACAAGGTTTCCTGCGCCGGCACGCTCGGGCTTTCGAAACCCGTCGGTTCGTCGTTGCCGATTGCAGCGAGAGCCGCTTTTTGCAAGCAGCGACTCGATCGATAAAACGCCGATGGGCCGCGGCATCCTTGCGGTATCGGCTTCGTCGAGATCGATCCGGGCGCCTGAAAAGGCATCCGCTCTTCTCAACGATTCGAGCATGCTCTTACGCATCATTCGATTTCCGACACGCTTTGGCTTGCGGATATCGCGCACCGTGCGCTCAGGCGATCCTTGTCAGTCGTGGCGGGGGCGGCAAAGCGACTCTTGGCCTCTTGCTCCTCGCCCCCGAAATATCGCCGATTCGCGCATTCGGGTACCAAGGTATCTGATATCGGGTCCCTCCGATCGATGCTCAGCGATCGGAAGCGATGCCAAGACTCGATATCACGACAAGCCCTTGGTGTATTCCTTATAGGCTTCCTCGTCCATCAGGGATTCGAGTTCGGAGCTATCCGCAATACGAATACGCACGACCCAGCCCTCACCGGTGGGATCGGAATTGATCCGCTCCGGGGCATCCACGAGCGATTCGTTGACTTCGAGCACGGTGCCGCCGACCGGCATCTTGAGTTCGCCGGCAGCCTTGACCGACTCGATCTCCGCACAAGTCTCTCCTTGAACGATATCGGTTCCGACCGAGGGAAGCCCGACATAGACCAGTTCGCCGAGCTGATCTTGCGCATAATGGGTGATCCCGGTCAGCGCGACGTCATCATCCTCGATAAGAATCCATTCATGATCTTCGGTATAGCGCAAGCCGCTCATCCTACAGCCTCCTTTATCTCATGCAGGTGGTTGCAAAAAAATCGCCTTGGGGGATTTAACCGAATCACCCTTCGACTCGGCAAAAGCACTCGCCCGGTAGCGTTCGAGCAAGGGCGATCGAAAAAGAAATCAAACGGGCCTTGAATCGAAAGCGCGCTCTATTTTGCCAAGATATCATCTTCCATCGACGACATCGTCTCGTATCGCAAAAAGACCTAGGCAAAGCACGGCCGCCAAGAGGCATACGAAACGGCGATTGTCACCGAATTTCGAAGGTTTTTCGAGAAAACCATCCCGGGCAAAGACCGTCGCCCTCAAAGACGGGAATTGCAAGCCAGATGCAATGGCTTGTCAATGCGAAATATGAAATACGAAACGCCGCGCGAGTCGTGAATCTTCATGAATTCTCACGAATCTCGAAGCATCGAGATATCGCTCATCCAGCCCTCGATCTTTTTTTCGAAGAAAACCCTCTCGATTCGGGCTCTTCACCTGACAGCGAGCCGCCGTCGAGCCTCCATCCATCCACCGGCCCTCAATCGAATAGATCGACTTGGGATCCGGCACCGACGCCCTCGTCATCCGGTGGCGGCGATGCGGCCATCGCATGAACGACCCTCGCATCGACGAGCTGTCGGCGCCCACCGCTTCGATCCAGATCGCCTACCAGCACGATCGGCATCCGCTCTTCGAAGGCCCGCACCGCCTTTTCATAATCGCAGGGCATCAAGTGCGCCCTCAACCGACGCTCGCCCCGACTATCGAGGGCGCGCAAGATGATCCTCCCCTCGCCGTCGATTTGCGAACGCTCGACCCGTTCGACCATGCCGACAAAGGAGCGATTCGGCTCCAGCGCCTCCCGGCGAAAGCGATCCGCGGCCTTTTTGAGGATCGGGATATCCCCTTTTTCGAAGGCGAGTGCGCTTACCGAGATTTTCGTCTCGATCGTATAGGCCCAGGAAAAAGCGATATCGATGGAATGAAAGGGCTCGAGCATCGAGACCATCGACTCGCAAAGATTGGCGCTCACCCCCTCTTTCACCGCTTGGGCGAAGAAATCCTTTTGTCCGTCGGGACGCTCGATGCTTCGATCCGTCGCCGAACGCAAGGCGTGCATCGCTCGGGCCAGGTATTTCGTCATGACCCGCTCCGCAGGCTCGATCTCCGGAAGCCCTTGCACGATCGCCGGGGATAGAAGGGTGATCGCGAAACTCTCGTGCTCGGCCTGCCCCATCAACATGCGATCCAAGTGCACCCGCATCTTAGGTCTCGGGTTTTCCCAGTGCACCGCCCGAGGGGCGTTCATGGAGCGCAGCGCCGAGCGCACCACCCCCCACGCCCCGACGATCAACTCGACCGCACCCTCGGCGGCCACCGATCCATGCGGCCGATCCGGCACCTGCACCCGAATCGCATCTCGATCCGCCCTTGCCAGTTCCCGATAGATGGTCAGGGGATCGCTATCGGCGACCTCGGCGAAGACCGAAATCAGCCTTCCGACAACCTGCGGATAATCCCCGAGTTCGCGCACCGTCGGGATCAGGAGTTCGGGTTTGTCCGGCGCTCGGTAAATATCCGAATGCTCTCGATAGCGTCCGCTCTTGCGCCATCCCTTGGATTGCGCCCATGCCGCCAAAGCGGCCGGCGATAGACAAGACAGGGCGGCGGCGTCCCGGATAACGATATCCCGGATCGCGACGTCCATCTAGATATCCCCCGTCCTCGAAAGCGCCATCAGTCTTTGCAAGGAGGCGGCGTTGAAGAGGTTTCTCATCGGGATATCGATTCTCACCGAATGCATATTCGAAATCTCTTCGATATCTTTCGGGTCATGGTCTTTCAGGCTCAGCCAATAGGCCCGATGACGAAGCACGAGCTCGTTGAAGTTGACGCTCGACCATCGATCCTCCTGCTTGGGCAGATCGAGCACGATGAGGATGCGCGGGGTTTGCGTCTTCATCCGCAACCGCTCGTAGCGGCACGAGGGTAGAGAATATGCGGTGCAACCGGCTTTGGGTGGCTCCAAAAGCGTGGTCGCCTGCAACGAGATATCGAGCGCCGGGCGAAAAGCCTTGCCGGTGTCGATCCGCAGATCGACCCCGTCTCGATCCGAATCGAGGATGTCGACCCTATAGCCCGCCTGCGCCGCCACCGCCATCGTATATGCGACCGAAAGCCGCCTTTTTCGATCGCCGATCGATGTCGGCAAAGCATCGGTCATCCTCATCTATCCGCCGATGGTACCCAAGGCGTCTCTTCGAGAGGTCGCACGAACGGCGAGTCGATCGGCAATCTGATCGACAAGTCGATCGCCCAAGGGATCAACGATGCGATCAACGAAGGGATCGCCGAGCCGCTCGACAAAGATATCGAATTGGCGGAAGAGGGTGGGAGTCGAACCCACCAGACACGTGGTACGCATCTCACCGGATTTGAAGTCCGGGCGCCCCACCGGGGTGCGATCCTCTTCCTTCGTCCTCGATACGAAGCGATCTCGATTCTTTATCGCCGACATCCTTTCTATCTCGGCTCATCTATCTCGGCTCGCCGCACGGGCCTTATCGCCCGATGATCCTCGAAAGCCCCGCCGAAGCCGGGATCCCCCGAAGATACTATCGGGGAAAGCGGATCAACGAAGCCTTTCGACGAAAGCGCGCGAGCACCCTCAAAGCCCCCTCGATGCCGATTCCCCGAAGATCTCATCGGCGCGGCCCCGAAGGCGACGATGATCGCCGATGCGTTCGGTCAATCCGCTGCGATCGAAAAACTCCAGCAACTCGATCGCGAAGTTGCGCCCGATCCCCATAGAGTCCTTGTATTCGGCGGCGGTGAATTGCCCCCGTTCCGAGGATCGAGCCAGCGATTGCGCGCCTTTGGCCATGGACTCGATGGCGGCCAGAGATAAAAAACGAGTGGGCGTCACCGGCAGCGTCAGCCCCGCATTCCCCACCCGCTTGAAAAACGCTCTTAGCGCCTTTTCCTCGATCTTCAGGCGCTCCGCCACCTGTCGCATGCCAGGCGGGCTGCCGTGGGCGGGATCGAGGATCGGCTCGATGCGCTCCCACAAAGCCCGATCTTCGCTCCCCAAGACGATTCGATGCGTCGGCAACCGCACCATCATCCCCCGCCGAACCACAACCTGGCGATGCGCCAGCATCACCAGCGCCCGCTCGAGGGTCGAAAGCATCAAGCGACGCCCGAGCCCCGAGCGAATATCGCTCGCCCCGGCGCCCGCCAACTGCGGGCGTTCTCGGTGAAAGCGCTCGAGGAAGGCGACCACCTCGGCCTGCAGTTCCGCCCAATGCGCGGTCGAAAAATACGAATCGAAGCCCGCATCGGCCACCCGCACCGCTTCGATGGTCTGCAAAATCTCTTCCAAATCCGAGTCGGGGAGCCCCAGTGACCGCTGCATCCACCGCCTGTCCACCCCGCTCGGGGTATCGGCGAGGAGCCTTTCGATCACCCTCCGTGCGGGCAAGTGTGGGTCGGCGGTTTGCGGGTTTGCACCCTCGGCTTCGCTCTCGAACCCGTCGATACTCTCGCCCGGAGGCCCTCCCCTTGAAGAGCCCTCTTCCCGAGAAGCCTCGTGCGAGGCACGAAGCCCATCGTCGTCGCCACCACCGGCGAGCCCTCTCCCGGCCTCGATGGCCTCGAGCCAAGCAAGACGAGCGGGGCGAGCCCGACCGCGCACCGGGGAGAAGGGATCGATGATCGCTCCGCCGCCCATCGTGCGCAAAGCCGACTGATCGCGGATCACGAGGCGATCGCCCACCAAGGCGTGGACGGGCCGCTCCAACACCAGTTGCACCCGAGCGCTCTCCCCGGGGGCGATGCTGCCGCCTTCCAAAATCGCGATGCGCGCCGGCGAATATCCGGCGGCAAGGTGCGCGTGCACCGGTGTCCAATGGCGCAAGGGGCGATGCTCGCCGGGAAGGATACGCAGGCGGGCGTCGATGCGATCCGTCGGAGCATGCAAAAGAGGATCGACGATCCAAGAGCCGCGGGCGATACGCTGCGCATCGAGCCCGCGTCCCGAGAGATTGAGGGCGCAGCGCTCGCCGGCTAGGGCCCGATCCGCAGGCCGATCCCCGACATGGATCCCGCGGATCCGCACCTCGTATCCGCCGGGGCTCGAAAGCAGTCGCTCTTCGAGACCCACGCTACCGGCGTGCACGCTGCCGGTAACCACCAACCCCGCCCCTTTGATAGTGAATGCGCGATCCACACAAAGCCGAAAGAGCCCTTGCGCCGCTTCGCGCACCAGCCGCCGGGCGCGATTGCGCAAGGAGCCGGCCAGCGCCTCCATCCCACTTCCCGAGTGAGCCGAAACACCCAAGATTTCCGCTTTGCGCATCCCGGTGGGGCTTAGGAGCGCTTCGACCTGCGCTTTGACTTGCGCCACCCGCTCCTTGTCGACCTTATCCGTCTTGCTCACCAAGGCGATGCACTCGCGAACACCCAGGAGATCGAGGATCGCGGTGTGCTCGATGGTCTGGGGCATCACTCCATCGTCCGCCGCCACCACCAGCAATGCGAGATCGACGGCCCCGACCCCCGCCAGCATATTGCGAACGAAGCGCTCGTGGCCGGGAACATCGACGAAGCCGAGCGTATGATCTTCGTCCACCTGCTGATAGGCGAAGCCGAGATCGATGGTCAGCCCACGCTTTTTCTCTTCGGGCAGGCGGTCGGTATCGACCCCGGTGAGCGCGCGCACGATCGCGGTCTTGCCGTGATCGACATGCCCGGCGGTGGCGACGATCACGGTGCCCCCGGCAAAGAGTCGTCTTCGGGGCTAGATGTTTTCGACTCGACATCTTTCGAGTCGACAGCCCTCGCCCCGAGCGCTTTCGAGCCCGCCGTTTCGGAGCCGGCTCTTTCCGACTCGATCGCCTCTGGCCCAAGCGCCGCCGAGCCGGCAAGAGAAGTAGAAGGCGCCTCCCCCTCTTCCAGCTGCCCGATCAACCCGCCCTCGTCTTCGAGGCAGCGAAGATCCAGCCACAGCGCCCCCTCGTGCACTCGTCCGATCACCGGAATCGGCAATGCCCGAAGGGCCGCCGCCAATGCGTTCAATCGCTGCGAGATCGCCTTTTTCCCCATCGCCCGTCGCCCGGCCGCCGCCTTGCCGCCTCGCCTCTCATCGAAGACCGGAACGCAACGAAGGGCCGCACTCGGCAAGCGCTCCACCGGCAACGCCCCGCTTCCGATCTGGCTTAGGCAATGCACCACCTCCACCTTCCAAGTCCCGCCGGGAGAGCGATCCTCGGCGGGGGCGGCGGGTGAATCGAACCCTCGCAACCAAGCCGCAAGATAAGGGGCGATGCGAAAAGCCGAAGCCTCGATGTCGGATCGCCTTCGGGTCAACAAGCGCAAGGTCGGCAACCTTTCGATGAGGCGATCCGGATCTTCGTAGAGCAAGAGCACGGATTCGAGCGCCGCCAGCACCAACTTATCGGGGCGCAAGGCGCGCATCAACGGGTTGCGCTTCAATCGCTCGACGAGATCGAAAGTCCCGACGATGATCCCCGCTTGGGGTCCGCCGAGGAGTTTGTCGCCGCTGAATGTCACCAGATCGACCCCGGCGGCCACCATCGATCGCACCACCGGCTCCGGCGGCAATCCGTGCGCCGCCATATCGATCAGCGATCCGCTGCCGAGATCCGATACCAACGGCAGCCCCTTGGCTCTTGCCAATTTCGCAAGCGCGGCCTCGCCAACGGAAGCGGTAAAACCCTCCACCGAATAGTTGCTGGCATGCACTTTCATCAGCAACGCGGTGCGCGGACCGATCGCGGACTCGTAATCGCGCAGATGGGTGCGATTGGTGGTGCCCACCTCGACCAACTTCACCGAAGCCCGCTGCATGATATCCGGCATCCGAAAGGCACCGCCGATCTCGATCAACTCGCCTCGGGAAACGATCGCCTCCTTGCGTTTGGCAAGGCTATCCAAGGCCAAGAGCACCGCGGCGGCGTTGTTGTTGACCACGATCGCGGCCTCGGCCCCGGTCAAGGAGGTCAGCCGCGACTCGACATGACGGTGGCGATCCCCGCGGCGACCGGTGGCCAGATCGAATTCGAGATTGCTTGCACCTCGACCCACCGCCACGATCTCCGCCAGCGCTTCGGGCGGTAGCGGAGCGCGCCCGAGGTTGGTATGCAGCACGGTCCCCGTCAAATTGAATACCGGCTTGTGCGAAAGCGCCGTGCGCGCTTTCAAAGATGCGGCGATCGCGCGCTCGATCCAAGGAAGATCGATACCCTGCCCGGCGGCGATGCGCTGCCTTGCATCGTCCAACGCCCCTCGCACCGCCGCCACCGTCGGGGCTCGGCCGTAGGCGCTTATCAACTCCGAGACGGCCTTGCGGGCAAGCAGGCGATCGACGGAAGGAAGGTCGGAAAGGGTCTTGATCGGCATTGGATGGCGTATTCGGGTGTATTCGGGGTGTACTCGATGGCAAAGGATTCGAAAAGACTTCGATGCGAAGGATCGTGCAAGTGCATACCTACCCAAGCGATACGCCCCCCAAGCGATAGTGCCAAAAGCCCGCTCTTGATATCGCCGGCTCGTCATTTTCCCACCGGCGGCGGAGCGGCGCATCCCTCGAAGAGCCGCCGAGAGTGCGGCCAAGCACCTTTCGAAGGCGGGTATGCGCAAGCGGGCGGGGGTGATCGTAGCGAAAAAGGCGGCATCGGATATCATCGGGCGAGAATTTCGCCTCGGAACCCTCCCTATTCGCCGGCGCACTCGGGCGCTTGCGCTCTCGCCGCTTGTAGGCAAAGAGCCCGGCGAGGGGGCGTTTCGATCATTTCGACCTGAAAATATCCGATCCCAAGGAGTCCACCATGTCCGTCGTTCGCAAAATCGTGGGAGAGAAAAGATTCCGCGAATCCTTCGGTCGCTATTACGAGGATTTCGAGATCGGGGATATCTACGAGCATCGCCCGGGACGCACGATCACCGAAAGCGACAACACTTGGTTCACTTTATTGACGATGAACCAGCATCCACTGCATTTCGATCGTGAATACGCCGCCAAGAGCGAGTTCCAAAGGGTGCTGGTCAACTCCTGCCTGACGCTATCGACGGTGGTCGGCATGAGCGTCAGCGACCTTTCCCAAAAAACCATCGCCAATCTCGGCTGGGATCGCATTCGGCTCATCGCCCCGGTATTCGTGGGCGATACCATCTATGCCCGCAGCGAAATTCTCTCCAAACGGGAATCGGCTTCCCGCCCCACCCAAGGAATCGTCAGCGCCCGCACTATCGGACATAAAGCCGACGGCACGGAATTTCTCTCCTGCGAGCGCACCTTCTTGATCCCGAAAACCGGCCATGCGGTCGACGATCTGATCGATTATTGAATCTCGCTATCGAGTCGATATCCGGCAAAATCGCATGCGGGCGGAGATCCGAGCCCGACTCGTAAAGGACAAAGCCTTGTCCACAAGCATCCGGAACAAAGGCCGATCGCCCCCCCGAACGAAAAACCGACATGACGGTCGGGGGAGCCTCCTTCGAGCCACCCCACCATCATCGGCGGTACCTGAGGATGCTCGCAAGGCTTGTGCAACCATCGATTTTCGGCGGCTGCGCAAGAGGAGGATCGACCGAGATCGAGAATATCCAAGGAGATCGTCTTCACCGTCGATAAAAGCGATACCCGCAAAGAAGACAAGCCCGCAATGAGCGGGCCTGCCAAAAAGCGGATGCGACAGCGAAAATTCAAAGAGAACCAAGTAGGATCGAACTCGAATCCGGTATAGCCTCTAAGGGGATCGGGTGATGATCTGCGCAACCAATATTCCGACGGCAAGGACAAGGCCCGATGCGGTCACGGCGGTACCGGTCGCCCACTGCACCGAACTTTTCCACACATTGATCCCGCCTTTTTCTATGGCAAGCATCAGTTTGTGGTCGCGAGTCTCGATATATTGGTGCAACGCTTTGTCGCGGGCCTCCATATCTTGGCGCAACGCCTGGTCTCGAGCCTCCATATCTTGGCGCAACGCTTGATCTCGAGCCTCCATATCTTGGCGCAACGCTTGGTCTCGAGCCTCCATATCTTGGCGCAACGCTTTATCGCGCTTTTCATTCTCGGCTTTGAGCTCGGTTCTGAACTCGGTCCTGATCTTGGCTATCAAAGCCTCATCTCGAGCCTTTTCTCGCTCTTGGACCTTCTCCATCACGATGTTCACGATTTCCTCGATGGCTTCTTTGCCATTGATATCACCGGCGCTCATGATCGTCTTTTCCTCGTATTCGTTTCTCGCCAACGCCAATCGGTGGCCACAAAGTCGATCCTACCATGAAAACAGTGCCCGATCGATCATTTCCGATGAATCAATTATATCGCAATTCGCATCCATATCACGAGTATCTCGATAGCCCCACAATGCCACAAGCCCTTGCCTTCTCGATAAAGTCTTTATACACTTAAATATCTGAATGAGATTCAAAATTATTCGTATATCACGAAGTCATCGAATATCGAAAAAAAGCATTGCCTACAGGCAAACAGTATGAAATGATAGACTGTAGTATGGGCATTCAAACTGACCTATATGATCTCGGTATCCTACGGGATCATCATTTACGAAATCCAATTTCGCTCCGGATGATGATTCATACCAAGCAAGCATGCTTAGATTTGGTACTTATACGGGAAAACACCAGCCCCCCGAATTACAGACATCATATCGCCACCCTTCTCCGGTTTTCCGTAGCCGACGGTGATCGCCGACGGCGTCTTCGAAGCGACGCCGTCGCTCTTTCGGCCGCATCGGATACAGCGCAAGTGTCGTTCCTCGAAATCATGGAACCCTCTCGATGCGAAAGAAAACACCCCCTTGCATCTCGCCTCGAAAAAAGGCGATACGGACGCCATTCACGCACTGCTCGAAGTCGGGGCGGATGACCGAGTGAAAAACAGCGCCGGACAAAGAGCCAATAAAATGAACGACAACGCCAATATCAAAGCGATGGTCGAAAACCCGGGTGTCCATTGGCCGATCAAGGCGTATGCGGTGAGGAATCTATCAACCGCCGGTGCCGATACCTCCATGCGCATCCTATGCGACGATAGCAAAAAATGCCGCGTCTATCTCAACTGCTTCGACGATGGCGGCAATCGGTTCCAAGGCTGGATCGGGGACTTGGAAAAACAAAGAAACAAGACCACCACCGGGTCGATCGCCAAGAAAGCCACGCTATCCTTATCGTCGAGCGAGTTGAAATCGCTCGTCGGTGCAAGCGACGATACCGGAGCGCTTGATTGCGCTTTGCATAGCCCACGGCGAATCACGGTTCAAGTTTGGTCCATTGCAATTTCGGGGAAGGAAAATATGACTGCCTATCGGTTGAGCGAAGACGACACCACTCACCAGGAGGCCACCGTTCGGTTTTACTATGGAGATACCAGCACTCCTTATGTTCACTTCCGATGCTTCGCCGACGAGAGCCAACATTGCAGGGATACGGAATTCAGATGTGTCGACGATGCTGCCGCATCCCGGACGACGATCGAGGCGGGCACGGTCAAGCGCTTGCACAAGCATATCGTCGCCGTCAGCGATAGTACCGATACCGGCACCAGTGCTAATGCCAGTGCTAGCGCCAGTACGAGCACCGGTGCAGATCTTCCGTCATCCGGTAACGCCAAGGGTTGGTATTCCTGTCAGGTCAGTTCGAGCAATCCCTTCATGGTTTATGTAACCGACGATATCAGAAAAGGGGATTCGATCTTCACGATGAACTCCACCGCAATCAGCATGGAGTGAAAGACGAGACCGTCGATGGGATTTCTAGCGCGAGCGTTTGGCCCGCGCTTGGAATCCCATCGCTTCGACTTCGGATCATCGAATCATCCTACCCAATCGCCCCACCTTTCGCATTTGCACCTTGCCGTCAATGGCTTTGGAGTCGAATCGGCTTGCCCATTGCTTAGCGATTGGCCATGAAATACTTTCGCTATTCCATAAAATCAGGTCTTGAATCAGATCTTGATTGGTACTCCTGATAACTTCCGGGGCGAGGAGACACCCCCTTGCCTATCGATCGCCTATCGAGCGCCTATCGAGCGTTTTTATCAAAACCGGGAGCATCCTCGACAACCTCCCGTCTTTCGGCAATGCAAAGCCTGCATCCGATATCGCAGATTACGAAACGCCTTACGAGACGCCATCCGAAAAGCGGGGGGCTTTGACAATCCCTTCGCTGATCGGCTCTTCGAACCCTCCGCCTTGCACCTGCACGGCGGTGATGCGGGCCGATCGATAGTTGTTCGGGTAGGCCGCACCGGTATCGATCCACAAGCAGTTCGCCTGATGCTGGACTTCTCTGATCGGTATATGACCATAAATGCAAAGCGCAGCCCCCGCCACCGGCATTTCGCACCCATAAGCACTGTTGATTCGAGAACGCCCCCATAGCGCCGCAAGCCGCGCTTGCCTGCCGCAAGCCGAATCCTCCTCTTCCAAGACTTGGGCAAAATCCGGCCAAGACCAGCCGTTCGGGATCTCGGCGTGCACACAGACCACCGGATCGGCATCTTTTTGCTCGATGGCGATGGCGAAGGGAAGCGCAAGACAATGCTGCCGGATGCGATCGATGGCGGGCCACGAAGTATCACGCGAACTATCATCGGGAGATTCGTCGATGAGCGGGCTCGTCCCCTCGCCCTCGGGCGGGGTTTCATGCCAAGCGCCCCCGTTATGGCGCCAAAGATTCATCCACTGCGGATCGGCGGCATCGATCAGCATCTGCTCATGATTGCCCCGAAGCACGAAGACCGAGGGTTGCGGTGCATACCAATCGATCATGCCCCAAGAATCCTCTCCCCGATCCACCAGATCGCCGAGCAAGATCAATCGATCGCCGCCATCGAGATCGACCTCCAAGCGATCGAGCAGGCGTTCGAATGCGGCACTTTGACCGTGCACATCCCCGATCACGATATCGCGCCCGCTCTCGTTGATCGGAAGATGCAAGACCGCATCGGTGCCTGCGGACATCATCGGGGACGGTAAATGGCTCGCCCGGCTCGACGACTCCCGCAAGGCGCCTCGCATCAAATCATTCATATCGAATTCCGGCGCTTCGAATTTTCCGATCCGCTAAGCGGGTTCGCATTTTGCTAAAGCGGGCGGGCTTGCCGTCGATGATCTCGCCGTCGATTCGCTCGCCTGCGGGTATCGAACCTCGATACGAATCGAACCCCCGCCGAAATCCTTGGACTTCGACCTTAGCGCCTAGACCTTAGCGCCTCGAAAACCCCGCGTTTTTATATTGATAACACCCGACACCACCGATGCGGATCGTCGACTTCGCCGAGCTGAATGCCGGTGATGCGGTCATAGAGCCATTGGGTGGTGGGCCCGGAGGCATTGGCGTTGACGCGAATTTCCTCGCCCCGATAAGCCATAGTCCCCACCGGCGAGATCACCGCCGCGGTACCCGCTCCGAAGGCCTCGTCGAGCTTGCCCTTTTGCGAGGCCTCGACGATCTCGTCGATCGCGATGCGACGCTCGATCACCTCGTGTCCGTTTTCTCGCAAAAGGGCGATCGCCGCATCGCGAGTAACCCCGGGCAGGATCGTTCCGCGCAATTCGGGGGTGATGATCTTGCCGTCGATGGAAAAGAAAATATTCATCGCCCCCACTTCCTCGATATAGCGATGCTCGACCCCGTCGAGCCATAGCACCTGCATATATCCCTCTTCGCGGGCGAGCGCCGCCGGATAGAGGCTAGCGGCGTAGTTGCCCGCGGTCTTGGCCGCCCCGGTGCCCCCGGGAGCGGAGCGGGTATAGACATCCTCGACCTTCAAGGTCACCGCCGGACTGCTGCGATCGAAATAAGAACCGACCGGACTCGTCAGGATCAACATTCGATAGCGGAGGGAGGGGCGTACCTCCAAATGCGTCTCGTCGGCAAATATCAAAGGACGGATATAAAGAGACTCGCCGCGCCGCTCGGGGATCCAATCCTTTTCGATCTCGACGATGCGCTCCACCGCCTCGATGAAGACCCCGCTATCCACCTGCGGAATGCAAAGCCGCTCGCAGGATTGCCGCAAGCGCTCGGCATTGCGATCAGGGCGGAAGATCCGCACTTTTGCATCCACCCCCCGAAAGGCTTTCAACCCCTCGAAAACGGATTGACCATAGTGAAGCGTGGCATTGCCCGGCTCGATCGAAAGCGGAGCGTAGGGCATGATGCGAGGATTTTGCCATCGACCGGCCTCCCACTCCATGCTGAACATGTGATCGGAGAAAGGGCCGGCGAAACTCAACGCATCGTAATCCACCGATTCCCGGCGGCTATGGGCAACGCGTTCGATTTGCAGATCGGAGAGAATTGACATGCGTGCGGTATCCGTGTCAAAAAAACATGTGTCAAGAAAAAAGGCGAGAGGAAAGAGCGAGTATCGATCGACGGATCGAGAGTTCTGAAAAGAATCGATCCCCGATGGATCGGATTCGAAAATCTAGCATCCTCGAAAACGCGGGCGACGCTTTTCCACGAAGGCGGCGCGCCCTTCCTTGTAATCCTCGCTGGCAAAACAGGCATCGACCATCTCCCGGCAAAGCGAGAGATCGCGCTCGTCGGGATCCTTCGTCAGTTCCGAGATGGACATCTTGCAAGCGCGCACCGTCAGCGGCGCATTATCTGCGATGGTCTGCGCATAATCGAGCGTGAAAGCCTCGATGTCGCTGCGGGCCACCACCCGATTGACCAGCCCCATCCCTTGCGCCTCGGCGGCGGAAAAGCGCTTGGCGGTGAAAAGGATCTCCTTGGCGAAAGAGGGCCCGACGAGATCCACCAGCGGTCGTAGATGCTCGTGCGAATACCCCAAGCCGAGCTTGGCCGCCGGAATGCCGAAGGTCGAATCGTCGGTGGCGATTCGCAAGTCGGCGCATAACGCCACCGCCATGCCCCCGCCGACGCAAAAACCCTCGATGCGCGCGATCACCGGCTTGGGAAAACGAGTGATGGTCTGATAGGCGATGTGCGTGGCGTGGTTATAGACCTCGATCTGATCCGCGGTGGAGCGATTTTTTTCGAACTCGGAAATATCCGCCCCGGCCGAAAAGGCGCGCCCGCCCTCCCCCGATATCACCACCGTCCGGACCTCGGGATCGTCTTCGAAGGCTTTCATCACCTCGACGATCCCCAACCACATCGAATAGGAGATGGCATTGCGCTTCTCGGGCTGATTGAGGCGCAGCCGACCCACCCCTTGCGCCTTTTCCGCGATGATCCGATCGGTCGAAACCGGCACCGCCACCGGCGCCGACGGAGAATCGGCGGCCACGACATCGGCCGAAGCATCGTAAGCATTCATAAAACACCCTCCGCTTTCAGATCCTTTATCTCCTGTTCGGTCAATCCGAACTCGCCCAAAACTTCGTCGGTATGCTCACCCCGCTCCGCCGTATGGGAGTAATCGATGCAAGGCACGCCCTCGATATTCACCGGATTGCGCACCACATTCACCTCGCCCAAAATCGGATGCTGCGTGGGTGTTTTCATCGCCAGATGCTCGATTTGCGCATCCGCCCACATCTCGTCCATGAAATAAATCGGACCGCAGGGAATGCCGGCCTCGTTGAGCCGTTCGATCCACTGCGCGCAAGTCCCCTTCTTCAAATGCTCGGCGATCTTCCGATTGAGCGAATCGCGATTTTCCGATCTCGCCTCCCCGCTCGCATATAAAGGATCGTTCATCAAGGCATCGTCTTCGAAGACCATGCAAAGACGCCGCCACATCTCGTCCCCGCTGGCGGCGATATTGATGCAGCCGTCGGCGGTATCGAAAACCCCCGTGGGAATGCTGGTGGGATGATTGTTGCCGGCTTGCGGCGGAACCTCGCCCGAGATGATCCACCTCGCCGCTTGAAAATCCAGCATCGCAACTTGCGCTTCGAGCAAGGAAGTATGCACCCAGCGCCCCTCGCCGCTTTCCTCGCGCTCCAACAGGGCGACCATGATCCCGAGGGCGGCATAAAGACCACTCGCCAGATCCGCGATCGGAACCCCGACCCGCATCGGCCCTTGCCCGGGCGTGCCCGTAATCCGCATCAGCCCTCCCATCCCTTGCGCGATCTGATCGAAACCGGGACGCATCCGATACGGGCCGCTTTGCCCGAAGCCCGAAACACTGGCATAGACGATGCGCGGATTGACCTCCCGACAAGCGGGGTAGTCGACCCCCAAGCGGGTCTTCACATCCGGGCGAAAGTTTTCGATCACCACATCCGCTTGGCGAACCATCCGCATGAACAGCTCGCGGCCGGCGGGGCTTTTGAGATTCAATGTCATATTGCGCTTGTTGCGGTGCAGATTCTGAAAATCCGGCCCGTGCCTCGCCCCGCCCATCCCTTTGGCCTTGTCAAATGCCGCCGGCGCTTCGATCTTGATGACATCCGCGCCCCAATCCGCCAACTGGCGCACCGCCGTCGGCCCCGCTCGCACCCGCGTGATATCGAGCACTTTGAAGCGCGAAAGCGGCATTTTCACCCCGTTTCGATCGTTCATGACAGCAAAATCCCCCGCACACTGCCCCCGCTCGATGGCGCACCGAGATTCGAGACCCGATCCCCTGATGATATATCACCCTCGATCGCAAGCATCCTTTATCTTGACGATGCTCCCGAGGGGTCGCTTCGAATCCGCTGCTACCGGGAGATAAAAGAAGGCTCATCGGTGAATGCGATACCTTGTCTTTTTCGTTTTTTCAAAGACTTCGAAGAGGATCGAGGGCCTACTTTTGGATCTATAAGTGATTGATTTTCATACGAAATTCCATCTCGCCCGAGAACGAAGGGGGCACGCTCGGCCGAAGGCGAGTATCACGATGGCTTTCCTATTTTCGAGATTGGGGGATAAAATGAGGCCCGCCATCGCCCATCGACCCCGTAAGGCTAAGGATCACGATGCACGGGTGAGCACCGAGCGAATCGGCGAGTCTCGGCGTCGAATCGGCTCGATCATCGGATGGAGCATGCCCCGATGGAAGACGTCCGGATGGACGGTGCGCGCTCGGTGGCGGCGAAATCGGCACCTTCGATAGCCCCGATGTCAAACGCGTCAAACGATCAGGAGCGGTCAATCAAGTGGACGTCTTTGAACTGCGCAAAGAAATCATCGAAGAATACGAGGGATTTTCTCGTAGTTTTACCAAAATCAAGGCTCAAGATATCTCATCGGAGATCGACAAAGCCTATCAAGAGGGAAAGTTTTGGCCCGAACCGCTGATTCAGATCAACCCCAACTTCGAATCGGGCGGCACCCTTTCGGAGTTGGTCGCCGAGGGTCTTCTCGAACCGGAATGCGAGCGAATTTTCCGCATCAAGCGCTCGAAAGATGATATCGGCAAGGAACTTAAGCTTCATCGCCATCAAACCGATGCCATCCATCTCGCCCGAGAGAATAAGGCCTATGTTTTGACCACCGGCACCGGCTCGGGTAAATCGCTGGCCTATTTCATCCCCATCGTCGACGATATTTTGCGGCGAAAAAAAGAAGGAACGAGTCATAAAGGCATCGGCGCCATCGTCGTCTATCCGATGAATGCCCTTTGCAACAGCCAGTACCAAGAGTTGGAAAAATATCTATGCCATGGCTATGAACAAGGAAAAGAGCCGGTCACCTTCGCTCGCTATACCGGGCAGGAATCATCGGAAGAGCGAGAAAAGATCGCCAAGAATCCGCCGGATATTCTACTGACCAATTACGTCATGCTCGAACTGCTGATGACCCGCTTCGTCGATACCGACCAAGCGGTTCGAAAGCACGCCCAAGGGTTAAACTATCTGGTGCTCGACGAGTTGCATACCTATCGCGGACGACAAGGAGCCGATGTCGCGATGCTGGTGCGTCGGGTAAGGGATCGTTTCAATCGAGATCTGATCTGCATCGGCACCTCCGCGACCATGGCCTCGGAAGGCACTCGACAAGAGCGCAACCGAACGGTCTGCGAGGTGGCGACCAAACTCTTCGGCGCCCGAGTCGAACCCGATCAGGTGATCTCCGAAACATTGAACCCCATCACTCGGATAGTGGATGATCCGTCGACCCTCGCCCGGGCCATCGAAGAGGGCGTGCCCGAAGGAGCATCCTATAGCGCTCTCCTAAAACATCCGATTGCAGGGTGGATAGAACACAATCTCGGTTTGAAAAAAGAGGAGGACGGTCGATTCATCCGCATCCCCCGCCCCCTTTCGATCACCGATGCCGCCGATATTCTTGCAAAGAAAAGCGGCTTGGATAAAGCGCTGTGCCATGATTATCTATCGAAATTCCTGCTCGAATCCTATAAAACCCGCAACGAAGAAGGACGGAATTTTTTCGCCTTTCGCCTGCATCAATTCATCAGCGGGGCTTGGAGCGCCTATTCCACGCTGCAAGCGCAAGGCGAGCGCCATATCACCACCGAAGGGCAGAAATTCGCACCGGGTGATCGTAAGCGGCTTTTATTCCCTCTATGCTTTTGTCGCGAATGCGGTCAAGAATACTTTCCGGTTCGAACGAGGATGGAAAATAAACGGCCGAGCGAAATCAAACCTCGAGATCTTCCGGATTATTCAAAAGAGGACGAAGAGGATACTTGGGGTTATCTGATGCCCGATAGCGAGGGTCGATTCGATCCCGCATTCCCGGAGCGGCATTATCCCGATGCGTGGCTCGAAACCTTCCGCGATCGAATCCGGGTCAAACCGAGCTATCGAAAATACGAGCCGATCCAAATCCGAGTCGACCCCTTGGGAAATCCTTCCCCGGATGGATTGCCGGCATGGTTCATCGAAAAAGCCTTTCGTTTTTGTCTCAATCCTGATTGCGAAGCCCACTATCCTTTGCGCAAAGGAGAGTTGAGCAAACTCTCCGCCCTATCGAGCGAAGGCCGCAGTTCCGCCACCACGGTATTGACGCTTTCCTCCCTCAAGCGCCTGATCGACAGCGAAGATCTCGACGAAGAAACGAAAAAACTGCTCGCCTTTACCGATAACCGACAGGATGCGAGCCTGCAAGCCGGTCACTTCAACGACTTCATTCAGGTTCTATTACTTCGATCCGCCCTTTTGGCGGCCATCGATCGCAGCGAAGAGCAAGCGCTGACCGACGAATCCCTGACGCAAGGGGTCTTCGATCATCTAAGGCTCGAACCCCAAGACTATGCCTCCAACCCCGATACCAAGGGCTTCCAAGCCGACAGCACCATCAAAGCCTTACGGGATGTGCTCGGCTATCGATTGTATTTCGATCTGAAACGGGGATGGCGCATCACCAATCCGAATCTCGAGCAACTGCACTTGCTCAAAGTCGGATATCGGAATTTGATGGAATGCTGCCAAGACGAAGACGAATGGGGCAAAAGGCATCCACTGCTGGCGAATCTCTCCCCGGAAAAACGCCATGACATCATCGAAAAACTCTTGGATCGGATGCGAGAGGAACTTTGTATCAAGACAATCTATCTGGATCAGGACCACCAAGAGCAAATCCGCAATCGCTCCTATAACAGTCTGCTGGAATCCTGGGGATTATTGGAAGGCGAGAATCTGATCTCTTCCAAACGCATGATTCCGAGATCGAATCAATCCGGCAGAAGAAAGAATCAAGACGATCTTTTTCATATTTCGTCTCGCTCTCGTTTCGGCAACTGGCTGAAAAAGAAAGAGCGTTGGGACACCCCTCAACAGGGATTCGGCGAAGATACCTATAACGAAGTGATCGACGATATCCTCGAAGTGTTGACGACTTACGGTTATGTCGAGCCCTCCAAAATCGACGACGCTCGAACCGGTTATCGCATCGACTCCTCGATTCTCCAATGGAGATCGGACTCAGAATCTCAAGGTGAATATCAAGACGAACCCCGAGCCGATCCCGAAAAGTCCTCTTCCGATCAAGCGAAAAAAGCCAATGTTTTCTTTCGCGATCTCTATATGAACGTCAAAGAATTACTGACATCCGAAGAAGAGCACTTCTTTCATCGGTTGGAAGCCAGAGAGCATACGGCGCAAGTCGGTGCCGAAGACCGAGAAGTGCGGGAAAAACGCTTTCGCTTGGGGATGGGCGAGGAAAAATCAGGTCCCAAACCATCGGAAACCGTCAAGGGTCTGCCGGTTCTTTTTTGTTCACCGACGATGGAATTGGGTGTCGATATTTCAACATTGAATATGGTTTACATGCGCAATGTACCGCCGACCCCCGCCAACTACGCCCAACGCAGCGGCCGAGCCGGGCGCAGCGGACAACCGGCGCTGATCATCACCTATTGCGCCGCCAGATCGCCCCACGATCAATATTTCTTCTCCGATCCGACGAAGATGGCCGCCGGTGTCGTCAATCCCCCGACCATCGATCTCGCCAACGAAGAACTTCTTCGCAGCCACTTGCACGCGCTATGGCTGGCCGAAAGCAACACCCAATTGGATAGCTCCGTCTGCGAGACGCTCGATCTCGAGCAGGAGAGCATCCCTCCCCGTGATGATATCCGCGAGAGCCTCGATGCTTCCAAGGTCAAGAAGAATGCGTTGGACCGCGCCCGACGTATCGTCGAGGGGATGAAGGCACATCCCGAGTCTTTCTCCGCCAATTGGTGCACCGATTCATGGATCGAAAATGCCATCTCCTCGGCATATCATCGTTTCGATAAATCGTTCAAACGTTGGCGCTCGCTCTATCGAGCGACCATGAAACAGATGCGATTCAACCAAGATATCCTCTACAATTCCGCGTCTCTCGATCGGGAAATCAAGGATGCAAAAAATCGGCATGACGACGCTCTTAATCAGCTAAATCTACTTCGTGAGAAGAAATCGCGCGTCAATTCGGATTTCTATACCTACCGATACCTTGCGGCCGAGGGCTTTTTACCCGGCTATAACTTCCCGCGCTTGCCCTTGATGGCATTTATTCCCGGCAAAGTGGAACGAGGAAGGGAAAAAGATGATGGCTCATACCTCACCCGCCCCCGTTTCCTGGGGCTCTCCGAATTCGGCCCCCAATCGATCATCTACCACGAAGGGAATACCTATCGGGTCCGGCGCGCGATCATCTCCCCCCAAGACGATACTCAGGTAAGAACATCGGCGAAGCTCGGCACAAAAACGGCAAGACTTTGCCCCCAATGCGGCTACCGGCATTCCGGCGATCGATTCGAGCACGAACGCTGCGTCAGCTGTAATGCCTCGCTCGCCGACGGGATATCGATCATCAACCTTCACTCTATCGATCAGGTCTCGACCCGGCGCGCCTTTCGCATCAACTCCGACGAAGAAGAGCGTCAGCGTCAAGGCTACGAGATGATCACCACCTTTTGCTTCAACGAGCAGGATGATAAAAAGCCGATCATCAAGATCTCGGAAAAAGGCAAGCCCTTGCTGGGGCTCAAATACGGCCAAGCGGCAACGCTGTGGCGTATCAACCTCGGATGGCGGCGAAGGGAAAATAAATCCATCCACGGCTTTGCGATGGACCCCGCCACCGGCGAATGGGCGGGCAGCAAAGATAGCGATCAAGGCACCGAAACTTCCGACGATACGACGAAGGAAAATAAATATTCCCAACGCATCACCCCCTTCGTCGAGGATACCCGCAACGCCTTGATCGTTCATATCCGCTCGGATGATTCCATCGATTCCGACATGATGCCCTCCTTGCAATATGCCCTCAAACGGGGGATCGAGCAGGAGTTTCAGTTGGAGGAGCAGGAGTTGGCGGTGGAGGCGCTACCGGATCGAAACAACCATAAAACCATCTTGTTCTACGAGGCTTCCGAAGGCGGAGCCGGTGTCCTGACGCGCCTGGTCAAAGAAAGAAGCGCCCTACGAAAGGTGGCACGCAAGGCCCTTGAAATCTGCCACTACGAACCGGCATCGGGCGATTGGCGGGGCGACGAGACGGCGGATAACTTGAAAGATAAACTGGAAAAAGAATGCGAAGCCGGTTGCTATCGCTGCCTGCTAAGTTATTCGAATCAACAAGATCACGGGATGATCGACCGAAAAAGACCGGAAATGATCGACCTGCTCTGCCGCCTGAGCCGCTGCGACGACAATACCGAAGATCATCCATCGAGCGATTCATCAAGCGACGCCGATTCCTTGCAGGAAATGCGCAATATCTCCACCTCGGGTTTGGAGCATGCTTGGCTGGACTTTATCAAAGCCCACGGCTATCACCTTCCCGACAAGGCCCAACAATACTTGGAAGATATCCGCACCCGCCCCGATTTCTCCTATATCGCCTTGCAAGTTCTGATCTATATCGACGGCCCGCACCACGATAAACAAAGACAACAGCAAAAAGACGCCGACATCAACCGCAGGCTCGAAAGTGCAGGCTACACGGTCGTGCGCTTTCCCGCCGACAAAGCGACATGGCCCAATATCATCGACGAACATGCTTGGGTCTTCGGCCAAGGCAATGACGGGGGAGAAAAACGATGAGCGAGAGGGCTTCCTTCACGCCCGGTGCATTGGTCGAAGCCCGCGGCCGAGAATGGGTGGTATTGCCGAGCGCCGAGCATGAAGACCGGGAGAATCTCCTACGGCTGCGACCGCTTAGCGGATCGGAAAAAGATGCGACGCTGATCTATCTACCGCTGGAAAGCGAAGCGCCGAAGCAGGCCGTCTTCCCCCCGCCGAACCCCGAAAAACACAAGCCCGGATCCAAAGAGGCCGCGCTCTTATTGCGCGATGCTTTGCAACTCAAATTGCGCTCGGGCGCCGGACCCTTTCGCAGTTTCGGCAAACTCCATTTCGACCCCCGCGCCTATCAACTGGCCCCCTTGTTGATGGCGCTCAAGATGGAAACCACCCGCTTGTTGATCGCCGACGATGTCGGTATCGGCAAAACCATCGAAGCCGGATTGATCGCCAAAGAACTGATCGAGCGCGGCGAGATCGAAAAGTTCACGGTGCTTTGCCCGCCTCATCTTTGCGAGCAATGGAAAAGCGAACTCGAAGAGAAATTCAACATCCGTGCCGAGGTGGTTCGCACCGGCACCGTCACCCGGCTCGAGCGCGATCTGCTGTCCGCCGGCGAATCGATCTTCGATGTTATCCCCTTCACCATCGTCTCCCTCGACTATATCAAGCAAGATAAACGCCGCGATGAATTCCTGCGCGCTTGCCCCGACTTCGTCATCATCGACGAAGCCCACGCCTGCGTGCGATCGGGTGCGGGCAAGACCCGTCATCGGCGCTATGAACTGGTCAAAAAACTCGCCGAAAAACAAGACCGAGGCATGGTGTTGTTGACCGCCACCCCTCACTCCGGCGACCAACAAGCCTTTGCAAATCTTCTAGGCCTGTTGGATCAAAAGTTCACCCCGCTTGCGGAACCCGATAAAGGCGATGATCGAAAAAACCTGCGAGAAGCTCTCGCCTTACATTTCATCCAACGTCGCCGCGCGGATATAGACGAATGGAAGGACGATAACGCAGGCTTTCCCCGACGAGAAAGCCGAGAGACCACCTACCGACTCTCCGGCGATTGGAGCGGATTTTTCGATGAAGTACTGAACTATGCCCGCACCATCGTTCGCCGCAGCGAAGGGGGCACGGATCTACAAAGACGCATGTCTTGGTGGGCCGCTCTGGCCTTGCTGCGCTGCGCTTCGTCGAGCCCGGCAGCGGCGGAGCAAGCGCTGAAAACCAAATTACAAGCCCCCGAGGGTGCAAGCGATAAAGATCGAGTCGATGCCACCGACCGAAAAGGCATGGAAATGGTCCTGGACGAATCGGATGACGACTCCCTAAGCCTCAGCGAAACCGCACCGGCGGGGGATATTGCCGATACGCAAGATGATATGCAACATGATAGACAACAAGATATCGAATCTTTGAGAAGCCTGATCGAACGCACCCGTCATTTACGCGGACCCGATCGAGATCCGAAACTGAAAAAACTCATCGATGAGATCACCTCGCTGATCGACGATGGCTTTCGGCCGGTCATCTTCTGCCGCTATATCGCCACCGCGCACTATGTCGGCGAAGCCTTGAAAGTAGGGTTGAAAACCAAGGCCGGGAAAAAACTCCGCGTCGATATCATCACCGGAGAGTTGACCCCGGATCAGCGAAAAGAGCGCATCGACGCTTTGGGCAATGCAACGGGCGAAGAGGAAGGCGATGTATCATCCCTACCCCTTTTGGTGGCCACCGATTGCCTTTCCGAGGGCATCAATCTGCAAAGTTTTTTCGATGCCGCCATTCACTACGATCTCGCTTGGAATCCCACCCGCCACGAGCAAAGAGAAGGACGAGTGGATCGCTTCGGCCAGAGCGCCAAGGTGGTACGAACCTTGATGCTCTACGGCGAAAACAATACCGTCGACTGGGCGGTCATGCGTGTGATCCTGCGCAAAGCGGAGATGATTCGCAAAGAACTCGGTATTTCGGTGCCCTTGCCCACCAACAACACAAAAGTGATCGAAGCGGTGATGGAGGCGGTGCTCTCCGCCCGCGCTCATCTATCGCAAAGCGCATTGTTCGAAAAGACCGAAGCCGATGTCGAGCGGGAATGGAAGCAAAGCAGCGAGCGACACCGGCGCACGGTCTTCGCCCAGCAATCCCTCAAACCCGAAGAAGTGCTGCCCGAATTTCAAAAGGCGACCACCGCCTTGGGCGGCGAAGAGGATGTGGAGCGTTTCGTGCACCGATGCGCCGAAAGGTTGGGAGCGCCTCTTGATGAGCGTCGGGGCTATCGTATATTGCCGACGATGCACCTGCCCAAGCCGCTGCAAGATCGCCTCGAAGATGCCGGATTGCCCGCCAAACCCAAGATCGCCTTCGATGGCTCGGCCCCGAAGGGAACGCTTCATATCCACCGCACCCATCCGCTGGTATCGACCCTTGCCGAGCATGTCGTCGAATGCGCCTTGGACAACCGCACCGGATCGACACCATCAAGCACGATGAACGAAGACGATTTCCTCGGCGGTGCCCGTAGCGGCGCCTTCTTCTCCAAAGGGATCGAAAAGCGCACCGTCGTCTTCCTCCTTCGCCTTCGCACCCAAATCACCACCCACCGACAAAAGGCGAACGCAAACCAAACAACAACCTATCTCTTGGCCGAGGAGTGCTTGGGCGTTGCCATCGCCAAAGACCCATCCGGCAAGATCGAAACCCGAATCGGCAAGGATGCCTTGGATCTGCTGCATAAAGAAACGGGACGCAATATGGAACAGGGGCAAAAAATCCATCTATTGCGTCAAGAGATCGGATCGCTCGCCGAGAAAGAAAAGATCTTCGATCGCATCGCCGAAGACCGAGCGAAGGAACTGCTCGCCGACCATCGCCGGGTTCGAGCGGCGAGCGACGCCCGGGGACGCTATGAAGTCAAACCCTCCAAACCGGTCGACATCATCGGGGTTTATATCCTGATGCCCATGCAAGCATGAGTCAATCTTGAGTCGGGCATGAGTCAAGAACAATCCCAAGAACGAATCAAGAGCGAGCCCAAGGATCAATCATGGATAAAACCCTACAAAGTTTCGCCGCATTGCGGATCGTGGGCGGCATCCTCTCGCCCGAGTTCTTGCATAAAATCGCAAGATTGGACGCCCCCGATCAAAAAGCCGCCGATTACGATCTCTCCCGCTCGCTCGACATCAAACAGGAAATCGACCGCTATTGGCTGATCGCCCGCGACCTGCATACGCAATATAAAGAGCGCCGAGTGCGAGAAGGGCTCGATAAAGAACAGATCACCGAACAATGGAATCGAAACCTCCTACAAGACGTGCTCGGCTATAAAACGCTGACCGAATTCGATGATACCAATATCGAGGAGCGAACCTTCCCCCTGACCCACCAAGCCCACGAGGGCGCCGTCCCCCTGCTCTTGGTCAAGGATTTCGAACTCGAACTCGACCGCGCCGACAAACGCTTCGGGAACGAGCACCGAAACCGGCAGGCGCCCCATAATCTGATGCAGGAATACCTCAACGCCACCGATCGCTCGCTTTGGGGAGCGGTCTCCAACGGCTCCAAGTTTCGCCTGCTGCGAGATAACGCCAGCCTCACCCGCCCCGCCTATATCGAAATCGACCTCGAACTCATCTTCGAAGAAGATCTGACACCGGATTTCGCAGCCTTCTGGTTGATGGCCCACGATAGCCGCCTGCGCCCGACCAAAGAAAGCGGAAAAAACAACCGATGCATCATCGAGGGCTGGCGGGATCAATCGCATGAAATCGGCGAACGGGTCCGAGCGGACCTGCGCAAGGGAGTCACCGATGCCTTGCGATCGCTGGGCCAAGGTTTCTTGCAACACTCCGATAACGAAGCCCTGCGCAAGAGGCTGCGCCCCGAATCGCTGGAAGAGCCCGCTCACGAGACGATGATCGAAGCGGCGCAACCGAACCTCTCCGAGCGACATTATTTCGAGCAGATCTTGCGCTTGGTCTACCGCCTGCTCTTCCTCTTCGCCGCCGAAGAGCGCGCCCTTCTGCACCCACCGAACACCCCCAAAGAAAAACGCGCCATCTACGAACAAGGCTACGGCATCGCCCGCCTGCGCGACCTCGCCCGGCGCCGCCGCAACTACGATCACCATCATGACCTGTGGCAAAGCCTTCGCATCACCTTTCGCGCTCTTGGCGAAGGCATCGACGATCTAGGGCTCCCGGCCTTGGGCGGCCTCTTTCGCTACGAAAAGAACGCCGATCTCGCCCCCGACTCGAAGGCATCCGATTCCGATACCTTTTGCCCCGACCTCGACAACGCACGCATCACCAACGAATATCTATTGGAAGCGATCCACAAACTCGCCTTCTTCGCAACGAAAAACAGCCTCGTCCGCATCAACTACCGCGACATGGGAACCGAAGAACTGGGCTCCGTTTATGAAAGCCTGCTCGAACTTCATCCGCAAGTCGAAGTCAACAGCCTGCCTTGGCGATTCTCCTTCATCAACGATAGCGACGACGAGGGCAAAACCACCCGCGGCTCCGATCGCAAACTCACCGGCTCCTATTACACCCCACCCACATTGGTTGCAGAACTGATCAAATCCACCTTGGAGCCGGTGATCCAACGAACCATCGAAGAAAACCCCAAAGACCCGCGCACCGCCTTGTTGCAGCTGAAGATCATCGACCCCGCCTGCGGCTCGGGCCATTTCCTGCTCGAAGCCGCTCGCCGCTTGGCTATCGAAATCGCCCGCCTCGAATCGGAAGACAACACGGTGGACGAGAACCTTCGCCGAAGCGCCTTGCGAGAAGTGGTGCAACATTGCATCTACGGCGTGGACCGCAACCCGCTGGCAGTGGACTTATGCAAAGTGGCACTGTGGATGGAAGCGGTGGTCCCCGACAAACCGCTGACCTTCCTCGACTCTCATATCCTCGAGGGCGATAGCCTGATCGGGGTTTTCGACAAAGATGTCTTGGACGAACCGATTCCGGACGATGCCTATAAAGCATCGACAGGGGATGACAAAGCGGTTTGTGCGGATCTGAAACGAAGAAACCGGTTATCGAAGCAACGCGACCTGCTCTATGCATCCGGCACATCCGATCCGATCGCGAAAATGGGATCCCTCGAAGAAATGCCGGAAGACACATCAAAGGATATCGAAGAAAAAAGACGTCTCCGCAAAGCCCAGCTGAAAGAACAAGAACCGGAAAAATTACGCGCCGACCTCTATGTTGCAGCGTGGTTCGCCAAAAAAACCAAGGACAACCCGGATAGCGTGCCACTGACCCAGGATTTACATCGACTCGAAGAAGACGAACGATCCCGAAGAGTGGAGGCCGAAAGACTCGCAAGCACCCTCGCCAAAGAGAATCGATTTTTTCACTGGCACTTGGCATTCGGGCACATCCTGGATGACGGCGGCTTTGATGTGATACTAGGTAATCCACCTTGGAAGCGTATCAAACTGCAAGAGAAAAAATTCTTTGACGGCCGCTCGTCCAAGATTACCAATGCTCGCAATTCAACTGAGAGAAAACGCCTGATCGAAGCCTTGAATGAAGACGACGCCCGACCGGCTGATCGAAGACTCTATCAAGAATTCATCTTGGCGAAGCGTCATGCTGAATCTGCGAGCCTCTATTGCCTCAGTTCCAATCGCTTCCCTCTCACCGGTAAGGGTGATATCAACACCTACGCACCTTTTTCCGAACTCTTACTGCAAGCCCTCAGCCCGAAAGGTAGATCCGGTATGATCGTACCCACCGGCATTGCGGTCGATGATACGACGAAGGTTTTCTTTCGACACATTATCGAAAAGAAAAGACTTGTCAGTCTATTCGATTTCGAAAATCATGATAAATTATTCCCTGCCGTCTCCAGCAAAATGAAATTTTGCCTTATGACATTGAGCGGAGAGAATCTACCGATATCCGACTCTGAATTCGCTTTTTATTTACATCGTACAGATCAACTCAAAGATGACGAAAAACGCTTTTCTCTAACTGAAGATGATTTCGAACTCTTTAACCCCAATACGAAAAACGCTCCGACCTTTCGAACTCGGAAAGATATGGAACTCGCCCGAAAAATCTACCGGAATGCAGGGGGAGTTCTCCTAAAAGAAGGCAAGGGATCGATCCCCGATCGTAATCCGTGGGGAGTGAAACTTTCAACCATGTTTCACATGTCGAATGATTCGAAATTTTTCAAAACCCGAAAGGATATGGAAAACGAGGGATACCAACTACAGGGCAACCATTTTATCAAAGACGACGAATGCTGGCTACCGCTGTACGAAGCAAAGCTCTTCTTTCAATACGATCATCGTTTCGCCACTTTTGATGTTTCCGAAGATAATATCAAATCTGGCCATCCAAGACAGACGACCATACAAGAAAAGGAAGACCCGAAATCGGTGATACTACCAAGGTATTGGGTGGACCTCCGGGAAGTGGAAAAAAGACTCGAAAAAACCGAAAAAATACCTAAGAATCCTAGCGTGGAATCTGCTATAATAGAGCAGAGATCTATCTATCAGAACGAACGAACGAACGAACGA
>JFBG01000038.1 GCA_000583135.1 Thioalkalivibrio sp. HK1
CGCGGGCGGTGGTATTTGAAGCTGCGGCCGACCCGCCGCACCTTGTTGGCCAGCAACGCCGAGGCCAGGGTATCTCCCCGATAGCCGCCGTACTCGATCCCGTCGAAGAAAAAGCGTAGCGGAGCCGTGCGATCGATCCGGCCTCCCGAGGCGGCGCGGCATGGCTGTTCGAGGGCGGGCTTCGATGGTGCGGGCGAGCGGGGCGATTGGCGCAGCGCGCGCGCTCGCTCCTTCGCATTAATAATTGTCGAGGGCGCATCCGCTTTCGAACGCCCCTTATCTGCATCTGCAATTCGATCTGCGACCGGCGCATCGGCGTCCGGCGCGCCGCTCCCGGACATCTCGAAGCGCATGAGCGCCGGATTCGAATCGGCGGCGAGGGGCTCGCCCGGCTCCGGCCCCGAAGGTGCGGTGGCACGGATACGATGGGTCAGCGTATCGCGCTCGACCATCAACCACCGGCGACAACCGGAGCGATGCTGCCACCATTCCCGGTGCGCCCCGCAAGGGTTTTCCCGCAGGTAAATATGATCGAGCCATTCGCTTTCACGGATCGCATCGGGGTCGGCGGGACGCACGACCGTGGCATCCCCGCCGTAAACGAATTCCGTTTGCGCCCTGGGTCCGCACCAAGGACAATGGATCAACAACACGAGGGAACGCCCTTTCGATGATTTTTCGCCGACATCCATCCACCCTTTTATCGATATTCGAAGCGTCGATGATCGTTGATGATCGAGGCCCTGGCTTCGAAAGCCTTCGATACCCCGACAATCGCCTGACCTGCCGCCTTCGACGAATCCGAGATTCCGCTATGGCGAAGGATCCTAATCCAATCCAACCCCCGGAGAAGCACATGCTCGAAGACGAGGCGGTCAAAGGCATCATCGAACATCTCAACGATGATCATGCAGATGCGGTCTTGCTTTATGTGCGCGCCTTCGCCGGACATGATGCGGCGACATCGGCGTATATCGTGAACTTCGACGAAAAGGGGATGGGCATCGCTTTTATCGAAAACGACAAAGAAGCGTCTTGCCGAATCGATTTCGAAAAGCCGCTCGCCCACGCCGGCGAAGCACGCCGGGTATTGGTGGACATGGTCGGCAAGGCCCGCAAAAGACTCGGCGAGCCGACCCCGAACGAAGGGCATGGGTGAGATCGCCTTTGTCGAGGCGCTTGCCGAAGCCACCCTCGACTTTTGCGATCATCTTAGAACCGATGGAGGATCGAAGGCTCCGATACGAGCGAGCGACAGGAGATACACCCCGCGCGATCGCTCTTGGGATAACGATCAATCCTCTTCCAAAGGATCCTTGCTATCCCGGCGACGGACAGGACCGTCGAGATGCCGCAGCCCGCCTTCCTTTGCGTCGTCGATCTCGAAGGCCTTGGCGAAACCGGCGACGAAGGTGCCCTTGCCGGGCACCAACCTCACCAAGTGGAAATCGGTCAGAGAACGCAGCATATCGATGAGATCGCCGAAGCGATCCCCAAACCGATCGAGGATGCGCTCGAACTCTTCCGATCCGCGCTCGATCTCCTCGCAGCGACAGCGAAAAGTGGCACGCTTGCGAGCGAATGGATGAGCCGCATCGCCCTCGTTTTCTATGAACAAAATATCGGCCATGCCGCGCTCGATCAGGTTGGCGGTATGCGCCGATAGATCGCTGACATAGACATAGTAGTTGCCGGCATCCTCGACATAAGGGGCATAGCTCGCATCGGGCTGTCCTTCTGCGTTGACGGTGGCCATCAACAGGGTTCGAAATCCTTGTCGCAGTGCCTGCATTCGGGATTGCATTTCATCGAGATCGACGGATTTCTCGCTCATGGATCGTTCTTTGCCGGTTTTTGGTACATGATTTTGGGTACATGACGATAGGGAGTTGCGTGTGCCCGCGCCCTGCCCTCCCCTGCCGCCATTATGAAGCGGGATCCAAGCGGGGCGACTCGGAATCGAAAAAACCCTGCGGGATCTTGCGATGCTAATGCAGCCAAGGGCTCGCCCCGACACCCTTTTCATCCAATACGGTGCCGCGATGAAAACGCTCCAAGGTAAAGGGAGCGTTCAGCGGATGCGGCTCGTCATTGGCGATGGTCCAAGCGAAACACCAACCCGATCCCGGGGTCGCCTTGAAGCCGCCGTAGCACCATCCACCGTTGAGATACAAACCCTCGATGGGGAGTTTGCCGATGATCGGGCTCCCGTCCATCGTCATATCCATCACCCCGCCCCATGTGCGCATCATCCGCAAACGCCCCAAGAAAGGAAAGTGCGTGATCGCACCTTGGACGACCTGCTCGAGAGCGGGCAAATTGCCGCGGCGAGCGTAGGAGTTATAAAAATCCAGATCGCCGCCGATGAGAATCTCGCCCTTGTCGGTCTGACTGATATAGACATGCGTGGCTCCGGAAGTCACCACCGTATCCAGCACCGGTTTGACCGGTTCGGTGACCATCGCCTGCAAGACATGGGATTCGATCGGCAAACGAATACCGGCCATCGCCGCCACCTGCGATGTGTGACCGGCGACCGCGATACCCACCTTGGGAGCGGCGATGAAGCCCTTGGTGGTCTCGACGCCGAGCACCGAGCCGGACTGCGTGCGAATGCCGACGACCTCGCAGTTTTGGATGATGTCGACGCCATGGGCGCTTGCGGCGCGCGCGAACCCCCAAGCCACGGCATCGTGGCGAGCGGTCCCTCCGCGCGGCTGCATCAACCCCCCGTTGACGGGAAAGCGGGCGCAAGGCGAGCAGTCCAGCAAAGGAACCATCGCTTGCACCTCATCTTTGGATAGCCACCTCGCATCGATTCCGTTCAAGCGCATGGCATTGCCGCGACGATGCGCGGCATCGACCTGAGCATCGTTATGGGTCAGATTCAACACCGCCCGCTGGCTGAACATCACGTTGTAGTTCAGCTCCGAAGACAAGCCCTCCCACAACTTGAGCGAGTGTTCGTAGAAATGCGCGTTGGCATCGAGGAGGTAGTTCGAGCGCACGATGGTGGTATTGCGACCGGTATTGCCGCCCCCGAGCCAACCCTTTTCCACGACCGCGACCCGAGTGATACCGTGCAGGCTCGCCAAGTAATAGGCCGTGGCCAAGCCGTGCCCGCCACCGCCGATGATCACCGCATCGTAGCGATCTTCGGGTTCGGGGCTACGCCAAGCCCGAGACCAATGGCGGTGGTAGCCGAAGGCATTCCTCAGCAAAGAAAAGATCGAATATCGCGCGGGTTTCACGGCAAGGCGGATTCTTGGGTAGAGGTGATCGTTGCAAAGCGGTGAAGGCGGACGATGGCTAAATCTTCGAACGGCGAACGCCCCGTCGAAGGAGTGGATCGCAAGCGAACGGGACTATACACCGGCACTTCGAAAAGCGCCCACGAAAAGCGAGATGGATCGGAGAAACATGAATCGGAGAAAATCGGCGCATAATAGTTGCGATGCACGCCTTTTTGCGGCGAACGCTTTTTCGAGCGCCTCCTCGTGATTTCGGCCGCAAAAAGCCCGAATTCGAAAAGACCGGCTTTGCACCGATCAAAGCCCCAACGAAAAGCCGAATCGGTACGAGAGCCTTGGCTTCGATACCGACCTCGCCGCCTCGGCGGCATCGAGATCAGGAGAAAGTGAAGATGAAACTGAAAGCCCTCGTCGCCGCCGCGACATCCTTGATAGCCATCGACGTTCTCGCCGAACAAGTGACGATCGCCTCTTGGGGCGGATCCTATCAAGAGGCCCAGAGCAAGGCTCTGTTCGAACCCGCCGCCGCCAAGACCGGCATCGAAGTCAAACAGGAGACCTACGGCGGGATGTCGGATATCAGATTGCAAGTCTCCTCGGGGAAGGTAACCCTCGATATCGTTGCCAGCGGTTCGGGTTCCGCCGCCCGAGCCGCCGCCGAAGGGTTGCTCGAAACGCTGGACTATCAGGTGATCGATGTCTCGACCTTCTACCCGAATCTCTACACCGACCACTGCGTCGGCGGGGATGTCTTCTCGACCGTCTATGCTTGGAATACCGACACCTACGGCGAAAACGGCCCGCAAAGCTGGATGGATTTCTTCGATGTCGAGAAATTCCCCGGCAAACGCGCCTACCGGGGCAAAGTGGCGGGGGCCTTGGAGCCGGCGTTGATGGCCGACGGAGTGGCCCCCGAGGATGTCTACGAGATGCTTGACTCGGAAGCCGGTATCGAACGCGCCATCGACAAGATCCGCTCGCTTCGCCCCCATATCGATGTCTTTTGGACCTCCGGAGCCCAACACGCCCAGCTGATGAAAGACGGCGAAGTCGACATGACCACCGGCTGGAACGGTCGTTTCGACAATGCCGCCAAGGACGGGGCGAAGGTCATGTACGGCTTCAAGCAGGCCTTGCTCGACTACGACTGCTTCGCGATCCCCAAAGGAGCCCCCAACAAAGACACGGCGATGCGGTTCTTGTCCGAGATTTCCAAAGCCGAGTACCAAGACGATCTGCCGAAGTACATCACCTACGGCCCGACCAACCGCGCCGCCTACGAAACCGGCGAGATCGATGCGCAAACCGCGGCCTCCCTTCCTTCTTCGCCGGCCAACGCCGCCATGCAGCTGCCGGTCTCGCTCGAGTGGTACGCCAAATGGGAGACCATCGCCGAGGAGATGTACGCGGAAATGCTGACCGAATGACGATAACGCCCTAAGGAAGGGCGGGCCGAAAGAGCCCGCCGAAAAGGATCAAGCCGACGGGTGTCGATACCCGTCGGTTTGATCCTTCGCTTGCCCCTTCGAATCGCGCCTTGCATCTTGCCCCTTGGGCTGCGATTCATGGATTCGCCGATCCCGATCACGCATCGAACGACGCGCCGCATGCCAAATCCCCAAGAAGCGCTGCCGATCACGGTGCGCAACATCACCAAGACCTACGGATCGCTCCATGCGCTCGATGATGTCTCGATCGACATCGAAAGCGGTGAATTCCTGACCCTGCTCGGTCCTTCCGGATCCGGGAAGACCACGCTCTTGATGGTGCTTGCAGGATTCACCCGTCCCGATTGCGGCAGCCTGAAATTCGGCGAGGACGAGGTGATCCGCACTCCGCCTCATCTGCGCAATGTGGGAATGACCTTTCAAAGCTACGCCCTTTTCCCCCATAAGAGCGTTGCGGGCAATATCGGATATCCCTTGCGCATTCGCAAGGTCCCCAAAGCCGAGGCCCGCTTGCGGATCGAGCGCGCATTGGAGACCGTCCGCTTGGAGGGGCTCGCAGATCGTCGTATCGATCAGCTCTCCGGCGGGCAAAAACAACGGGTTGCGGTGGCGCGGGCGATCGTCTTCGAACCCCGCATCTTGTTGATGGACGAGCCTCTATCGGCGCTCGATAAAAAACTGCGGGATCAGATGCAGATCGAACTGCGCCACCTGCATGGGAAATTGGGGATGACCACCGTCTACGTCACCCATGACCAGCGCGAGGCGCTGACGATGTCGGATCGCATCGCGGTGATCAACAAAGGCAAGATCATGCAGCTGGCGAGCCCGCGCGATATCTACGAAAGACCCGCCAATCGCTTCGTGGCCGATTTCATCGGCGAATCGACCTTTTTGGAGGTCATCCGCAAAGGCGGGGATATCCTTTACGACGGTATGCCGCTCAAGATGGACAGCCCACCACCGAATGCCGAGCGATTGCTGCTGATGGTAAGGCCGGAGCGGATCGCTCTTGTCAATCACTCGACAACCGACTCGGGAAGGGGCTCGGCGGGCGATTCGGCGAACGGCTCGACAATCAAGACCGCCGACAAAGGCGCCAACCTCTTCTCCGCCACCGCCACCGAGGTCGTCTACCAAGGCGATAGCTACCTATTGCACGCAAGGCTGGCCAAGGGCGATTCGATCATCATGCGCGGCATGATGCGCAGCACCGGAGCTTCGACCCTACCGACGGTCGGCGATCGCATCACCTTGAGTCTGGCCCCCGAAGATACGATCCTGATCGATGCCGCCGATGAATGAAGGGCGAGCCCGCCCTTTCACCTCGCCGAAGGAGTCCGATACGATGTTCGATATCCATGATAGCGCCGAGTTCTTGCATAGCGCCCGCGTGCAACGACGCGCGCTGGATTCGATCCCCCCGAAGTTGATACCCGAGTCGATCGATATCGGCTATCAGGTACAAGATGCGATGGTGAAACGGCTGTGCATATCGGAAAGGACATCCCCCGGGGGCTATAAAATCGCACTGACCAACCCCGTGGCGCAAACGATGCTCGGCATTCCCCATCCGGTATACGGCCGACTGCTTCGATCGCGTCTTTTGAAAGACCGAGCCGTCATTGCGGCAAAGGATTATGTCAGTCGCATCGTCGAGGCCGAATTCGCCTTCGAGATCGCGCTCGGCGTCCCGGCGAGCCACATCCCCTATACCGCCTCATCGATCAAGGATTACATCGGCGCCGTGCATCCGGCGATCGAGATCGCCGACAACCGCCTGCCGACATTGAACGATGTGAGCGCACAGATACTCGCCGCCGACAACGCCATCCACGGCTGCCTCGTCTTGGGCGAACCCGTCGAGGATTGGCAAGACATCGACCTCGCCACGACCGGGGTCACCCTCGAAGTCAACGAAAAAAAGATGCGCACCGGCACCGGCAAGAACGTGCTCGACCACCCCTTGAACGCCCTGGCTTGGCTCGCCGACATCCTGCCCGATTACGGGTTGGGCTTGAGCCCCGGCAACTACGTCACCACCGGCTTGGCCACCGATAGCCCCTACGAAGCCCAAGCCGGCGATCGCTTGCGCGCCACCTTCGAAGGCTTGGGCGAGGTCTCGATGCGCTTCGAGTGAACAAAATTCGATTGCGAGTGATCTGACAACGTAAGATCGAAGTACCGAGTGCAAGGATAAGAATTCGCCTTGCGATACCGACTCATCAACGAAAAATCCACTCGGACACTTGGACAACACATCCAATCCTTTCGGGGACGTTACTCGCAGGGTTCATTTTCGCGCCCTGCAACGCACCTTGATAGCCTTAAAGCGCTGCACTTGCGATCTGCCCTCATTGCTTGGCTGGAAAAATCGAGCGTGAGACTAAAATAGGTACATCCGTGAATATGACTGTTCAACTCCAAGAGGGATTCCCGATGAGCGATCAGTACTCGATTTCCGAAGCACGCATCAGCCTCCCTCGAATCGTACGCGAAGCGGAAAATGGCCGACGGATCGAATTGACACGGCGGGGGAAGGTAGTTGCCGTGCTGACCGGCAAATCATCTGGTGATCGAACCATTGAGCGGCAACATCGCGGTTTCATGGAAGCGTACAATGACTTCGCACGAAGTGTCGATCTAGCTGAGTTGGATATCGACCCCGACGAAGTATTCGCCTGCGTGCGGGATCAATCCTCGGAGCGCGAGGTTAACCTATAACAACAAAATTTCTTGGCCCCCGCCCCATCGTTGAAACCCTCCTATCTTAGTTATATAAACCGTTCGGTCCATCCGAATACTCTCCTTCCTTGAAGGAACGCAGGCTCACCCATCCATCCCTTGGCGATCCTCGCCCAACGCTTCGAGCAACCATCCGTGCAGAGCCTCCACGGAATGCTCGGAGTTGACCCCTTCGTTCGGATCGATCACCAACGGCCCGGGGACATAACCGCGCGAGTTCAAACCCCGTTGCACCGATTCCACCAAGCGCACATCCTCCGCCACCGTGGTATCGAGATCCTGCTGCGCCAATCGATCGATGACCTCGTTGCTCTCGCCCCCCACGGTATACCAACGACGAACGATGCGCACCCGATCCACCCCCAAGGGTTGCCATACATAAGCGTTCAATAAATTGCCGGGATAGACCTGAAAGGATACTCCTGGCCATAGGAGCCAAGTGCTGTAATCCCCGGCATGGACATTGGCTTGCAAGTCGACGGGATAGGTCATGCGCTCCAAGTTGACGCACTCGGTCGTATGGCGCAGACAATGACCTTGAGGGCGAATATTATAGGTCTCGGGCTTGACCACCCCGGTGGAGAAGGTCGGATGATTCAACCTACAGTGGTAGCACTCGCTGTGATTTTCGACCGACACCTTCCAGTTACAACGCTCATCGATCTCGAAATACTTGGCTTCTCGCAAATCATCGATATCGGGCACGAATTCACGCAACTCTTCGGCCACCCCCGGATACCACTTCTCCATCGATTCCGCTTGCATATCCAAATTGACGAAAACGAAGCCGCAAAACACCTCCACCTTGACTTCCTGCAAGCGAACGCAAGAGACATCGAACCCCGACATCGACTGCGAATTCGGCGCCCGCTGCAGCTGCCCATCCAAACCATAAGTCCAAGCATGATAAGGACAAACGATCCGAGGTCGGTTACCACGACCTTCCAATAACTCATGACCCCGATGTCGACAAACATTATAAAAAGCGCGAACAACGCCATCCCCGTCACGAACACAAAACAAAGACTCGCCCAACACCGAAAACACGAAATAATCCCCGGGCTCGGCAACCTCCCCGACATGCCCTGCATACTGCCAAGTCCGCCCGAACACCGCATCCATCTCCCGCCGATAGATCGCCTCGTCGGTGTAATACCGCCCGGGCAAAGCCCTCGCAAGTTCAACGCTCATTTCGATGCCCTCCCCGACAAGGCCTCGAAGCATTCATAACGAGAGGGCACAAGAAGCGCCCCACCCTTTCCCAGCCTTACTTCAGCCCCCACACCGATGCTCCCCCGACACCTAACAATCAAAGCCGGGCTTGGCTAACCACCGTCGTATTGTGACCCATTGCGCGGCAAAGTCCACCGCTTTTTCCGAAAACCGCAGCGAGGTGCACGGGCGCTTATCCATCCAATGGAGTCGATGCAATTTTTGTACCCGACTCCAAAGATTTTCTGCGAATCGAGAAGACTTGAATATGCGCTTTCGAACTGAGAAAAAGCATCGATGAGATCCGGTCACCGAGCATCGGCTACCCATCTCATCACCGATATCATTTCATACCTTATCCGGCCTGGTTGCAGTGTCGGCCTTGTAAGACCGATCGACAATCCTGACTTCATCATCATTGGCCGATATGGATTGAGCGTAGGATCGAGCCATTGCAGGCGGTACGGTATTTCGTTCATGATAGACAAGAGGATCGCAATATCGTCCTTCGAGTACCCAGTCGGCTTTTGTAGCGGCAGAAGCCAAAAACAAAATACCTACGAGAAAGGCGGCGACGAAGATGCTTATTACTGCCAGATCCTTGATGATTCTTTTCATTGGAATGCCTCCGGTGTGATGGTGGTGATTACGGATAGGAGAGGGGGTGAGATGATATCGGAACCGCCGGTGAGTGCGATTATCATATTCCGATTTTGCGTAATGATGGATGGATTGTCTACCATTACTTTGGGGGTTTATACGGGAAAGTACCAGTTCCCGGATTACAGGCATCATAGCGCAGACCTTTTCCGGTTTCCCATAACCGACGGCGCCGCTGGGCTTTGTCGAGCAACTCGGTCGCAACGCAGGTGTCGTTCATCGAAGTCATGGAGCCTTCTCATCGCTCGACCCCTCGTCAAAGAGGCATAGGTCAACCGGTTCGACCCGCGCCCTCGCATAGTGCACCGAGGAAGTCGAGGGTGCCGACCCGACCGCTCCCTTTGTTCGAAACGGGAAGCGCCGCCGAGCCCGTCGGCGGCAAGCGCAGGCTGCGATTCATCGATCGGATCGGGCTCGAAGGCAATGGCATCGTCGGGCAATATACGACAATATCCCCCTAAGATTGACGCGGGATCGGTATCTTTGGAACACTTCGTACTTCGTACTTCGGCACTTCCCCGAAAATCGCCGGGCCCGTTCGTTCGGTGGCCGGCTCTCACAGGAGATTCGATGCGATGGCTGAACAAGCCCGGGTCGTTATTATCGGCGGCGGTATCATGGGTACGAGCTTGCTCTACCACTTGGCCCATGAGGGTTGGCAAGATTGCGTGCTGCTTGAAAAGGGTGAACTGACGAGCGGCTCCACTTGGCATGCGGCGGGGCAGATCACGCATTCGACATCAAGTTTTACGCTGGGCAAGTTCTCGGGGTATGCGATCGATCTTTATCGTCGTATCGAGGGCGAGACCGGGCAATCGGTGACCTTTCATGATTGCGGATCGCTGCGCCTTGCCTATACCGACGACGAGGTGGATTGGTTGCGGCAAACCATCAGTGTCGGGGCTGCGCTCGAGCATCCGATGGAACTGCTGGGGCCTGACGCGATCGCGAAGAAGCATCCCTTTTATAACTTGGATGGGGTCAAGGCGGCGCTGTGGACGCCGGAGGACGGCCATGTCGACCCCGCCGGGGCGACCTTCGCCATGGCGAAAGGGGCTCGCAATCTCGGGGCCAAGATCGTGCGTCATAACCGGGTGCTCGATACCGAGCGGCTGCCGAACGGGGAATGGCTGGTGCGCACCGAGCAAGGCGAATGGCGGGCGGAGATGATCGTCAACGCCGGCGGCACTTATGCTCGGCAGATCGGGCTATGGGTGGGTTTGAACCTTCCGATCACCTGCATGACCCATCACTATTTCGTTACCGAGCCGGTTGCGGAATTCGCCGCTTTGGCGCAGGAGTTGCCGGTGGTGCGCGACGATCGCTTGGTTTCCGGCTATATCCGCATGGAGCAAAAATCGGGCTTGATCGGGATCTACGAAAAGGCCAATCCCAATACCGTTTGGTTGGACGGCACGCCTTGGGAATCGGAGAACGAACTCTTCGATCCCGATTACGAGCGCGTCATGCCGTGGCTGGAAAACGCCTTGGAGCGGATGCCGGTGCTCGCCGAATCGGGGATCCGGCGCACGGTGCACGGGGCGATCACCCATCCGCCCGACGGCAATATGCTGCTCGGACCGGCGCCGGGGCTGAATAACTACTGGTGCTGCTGCGGCTCTCAGATCGGCGTGGGCTGGGGGCCGGGGGCGGGGAAATATCTTGCGCAATGGATGGTGCACGGAGCGGCGGATGTCTCGATGCGAGAACTCGATCCGCGCCGCTACGGGGAGTTCGCCGACCGAAACTATGCCGTGCGCAAGGCCTGCGAGGACTACCTGCTGCGCCACGAAATCCCCTACCCCGGCTTCAATCGCCTCGAGGCTCGTCCGGTGAAGACCAGCGCGATCTACGAACGCTTGGTCAAACAAGGCGCGGTTCACGAGGAGGTATTCGGCTGGGAACGGCCGCGATGGTTCGCCAAAGATGGCATGGCGGCAAGGGATATCCACTCCTTTCGGCGGGCGCCTTGGCTCGATATGGTCGAGCGCGAGGTGAAAGCGGTGCGGGAGCGGGTGGGGCTGATGGATATCTCCGCTTTCGCCAAGATCGAGGTATCGGGCGCCGATGCCGCCGCCTTCGTCGATCGGCTGATCGCCAACCGCCTGCCGCGCGCCGGCCGCATGACCTTGACCCATTTACTCAACGAGCGAGGTCGTATCGAGGCCGAAACGACCGTGATCGGCCTCGAAGACGGCGGCTACTATCTGGTCTGCGCCGCTTTTTTCGAAACCCGGGTCTTCGATTGGCTGAAAGGGCATGCCCCGAAGGACATGGACCTGACGATCGTCAATCGCTCAACGGCTCTCGGAGCGCTGGCCTTACAAGGACCGAGAGCCCGCGATGTGCTTTCGGCGGTGACCACCGCTGCGCTGGACAACGCATCGTTTCCTTGGCTCGGCGCCCGGCAAATCGACATCGCCGGGGCCGATGTGCGCGCCTTGCGCATGTCCTACGCCGGGGAACTCGGGTGGGAGCTGCACCTTCCAATGGATGCGCTGGCGATGGTCTACGATCGCCTGATGGAAGCAGGAGCCAAGCACGGCATCGAAAATACCGGCTCGTTCGCGATGAACGCCATGCGCATGGAGAAGATGTTCAAGGGGGCATCGGAGCTGACCAACGAGGTGACCTTGCCCGAAGCCGATGTGATGCGATTCGCAAGACTCGACAAACCGGGCGGTTTCATCGGCCAGTCGGCGACCCGCCGAGCGGCCGGTGCCGATAAACTGCCCTATGTGTGCGCTTTCATGGAAGTGGATACGGATGTCGATTGTCATGGCGGCGAGGCGGTGATGCGATCCGGTCGGCGCATCGGCTCGGTATCATCGGGGGCTTATGGCCCGAGCGTGCATCGCTCGCTGGCCTTCGCCTATATCGATCCCGAGTTCGCTCGGGCGGGGCAGATCCTCGATGTGATGGTCTTGGGCGAGGAACGGCAAGCGCAGGTGCTCGACAAAGCGCCCTACGATCCCGATAACTTGCGTCCTCGCACCGACGCCTGAATCCGGTACTCCGGGGAAATGGGAACAACGAGAGCCATGCCACCAGCCCCACGCCCGCCGACCGCCGGGATCAACGAAGCCGGGTTGAAGAAAGACGATCTTGCCGAACGCTTATGGCTCTTCGGGCTCGCCTCGCCCGCCATCGTCCTGATCCTGATCATCTTGATCGTCCCCGTCGGCTGGCTTTTTTATGTCTCCTTCATCGGTGCCGACGGCGGGTTTTCCTTCGAAAACTACCAACGGATGATCGAGCGCAAATCCTACGCCCGAATCTTCAAAACCACCTTCGAAGTCAGTTTTCTGACCACTGCCCTTTGTATCCTCATCGGTTATCCGCTGGCGTATTTCATATCCCGCCTCCCGAATCGCCTGGCCAACCTTTGCCTGATCACGGTCCTGCTCCCCTTTTGGACCTCGTTGCTGGTTCGCACCTACGCTTGGCTGGTGCTCTTGCAAAAACGAGGGATCGTCAACGACTGGGCGATATCGCTGGGGCTTTGGGAAGAGCCGATCAAAATCGTGCACAACCTGTCGGGCACTCTGATCGGGATGGTTCATATCATGCTCCCCTTTTTGGTGCTGCCGGTCTACGGAGCCATGCGATCCGTCGATCAGGATTTCATGAAGGCCGCCTCGAATCTCGGCGCCAATCCTCGCTACGCTTTCTGGACGGTCTTTTTCCCGCTCACCGCCCCCGGACTGATCGCCGGATCGTTGATGGTATTCATCCTGTGCTTGGGATTCTTCGTCACCCCGGCGGTATTGGGTGGCGGCAAGGTGATCTTGGTATCGATGAAGATCGTCTCGAATATCGAACTCTTCGTGAACTGGGGAGCGGCCAGCGCATTGGGGGTGGTTCTTTTGGTACTGACCTTGGCCGTCCTATGGCTGGCTTCTCGCTTCATGAATCTGGATCGAATCACCAAGGGAGGGCGCTAGATGCTCGCTTGGCTGCGATCCCCGGCCTCCGAGACCGGAATCAGTCATGGTCATCGGCTGTGGCTCTACGGCATCTCGATCATCATCATGATCTTGCTGATCGCCCCGACGCTGATCGTGATCCCGATGTCGTTTTCCGAAAGCCAATACCTGGAATTTCCGCCGGAGAGCTGGTCGACCCGATGGTACGGTCATTATTTCGGATCGACGGAATGGATGCAGGCCACCGAGACCTCGTTCAAAGCCGCCTTCTTGACGATGCTGGTGGCGACGCCGATCGGAGTGCTCGCCGCCTACGGATTGCATTGCTCGAAGGTGCGCTATATGCGAGCGGCCTTCTTGCTGATGATCACCCCGATGATGATTCCCGTGGTACTGGTGGCCATCGGCGTCTTCTATGCTTATGTCAAGATCGGCATCCTTTATACCCTGACCGGACTCGTGCTCGCGCATACGGTGTTGGCTCTGCCCTTGGTGGTGATCGTCATCGGCGCCGCTCTCAAGAGCTATGACATGAGCCAAGAGGAGGCGGCCCGAAGTCTGGGCGCCCCGAGATGGAAGGCCTTCTTGACCATCACTCTTCCGCAAATCCGCTTCGCCGTGGTCACCGGCGCCCTGCTCTCGTTCTTGACCTCCTTCGACGAAGTGGTGGTGGCAATGTTCATCTCCGGCGGAGACAACCCCACCTTGACCCGCAATATGTTCAACGCCCTGCGAGACCAAATCGACCCCACCATCGCCTCGATCTCGACGATCATGGTCTTGGTGACAACATTGCTGATGGCTTTGGCGCAGATCTTCGGCCAGCAGAAAGGGGGATCGGGATAAACAGCGAGCCGAAGACCAAACGGCTAGCGGATACCGATCCATTCGAGATTCGATACGAATCGCGTGAGCAAAAACTTGGCATTTGAGTATGATGAATAAAAAGAAAAGGCGCATACGTACCCACTGAAGCACTGCCAATAGGCGACCCTTAGATCAATTCATCTTTGCAGGAGACATCATCCTATGACTATCGATGCCATTAAAATCTGGAATGAGTTGAAACAAAAAGACAATTGTCTTGAGGCTGTGAATTTTTTTGAAAGCAAAAAACTTGAACCAGATGATGTTCTAGATAGAGGGAGCGTGAATTTTGATTATCCTCATAACCTGCAAGAAGGAGAAAAACCTTTCTATCGATCTGCATATTACTGTTCATCTAAAGGCTATATGGATATGCACATTAAACAGAATCAATGTGCACTAAAAAAATATATTAAAAAATCCGATCTAGTGGATAGAAAAATTCTATTCGTCGATTTCGGATGCGGACCTATGACTGCGGGTATCGTCTTTGCAGAGATTCTAGATAAATATGGTATAAAGCGTGATGAGAATATCTGTTACCTCGGTATCGATAAATCCATTCATATGTTTTTTCTCGCAAACAACATCGGAAATGAATACAAACTCTACAAATCATTCTTAATGCTCAGATTCGATCATATCAATATTTCTCAGATACCTAACTCAATTGAGATCGCCATACTCTGTTTCTCCTATGTTCTCGCACCAAAAACACTGAACGATAACAATACAGATCACTCCAAGAAAAATATCCCTAAGTCCTTGGCAAAAAGTTGGCATGAAATTTTCAAAAAATCTAAATTCTGTGTTAAAACTATTGCGATCTATCAAAACCCAAAAGATATCCACCATAATCCGAATAACAATTTCGAAGTGAATTGGCGCGCATTCGTCGATGAATTAAATCGACTTGGTCAACTTGACAACATCAGGTATAGTTCGTCTAATATGGAGGACTGCAATTGGGGCGGCCGACGAGCTTCGGCCATGGCCATGATTACCGGGGAGAGGTAAATGCGACAATTGCAATCACAATCGGACCTATTCTCCCGCCAAGTCGGACCGGTGTCGTCGCTTCATCCGGCCGATGAATTCGCGCGGGTCGAGCAAACGAGCCTGTTCAAGGAACCTCCAGATGATTCTGCGCTGACGGTTCCTACCGAGCAGATCAATGCCCTCAGGCAACTCGATATCGCCTACCAAGACGGCTTCATCGGCGATGACGAGGAGCGGGATTTGATTCTCGCCGTCGACGATGAGGATTGGATGGGCGATTTGAGGCGGCGGGTTCAGCATTACGGATTTCGCTACGATTACGCCAAGAGGCGGATCGGGTTGGATGATCGGATCGGCGATCTGCCGGGCTGGGTCGTTCCGCTCGCCGAGCGGCTATGCCATGATGATTATCTGGGGCGCTTTCCCGATCAACTCATCGTCAATGAATACGAGCCCGGGCAAGGCATCGCCCCGCATATCGATCGCGATTGCTTCGGGCCGAGGATCGCCGCTATCTCCCTCGCCGGGGATTGCTTGATCAACCTCACCCCGGCAAGGGGACGACTTGGCAGCGCGATGGATGCCGTGGTAAAGCGACGGAGCCTGATGGTCTATCGCGGCTTGGGGCGCAAGCATTACCTGCACGGCATCGCCGCGCGTAAAAGCGACGAGCAACGAGGGGTTCGTATTCCCCGTCGACGCCGCATCTCGTTGACCTTCCGCACCTTGGCTTGATCCTCGCTCGTCGATCTGCCGAAGGGATATCGAAGAGACTCGAAGCGGGTAGGAACCTCGGTCCCTTGTCCGCCGGCCAAGCGGAGGATCTCGAAGGTCTCGGAAGCGTCGCCCGACGGCGAGACTCGGCAGCACACAGATGGCAACGATGACTCACCCTAAGGAGGAGTCTTGGTCTGCTCTTCCCTTTTCTCGCCTTTTTGAAAGATTCGTGATTGTATTTCCCTCATAATTCTTCGTCATTCTGCATTCGTATACAATCATCGCCCACTTAATAGGACGGGAGCGATGCCGCCCCCGAATCGATTCGCATCGAATGAAACGAGCCGCGATCGGCGATGGGTCTCGCACCATCTTCGACCCCTAGCCAATTCAACACTTGGCCAACCATCACCGAGATGAGGTAAACGAAATGTCATTGAAAAAAATGGCTCTCGCCGGAGCCGCACTTTCCTTCATGAGCGCGCCGGTCTTCGCCGCCGATTGCGGACCGTCCGGACAATCGATTCGTATTTTGGCCAGCGACTTTCCCGCCATCCATGCGGTCGCGGGCACCGCCGAGGCCAACTGCGGCGCGGCGGCGGCGGAGTTCAAGCGTAACCACACCACCGAAGCGCGCGAGATCATGAACGCTTCGCTGACGCCCGATCCGGCCGAGTACACCTCGGTGATCGTCGCCAACTCCACGCTGGTGCAGTTGATGAACGACGGCTTGGTTCGCCCCCTGAACGACTATGTAAAAAAGTACGGCGCTCACCTGCAACCCAATCAGCTGATCACCATCGACGGCGATGTCATGGCGATCGCCTTCATGGCCAACTCGCAGCACCTCTATTCGCGCACCGACATCTTGGAAAGGGTCGGCATCTCCAAGGTGCCCGCAACTTACGAAGAGGTGCTCGATGCCGCCGAGAAGATCCGCGCCGCGGGCATCATGGAACACCCGCTGGTCATGAACCTGAAGGTCGGCTGGAACTTGGGCGAGGTGTTCAACAAGCTTTACCTTGCGCATGGCGGCACCTTCTTCAAGCCGGGCTCGGCGGAAGTCACCATCGCCAACGACAAGGGGCTGGCGGCGCTCGCCATGATGAAAAGGCTCGCCGACTACGCAAACCCCGATCATCTGACGCACGAGTCGAACGATACCCAAGGGCTTTGGGAAGCGGGCGAAGCGGCGCTCGGGATCATGTGGGGCTCGCGCGGCGGCGTCATCTTGGATGACGAGGGCTCCACCGCCGAAGTTACCGGCAACACCGTTCTATCCGGCGCTCCGACGGCCGCCGGCGGCTCGACCCCCGCCGCCACCCTTTGGTGGGACGGAATCACCATCGCCAAGAACGTTCCCGACGCCGAAGCCGAAGCCACCTTCGCAGCCTTGGTCAGCGGCCTGACCTCGGAGATGGTCATGGCGCACAATGACGATGCGGTCTGGCTGATCGACGGCTTCAAGCCCGGCCCCGCAGCGGCGGGCGTGGCCGCCACCGCGCGCGGCGGCGCGAAGTCCTACCCGATGTTTCCGCAGATGGGCATCTTGCACAATACCTTGGGCGTGGAACTGGCCGACTTCGTCAAGGGCGCCGAGTCCGCCGAGCAGGCCCTCGCCGATGTCGAAGCCGCCTACAACATCGCGGCCAAGGAAAAGGGTTTCTTGAACTAGCGGCAAATCGGATCGGGGGCTCGCCGCTTCGGCGGTGAGCCCCCCTTTCCCCAAGATCCCATCTCGCTCGCCAAGCAATGACCCACCGTTCGTTCTTCTGGTTCATCCTGCCGACGCTCACGGCGATGCTGTTGTTCATCGCCCTGCCCATCGTTTCGGTTTTCATCCAATCGCTCTATGTGGGACACGAGCAGGTGCTGGTGGTCAGCAAATCCTGCGATCCATTCGGCTGCGAGGAAGTCACTTCCGTCGATACCGAGGCGACCGAGGCCCTGCGCGAGGCCGAACCGCTGGGCAAATTCAACGGCATCGATACCTATATCAATCGCTCGCATCTGGCCTTTGCCGAGGTCTCGGCGGCATGGCGCGATACCGAAAACCTCGGCGAGTTTTTCCGGCAGATCTACAACCTGCGCTTTTACAAGGCGCTGGCCTTCACCTTGGCCTACACCATCGTCGTCACCCCCTTCGTCCTGCTGCTGGGCCTTGCGGTGGCGGTCGGGGTCAACAATCTGCCCCGAATCTTCAAAGGGCCGACCATTTTCGTCTCGCTGCTGCCGATGATCATCACCCCCCTCGTGGGCTCGTTGATCCTGTTCTGGATGGTCGACGCCGACGGCGTGATCGGCGCCACCTTGCAACGAATCTTCGACGACAACGCGCTGAGCCTGAAAGCATCGCCGACGCTCACCTGGATCATGCTCATCGTCTACGGCATCTGGCATCTGCTGCCCTTTAGTTTCATCGTGTTCTATGCCGGGCTGCAAACCGTACCCACCGAAGTCATGGAAGCCGCCATGATCGACGGCGCCTCCAAGTGGGAGCGCATGCGGCACGTAGTCGTCCCCCACCTGATGCCCTTGGTGATCTTCGTCACCTTGATCCTGCTGATGGACAATTTTCGGGTCTTCGAGCCGATCGTCGGATTTTCCGCGGAAGCCCATGCGCGATCGCTCTCCTGGATCATTTTCAACGACCTGCGCGAAAGCGGCTCGCCGCTCTACGGCTCGGCAGGGGCGACGTCGATGATGACCATTTTGGGGGTGGCGGTGCTGCTGACACCGGTGCTGATCCGCACTTGGCGCGATTTCAACCGCAAGGCCCACTGAGATGCTCGGCGCTCCGACCCGTCGCTTTCGATGGACCCCCTTGACGGTCATCTCGATGGCGCTGGTGGCGCTGTGGCTGATCATCGCGGCCTTCCCCTTCCTGTGGACCCTATGGGGCTCCTTCAAGGTGCAAGGGGATTTCTTCTCCAAAGCGGACTGGATGAACGCCCTCCACGGTGTTCACACCATTCGCGAAACCGGCGGCGCCTTCACCTTGGACGGCTACCACGGCGCTTGGATCCAAGAGGAGTTTTGGAAAAACGTCGTCAACACCACCATCGTGGTCTTCTTCACCGTCGTCATCTCGTTGACGATCGGCACCTTGGGGGGCTATGCGCTGGCGCGCTCGGTTCACCGCTATGCCTTTTGGATCCTGATGGCCGCGCTGGTCTTTCGCGCCATGCCCCATATCACATTGGTCTCGGGCTATCTGCTGCCCTTTTTCGAATGGAATATCTGGGGGATTTTGCCGACCACGATCATCGTGCTCGTCGCCATCAACCAGCCCTTCACCTTGTGGATGCTGCACTCGTTTTTTCTGAATATCCCCAAGGATATGGACGAGAGCGCGATGGTGGACGGCTGCACCCGATTCCAGGCCTTTCGCCATGTCATCATTCCGGTGATGTGGCCCGGCGTGATCACCACCGGATTGTTCAGTTTCCTGCTCGCCTATAACGATTTCGCGGTCACCTCGATGTTGCTCAGCGCGGAAAACGAGACCATGGTTCCCGCCATCTCCAGTTTTCTGGGCACGACACAGGTCGAGGGCAATGTCATGTTCGCGGTGGCCGCCGTGGTCTCCGCCACCGCCCCGCTTTTCATGCTGGTCCTCTTCTTTCAACGCCACCTCGTCAGCGGTCTCACCGCCGGAGCCGTCAAGGGTTGAAATCGGTTCACGATCGCAACAAGGCGCTGATCGCACCGCTGCGCAAGGCGCGCTCTACCACGGGTGCGAACAAGCCCTTCGACACGCACTGGCGCGAACCATCGGCTGAAACGGGCTTCTCCCGACAATTTCCCGCGCAAATCGACTCGACACACTCCGTTACCGAAAAGACCCCCTCGCCATGAACTGCATCCACACCCGCAACAAGGCATCGATCGCCGCCTTGCGCAAAGCCATGTACGACTTCGAGGAAAGTACGGTTCGCGCCCGGCTCGATGCGCTCGTCGACGAATGCGCGATCATCCATACCCCCTGCCCGCTGGACGATATGACCGGGCCTGTCGATTGGTATATGCGCTGCTATGCGCCCTTGCTCGAAGCGATGCCGGATCTTGAACGGCGCGACTTCATCGTGATGGGCGGGCGGACCGAACACGGTGACGACTGGATCGGCTGCGGAGGGTATTACAGCGGCACTTTCATCGCCCCTTGGCTGGATATTCCGCCCACCGGCCACCTCGCCTATATGCGCTTTGCCGAGTTCTACCGCTTCGTGGAAGGCAAAGTCGTCGAAATTCAGTCGCTATGGGATATCCCGGAACTCATGATGCTGGCGGGGGCTTGGCCGATGGCGCCGTCGCTGGGTTTGGAATACCACATCCCTGGTCCGGCCACGCTCGACGGCTTGGTTGCCGGACCTTGGGACGAAGGGCGTGCCAATGCCTCTTGCCGGCATATCGTCGACATGCTCACCCATCTCAAAAAACACCCCGCACAAGGTGGCCCCGATGTCATGGAGATGCCGCGTTTTTGGCATCCGCGCATGAATTGGTACGGACCCGCCGGCATCGGCACCGGGCGAGGCATCTCGGGCTTTCGCAACTGGCATCAGATTCCCTTTCTCAACGCCATGCCCGATCGCGGCCAATACTTGGACGAAATCGTCTATCACTTCTTCGGCGATGAGGACTATGTTGCGGTCACCGGTTGGCCGAATATGATCCAGACCATCACGCATGACGGCTTTTTGGGCATCGCCCCTTCGGGTCAACGCATCACGATGTGCTCGCTCGACTTCTGGCGCATCGAAAACGGCCTCATCCGCGAAAACTGGGTCATGGTCGATCTGCTCGATACCTATCGCCAACTGGGGGTCGATGTCCTGTCCCGCATGCGTGAATTCAACAAGGCCAGGGCTCGAGGCTCGGTCCCGATAGCAAGCGAGGTTCGGGCTTAATACAAGCGCAATTCGTGTGGCGAAATACCCCATCCATCGACTCTTGCTCGCTATAAAACGGCTAAATCTTATATTGATTCAACCATGAACCATCTACCAAGGCATCTCTATCACATCCACCTTATCCAATTGAGCGCAAACGTAATGACACTTTATGAGGAAAGCATGAGGACGGTCTTGTATGCTGATGCGATCAAGGCTTTGGTCACAGAGAAATTCCATCTGACATCCTTGCATTTAGCCGCATGGAACAGGCGCACCGACAAAATCAAACATCTGATCGAAGAAGGCAAATACCCAAATGAAAAGGGCGATTACGAATTGACACCCTTGCATTTCGCCGCATGGAAATGTCATATTGATACGGTAAAAATACTGATCAAAGTAGGTGCATACCCAGACGCAAAAGCCCAGCAGGGAGTAACACCATTGCACCTCGCTACAATCCGGGGACACCCTGTCATTGTCGAACAGCTGATCAAATCCGGATGTGATTCAAGTGCGAAACTTGAGCATGGTGAAACGCCCATGCATCTTGCTGCACTCCAAGGGCATGCCGAAGCGATCAAAATTCTGCTTCATGCCGGGTGCCATCCAAATACAAAAGACAAACACGGTCAAACGCCTTTGCATAACGCTGCGCTCAATGGACACGCCGAAGCGATCGGTGTACTGGTCAAAAACGGTGCAGATTCAAACGCGAAGGACAAAGACGGGGAGACACCCTTGCACACCGCTGCATGGAAGGGTCATGCCAATGCAGCCGATATACTGATCAAGACAGACTCATGTCCGAATGCGACGACCATTGACGGGAGGACGCCTCTACATCTCGCCGCGTATCGAGGACATCCCGTTGTGGTCGATACGCTGATCAAGGGCGGAGCGGACCCGGACGCGATGACCATGGATGGAAGATCACCCCTACACTTCGCTGCATACAACGGTCAACTCGCCACTTTCGATATACTGGCCAATCTAAACGCAGCGTGCATCAATAATATCAGGCTTGAAGAATTGCGCGGCATTGCCCTTGACCGGGAGGCGAAGCGGAAGAAACAAGAATGAGCGGTTTGAAAAATGATCGAAGATGATAATAATTCATCGTTATCGCCATGGGAGTTGACCGTATCAAATCGACATGCTTTATCTTTTGGTCGATATGAATCAAATGAATTTTGAAAAGCATCGCGATAGCAAGGAAAAAATCAGGATTTATATAAGAAGCCAAGTGAATATCGATCAAGATCCAGTCTTATATCTCTCACCGACGGCATCTACCGCGATCGGTTCCAATTTATAAATTTGTAAAAATATCGGGCGGCGAATTCTTGAAAAAATTCACCGCCCGAATAACATATCAATTCATCGGGTCTTTGCCGGCGATGGAAAGCCCAAAAGATGGCATATCGATCATCGACTAATCATCGCTGAATAAAGATGCGATGGTGCCGAAAAAGCCGCCTTCATCGTCACCGACGCCGGCGATATCCTCGGTGGGGAAGCCTTCCTCCATACCGGCGATATCCTCACCCGGGGTCGCACCTGCGATCATCGAGCCGCCATCGCAAGGGGCAATATCGTTGACGAGGGGCTCTCCTCCACCAAGACCTGCGTCTGCAAGGCCATCGGCGGTGATGGCGCTTCCGCCAAGACCGGCAGCCGAGAATCCTTCTCCCAAGAAAGCGCCGCTCTCTCCGATACCGGCGCCTGCAAATCCTTCGCCGGCGAAAGCGCTTCCCTCGCCGATGCCGGCGGCGGAAAATCCTTCGTCGCCGAAAGGGACGCCCTCGCTTGGAAAGCCCTCGGCGGCGAGGGGATCGGCAGCCGCCCCCTCGCCTGCGCTGTTGGCGAAGACGGCGTTGGCCGCAAAGGCCCCGATTCCGGCACCGGCGGCGCCGGCAAGGAAGGGGGAAAACCGACTCCTGCCGGATTTCGGATCACCTGCCCCCTTTTGCCCTTGAGGACGGGCATCGGGCTTGGCCTGATCGCCCTGTTTCGATGGTCTTTGATTGGCCGCCAATCCATTGTCGGGCTTGGAAGCGCCTTGCCCGGCAGCCTTGGCGGAAGAAGGATTTTGCGGCGGAGCGGCAAAACCGTCGGCTCTTTGGGCGTGCAGGCGAAGCAACAATCCGGGATGGCTATCCATGAAGTCTTGGGCGGCTTGACGATCTTCGAAGGCCTGACCGACGGAGCCATCCTCGGAAACGACGATATAACGATATTTCACGCCCTCCGGTCTAGGCTCCGCCCGAAAGCCATCCCCGGTATAGCGATGAAAGTCCCCCTCGATGGTGCGGCCATATAAGGTGCATACGATACTGTCGTCTTGGCGAGCGTCTCGCAGACGATCGGCATAAGCCCTTGCCGCTTCCATCGTGCCGAAACCGACGATCCAATTGACGGCGCCCGTCTTTGCGTTGCGAAACTGCAGGTCGTATCGATACATCGGAAAGTCTCCTCTTAGGTACGCTTCGATGGTGCGGGAAAAACGCGGCAAGGCCGGGGCACGGGACCCCTTGACACAGCGGATCATCGATGCAATCTTCGATCCTTGATCGAGCGAGCGATAAAACGCCTCGATTCGCCTTGCTCATTCGATAGAAACAATGGCGAGAGTGTACGCCGAACTCTTTCAACGGTGCTGATTGCCGATATCGATATGATGAACAAGCATCCGCAACAGTGATAGCGGCGGCACTTGTCGACCATCGGTCATCGTCCTTCCCCGCCTTTCCATGAGGCACCGGGGTCGCTCTCGCTATCAAGATATCGAAGGGGAAGATTTCCTTCTGTCCGATGCGGGATATATCGATAGTGGGCTACGAGCCATTCATCGCTGAACGGTCAGTTGAGCGGGTCGATCGAGGACGTCAATAAAAATTACCGTCATCTCCTGCATCGCCGGTGGAATGATCGTCCTCGAAGCCGTCGCTCGAAAACCCTTCTCCGGCGAAGGGAGGATCCTCGCTCGGCAATCCCCCGGCAGCGAAGGGATCTGCGGACATGCCTTCGTCGCCGGCGGCGTAGGCGGACAGGGCCGTGAGGGCTGCAAGTTCTGCGGACACTCCTTTGCCGGCGCTGTTGACGAAGGCGGCGTCTACGGCCGCTCCCTCGTCGCCGCCGAGGGCGGATAGGGCCGCAAGGGTCGCCACTTCCGAAGACCCTCCCTCGCCGGTGCTCTTGGCACGGGCGGCGTTGGCGGCAAGGGCTCCGATTCCGAAACCGGCGGCTCCGGCGAGCAAGGGGGAGATTCTTTTGCCCTCGGATTGCGGACCATCGGGCCTTGTTCGCTCTCGATGCCGCTCGCCGGAGTCGGAAGGGGCTTGCCCGGCAGACTTCGCGCTTGGGATATTTTGCGATGGAGCGACAACACCATCCGCTCTTTGGACAACGCATAAAAGAAGCAGCAAATCCGGACGATCATCGATGAAGTCTCGGGCGGATTGACGATTGGCGAAATCCCGGATGATGACGGAGTCTTTTTTGGAAACGACGAGATAGCGATACCCCACACCCTCGGATCCAATCCCCGGGCTAGCGGAATCGACGAGCGAAGAGGTGACTTCCTTGTCGTCGGGTTGCCGATCATCGGATATCTTTTGTCCTTGAGGACGATCTTCGGTATCGGGCCGATCGAATCCTTTGGATGGCTTCGGGTTGACCGCCGAACGAGCGGTAGAGGGACTTTGCGAAGCAGCGGCAAGGCCGTTGTCTATCGGGGCGATGCGCAAGCGAAGCCGCTGTCCCGGATGGCTATCGATGAAGTCTTTGGCGGATCGACGATCTTCGAAAACCCCGCCGACGGCAAAGCCGCCCTCGGAAATGACGAGGTAGGGGTGTTTCACGAGATCGGGATTGGACATCTCGCCCCTTCGGGACGATCTCCGCCCGGATAAACCCCGCCTCGATGCTTTTGCGGAGGCGGAATATTGCGAAGGGGGGATAAAGACAGGATCTTTCGGAGAGCGCAAGCGACGCAACAATCGCAGGAAGTCATGGCCACCCGGCATGGAAGGACTTTGCGAAGGAGCGCTGATCCCATCGACTCTTCGGGCACGCAGGCGAAGCGAACGCCTCGGGTGGCTATTTATGAAATCTTGCGCCATTTGACGATCTCCGAAATCCCGATCGATGGTGCCGTTTTCCAAAATAACGAGGTAGCGATATTTCACGCTCTCATGGTCGGGCACCGGGAAAAATCCATCGTTTTGATGGCGATATAAATCCCCTTCCTCGGTGCGAGCGTATAAGGTGCATACGGTATTCTCGTCTTCGAGAGCGCTTTGCAGCTGATCGGCACAACCCTTTGCCGCTTCCAAAACCTCGAAACCAACGACCCAATTGCCGATTCCGGTCTTTGTATCGAGCAAGAGCAGGTCGTATCGATACATCTGAAAATCTCCTTCCTATATTTCGATGTGGATGAGGGAAAAAGCGACACAATCGGGGCAAGCGTCTCCTTGACTGACTGAATCATCGATGGAATCTTGCAGGTTTGCGATCGGTGAGACGATCGGCTTCCATCGAACAGGCTCGTTTGCCTGATAAAAACGAAGACGAACGAGCATCCCCTAAAAACAGCCAGCTGGCGGCGTTCACCGGACCTCGAAACTTCTTGTCCTATCCATCGTCTCCGAGGGCGGCTTTGGGCACCGGGGTCGCAGCCGGGGCTCCCAAGCGCAGGGCTTTTTCCCGACCGCCGTGGAATTCGATCAGCGCCGCTTGATCGGCGAAGGCCAAGGCATCGACCGCTTCGGGATCGATCATCTCGCGCAATTCGGCGCTCATCGTCTCGAGTTGCGTTCGGAACTTCGGATCGGACGCCAAGTCTTCCAACTCTTCCGGATCGTTCTCCAAGTCGAAGAGTTCGGGTTCGAAATCGATATAGTCGATAAACTTCCAGCGGCCCTTGCGCAGCATGAATGCGCCGCTCACCGCTCCCGCCGCATGGTATTGGCTCAAAATCGGACGATAGGGTTCGGCGGGTTTGGCTGCGATGTCAAGAAGATTCTCACCCTCGCAAGGAAAGTCGATCGAAAAATGCGCGGGGATCGTGCTCGCAAGATCCAGCAAACTGACCGGAGTTTCGCATATACCCGGGGCAATGCCCGGTCCGTTGAGGATCAGCGGGATGGCCGCGCTCTCTTCGTAGAGGGTGGATTTTCCCCACAGTCCGCGGGTGCCGAGGTTATCGCCATGGTCCGAGGTATAGGCGATGGTGGTGTTGTCTTCGAGCCCCGATGCTTTCAAAGCCGAAACGATGGACTCGATATGCCGATCGAGCGAACTGACAAGCCCGTAGTAGGCGGCAAAAGCGCGCAAACGCTCGGCCTCGTCCTCGAACAGGGCTTCGCTGTCCATCAACGCATTTTGTTTTTCGACCCATGGATGCCGCCGGTAGCCGCTTCTCGGATGCAGCTTGACCTCGCCGGTGATGTGGGGTGTATAGAGATCGAAGAATTCCCTCGCCACCACCAAAGGAAAATGCGGGGCCACGAAACCGACGAACAGGCACCAAGGCTTGCGCTTCGAATTGGTCTTGGAGTCTGACGCATCCTTTGCGCTCGCCATCCCCTTGGCCCGAATCCAATCGACGGCGCACTCGGCCACCGCCCGATCGTATCGGGTATAAGGGCTTTCGCCGGGGCCGATATAACGACCGAGCATGCGAGATGTCGGCAAGACCCGCTCGTCCTCCTTGCGGATCGATGCCCAGACCATGCCCACCCCCTCGTGCACCATCATCGGAAGATGTTCGATATCGAAACCCGCCGGATCTTCCTCGGCGCGATAGTGCAACTTGCCGATACTCTCGACCGCCACCCCCGCCCGCTGCAGCGCATGCCCCCAACCCGGGATCGATCCCTCGTAAGGCATCGCATTATCCCAAAGACGCGTCTTGTGCACCGGCAGCCCGGTGGCGAACGAGGCTCGGGCGGGCACGCAAATCGGGGAGGGGGTGTAGGCGTTGACGAATCGCAAACCGGTGGCCGCCAATCGATCCATACAAGGGGTGCGAACGAAGGGATGCCCGGCGCAACCCATCGCCCGCGCTTGATGTTCATCCGACATGATGACAACCAAGTTGGAGTCCATCGTTTTCGAAGATCCTTTTATTCGAGGCGCCTGTTCAAAGACGGATGGGTTGTGCAAAAAGAGATAGCGGCTCGGTTGTCGATGGCTCGAAGGCACCGCTTCGTCCTTGGCCATCGCATTATCCCGAAGATGTATCTTATGCGTCGGCAAAATAGACTACGCATAAAGAAAGGGATTCTTCTTGCGAGCGAGAAAATCTGCGCTGAGGATATAGGTATCGGATAAAGGAAAGCCTTGCCGCTCGTCGGTTCGATCACTACAAGGTCGAGTGCGTCATCGCTCGAAAAGCACGGATGCCGCTGTCGGCTTCTTTGCGAAAAAGGCGGCCATTCGATTCACCGGCGGGTCATCCGCCGAAGAAAAAGGAGAGGTGGAAAGTGGAAGAATCCGGCAAGCAGGTCGAGGATGCCGCCGAAGCGGAGATCGTCAGGCTGCGAAGCCTCGTCGATCGGCTCTATCCGGATATCGAGGCGGTGTTCGTGAAGGCTCGGGCGGAAGAGGCGTACCATGACGAGAGCCCGATCGTCGCCAAGATTCGCTCGGCGATCAGCGCCGGATTCGAAATTCGAGGGGCCTTCGATCAGGCGGCATCGCAGGCGATCCTCGGCTATCTCTTTCGCCGACGCGCGCACTACGAGCGGAAAACGCTCCTTGCGATGGTCGAACGCTTGCGCCTTGAGGTCGATGCGGATTATTTCAATCGGATCGTCGATTCGCTGAACCGATATCTCGACGATGAGCGGATCGAGCGCAAATCATGAGCGCGATCCTTCCGGCGCTCTCACCGCACTCGTGTCTTATCAAAGCGATCGCTTCGAGTCTCGTCCAAAAGCGGACCGCCGGCAGCCGGCCGAACCATACCCGATGGCGAACGACGAGACGGCAGGCGCTATCTGCGATCGGCGGCAGCGACGATCGGCGGCGGATATCGCTCGCTGCCGGCAACCCATCACTGCCGATGGCGTTTTTGTTTGTGCTCCACGGTGATCACCCGAAATTGATCCGGCGATAAGCGTTCGCTGATCACCATCACCCCGTTGAGGCGCTCCGCATCGGATTTCGACAGCGTTTTTTGCTTCTCCAACACATTCAACTTGGGTCTTTTGATCATCCAACCGCGCCGGGGGCGTCCGCTGCTGCCCTTGCCTCTGGGCTTGTCGAAGTCCCTATGCTCGACGATCTGCATCACATTTTCATGGCTGATCCCTCGCTGACCCATGCGATCGGTGGCGTGTTTGGTGAATACCACCGACGTCGACCGTTTGGGAGGGATTTCCCGATGAGCGCTTTCGGGGGTGTCTATCGACGGATCAAGGGATTCGTTTTCGACCGGGAGGATCCAATCCCGATATCGATCGAGCCAGACTCGGACCCTTTTGATAGGTTTCAATTGTCAAAAATCCGTTTTCTCTGCCGCCGACTCGAGCACGCTCAGAGCCGATAGCAGGTGATGCAGCTGCGTTTCATCGAGCGATGCGCGCAAGTATCGCTGTCGCTTGCGCATCACGGGCAAGGCCGCCTTGTAAAGAGCGTGCCCTTTTCGCGTCGGCGACCATAGATATTGGCGATGATCCGCGGTATTGGTCCGTCCCTGCAAGAGACCCGCTTTCACCAAACCCTTGATGGTACGGCTGACCAAACCCTTATCCATCGTCGAGATCTCGGTCAACGATCGAGAACTGGTCTCCTTGCTGCCTGAGATCAATGCCAATACCCGCCATTCGCTGAGGGTCAGGCCGAAATTGCGGCTCAATATCCTCAGCGCCTGCCGATTGAGGCGCGATTGCACAAAGGCCAAACGATAGGTGAGGAACTGCTGTGGCTGCAAAGGTTCGGTCATGATGCCTCGAGGCGCCTCCTTTTCAAGCGATCGTCTTTTCAAGCGATCGTCTTTTCGAACGATCGTCTTTTCGAACGATCGTCTTTTCTTCGAACGGCCGTCTTTCGAAGCGGCCGATTCGGTGCTTGCGATTCGATTGGTCGATCGGTCGACTGATCATATCTTGCAAGTTTTCGTTGTATAGTCAACAATCTTTCGTCGCTCGAATGTCGTTGGAAATCGAAGGGTATTTCACCGAAAAAGCGAGATCGATCAAGCAAAAAGAGTCGGGACCGGCGAACGATGCCGACAAAACCGAGGAAAATCCCCTTTTTTTCGATCGCTGCCCGATCAAGATTCCACCATGATAAAACCGATAAGGGAGATGGCAAGAATGAAATCCATGATTCGATCCATGAGCATGGTGTTGATCGCCCTTTTTGCGATCTCGGCTTCGGCGAGCGCCCACAATTGGGCCCCCAACGGACCGGTCAAATTGCTGATCGGCTTTGCCGCCGGGGGCGGAGCCGACACCCAAGCCCGGCTGATCGCCCAAGATATCGAGGAGGCCGTCGGCTGGGAAATCATCCCCGAGCAAATCACCGGCAAAGGCGGTTTGAACTTGGCGATGGCGCTGAAAGACGAGCCGCAAGACGGTACGGTCATCGGCATGGTCGCCACCGAGACCTTGGGCTACAACCTACGCGCGGCCGATGTCGGCGTAGGCCCGAATGACTTCACCGCGATTGCGACCACCGCCGGGTTCCAGATGGGAATCGTCGCCAAAAGCGATATGGGCTGGAAGGATTTCGGCGATGTGGTCGACGCCGCCAAATCCGGGCGGGCGATTCGCTTCGGCACGATGAGCCCCCGGCTTTCGGATCTCGCCTACTTGCTCGGCAAGGCGCAGGGAATCGAACTCAATATCGTCGAGGTCAAGGGCGGCAAGGCGGTGATGAACGGGGTCAACGGCGGCGATATGGATTTGGGCTTCATGGCCGGCATCCAAGCCAAGGGGGTGGCCGCCGGCGATCTCGTCAACCTCGCCTCCGCCCTTTCGGTGCCGCTCAAGCAAACGCCGAACGCTCCTTTGATGAAGGATTACGGTCTCGAATTCAACTCCGACGGTTATTTCGTCTTCATCGGCCCCGGAGGGATGGATAAAGAGGTACGCGATACTTGGATCGCCGCCATCTCCAATGCCGTCAAAAAAGAGGGCAGCCGATCCAACGGGATGATCAGCAAGGCTTTCGGCGGTCCCACGGTCATTTCCGGCGATACCTTGCAAGCGCAAATCGTCAAGGAATTCGAGGATGCCGGACGCCTGATGGCCGTCGCTTCGCAGTGAAAAAAGCCAGGATCGATCACGCGATGCTCGAAGGGTTGCTTGAAAGCGACCGTTCAAGGGCGAATCCCGTTCGCGCGCTCCGCCCCCGGCGGGGATAAGGGAGCGGCCGGCTCTTGTACCCTCGCCTCGATCGTTCGATCGATCAGCGCATCCTCGCTCGCCCTTTAAGGAACGTCCCTTTACAAACCCCGATATTTTCGCGATGCCGCCGATCGGACGCAATCGGATCGCAAGCCTTGCTTTTCTCGTGCTGGGCGCAGGGCTGCTCGCCCTTTCCCTGCTCGATTCGGGCAGCGGCATCTATGAAATCTCCCGCCGCAAGGTGGTGATCGGTGATGCTCTGGCCCCGGTGGTCGCCTGCACCTTCATTCTCATCGGCACGATCTTGGACGCATTGAAAGGCGGCAAGGATCACTCATTGGATCGAACGGGGCTTGTCAATCTGGGATGGATCTTAGGCGTGATCCTCGCAGGCTTGATCATGATGCGCTGGGCCGGGCCGCTGGCGGTGGATCTGGCGACGATGGTCGGAATCGAAGGCGGGGTCGATGGCGAGAAAGCCCTTGAATATCGCACGCTGCGCAATACGCCGCCTTGGAAATACATCGGCTTTTTCCTCGGCAGCACCTTGATCATCGGCGCGTTGATCTCCCGCTCCGAAAGGCGCTTGCTACCGCGCCACCTCTGGCTGGGGGCCTTGGCCGCCCTTTGCCTGATCGCGGTATACGACCTGCCCTTCGATGATCTCCTGCTGCCGCCGAACGGGGATGTGTGATTGGAACTCCTCGCTTATATCCCGCTCGGCATCGATGCCGTTTTCGGCCCCGCATCGAGGATCTCGATCTTGGGAGTCGCCCTGCCCCTGACCCCGCTGATGGTGCTGGCGGGATTCGTGCTCGGCATCGTCGTCGGGGCGACCCCGGGGCTGGCGGGGCCGATGGCGATGGCCGTTTGCCTGCCGATCCTGATCTCGATCTTCGGCTACGGCGCCGACGCCCTCCTGCCGGTGCTGGGCTTCCTGATCGGGATCATGAAAGGAGCGACCTTGGGCGGCGCCGTCCCCGCGATTCTTTTCAATATCCCGGGCACCCCCGATGCCTACATGACCACCTTGGACGGTCATCCGATGGCCAAGGAGGGCAAGGCCTACCAAGCCCTTCGCATCGCGCACCTCTCCTCGGTTTCGGGGGATACCTTTTCCGATATCGTGTTGATCGTCGGCGCCGCCTTCATCGCGGTCGCCGTCGAGGAGTGGCTCGATCTACCGGAAAAAACCGCCCTGCTGATCTTCTCGCTCTCGTTCATCGCCGCGGTGATCGGCTCTTCGGTCGGAAAAGGGTTGATCGCCATCGGCTTGGGGCTCTTTACGGCCTTCATCGGCACCGGCGAGGAGTTCTATCCTCGGCTCACCGGCGGCACGGCGATCCTGGCCGAAGGAATCCCCATCGCCGCCGCCATCCTCGGAGTGCTGATCGTCGGCGAAATCTTCAAATCCCTCGACGATATCCGTCGGGAGGGAATCAAGCCGACCCTTGCACCCCAAAGAACCGCGGGCGATAGCGGCAAATTGTCTTGGTCGCTGCTTCGAAGGCTCTTTCCCCATATCGGCCGCTCCGCCCTCGTGGGAACCGCGATCGGCGCTCTCCCCGGAATCGGCTCGACGCTGGCGGCAACCATCGGCTACACCCTGGGAGCGAAGATCCACGCTCGCAAGCGCCCGTTCGAGCGCCCCTTCGGCAAGGGCGCCCCGGAGGGAGTGGCGGCCACCGAAGCCGCCAACAGCTCGGTCTCCGGTGCCAACCTGATCCCCACCCTCTCCTTGGGCATCCCGGGCAATACGGCGGCGGTCTTTTTGATCCTGGCGATGGATTCGATCGGCGGATTCAACCCCGGACCCTCGGTCTTTCGCACCTCCGCCGAGATCAACCCCGAGTTGGTCATCGTCTTCGGTCTTTTCACCTCGATGATCTTCGCCAATCTTCTCAACTGGACCATCGGCGGCGTCTTCATGCGCCATATCGGCATCTTGACGCGGGTGAAAAAACACATCCTGCTGCCCATCGTCCTGCTCCTGACGATGACCGCCACCTATATCCAATACACGCGATTGAGCGCGGTTGTCTTCTTGCTCTTTTTCGGAGCCTTGGGCTATGCGATGCGCAAGCTCGATATATCGCCCCTGCCTTTCGTGGTCGCCTTCATCCTCGGCAATCAGCTCGAAGAGACCGCAAGGCAGGCTTTTGCCGCCACCGGCGGCGATGCCTTCTTTCTTTTCAACCGACCCGTGGCGGCCGCATTCATGCTGCTGAGCCTCATCACCATCGTCGTGATGTCGAGGCAGCGATCGAGGGAGATACCATGAAGCGCCCGAATATCCTCCTGCTCACCTCCGATCAGCAGCGCGCCGACTGCATGGGCTCGATGGGGCGCAAGATCAAGACCCCTCATCTCGACGCCCTCGCCCGCCGGGGAACGCACTTCACCGGCTGCATCACACCAACGGTGGTCTGTCAACCGGCCCGCGCCTCGATCCTCACCGGGCAACTCGGCCGCACCCACGGCGTACACGATAACGGTATCGATCTCGACCCTGCCATCGGGGAGAGAGGATTTGCCGGAGCCCTCGCCGCCACCGGCTACCAAAGCGCCTTTTTCGGAAAGGCGCATTTCGCCACCTACCACACCTTCGCCCCCACCGGCACCCCGGAATGCCTGCGATCGTCCGCCGATTACGGCGATGACTGGTACGGCCCCTATATGGGTTTCGAATACCTGGAGCTCGTACTGGTGGGGCATAACTGGTTTCCCCCCGAAAAGCCGCCGGCGGGTCAGCACTACGAACGCTTTTTCCATTGGCAAGGCCAAGGCGATGAGAGGCTGCGGCTTTATCTGGAAAATGCAGGCGATACCAAGGGGGCGGCCCAGACTTGGCATTCGAGGCTCCCGGTAGCATGGCATAACTCGACATGGACGGCGGATCGGGCGCTCGAATGGCTGGCCCATACCCGGGATCGAGAACGACCCTTTTGCACTTGGATCAGTTTCCCCGACCCCCACCACCCCTTCGATTGCCCCGAACCTTGGTCTTACTTGCATCCCCCGGCGGACGTCGACCTACCGCTCTATCGCGAACGAGACTTCGAAAAACGTCCTTGGTGGCATGAGGCGGCGGTCACCAACGAACCGAAAGGCGACGGCAAGAATGTGGATATCCGCAAGAACTACTCTCGTATCGGGCCGCAAAGCGACGAGCAACTGCGAGAGATCATCGCCAATACCTACGGACAAATCAGCCTGATCGACCATCAGGTCGGGCGCATCGTCGATTATCTCGATCGATCCGGTTTGAGCGAGAACACCATCGTCGTCTATACCTCGGATCACGGCGACTGGCTCGGAGATCACGGACTGATACTCAAAGGTCCGATGCATTACGAAGGGCTGCTCAAGGTGCCCTTGCTGATCAAAGGCCCCGGGGTTCCGGCAGGAATTTGCGTGAACGATCCGGTTTCGACCCTCGATCTGGGCGCCACCTTTTTCGATTATGCGAATGTAAAAGCCATGCTCGAGCAGCACGGGCGGAGCCTTAGACCGGTGATCGAGGGAAACGAACGCCGAACGCATGCCCTCAACGAGTGGGGGCTCGGCGCCAATCGGGTCGGGGTGGCGTTGGAACTGCGCACCGTTCACGAGGGCGCTTGCAAACTCACCCTCGAACTGAACTCCGGTGCCGGAGAACTCTATGATCTGCTCGATGATCCGCATGAAAACGAGAATCTCTTCGACCGACCCTCGGCCGCCGCCATGCGCAACCGTCTCATCTCGAGGATCGAAGAGCGTCCCGACGATATGATTGCCTTGCAAACCCCGGTCGGAACGGCTTAGAACGGGCGGGGCTTTCAACCCCGTTTTTAGCCTCCTCCTGGCCTTGCCTGCTTCGCAATTCGATGGATCGCATCGAGTTTTTCGGTGATCTCGCTATCGATATCATCAAGATCCATCCATTCGACGAGGCGATGGAAGTCTTTTTTCGCCATCGAGTTGTAGACGTCGATCGCACTGTAAAATTGCCGGAAAAGCGGGATCAAAAAATCATCGCCGGCTTTGATATCTTCACCCCAAGGCGAACCCTTGCCAAGCGTTTCAAGCGATCCTTCGATCTTGGAAATGCTGTTCTCCATCTGTTGCGACCATGCAGAAGTGGCTATATCTCCTATATAGCTCCGCCCTTCCTCTTGAGAGAAAGATAAGAGCGTCTTTCTTTGACAAAGATAGTTCTCGATCTCACGTTTACGCCACATCATCTGTTCGAAATCGTCACTCGGTTGCAAGTCGGTATCGAGCCGATCGTAGATGGCGATCGCCACCAAATCGGATTTCGCCTCTCGCAAGCCTTGATAATGCGATTGAGCGTCTTTCGGGTGATTGGAAACATAACGAACGAAAGGATTTTTCAGTGACTCTTGCGCCGGATGATCCAATTTTCGGGCGAAGGCTTGCAAGATATCGAGATCCGTCGAGCCTTCGAGATAGAGCACCCAGCCGGTTTGTTCGGCCAACATATAGTGATGAAAATCGATATCCTTCAACGCTTTGAGAACCTGACCCTTTTTATTGACCCGATGAGGCTTGCCGACAAAAGCGACCAACGCATCTCCTCGCTCGACGGCTTGGGAGAGCACAACCTCCGAATGACTGGCGGCGATGATCTGATTTCCATGCTTTTGCGCTTTGTCGCCGAGCAATCGATAAATCTGACGCTGACGCAGAATTTCCAAGTGGGCATCCGGCTCGTCGAGCAATAACGCCGCCCCGGGATTGGCCATCATATAGGCGAGCAATAAAAGAGTTTGTTGTTGCCCCCTTCCGCTAGCGGAAATATCCAGCGACGTCCCTTCGAGGGTGCGATAGGTCATCCTCAGCTCGCCCCGCTCCACTATATATCTAGGTCTATCGAGCCGACTTCCGAATAACTCCTCGATGCCATCGGCGAGTTCCTCCCATGCTTCCTCGCTGCCTTGATCATTGGCGATACCATGGCAAAGATTTCGCAGGATTTCCGCGGTGCGACCCTCGCCGATCCGAACATCGATGGCGCCTTGGTCGATCCGGGTCTCGTTGGCGATCAACCCCGACATCGGCGGTAAATAGGCGATCTTGGCTTCCAACGCCTGTTCCGGAACCGGCATGCGCCGATCGCCCATCGATAGCGGTCGACAATAAAAGGCTTCCGGATTCGCATGATCGAATTCGAATCCGCAGGACCATCGCTCGCCATTACGGGAGAATCCATCGACGACGATCTCGATCAATATATTCTTCGGACGGGTTTTCCCATCGACATGACGGCCGCTTCTTGTCCGGCGACCACGCCATAAAAGATTCATCTCCGGCACCGGCACCGCGATCAGATCCCGGCGGTTGATGGTCACCCCGGGCCTTTTCATCGAAACCTCTCCAAGGCCTCGTTTTTCCGCCCAGCGCCTAAGACCGATATCCCACAAAGCCAGCGCTTGCAATGCGGCGGTCTTGCCCGAGTTATTCGGGCCGATCAATACCACCCGATCGTCGAGATCGATATCGACATCCTCGAAGGATTTGAAATTGCGAATCCGCAGTCGGTTCAACATGATTGCACTCTCGTTCGTTTCGGGGACATCGATGATTCGTCCGGAATTTCATCCGTTATCCGAAGGGCAACGAGATCATAAGCCGATACCCGTCGACGGGATTTTACGACGCTTGATGACAAGCCTTATAACCCTTCGATCTCCTTTTTCGATATCATCGAAGACATCCTGCCGATCTTCTTCTGCGATCGACCGAATGCTGCCGATGGATTGAGAGGCAAGGGCCGAGGAAGTAAAGGGAATGACCGATAGCGCTCGATTCGAAGGCAATCTCTCGCAGGCGCAGAATCGACGGTCGTTCGTTCTTCGCTCAAGGTTCGAAGGCCGGGTTGCGCCATGACCGGGGCCATGCCGAAGGGACAAGGGGTGGATATCGGCGCTGGGGCTTCGTATCTCGATATTGCCGGCGGGATCGGCGCTTCGCCTCGCACCAAGGGACCGCGGCAGACCATCAAAAAGGAAGCACCCGCACGTTCGGGGATCATCACATCGCCCGCACGGGATCCCGATTCGCCATCCGCCGATTCACCGCCCGCATCGGCGACGATTTCGCTCCCGACCACACCTTGAAGGCGCTCCTTCACGAAGCCTTCCCGAGCATGCACGGCCGAGGCACGAACAGATGCTCGGTGCCGATGATCCCGCCAAGGAAAGGGCGAAATCGATGGCACTCTCTCTTTCATGCAAAATCCTCTATCCTTTCGACCCCGATACCACCACGATGCAGTCCGAATCACGACGCAAGCCGAATCGAGGAAAAAGCCATGCCGGGATTGATACGAAGGCTGGGCATCAAAGCCTTGCTTGAATCCCTGTCGAATCCGATGCCCGGCGATCCGGCCGAGCAGGAACACGATTACGAACTGGCAACCGCCATCTTGCTCATCGAGGTGATGCGGGCGGATCGAACGAGCCACCCCGACGAGCGCAAGACAGTGGTGGCAACCTTGGTGCGCGCCTTCCAGCTCGATGAGAGCGAAGCTCAGGCCTTGATCGCCAAAGGCGAGAGTCGGGCGGATGAAGTCGTATCCCTGCACGAGTTCACCCAAGCGATCAACCGCCGGCTCGATGCCGAGCAAAAGGCGCATATCGTGGAACTGCTGTGGCGCGTGGCCTTCGCCGACGGCGATTTGGATCGCTACGAAGAGCACCTGATCCGCCGCATCGCCGATCTCCTCCACATTCCGCATTCGACCTACATCCAAAAGAAACTGAGCGTCGGCGAGGAGATGGCATTGTGAACCACCCGGCCTCCTTCATGGCCAGGATCAAGCAAAGCCGACTTTCGAGTCCCTCGTCCTGAAGATAAGAGGGTCACATCGGGTAGTGCCAAAGCGCCAAAAACCGCTTGACAAATCCGAGATGATTTGGGTGTATACTGCGCTGATCGAAGAGCGAGCATCGAAGTGGAAGCCGATGCCGTAGCGGAGAAATCCCGATGTGAGCGCTATCGGAAGAAGATCTCCTCGATTGATATCAAATATATTGAAAACAAACAACGAGGTTGACAAATTCGCCATGAGAAGAAAAGCAAAAAACCTTATTACCCCCCCCCCCCAGAAATTTTGCAAATTCGACTATCTGGACCAGGGATAATTTACATATTCTTCGTAGACTCAACTCCGAATCGGTTGATCTGATCTATCTTGATCCGCCTTTCAACTCAAAACGAGATTATGCCGCTCCTATAGGTTCGGAAGCGGCCGGTGCGGCGTTCAAAGATACTTGGACACTTTCGGATATAGACGAAGCATGGATTGATATTCTGCGAGATAAATACCCGCGCATTCGTGAATTTCTTAGGTGGGCACCTGAATCAAATTCGGATAAATCGTATCTTGTCTATCTTGCCATGCGCCTTATCGAATGTCATCGAGTACTTGCATCGACAGGCTCACTTTATTTGCATTGCGATCCAACGATGTCGCATTATCTAAAAATACTTCTCGATAAGATTTTTGGAAAAGATAATTTTCGAAACGAGATAGTATGGTGTTATTCAACTAGCGGTCGTAGCAAAAAGAAATTTGCAGCCAAACACGATATCATTTTATTTTATAGTAAATCGGAAAACTACAGATTTGAATATTCCTTAAAAATCAGTCAGAAATATCTAGATAGCCATTATCGACAAACCGACGAAAATGGCAGACGATGTAGAATCCGTGTCGACGCCGGTAAGGTAAGAATATACTACCCCGAAGAAGGAATGACTTGCAATGATTGGTGGACTGATATCCCCTATGTTAATAGTCAAGCCAAAGAAAGAACGGGCTATCCCACTCAAAAACCGCTTGCACTATTAAGCCGCATTATCAAAGCATCAAGTCAAGAAGGTGACATCGTACTCGATCCATTCGCCGGATGTGCAACCACTTGCGTGGCGGCCGAAGGACTTTATCGTCGCTGGATAGGGATTGACATCTCCGAAAAAGCGGTTGAACTCGTCAAACGTCGCATCAAGAATGATCTCGGCATCCTTTCACCGAATGTAATTCATCGAACGGATATTCCAAAGCGTACCGATATCGGAAAAATCCCCCGCTATAACTCACCGGAGATCAAGAAACACTTATTCGGGAAACAAACCGGTCAATGTGCGGGTTGTCATAGTCGATTCGAATTCCGCCATCTTGAAGTCGATCACTATATCGCCCAATCGGTCGGCGGGACCGATCATATCGACAATCTTCAACTGCTTTGTTCTTCATGCAATCGGATAAAAGGCAACCGGGGTCAGGAATATCTCATCACCCAACTGAATCTCGATTGATTCGTTTCGGCACCGCCCGATATAACCCTCAGAAGAAAAGTACCACTCCCTACTCCCCTTCACCCGGTTCACTGCTAAAGAAAATATTCCTGTACCAACCCACGGCCTCGCCGCCGGTGTTGTCGGTATCGGTCATGATCGCCACTCCGTCGATGGTGCGTGCATCTTCTCCGAGAAGGCTTTGGAAGTCGGCCCGCACATCTCGCCATTCGCTGATCCATTGGCCGGCTTGGGTGTCGCCGCTTTGCAATGCCACATTATGGGAGGCGTCGGTATAGGCGCTCGGCCATGTCTGGCCTTGGGCTTGGGTGCCCGCCCAGACATAGTTGACGGCTCGGGTTTTCCAGCGAAGGATGGGATGAGAGCGAACCACATAGACCCTCGCACTGTAATCGTCCCCCTCCTTCGTGCGTTCATCGGCTCCGGGGATGCTCTTGTCGATCCGCCAATCCCAGTGTAGATAAGGGGTTTTCTCGAGATCGACGCGGATCTCTAGATAAAGCACCGAGGCGGTACTTCGGCTCGTCGCCCGCAATGCCGGACGCTCGGAAATCTCCACCGCCTCGTAGATCGTTTGGCCGCTGAATATCCTCTCCTTCCACATATCCTGTCCGGCATCTTGCCCCCAGGATTCGATATCGGCGTCGGAGAGGATCGAAACCCGATCCGGCTCTTGCGCGGCAAAGGTCTGCGCCGGCAGAAAAAAACATCCGATGATGCACATCGTCGCCGCCACCGGCGAGCGTATCGATGACCTAAGATCGGCAAGGGTCTTTTTCGGTGATCGCATTTTTTCTTACCCCCTGGGTGTCGTTCGGGTGATCGTCGTTGCTTGGTTCTCGCCGAATGGCGTTCCATCGATGTCTTATGAGACTATCGTCTATCGATAGTATCTATCAATAGTGCTGAATGCCCCTCTCACCGCTTCGCATTCGGAAAGAACAAAGGCTGCCCGTCGATGCGATACGAGGCGATCGCCTCCTGTCCGGTGCTCGATAGGATCCAATCCACGAATCGCCGTCCTTGTTTCGCTTTGACTCCGGGATGACGATCGGGATTGACAAGGATGATCCCGTACTGGTTGAACAGCCTCGGATCGCCTTGCACCAATATCCGATGATTCCCTTTGTTGCCGAAGGCGATCCAAGTGGCGCGATCCGTCAGCGCATAGGCATCCATCCCCACCGCGATATTGAGCGTCGTTCCCATCCCCGAGCCCGTTTCCCGATACCAACGACCCGAAGCCGCCTGCACATCCACCCCGGCCATCCGCCACAATCGCAGTTCCGCCTTGTGGGTTCCGCTGTCGTCACCTCGAGAAGCGAAGGGTCGTTTCGTATCGGCGATCATCGATAGCGCCGAGGGCGCATCGTCTTGACCTTCGATCCCCGCAGGATCCCGAGCCGGTCCGACGATGATGAAATCGTTGTACATCACATCGAAGCGCTCGACCCCGTGACCCTCGGCCACGAAACGCTCTTCGTCGATCCTGGAATGGGTCAGCAGAACATCCCCGTCTCCGTTTTTAGCATTGCGCAGCGCCTGACCGGTACCCACCGCCACCACCCTGACCTCGATACCGGTATCGGCCTGAAAGAGCGGTAGCAGATGCTCGAAAAGACCGGAGTTCCGGGTCGATGTCGTCGATTGGACGATGATAAAGGGCGAGTCGTTCTCTTGGGCGAAGGCGAGCGAAGACAGACCCATTAAGATCGAGAGGGCCAAAGCGGCGAGGAGCGGATAAAGCCCGATGCTTGGAAAGAATCCACGGCGAGACGGCAAGGCCGTCGACGATCCGAACACGGCGATATTCCTTTGAATGAAGAGGGTTTTCGAAGCCGGACCCGATGGCGCCCGGCAGTGCCCGATGGATATCCGAATCGGCATCGAACGGCGAGCGTTCCAAAATCTCGCACGCTTCACTCGCCCTCGAGATAGAGGCGACCTTCGCTCCAAGCGCGCATCGCCGGCGAACGGGGATCATCCAATCGCTGCGATACCGGGCCTGCTTCGACGACCCTGCCCGCATGGAGAAAGATCAGGTCATCCCCGAGCCGACGCGCCTGCCCCTTGTCGTGGGTCACCAAGACGATGGCGACCCCCTCGGCGTGGGCTTGCTCGATCAAGGACTCGACCGCATGGGTCGATGCCGGATCGAGGCTCGCCATCGGCTCGTCCAGGAAAAGCATCCTCGGGGAGGTCGATAACGCCCGCGCCAGCGAAAGACGCTGCTGCTCGCCACCGGAAAGCAATCGCGCCGGACGGTCCGCCTGATCTGCAAGGCGAGCCCGCGCAAGGGCCTTGGTCTCGCGCTCGGCACGCTCCGAGCCCCCGATGCCGCGCACCGCAAGGGCAAAACGCAGATTTCCCCGCACCGAGCGCCGCAGCATCACCGGTCGTTGGAAAACCATCGCTTGCAGACGACGGGCGGCTCGATCGAGCCTGCGACCCTGCCAGCGCACCTCCCCGGCGGTGGGTCGCACCAAGCCGTGCAGCAAACGCAGGAGCAGGCTCTTGCCCGCACCGTTGGCCCCCATGATCACCGTGCGACGCCCGCTGCGAATATCGATATCGATATCGCGCAACAGCCACTTTCCCCCGGCCTCGAAGCAAAGGCCTCGAGTCTCCATCAGCGGCGATTGCGGCTCCAAGGCTATTCCGTCTTTCGACTTCGAAGGCTCGGATACCCGACGACCATCGGTTGTCGTTGCCGCGTTTTTCGAAGGCGAATCATGCGCCGCCGGAGCGAAGAGATCGATCGCGCTTTCGGACATGGTTTGAAAAATCCCGGCCATCCTTTCGTGGGTTCATGTTCATGCCAAGGCGGAGCGCTCGGCGAAGGCCCGCAGCGCCATCACCCCGGCATTGATCATCACCGCCAACAGCAGCAAAACGATCCCCAGCGCCAGAGCGAGCTGCAAATTCCCTTTCGAGGTCTCGAGGGCGATGGCCGTGGTCATCACCCGCGTGACGTGGTTGATATTCCCCCCGACGATGATCACCGCCCCGACCTCGGAGATCGCCCGGCCGAAACCCGCCAATACCGCGGTCAACAGGCTGTAGCGCGCATCCTTCATCAGTTCGAGGATGCGGCGGATCTTCCCCGCTTGCATCGATGCGAACTGCTCGGCGTATTCAAGATGCAGATCCTCGACCACTTGTCGGGTGAGGGCGGCGACGATCGGGGTGATGAGGATCGTCTGCGCGATGATCATCGCCACCGGGGTATAGAGCAGGCCGAGCGGACCCAAGGGACCGGAGGCCGAAAGGATCAGGTAGGCGATCAGCCCCACCACCACCGGCGGCAGCCCCATCAGCGTATTGAGAAGAACGATCAGCGCGCTGCGCCCGGGAAAGGCGAAGGCTCCCGCCAGCGCTCCGACCGGCAGACCGATGAAGCAGGCAATCACCAAGGAAACCAAAGTGATGCGCAGCGAAAGACCGATGATCTCCATCAAATCGGGATCCAGCGCCACAAGCAACCCTGCCGCCTCGCCCAAAATGCCGCCGAAATCACTCATCGATAGGCATCCTTCCTAACCTCTTTCTCTTACGCCCCGATATCGGAAATACCCCTCATCGCGGAGGGCTTTTGCGCTTCGTCGGCGAAATCGCTTCGAAGCCGAGACGATCGCTCGAAAAGCCGCAGGCGGTCGGTGCGGATCATAAAGGCCATTGTCCAAGCGGTCCGGCCAAGCGATCCGGTAGTGATTCGAATGCGCATCGAACGCTTCTAGATGCGATCTTGATTTTCACCCTTGATGACTCGCCGCCTTTGTATGCGCTTTTATGCGCTTTTATGCGCTTTTATGCGCTTTTATGCGCTTCAAGGCTTCTTCTTCCGATACGATGCCGATCGAAGCCGCCTACGAATGCCTACGAATGCCATCGAAAGAAGCGAAATCCGAGCGCCGATATCCGGCGGGATCGATGGAAAAAGTCACTTCTTTTTCGCCCTCGGATGCCCCCGATCATAAGCCCGCGCCAGATGCTGAAAATCGAGATGGGTATAGATCTGCGTGCTCGAAATATCGGCATGACCCAAGAGTTCTTGCACCGCCCGCAGATCCCCGCTCGATTCCAGCATATGTGTGGCGAAGGAATGTCGCAGGAGATGGGGGTAAGCGTTGATCCCGATGCCGCGCTCGAGCGAGCGACGGGAAAATCGCATCTGCACCGAGCGGGGCGAGATCCGGCGACCTCGAAGGCTGACGAAGAGCGCTTCGACCCCGATGTGAGCGATACCCTTGCGCGCCGGCAGCCACTTTTGAATCGCCTCGCAAGCGTGGCTTCCGACCGGAACCCGCCGCTCCTTGCGCCCCTTGCCGACCACCTGCACGATCCCTTCCGCCAGATCGACATCGCCGAGATCGAGAGCGCAGAGCTCGAAAAGACGCAGGCCCGAGGAATAGGCGAGTTCCAACAGGGCGCGATCTCGCAGGCTCAAAGGATCGTCGCCCTCGATGGCGACCAGCGCACAAGCGCGATCCACATCGAGCACCCCCGGTAGCCGCCGCGCGGATTTCGGGGCCGAGACCGAGCGCGCCGGGTTGTGATCGACATCGCCCTGTCCGATGCAAAAATCGAAGAAGGTGCGCAACGCCGAAAGGCTCCGGGCTATCGAACGCCCGCTTTGACCCGCGCGATGCCTCGAGGCTGCGAATTCCCGCACATCCTCCACTCGCACCGCCTTCCAATCGATGCCCCCCCAAGCCATATCCGATGAAGGCTCGCCCGGGCGACGCTGCATCCCTTGCGCCGCTGGATCGGATGGGGGGATCGTCGAAGCCGAAGATTTCATCGAAAAAAAAGCGTGAAAAGCCCCGAGATCGCGGCGGTAGGCGGCCACGGTATGGGCGGAAAGACCTCGGATTCTCTCGATATGCCGACAAAAAAGAACGACGGGATCGAGCGATGGATCGGGCTTCGATCCGAAATCGGGGGGCTTCGATGCGGGCGCCGACACGTCGAGCTCCTGTTATCGGGTGATCGTAAGGGTGATCGAGCGGCGGCTCGGGCGCACGGGGGCATCAATAAAGCGCGCAGGCAGGCGATCGAATCGGGAGGCGGATGCGATCGGCGGCCGTGATCGATCAAAGGATCTGCCCAAGGATCGTAAGACTTGCGAAAAAGGCTCCAATCCGTTCATAGATCGATCTCTCCTTCGAAGACCTTGGTCGCCGTCCCCGATAGATGCACGGTCTCGCCCTCTTTCGGCCAAGAGACCTCGACGATGCCACCGGGCAACTCGACTTGCACCCCATCGGCGAGATCGCCGCTTCGCCTTCCTGCCACCACCGCCGCACAAGCCCCCGAACCGCAAGCGGGGGTCTCCCCCACTCCCCGCTCGAAAACCCGCAGGCGAATGCGATCCGGGGCGACGATCTGCATGAATCCCGCATTCACCCCTTGGGGAAAAAAAGGATGATCCTGCAAGGCGGCGCCGATACGGCGAACGGGCGCGGCATCCGTATCCGCAACTCGCAGCACCGCATGCGGATTACCCATCGAAAGGGCGGCGAATTGCAAGGGCTCGCCGGCGATCACGAGGCAATGAAGCCCATCCGCATCCATGAGGGAAATATTCGATTGCCTCGGGCCGGGCTCGCTTTGCGATGGATCGCCGCTCTTATCTTGCGCGGGCTCGCGCTTGCTTTGTACGGGCTCGTAGCGGGGGATCGCGATCGGAATCGCCTCCGGTTCGAAGCGGGGGGTCCCCATCTCCACCCTCACCGTCTTGTCGGGATCGATGGTGGCCCGCACTCGATGGGAAGGCATCGGCATCGAGCGATCGGATATCGGGGGGTCGATGATCTCGAGGATCATCTCGTCTTTGTCCACAAGCCCGCTCTGTCGAGCGAAAAGCGCCATGCAGCGCATTCCGTTCCCGCAATGCCCGGCTCTGGAGCCGTCGGCATTGAAGATCGCCACCCCCAAATCCGCCTCGGAGTCGCTCGGGTCGGTCGGGGGCACCGCCAGCAATATCTGATCGCAACCCACGCCTCGACGGCGGTCGGCAAGAAAGCGAATCCGGCTCGCATCCGGCAACGGGGTACGAAGGGCGTCGGCCACCACGAAATCGTTGCCGATTCCGTGCATTTTGGTGAAGCGAAAGCGCATCGGTTCATCGAATCCTTGGGTTGTCGCCGAGCGGTGGCTTGACTCCGAAAGCGGCTTGTTCGAGCGATGCTTTCAAGGTCGAGCGGACGATCGAATATTCACCAGCATTCGCGGGAGCATTCGCGCGAGTATTCACAAAAGGCTTCGACCGCCATCCGCCGCCGCTTCCTCGTCAAGGGGCTTCGGGGATAGCGACGCCTCGCCGGGGATCGAGGCTTGAGGCGGATCCTCGATCGAGCACTTGCCGCTTGACGGGGATGGCATCGAATTCGATCCGATCGGCACCGTGATAGACGAGAAAATGCCGCCCTTTGGCCCGCGCCACCATCATCACCGACAGCGCCTCGGCCAACTCCAAACCCATCTGCGTCACGCCCGAGCGGGAAACGATCGCCGGAATCCCCATCAACGCCGCCTTCATCACGATCTCCGAGGTGAGCCTTCCGGTGGTGTAGAAAACCTTATCCGCCCCGCTGATGGAATCGAGCCACATCAGCCCGGAAATCGCATCCGCGGCGTTATGCCTGCCCACATCCTCGATGAAACTCAAGATATTCGAGCCGTGACACAAGGCGCACCCGTGCACCGCACCGGCTTGTCGATAGATCGCGTTGTAAGCGGCCATCGCCTCGAGCAGCGCATAAATCCCCGACTGAGTCAGGCGCATCGGCGGCAAACGCGTTTCGTAGACCTTATCCAAGGTACAGCTGAAAACCGTCCCCTGACCGCAGCCAGTGGTAACGATACGACCTTCCAGCTTGCGCTCGGGATCGGCGATGCCTTTGCCGCTGACGGTGGAGATATCGACCCGCTCTCGATCCCAGTCGACCTCCACCGAGCGTATATCCTCGATATTCTCGAACAGTCGCTGATTGCGCAGATAACCCAGAGCCAAGGCTTCTGGATGGGTGCCCAAAGTCATCAAGGTAACGATCTCTCGCCCATCCACTTTGAGCGTCAGCGGACGCTCCCCCGCAACATGCAGCTCGCGCTGTGCCCCGTATTCGTCGACGGCCAGCACCGCATGGGTCGGAGCCAACCCCGCCCGGGTCATTTGCGGTTTTCGATCGGCATTCGCTTCGTTCATCGACAAAACCACCCTTTATGAGTCGCTCTTGGCTTCGATGCGATGGGATAGGAGGAGATCGCATGCATATCGAAATGCACATCGGATGAAAGGGCGCCATCGATTTCGGCTTCGGCGGCCATCATGATTCGAAGTTCTCCATCGGGCATCGATGGGGGGCCGAGTTGCCGAATCGTCCGGCGAAAAAATCGACTCGACATCGATGATCCGGCATCGGATGCAAGATGGTAGCCTGATCGATGGCGGTCCGATCGAGATCAGGCCGGTATGCCGCACGATCGATCGAATTTTTCGCTTTTCGATGGATCGTCGAGCCGGGCGATCTCGACGCCCCAAGCCTCGGTCGTTCGAGGGCTCTTCGCCACCGCTTTCGTCGATCTTCGCCCATGCGCATATCGGCTCGGTTTCGGGCTTTTTTCTTTGCCTTTTGGTTCACGGGGTGATAGTATTACATCATCCGAAACGATCCACCGAAGTGGCCGATGAAACGACCGTTGAAAGGGCGCAAAACGAACATCGTTTTTCGAAGGGTCTCGGCCAAGAGTAACGTCTTTACTTCGGTGTTCGGGCTTTCATAAACGCCGATATCGGTCGATCTGGCCGATGATGACATTGCCAAGGATCGAATATCGCCTTTTTTCAGGTCACCTCGGGTATCGGAAAAGGGTACCGGAAAAAATCATTTTCAAACATGGCGATGAACAAGCATAACGGAGCCGTCCGATGAAACGACTCGTCCTTTCCCTTCTTTGCTCCTTGTCGGTGCTTGCAGCCTCCGGCGCATACGGGCAGGTGCGAACGGCACTCAATCCCCAAAGCGGCCAGTTCACGATCAACGAGGGCTCCTCCAAAACCTTTACCCTTACGGTTACTTCTTCCTCCTTGGTGACATTCAATCTATCGAGCAGCAGCTCGGATGTGACCTTTTCTCCCTCGTCTTTATCCTTTCCCGCCTCGCCGAGTACTGTGACAAGAACCATCACCGTCACAGCGGCCGAGGACGATGATTCCTCCGATGAATCCGAAAGTATTTCATTCATCCCTTCGTCGGGAGGAAGCGGGATATCGCCATTTCAATATCCGATCGCCGTTGCGGATAACGACGATCCCGGATTCGATGTCGCTTCCACCTTCACGGTAAAGGAAGGGACCACCAAAACCTTGGCGGTGGCGTTGGCCACACCGCCGAAGGGATGGAGGGTGGTCGTCAGCCTGACCAAGAAGAGCGGTAGTTCCGACATGAGTTTTTCTCCCTCGAGCATGGTCTTCTCCGCCTCCAACTGGAATACGCCACAGAATGTCACGGTGAGAACCGTCGATGATCCGGATGCCGTCGATGATATCGCAACGATCACGCTCACAGGGTCGGAGGCCGACTATGAGGGCGTCAGCACCGATGTAAAGATCGTTATCGACGATAAACATACCGCCCAAGTGATCGTCGGCGATTTGAACCATGCGAACGGTTTGATACTGAACGAAGGAGGTCAAAGCGAATCCATCACCGTGCGTTTGTCGACGTGGCCCGTCGGCGGGAATGTGACGGTGGACGTGGTAACCTATATCAGAGAATTGAGTTTTTCCCCGTCGAGACTGACCTTCTCATCTTCCAACTATCAAACACCTCAGACCGTCGAGGTAACAGCCCTCGAAGAAGACGACGGGGTTCAAGGTGGGGGACCGGTGCTCCTTGCGGCCTCGGGTGCCGATTACGGTCAGGCCAGGACTTACTTTCAAACCTATATCAACGACAACGATACCGTCGGGTTGACCATCAGCCCCTCGTCCTTGGTATTGGCGGAATCGGGAGACGAAAAGACCTTCTCGGTGAAACTGAAAACGCAGCCGGCAATAGGGAATGTGAAGGATGTAACGGTGAATCTGACACTGCCGACGACGCTTGGTCATGTCAGCATGTCACCATCGAGCCTGACTTTCACCTCTTCGAATTGGAGCTCGGCCCAAACCGTCACGCTAAGCGCAGGCAGCGACTTGAACGGGAACCCGGAGTTTGGAACGATCGGCCTTTCGGCCACCGGGGCCGACCGATATAGCGAATACAACGGCATCACCGGCAGCATGGATACCCATGTCACCGACGATGATCCGCGCAAATTCATCATTTCGGCACGTGTCGGTCATTTCAAATACAACTCTTTGTCCATGGCCGAAGGAGGCGAGGCGACGCTGGATTTGAAACTGTCCGCGCAGCCGGTCGGCGGTAATGTAATCGTCAATCTATCGGCGGAAAGCGGATCGGATGTGACCTTCTCTCCCTCCAGCCTGACCTTCACATCCTCCAACTGGGATACGGCGCAGGTTTTCACGGTGAGCGCCGCCGAAGACGATGACGGAAACCAAGATGAATCGACCCTCTCGATCTTGGCCAAGGGAGGGGACTACAACAACTTCACCCATAGTTCGAATATCTACATATCGGATAACGACCGCCCGAATATCGTTCGAGTCCCCACCGGCGATGTAACCATCGAAGAAGGCGAAAGCGTCACCTTCAGCATCAGCCTCTCCGCCGCCCCTTCCGAGAATCAGACGATCATTCATAACATCTCGCAGCTTGGCGGCAAGATGATTCGACCCAACGGCGAAAGCAATAGTTTCACATTCACCCCCCAAAACTGGAATACGCCGCAAACCACGACCTACCTTGCACTTTGGGATAGAGACGATCAGAACTATCAAACCAGGATGGTAACCACTTTCTTCGGGGAACCGGCCGATTACGATACGATCACCGTCGCCGAGAACGACGAACAGAATCCTTTGGTCTTCTCATCCGATGAATTGGATATCACCGAAGGAGGTAGCGCAACCTTCACCGTCAAGCTGGGAAGCAAGCCTCTCGACGAACCGAATACGACCCCCGAAAACCGTAACGTGACCGTCTCTTTGATCAAGGCGGGCAGCAGCGATGTGGAGATTTCTCCGACGACATTGACCTTCACATCTTCCAACTGGGATACGGCGCAAACGGTCACGGTGGATACCTCGGAAGACGCCGATACCATCGACGATGCCGCGAACATCTCGTTTACGGCTGTCGGCACCTACTTCGGGAATGCAGCCATCTCCGACGGGGTGAAGGTATCGGTTCTCGATAAACGATTGGTCCTTTCCCACTCGTCGTTGACGATCGGCGAAGGAGAATCGAAGAATTTCAGCGTGAAGTTGTCCCAGCGTCCGAATGGTAATGTAACGGTGGGACTGCTACCGTCGTACCGTCAAGGGAGTGTCTCCCCGGCGAGTTTGACCTTCACCCCGTCGAACTGGGATTCGGCTCAAACCGTCACGGTGAGCATCGCCGAGGACGATGACGGAGCCGAAGGGTCGTTCAATATCAACATCGCCGCCTTCGGAGCCAACTACGCCGGGGTCACGTCATCGGTGAAGATCAACGCGACCGATAACGACGATCTCGGATTGAAAGTCGCCTCCACCTTGTCGGTGACCGAAGGATCCGACAGTGCATTGGCGGTGAGTCTGACCGCTCAGCCGACGGGCGGGGATGTCAGCGTCATCGTGGTCAGGGGGGATGGCAGCGCCGACGTGACCTTTTCTCCTGCGAGCCTTACCTTCTCGGGCTCGAACTGGAATACGCCGCAGACCATCACGGTCAGCGCCGCCGAGGACGATGATGCCCAAGCGGATAGTTTGTCGATCTCGCTCGGGGCTTCGGGGGGCAACTACAACAATATCGGCGCCGGCGTAAAAATCAACGTGACGGAAAACGACAACCCGGGGCTGATCACCGACCCCTCTTCGGATTTGGGGCTGACGGAAGGAGCCGATAAAACCTTCAGCGTAAGACTGGCTGCGGAACCGACCGGGGACGTGACCATCACCTTGACGTCGAGCGGCAGTTCCGACGTGACCTTGTCTCCTACCAGCCTTACCTTCGAACCTTGGCAGTGGAGCACCCCCAAACCCGTTACCGCAAGCGCCGCCGAAGACGATGATGGCAGCAGCGATAGCGCGAGCATCTCGCTTGCCGCCTCCGGGGCCGACTACGCCGATATCACCGGCAGTCTGGATGTGACGGTGACCGACAACGACTCCCCGGGTTTGACCCTCTCGACCAGGAAATTGACGATCGACGAGGGTGCCGGCGGAGATTTCACCGTGAGACTGGCCATCGAGCCGAGCGGAAATGTCAGCGTCTCCTTGACCATCAGCGGCAGCGACGATGTAACGCTATCCCCGGCGACTTTGGCCTTCACTCCTTCGAACTGGAGCACGACTCGAGTCGTCACGGTCAATGCCACCCAAGATGCCGATGCCAACGACGACAGCGCGAGCATCTCGCTTGCCGCCTCCGGGGCCGACTACGACAACGTCTCCGGGAGCCTCGCCGTCGAGGTCAGCGACGATGAAAGCCACGAGTTGATCCTCGATCCCTCGACCTTGGGGCTGACGGAGGGAGGCAGCGATGACCTCACCGTCAAGTTATCCGCAGAGCCGACCGGCAACGTCACCGTCAATGCAACCCAAAGCGGCAGCGACGACGTGGGTGTGTCCACGGATGAATTGAGTTTCACGAGCGGCAACTGGAATACGCCTCAAGTCGTCTCCGTCAGCACCACCGAGGACGATGATGGATTCAACGATAGCGCCAGCCTTTCGTTCGTCGCCTCGGGAGCCGACTTCGACAAGGTCAGTAGCAGCGTGCAGGTCAACGTAACCGACAACGACACCCCCGGACTGACCCTCGTCCCGTCCGGGAGCCTGAAAGTCGCCGAAGGGGGCGATGAAAGTTTCACGGTGCGATTGGCGATCCAGCCGGATAGCCCGGTGAGGGTCGAGTTGTCCCAAAGCGGCAGCGATGACTTGCTCATCTCCCCGACCATAGTGAACTTCCTGGCCAACACTTGGGACTCGCCCAAAAAAATCGAAGTCACCGCCTACGAGGACGACGATGCCGTCAGTGACATCGCCAACATCACGCTGACCGCTTATGGAGCCAACTACGGCGGCATCACCGGCAGTTTGCAGATCCAGACGATCGAAAACGATACCCGCGGGCTGACCATCAGCCCCTCGACCTTGGGATTGACCGAAGGGGACGATGGCACCTTCACCGTGAGATTGAACACCCAACCCACCGCTGATGTGACCGTCGGCTTGGTCGCGAGCGGCAGCGCCGATGTGAGCCTATCCCCTTCGAGCCTGACCTTCACCGCTTCGGATTGGTCTATCCCGAAAACCGTCACCGCCGCCGCCGCCGATGACAACAATGTGGAAGAGGATGTCGTCAATGTTTCGCTGACGGCTTCGGGGGCCGGCTACGGCAGTGTCAGCGGCAGCCTGAAGGTGACGATCACCGACAACGGCTCCCCCGGATTGACCCTCTCGTCGGCGAGCCTGACCATCGACGAGGGGGATGAAGAATCCTTCACCGTGACGCTGGCGACGCAGCCGACTCAAGCGGTCACCCTTGAACTGACCTCGAACGACAACCCCGACGTGAGCGTCGATACCGATCCGCTCGCGAACGGCCGACAAAACACGCTGACGTTCACGAGATCGAACTGGGACTCGGCCCAAACCGTCACGGTGAGCGTCGCCGAGGATAACGACGGAGCGGCGGATGCCGGGAGCATCGCGTTGAATGCTTCGGGCGGCGAGTACGGTGTCGTCAGCGGCAGCGTGCAGATATCGATCACCGACAACGACGAGCCGGAGTTGATCGTCGCTCCCCGGGACTTGGGAGTGACGGAAGGAGGCAACGGCACCTTCTCGGTGAAGCTGAACGCTCAGCCGACCGGCGGTGACGTCACCATCGACCTGACCCGCAGCGGAAGCACCGATATCACCCTATCCCCATCGAGCCTGACCTTCACCCGCTCCGACTGGAGCACGCAGCAGACGGTCACGGTTGCGGCGGCCGAGGATAGCGACGGGATCTCAGAGAGCACCGATGTTTCGCTTTCGGCCTCGGGAGCCGATTTCGACGGCGTCACCGACAGCGTCGATATATCGATCACCGACAACGATACCCCGGGATTGATCCTCTCCCACCTGACATTGCCGGTGCCCGAGGGGGGTAGCGGACTCCTCGCGATGAGCTTGGCGGTGCAGCCGAGCGGGAATGTGACCATCGATTTGACGACGAGCGGCAGCGAGGACGTGAGAGCGTCCCCGACGAGTCTGACCTTCACGAGCGCCGACTGGAATACGCCGAAGACCGTCACGGTCAGCGCCGCCGAGGACGACGATATCGCGATGGATACCGCCATCGTCTCCCTCGTCGCTTCGGGCGCCGACTACGAAGGACTCACCGGCACCGTACAGGTGGATGTGAGCGACAACGATACTCGCGGTTTGAACATCAACCCCTCGGCCTTAGGGCTGACCGAAGGAGAAGATGGCATCTTCGTCGTGAAATTGAACTCGAAGCCGAGCTGGAACGTAAGCGTCGCCGTGACCGCAAGCGGCAGCGACGACATAACGATCTCGCCTTCGATCCTTGCCTTCGATACCACCAACTGGAACACCGTGCAGACCGTCACGGTCAGCGCCGCCGAAGACGATGACTTGGATAACGACGCCGCCACCGTCTTCCTCGTGGCATCGGGCGCCGACTACACCGATATCACCGGCAGCATGCAAGTCTCGGTGACCGATAACGACACTCCGGGGCTGACCGTCTCGCCGAACAGTCTGTCGATGGTCGAGGGCGATACCGGGGAATTCACGGTGATGCTGGCCGTGCGGCCGAGTACGGATATCACCTTGGAATTGGTCTCGTCGAATCCCGGTGTGACCCTCTCCTCATCGAGTTTGACCTTCACCCCCTCCGACTGGAGCACCGATCGCACGGTCACGATCAGCGCCGCCGAGGACGACGACTTCGACGACGATCCCGCCACCGTCTCGCTGACGGCTTCGGGCGCCGAATACGAGGGCATCGTCGGCAATCTATCGGTCTGGGTGGTGGATAACGATATCCCCCAAATCACCCTCTCGGCGACGACATTGACCGTCGTCGAGGGAAGCGACAACACCTTCACCGCGAGGCTGAAAAATCGACCGATCGACGAAGACACGACCTTGGATCTGACGGTGAGCGGCAGCCCCGACATCACCCTCTCCCCCGAGAGGCTAATCTTCACGGTCTCTAACTGGGACAGGGATCAGACGGTCACCGTCAGCGCCGCCGAGGATGAGGACGAAGAAGGGGAAAGCGGAACCATCTCCTTGGCCGGAACCTTGAACGGCGAGCGGATCTTCGGCAACGTGCAGGTCTCGGTAACCGACAGCAACTCCGAGGCGACCTCGCCGCCGGTCACGGTCACTCACGAACTGTCCTTCCCTTCCACTTCTTGGCTCGAACTCGACGAGGGGTCGAGCGCGACCTTCACCGTGCGGGGGAGCGAAGAGCCGCCCGAGAGCGTGATGATTACCCTATCCGGAAGCGGCAGCACCGACGTGACCTTCGATACCGACCCCCGAACCGATGGCAATCAGAACACGCTGACCATCACCCCCGATGATTGGAATGTCGATCGAACCGTCTCGGTCAGCGCCTCCGAGGATGACGATGCGGTCTCGGATCGGGCGAATGTGTCGTTCCATGGCACCGCCACCGATTTCGTGATCACCGGCAGCATGCCGGTCGAGGTGAGCGACAACGACACCCCGGGGCTGGAAGCCCTCCCCGCCGCCTTGACCATCGATGAGAGCTCGAGCGCCGTCTTTGCCGTGCGACTCGATACCCAGCCGCTCGGGAATGTCATATTGACCTTCGACAACGGCGATTCGGATACCGCTTTGTCCCCCTCGAATCTGATCTTCACCCCCTCCAACTGGAGGAGAGCGCGCAACGTCACGGTGAACGGGGTGCCGGATGTGGACGATACCGACGACGATCCCGCGGATATCACCATCTCGGCCAAAGGCGGCGGCTACGACGGCTTGGTCACCCGAGTTCAGGTGAGAGTCGACGAAGCCGAGCGAGGCGCAATCCCCATCACCGATATTCCCGGGTTCACGATCACCGGCGCCCCGGTCGAAGTCGACGAGGGTTCGACGAACGATTTCTACTTGAGATTGCTCAACCGCCCCACGGCCGATGTCACGGTCACCTTGGATGTCACCGGCGAGAGCGTGACCCTCGATACCAATTCCTTGGCGGATGGCAATCAGAACACCCTGACCTTCTCCCCTTCGAATTTCAACGGCTCCCGGATGGTGAGCGTATCTGCGCACGAGGACGACAATACGACCGACGAGGTGGAAAGATTGTCGTTTTCGGCCACGGGCGGGAACTACGAGGGGCTGAAAGCCGCAGCATCGGTGAGCGTGGATGACAACGACTCCCCCTCGCTGATCACCTCGCAACCGATGTCGGCAGGATTCGCCGAGCCGAGAATGAAATTCACGGTCAACCTCTCGGTCTTCCCGAGCGCCCCGGTGAGGGTTGCCATCTCCTTGCCTTCGAGCGTTGCGGGCATGACCCTCGACACCGATATCGCCACTCCCGGCAACCAAGGCACACTGTCCTTCACCCCCTCGGATTTCAAGACCCCGCAGAGCGTCTATCTGACCGTGAGCGATGATTTCCAAAGCCGCGGCGTGAACATCACCCTTCTCGCCGACGGCGGCAACTACACCGGCGTCTCGGATATCATGACCGTGATGATGAGCGATATCGACACGATCTTGGGAAGAGGCGGCGACGATTACTCGGATAGAGGCGATCCGCGCTATTGGTGGCCGGTACAAACCCTGGCTCTGGCCATCCCGCCCCCCTCCGTGGTGGATCAGGCGATGATCAGCATCGGCTGCCGACAGCAAAGCGAATGCGAGGTATTCCTCGTCTGCAATGCGCAAACCGACGGCACGAGTTTCAGGGGCGGACTGCCCGAACCCATCCCCGCTTGGGGAATCGCAAGACTGAGCGCATCGGATATCACCGATATCACCGGAGCGATGAGATCCGGAACGGGACGATTGGGGTGTGCTTTGCACAGCGAGGATCGCGTCACCGCCCAAGTCTGGACCCGCTCCGGCGATGGCGTATTGGTCAACAACAGCGCATATATCCCGAGCGTCGATATCGAGGGAGTGCATCGGGCGGATATCGAATCGATCCCCGGCCCCGACGAGGTGGATCTCTCGAATATCCGCATCCGCTGTCGGGCACCCTATCCCCAAGATTGCACCTCGACCACGATCGCCTGCTTCGAGGACGATGGCATCGGATACTACGGCGATTTGGGGATCATCGAACGCCACACCGTCAAGCACCTACAAACATCGGAACTGGCCGATATCATCGGCCATCGCTGGAGTGGCGCGGAGCTTAGCTGCGAACTGCGCTCCGATGCCCCCTTCACGGCCCAGATCCTGACCCGTACCGGTGGCGGCGGAGCCTTGGTCAACAACAACGCCGTCGGCTCGCTCTCCTTCTAGCCGCTTCGCCGATTGGCTTTCGACAAAATTCCCATTCAAAGAATCCCCGTCGGAGCTCTCGATGAGGATTTCTCGTTTCCGATAGCGTTGGTTGTGCAGCGAATTTCTTGGCCAACTCCTTATCCTTGGCCAACCCTTGGGCGCTGCGCTTCACGCGCCAAGCGTATATGACAACCTACCACCGATGCGCCGATAAGCCAAGCGCGCTCCCCTTGGAGGGTATCGCTCGAAGCCGATGCCCCGAAGCCGAGGTCTTTATCGATGCAATCGACCGAGTCTATGGGCGTGATGGAAAGAGTCGATGAAAACCGATCGATCACCTTCGCTCGCGATCGGTAATCGGATCGAGGATATCTCAAAGGAAGGAAGGAAGAAAGAAAAGGAAGAAAGAAATCGCCTTGCACTCATCGGATATTGCCGCAAGGAGATGATCGATCGGAATATCGCCCGAGAGAGGAAAATGGCGAAAGGGATACCCCGGGGCATCGCTCGCAGGCCTCGTCATTCGAATATGACGCGCGGGCGATGGAAAGCGGGCGACGCGGATATTCTTGAAAAGACCCATTCCCCGAGGAATCTTAGGAGGGATTCATCCCGCCACCCCCACGCTACACCCGAAAGACAAGACAGACAAACCGGCTTCGCCCTCACTCACCCGTTGCGCTGTTGTTGACCAAGGCTCCGCCGCCTCCCGTCCGGGTCAGCACCTGCACGGTGAACCTTCCTTTCGAGCTGATCTCGCAGCCAAGGCCCATCCCTTCCCACCGATGCCCTATCTTGGAGGCGAGTTCTTCTGATTGCAGATGCCTTGTCGTTCGGCGGTCGATTTGCCCCAAATTCCAACGGGACAGCCTTTTCCCGTTATCCAAATAGCATACGAACAGCGTATCGGGGCAATCCCCCGCATCCGAGTTGCAGCGAATCCTGATATTCGATTCGTCGGTGGAATCCGGCGAGGGGATCGATTCGATATCCGCTCGATAAATCCCGTCCTTGCGAACGCTTCGAATCATCGCGCTGTTGTTGACGAGCACTCCATCCCCCGAACGCGTCCAAACCTGCGCTCCGATGGCAGCATCGGAGCGCAAGGAGCATTCCAACCGACCCTTGCCCCCCCAAGACCCCCATCCCATGAGATCTTGAATCTCCTTCATCGTATAGGATCTCGCTCCGTGCTTGGGGATCGGCTCGGGAAGACTGCCTTGATAGATCGTTCCGTCGATCTGCGCTGCGCAATCGAAAGCGACGGGGCACGGGCTATCTTGTTTGCATTGAACCCGCAGGGTCGCGCCATCGCCGGAAGCCGGCGGCGGAAGGGCGAGGGCTTGGGCCTTCAACACCCCCCGATCGGTATCATTCACGATGACATATTTGATCAACCCTCTATCTTCGAAGTTGAGGGTATAGCCGTGGATGGTATCGTCCTTGTCCGAGTCCCCATGGGCGATGAAATTGATCGATTGATTCTCGTTCCAATTCGACTGCGTGAAGGTCAAATAATCGGGCGACATCGCAATTCCCGAGGTGCTCGTAATTTTCGAAATCCGAACCGACACATCCCCCTTGGGTTGAGTGCTCAGGCGGATTTCGAACCGACCCTCCCCTCCCTCGTCGATGATGAGATCCCCCTCGGGGGCGATGATCAACGTACCGTCGTAGTTATGCACCAGCGTCGGCGGCTGGGGTTTATCGTCATCGATGGCCAAAACTTCGTAGGTCAAGGGAGAGGCGCTGAACCCTCCTCCCGATATTTCAATCGTGATCGTTGCGATTTCGTCGTCGATATCGTCATCTTGCCTTGCCATGATCGAAACCGATCGGGCGTTCGAGTAATTCGATGCGGTGAATGTCAAGGAAGGCGGGGAGATGATGATATCGGGTCCATCGCTCGATAGAGAAACCGTCGCATTCCCGACCGGTGCCTTCGAAAGACTGATCCCGATATTCACCGAATCCCCTTCGGATATCGGAGGGGTCTGCGAATCGAAAACGACGATGGTTCCCACCGGAGGGCTATCGTTATCGATGATGACGACCGGCCACTTCACGGAAGGGGCGATGATCCCCCCCGAAGCGGCAATGGTGATGCCGTCGAAATCGGAGGAGAAATCAGCGTCCTCGACGGCGATCACCGAGAAATTCTGTAAGGTCGAGTAGTTCGTGGGGGTGAATGTCAAAGAACTCGGGAAGAACGTGACATTGGACTTTTCGTTCGTCAGGGAAATCGTCACATCGCCTTTCAAAGAGGTGGTGTTCGGATCGGGGCGAAGGCTGATGAAAATGTTTTTCGGAGTTCCTTCCGTTAAATTGAGAAGCCCCGAATGAGAGAAAACCATATTCCCCGGCGGCGTTTCGTCGTCGGTGACGGCAACGCCGATGCTCGCCGTCTCCCCTTGGTAATTCCCGCCCGACCCTTCAATCGAAATACTGAACGTTGCATCGCTCGCATCATCGTCGTGGAGCGCTTGGACGCTTACCTCTCGATGCCGATTCCAAGCGTTCGTCGAACCGTATTGATTGAAGGCCAAGGTGTTCTGGTTGCCTGACGTGTCCGGGTCGGTGTCGATGGTGATCTGCGAATCCGATGCCGTCACCGTCAACGTAATATTGGCCGATGGCCGAAACGAAGGACGCACCTTGAAGGTCTTCTGCTCGCCTTCGTCCATTGCCAAGGAACTGACATCGAGATCGAAGCCCGGTTCATCGTCGTCCGTTATGGTGACCGCCCTCGTCACCGCCGAGGCGATGATCCCTCCCGATGCGCTCAATCCAATCGTGTCGGCATCGTCGGTCGCATCGTCGTCTTGGCTCGCTGTCACGGTGACCGTTTGCGCCGTCGAGTAGTTCGAGTCGGTGAAGGTCAAGGAGGACGAGGAGAGGCTCACATCCGCGTTGCTCTTCGACAATGCGACGGTCACATCCGCATTCGGAGCGACCGATAGACTGACCGAGAGGGTTGCGGTGTTGCCCTCGCCGATGGTCAGCGCTCCCGACGGAGTGACCTCGATCGACCCCGAGGGCTTGTCATTGTCGGTGATTGACACGGACCTGGTGACATTCGGGGCGATGATGCCCCCCGATGCACTCAAAGTGATCGTATCGCTCTCATGAGCCGTATCGGCGTTGTCCTCGGCGACGGAAACGGTAACCGTTTGCGCGGTGGCATAGTTCGATGTGGTGAAGGTCAAGGAGGACGAGGAAAAGGACACATCGGAGTTCGTTTTCGATAGCGAAACCGTAACGTCCGCATTCGGGGCGGAGCCGAGTTTGATCGAGAGGCTCTGCGAACTGCCCTCGTCGATGGACAGCGTTCCCGTCGGAGTGGCCTCGATCGTGCCCGAGGGCTTGTCGTTATCGGTAATGGCCACCGATCTCGTAACGTTGGATGCGGATATGCCTCCCGATGCGCTCAGAGTGATCGTATCGGTTTCGTGGACGGTATCGGAATCCTCGGCAACGGAAATGGTGACGCTTTGGGCGGTGGAATAGTTCGAAGCGGTGAATGTCAACGAGGCCGATGAGAACGTTACATCCGTATTGGTCTTCGAAAGGGAAACGATCGCATCACTGGTCGGGGCGGTGTTCAGTTTGACCGAGAGGGTTGCGGTGTTGCCCTCGCCGATGTTCAGCGTCCCCGACGGGGTGACCTGAATCGCCCCCGAGGGCGTTTCGTCGTCGGTGATGTAGACGGGCCTGGTCGCGTTCGGGGCGATGATGCCTCCCGTGGCACTGAAGGTGATGGTGTCGGTCTCGTTGACGGCATCGCTATCGTGGCTCGCCGATACGGAGAGCACTTGCGAAGTGTCCATGTTCGAGGGGGTGAAGGTCATAGAAGTCGGCGAAAAGGTCACATCCGGGTTCGTCTTCGAAAAAGAAACCGTCACATTCGCACTCGGGACGGTGCTGTACCCGTCGAACCCGACCGAAAAAGATGCCCCGGCGCCTTCTCCGACATTCAGCGTCCCCATGGGGAAGATATTAAACGTGCCTTGCGGTTTGTCGTCGTCTTCGACTGTGAAGGTGATTTCCCTCTCGATATTATTGTAATCGCCGCTATTCCTCCCCCTAAGGGTGATGGTGCCCGATTCGTCATCCTTATCGTTGTCTTCCCGGGCAAAGATGGTCACCGTTCGGTATTCATTCCAAGGGTTGTTAGTACCTCTAGTGAAGGGCACGGCCATTTGATTACCCGTCGTATTCGAATCGGCATCGACGGTAATATCGATGGACGCGGTGAGCACCCACACCGCAAAATTCTCCGATGGGCGCGTCGCCGGGCGTACCTGAAACGTAGCCTGTCCGCCCTCATCGATGGTCAATGATGTGGAGGTAACATCGAACGACGGTTGGTCGTCATCTGCGATATTGACCTGCCTCGTGACATCCGGAGCGGTGATCCCTCCTATGGCGGAGAAGGTGAGCGTGGTCGAGTTGTTGCTCGCATCGTCGTCGTGGGGAGCGCTGATGGTGAGCGTTTGCACCGTGGAGTAGTTCGAGGCATCAAAGTTCATGGATGTCGAAGAGAGGTTTGTCGACCCGTTGCTCCTTGCAATTTCGACCGTCACGGGATCGTTCGGGACTGCGCTGAGTTTGACCGATATCGATTGCGATGCCCCTCCCTCGGTGAGGTTCAGCATCCCGGAAGGGGTGACATCGATCGTCCCCGAGACCGAGGTAGCATCGTCATCTGCATTGCACACCGTTATAGTATCTACACTGTTGTCACGAGTGTTTTTTATCTCGATGTCTGCACAATCATTAATATTGTTGCCATCATGTAAAGCGGTGGCTGTGAGATCGACGAATTGTTCACGACCGGTACCGCTTATATTGCCGATAAAACTAGTGACGGTTATACTTTCCGGGCTGACTCTCAAAACTTTGGTATTCAAACTTCTAAACATAAATTCCACACTCCTGTTATTGTTATCAGGCGTTTCAATGCGTAAGTCGAGTTCTCGTGACGTCCCTTCATTGACATTGGTGCTGAGTTGGAAGGAATTTCCCTCTTTAATACTAACGGTATACGATGCAAATACCGATTGAACCATTGCAACTGTCAATACGATACCGGCGCCGATAGTGATGACCGGCCGGGTGAACCGACTCTTCTTTATAAGAGCGGTGTCCTCGGGCTCTTCGAGACCACCTGCACGACTTGCGTTTTTATTCAGAACAACCCGGGATTCGACTTTGGAAAATACCGAGCGGATACCATGAACGAACGCCCGAATGTATGAAGTGCACTCGATGATCGCACCGAAAAGCGTTCGATCGCAAAGGCGAGTCCGTCTTTCGTTCACTCGCTCTTGGTTAGCGGCAACCGAATTCATCGGCTTGTCCCCCCCCTTTGTTCAATTCGCCCATGAAGACCTCGCTCGGAGCCCCACAGGGCCTGAAAATCCTTCGTATCGTGTAATGATACATTACAAAAACCCATGATGGCATGCGGACTCGGGGCTTTTTCGGCGGATTCGAAGATCCACCGGAAGGGAATTCGGCCCGAATCGCAGGAGAGCGTGTGACGGAAGGGCCACGACTTGCGCGATCGGTACCCGCATATCGATGCGCTCGATCCGGCTGCCGGCTTCGATCCCCGTCCCCGTCAAGAAGCCCCGAGAACGATGAACGCATCGATCTTACCGGTCTCACCCGACTGAATCCGTGCTCCCGAGGGTGCTAACTGGCCTCTTCGATGACCCTCGATCCTTGCCGCAAACCCTTTGCGCAGGCACATCGAGTGAAGGGCGAATGGCAAAATCCCCGCCATCCGAGCCTGCGAGCCTCGATCGGCGAACTTGACCGCAAAGCGATCATCGACGATCCGAGGCGGCATCGCCGACAAAAATCATCCGCATCCATCCATGGCGCCTGATTTTGCGCTCGACCTTGAAATCGACCTCGACTCCCGAGCGAAAAACACGGCATAAAGGCTCATGGAGGGGATAAGTCGAAGCACCCGCCCCGCCGATTTGGCGTTATGATTTCGCCATAATGCGCAATTCTATCGATCAATCCGTCATCGATGTGCCGCTTTCGGGCGATTCCCTCGCCGATGCTTCGCCAAGGGAGGAATCCGGGAGTCTGGCGGTGACCATCACTTGGCTGGAAATGCTCGATCCCTTGAAGCGGATTCCCCCGGTGCGCAAAAGCGAGAGCCGATGCGATACCGAGTTCATGTCGCTTCTCGCTTTCAATCCCCCTCTTTCCTTCTATCGCTATCTTTACAATACGGTCGGAGCGAAGTGGCATTGGTACGAACGTCGACGGCTTGCCGACGAGGTCCTCGAAGCCATCATCCACGATCCCTTGGTCGAGATCCTCGTCGCCTATTCCGGCGGCGTCCCTGCAGGGTACGCCGAGCTCGACTGTCGGCGGAGCAAAGAGGTCGAGATCGCCTATTTCGGGTTGATCCCGGAATTCATCGGCAAAGGGATCGGGCCTTCGCTGCTGGATCGAGCGATTCGTTCGGCTTTTGCGGGAAACGATCGGCGACAAAAACCCGAAAGGGTCTGGCTGCATACCTGCACCCTCGACCATCCGGCCGCGCTGTCGGTCTATCGCCGCGCCGGCTTTTCGATCTGTGGGCGCAAAGAAACGCTGGTGGACAAGCGCCTGCTCGACACGCCGCCCTAAGGGATCGGCTTCGGGGGATTGCCTTTTCGAAAGAACGCCGCGCAAGAGCCTTGCAGGCTATTTCGAGGCATCGAGCCGATGGACTTGGAACGACAAGACTGGAACGACAAGGAAGGACGATCATGAAAATTTCCGCGCTCGGCCAACAGCTGACCGGTGAAACGGGAACCCGCTCATTGATGGACGATCTCGGAGCGGCGACGGAGGAAGGCCGAGAAATATTCCAACTCGGAGGCGGCAACCCCGCCTTCATCCCCGAGGCGGAGGAACTCTTTCGCACTCGCATGCAGATTCTGATGCAACGAGAGCGCATCTTCGAGCAAGCCATCGGTCGCTATGCCACTCCCCGAGGCGACCGCAATTTCGCTCGGGCCTTGGCCGACCTCCTGCGCAAAGAGCAGGGCTGGGATTTGAGCGAGCGCAATATCGCGCTGACCAACGGTAGCCAAAGCGCCTTCCTCGCCCTTTTCAACCTGCTCGCAGGGCCGGGCGCCGATGGCGTCCATCGGCGCATCCTGCTCCCTCTGGCCCCGGAATATATCGGCTATAGCGATCTGGGTTTGAGCCCCGATATCCTTGCTTCCAAACGCTCGACCATCGGCGAACTCGGCGACGGGATCTTCAAATACGGCATCGATTTCGATGCGGTGAGCACCGTCGACGATATCGGGGCGATCTGCGTTTCGCGCCCGACCAACCCTACCGGCAACGTCATCACCGACGAGGAAATGCGGCGTTTGGGCGAACTCGCCTCAGCGCGCGATGTGCCGCTGATCGTCGATAACGCCTACGGCTTGCCCTTCCCCGGCATCGTCCATAGCGACGCTCGCATGGAATGGGACGAGAATATCGTGCTGTGCATGAGCCTGTCCAAGATCGGCTTGCCCGGCTTTCGCACCGGTATCGTGGTCGCCCGCGAGGAGATCATCGATGCCTTGGCGGCCATGAACGCCATCTTCTGCCTCGCCCCCGGGAATTTCGGCCCCCTGCTGGCCGAAGACCTCGTGCGCAGCGGCGATATCCTCTCCCTGAGTCGAAACACCATCCGTCCTTTCTACCTCGACAAGGCCGAGCGCGCCCTCGATCGACTCCGCAAGGGCTTGGCCGAGTGCGGGGCGTTGGTGCACAAACCGGAAGGTGCCTTTTTCCTGTGGCTGTGGATGCCGGGACTTCCGATCACCAACCACACCCTCTATCAGCGACTCAAAGAGCGCGGCGTGTTCGTCGTCTCCGGGCATTATTTCTTCCCCGGTCTCGAAGACGATGACTGGACGCACAAGAACGAGTGCATCCGCATCAGCTATGCCGCGGCCGACGATGATCACGTGGCGCGCGGGATCGACATCATCATCGAGGAAGTGCGGCGCGCCTACGACCATGGCTGAGAATATGAGCGAACGAGGGCTCTATTACTGCCCTTGCCTTTTAGCTTGGCGTCGCGCCCCGCGCCGCTCGGCCAATGGCTCGGCGGTAAAAGGGCTTGGCGGAGCGGCGAGATGAGCGAAGCCGGCGCGCCTACGCTTCGCATCCCCGTCAGCGTGGTGCTTCAAAGGCGGATCGCCCGCGTCGGTCGGTGGTCGCAGGTGCAGTGGGAAGCGGTGGCAGCGATCGCTGGGGACGAGGCAGAGGCGGCTTCTTCGCAAGGTACGGCGGTTCTCGTCCACGAAGAGAGCGAATGTCGCCGCTACCTGTGGCCGAACTTGAACTTGAGCCTTTTCGAGGACGCCTGCGAAAGTTATTGGCATAACCTCAAAAGCGATCGCCCTTCTCTTTTCGTGGTCTGCTTCGAGGCCGATGAGAGCGGCGATGACGATCACTTGGATATTTTCCCCGCGCTCATCACCGCCAGCCAAGACGAAGCCAATGCCCATCTCGAATCGGACGATCCGGTCTACCGGGTGCCGATGCCCGACAAGATCGTCGCATTGACCGAGCGCTATGTCGTCGACCATTACCGGCCCGAGATCAAGAAAAAACGCCGCCGCGAGAAGTGGGACGAAGAAAGAAACCCCGACCTCGAGGCGATGCCCCCTGCAAGGGGCGCTCGATCCGGATAGGCTTCGACCGGATATTCGATATGAGCGAAAAGCGACCGGAAAACGACTCCACCGCCTCTTTCCAGGACGATTCGCTCGGCGATTCGCAAGCCCCGGGGCCGCTTCGGCGATGGCTCCAACGGCGCCGGCGGGTGCAGGCCGAGGACGAAAAGCGGGCATCCGAATCTGTCGATAATGCTATCGATCGAAAAGCGGAATCCTTCGCCCGAGCCGTTCACCCCGACCCGAACAAAGCGAGCGGCGAGAACGCAAGCCTGCGAACGCGGCAACCTCTCGCCGAGGGAATCGGCGATGGGTTCGAAAATGAGATCGAGCAAGGGATCGAGAAAGAGCCCGAGGAGGGGTTCGAGGGAAAAATCGAGGAAAGTACCGAGAGAAGGATCGAAGGGGAGACCGAAGAAAAGATCCTCACCGATGCGGATATGCCGCCCATCGAAACCCTCGACGAACATAGCGATTACAGCGGCTTCCTCTCCCCCGGGGTCAGCGAGGAATTACGCAGGCGGGCGTTGCGCAAACTCTTTCTCAGCGCCGCCTTCAACGTTCGAGACGGCTTGGACGATTACGACGACGACTTCACCTCCTTCGAAGCCTTGGGCGACATGGTCACCGCCGATATGAAGCACCAGATGGAGGTCGAAGCCGAACGGGCGCAGGCGGCGCAAGGGGAAGCCGAAAACGCCAAAGAGATCGAGGATGATCGCAAGGACACCCGAGCCACCGAGCACCCCGCCGATACCGAGATCGCGCCCGAAAGAAGCCCGGACGAGCGCAAGGCGATACCGGAACAGCCGCCGGCGGGCCATCCCGCCACCGCCCAAAGCCCGGCGCAAGAGCCATTGGAGAACGCACCCACCGAGGGCTTCGACACTGCACATCTCGCCGCCGAGTCTCGCACCGCCGAAACCGACGATCCATCGAAAACCACCGACACCACACCTAAGAAGGATCGAAGCGAAAGCGAGATAGCGCACAATCAACCCGCCGCTCGGAACCCGGCGCAAGGATCTTTCGAGAACGAGCCTACGGAAATCCCTGCCGACAACACCGCAACCACCGAGGCGAGCCAAGCCCCGCCACCGCACCCATCGCCGACATCGAGGGCGAAATGAACCGACTACCGGCAACCACCCCCGAGGGCATCGCCCGCACCGCCGCCCTTGCCGCCGTCGATATGAACGAATCCCCGGCGGCAAAAAGCGCCGATCCGGGAGTCGGGTATCGCTCCGATGGACGAGTTGCCATCATCGGCGGACTCGATGAGGCCGGAACCATCGCCGAGCGCATCGGCGAACGACTCGAAAGCACGATCATCGCCCCGCCTGCCGATGAAGATCTTGCATCGAGCCCCGCATCGCCCCCCGGCAAACGCATCATCTTCGCCGATGTGCGCACCGTGGACGGATACCTCGGCCAATTCCGCCTCACCGGAGGCAGCGATGAGGCACCGCTTCCGATCGCCCCCTCCCCTTTGACCGCGGATCGACCCTTCGACATCGTGATCGACCTGCGCATGGAACCCGCACGCAAGGAAGCCTTGCTACCGCCGGGATATTTCGCCCCGACGGATAACGCCGAAGCCCTCGAACGCGCCATCACCGATGCGAGCGAACTCGTCGGCGAGTTCGAAAAACCTCGTTATTTCGCCTACGATGCCTCGATCTGCGCCCACGGCGCCTCCGGCATCGGCGGCTGCACCCGCTGCCTCGACGCCTGCCCCGCCTCGGCCATCAGCTCATCGGGCGAGCGCATCGAGGTCGATCCCCACCTTTGCCAAGGCGCCGGAGTGTGCGCCACCGCCTGCCCCACCGGAGCCATCACCTACGCTTGGCCAAAGGCGCAAGATCTGCTGAGCACGATACGCACCGCCTTGAAGGCCTACCGGGAAGCCGACGGAAAGCATCCGGCGATCCTCTTCCACGACCAGGAAATCGGCGCCGAACGATGGGCGCAAAAAGCGACAACAGCCCCCGAATTCCTCATCCCCTTGCCGGTAGAAGAGATCGGATCCGCCGGAATGGACGCTTGGAGCGCATGCATCGCCTGGGGAGCGCAAGCGATCCTCCTCATCCCTTCCCAAACCCCTCCATCCGTACAACGAGAAATCGCCCATCAAGCCGGCATCCTGCACCGCCTGCTCGAAGCGATGGGCTACCCTGCAAGTCAACTGACGATCATCGAAACCCTGGACGATATCGAAAATATCCCGCCCGGGGCGAAGAGCGACGAGCCCGAACCGGACCAAACGCAAAAAGACCCGAACATGGCCTTTCCGCCCCCCGCCACCTTCGCCCCCATCGGCGAAAAACGCACCGATATACGTTTTGCCCTCGATCACCTCCACGAGCACGCCCCGACCAAACCCCGAAGCGTCGAACTCCCCTTGGGATCCCCTTTCGGCCATGTCAGCGTCGATTCCAAAGCCTGCACCTTGTGCATGGGCTGCGTCTCCGTTTGCCCCGCCTCCGCCTTGCAAGCCGGAGGAGACGAACCCCGCCTCTCCTTCATCGAAGCCAACTGCGTACAATGCGGGCTGTGCGAAAGCGCCTGCCCCGAATCATGCATCCACCCGAGCCCCCGCTACCTCTTCGACCGAGAAGAACGCCGCCACCTTCGCACCCTCAACGAAGACCGCCCCTTCCACTGCATCGAATGCGGCAAAATCTTCGGCACCTTCTCCCTCATCATGCGCATGCAACAACGCCTATCCACCCACTCCATGTTCCAAGCCCCCGGCGCCCTCGACCGCCTACAAATGTGCGAAGACTGCCGAGTCAAAGACCTCTTCCGCAACGAAGCTAAGGGCAAAGCCCATTGACGGCTCTATTCCTTCTAACTTTTGCAGGCTTTGAACACGAGAGCAGGCACGCAACCGGGCGAAAGATGTCAATGCAACGGCTACCTCGGACATCTCCCTTCGCATCACGACAATCAATCGCTTTTAGGTATCTTCGAATTCGGATATGCAAAAAGGAATAAACTAGGCACCGAGTCACTGCCTTGATGACGTCCTCGTCGACGCATCATTCCAAGAACGTATATCCTCGAAGTTGATCGATCACTCACAGCCAGGAATGATATCAATGACTTTTTCAGAACGCCACGGCTATGCTCAGACGCCACCGATCACCATCAGAGAAAGTGCGCCGAGTGGCTTACGAGATGCTATGATAGAAAACGCTATCGAATGCGGACTAAAGTACAAAGACATTCGTTCCATGCTATGTCGCATTATGGCCCATGAAATCGATGATAACAACTGGAGCGAAGTTCCTAACATTCGAGATGAAGTTCTTGATGCCGTTAGTAAGTATTCTTGGTACGAAGTCTATGACATAATAGAGGAGATCCTGCGTCTTATCGAAAAGAAACCCCTCCATGATAGAACAGATAAATATATTGAAAGCATGAATAATCTCTTTATCAAGTTAGGTATCGGCTGGGAACTCAAACGAGGCGAAGGAGTCGTATATCGCGGTAATGATGCTTTCCAATCTGCGACCGCCAATGTCGAAAACGACCTGCAAACCACAGGTCGGAAAAATGCTGCTTCCGAAATCAAAGAGGCAATCAAAGACATTTCTCGACGACCCGAACCCGATATAACCGGGGCAATCACGCATGCGATGAGCGCTCTTGAATGCGTTTCGCAAAATATCTTGGGAAGCAAAAATACGCTCGGCAAAATCGCTAACAGTCTTGAGTTGCCAAAACCCTTGGACGAAGCTGTAAACAAACTCTACGGATTTGCCTCTCAACACGGACGACATGTCAGCGAAGAGAGCCGCCCAACATCCGATGATGCGGAATTGGTAGTTCATATATCCTGTGCGATCTGCACATATCTCACGAAAAAACATAGTCCATCCACCAAAGAAGATGATATGGAATTCTGAAAATCATAGATTGAAGAAGTAATATCCCAAAATCTGAGTGAAGCATAAATCATCTTCCGATAAAAAACGCCAACACCATGACCACACCCACCACAAACCCCATAGGCGAAGAAGACAACCTTCGCGCCAACACCTACAGCCTGCTTGCCGCCCTCTTCGCCGCACCGCCGCAAGCGGATCTGATCGATCGCCTGCTACAGGCAGGATCGCTCCCATCCTCTACGAATAAGGTAAATTCGCCCCTACCCGCTTCAGAAACCACCGAAAACAGCCTAGCCCATGCTTGGCAAATCTTACGAGAGGCAGCGCAGACAGCCGATATCGATGCCATCGACAGCGAATACCACACCCTTTTCATCGGCGTCGGCCGAGGCGAACTCATCCCCTACGGCTCGTGGTATCAAACCGGTTTCATGATGGACCGCCCCCTAGCCGCCTTGCGCACCGAACTCGACGCCTTGGGCTTCGAACGCATCGATGGAGTCAAAGAACCCGAAGACCACGTCGCCGCCCTATTGGAAACCATGGCCCTCATCATCACCACCGACGAGTTCACCTTCGAAACACAACAACGATTCTTCACCCGCCACATCGACCCTTGGATGCACAGTTTCTTCAAAGACCTGACCAAAGCCAACAACGCCGACTTCTATTCCAAGGTAGGAAGATTCGCCACCACCTTCCTCACCTTCGAATCCCGCTACCTCTCGAGCACTATCGTCCCATCAACATCAACATCAACAACCTGATTCTCCACAAACAGTCAGCAGGAGGCCTTTCGATGAATAGCAACTCCGAGTCTTTCTCCAATTCCCAGAAAACCGCCTTCGTCCAAGCCTTTTTGAAGGCGATCATGCTTGATGATCGGTCTTTGGACAAAAATGAGATGGAACATCTCTATCGAATCTTCTCGCGCTTGTCGATCGAATCGGATGAGCGACAGGAGGTTGTCTATCGGGCAACCTTCGAACCACAAGACATTATCGATGGCACATCCGACTTTGAGGCGGATCAGCGAATCAAGGCGCAATTGCTAATCGAGATTTTTTCTTATCTGGATACAACTCCTGATCGTGAGGTAATTTTTGAAGACATTCGCAGAGAATTTTCCGACGCTCAAATCGCATCTTTACAAAAGGAGGGTCAGCAAAGGAATCAACATTTCATATCTTTCAAAGAAAAAATAAAAGAAACCATCGAAAAATATAACAGCATCAGTGATAACGCGGGAAAGGACATCGATGAAGAGAGTTTCTGGCGCAAGATAAAAAACGTAGCGAAGAAGATGGGCAAAGAAACTCTGAGATTGGTGCTCGTACTTTGGTATTGCTTCCGAGATCCGGATACTCCGAAAAAAATCAAGGCGGCTTTGGCCGCTGCTTTGCTCTATTTCATCAGTCCTATCGATGCCATCCCCGACTTTACTCCTCTTATCGGTCTAACTGACGATGCCGGCGTAATCGCTTTGGCAGTGAATCTCTTCGCGTTTTATCTTAAGAAACATCATTGGAAGCAATCGGATGAAAAGTTGAGTGAGTGGTTTGGTGAAGACTACGAAAGCCCTGACAAGAATAAGGGGGCGGACGGTGACGATGATATCATTCAAGAAATCCAGTGCATCGTTTCATACGCCGACACTGATCGAAAATCGTTCGAGGAAAAACGGCGAATCGATTTCAACAATATCATCAATCACCTTCGCCATATCTCCAAAGATTATAGAGTATGACTCTCATTTCACAGAATGCGGAGGGTGTAATAATGAATGAAATTCATAAAAATGGCTACATTGTCAAATTCAAATTGCCCGGGGAGGACTTTTGGCGCTCCAGCCCTGATGGCCTTTGGCAATCACGTCGAGAAATGTTTGGGCGCCCTTACATGCGGCGTCTTTTGAGGTCGCTTGAAGATAAGTATGGACCGGGAGTGGAGGTGAAAATATTCGAATCGGTCGATTGAACAAGTAGAAGGCTTTGGGCACAAGAAGAAACGGCCATACTGCGAAGCGCTCGGTTGTTTCATCCGTCTCGGATCAACAACCATTGAGACTCTTGGGTCTAGGGTTGAGGCGGGCATAAATCAAGGTGCCCACTTCGGTCTCTTGTCTTGATACATCCTACGAGTGAGTCTCTTGGACGATAACTTGTACGCTGGGCAGATGCACTTTTTCCGCTCCCAGCCCCTAGGGCTGCTGTCCGAGAGCGTATCGATCAATCTCGCAATGTGTCCGGATTCGGTCATATTTTCGATATGAATCTGTCACATCCAAGCACCAAGATATGCGCCGACCGGGTTTCGGCTTTGCCAATAGACAGCCGATAGCCCATCGGTCGCATCTTGCAATTCTCGTTGCACTTGGTGTGTTGCCGCCTTCAAAGGCGACCCGCCTGCTATCCAAGAGGAAATCGGACAATGACCGATCATGATCTGTCTTTCGATGAGTATGACGAGTTGAACAATCCGCCCCCGGCCGAGACGGATTTCGAGGGGGTCGTTGAGCGCGCGATGTCGCGTCGGGGCTTTTTACACAGCACAGGGGCGATGGGGGCGGCGGCGTTTGCGATGAGTGCCGGTTTCTTGGTGCCCTCTCGCACCGAAGCGACCACTGCTTGGCTCGATTTCGAGCCGATCGCGGCCAATGGTCTTGATACCGTCACCCTGCCGAAGGGCTTCCAATGGCATATCGTGACGAGTTGGGGCGATCCGTTGTGGTCCCAAGGGATGGACTTCGATCACGAAACGCGCGGGAGCGGTACCAGCCAAGCGGCGGCTTTCGGGGATAACAACGACGGCATGGCGCTGTTCGATATCGAGGGCGCATCGGTGCTGGTCGTCAATAACGAGTATGTCAACCAAAAGATCATCTACGGCAACCGCGCTTCCAAAAAGCCCGAGAGCGCCGATGATGTCATGAAGGGCAAGGCGGGGCATGGCGTGAGCATCATGCAGGTAAGGCTCGAAGGCGGCGATGGTCGAGCGCGACAATGGAGGGTGGTCAAGGATGCACCGCTCAACCGACGCATCACCGCCGATACGCCGATGTCCCTGACCGGCCCCGCACGGGGCCATGCTCTGCTCAAAACCGCTGCCGATCCGAGCGGGACTCGATCGTTGGGCACTTGGAATAACTGCGGAAACGGCCGCACACCTTGGGGCACCTACCTCGCCTGCGAGGAGAACTTCAACGGCTACTTCTCTAGCAGCGATGCGGATTTCGAGATCCCGGCGGCGCTCAAACGCTATGGTATCAACAAGGAAGATTGGGGATACGCTTGGGCCACCGCCGACGAGCGCTTCGATGTCTCCAAGCATCCGAACGAGCCGAATCGCGCCGGCTACGTCGTCGAGATCGATCCTTCCGATCCGAGTTCGACCCCGAAAAAGCGCACCGCCTTGGGCCGCTTCAAACACGAGAACGCCGAGGTGGTGATCGCCAAGGACGGCCGTATCGTGGTCTACATGGGAGACGACGAACGCGGCGAGTTCCTCTACAAGTTCATCAGCGCTGGCAAATACGCCATGGGCGGCGACAACGCCGACCTGCTCGAGGACGGCGCCCTGTTCGTGGCCAAGTTCGATGACGACGGCACCGGCAAGTGGGTCGAACTCACCCCGCAATCCACCGGCATGGCATCGAAAGCCGAGATTTGCATCCACACCCGGCAGGCGGCATCCGCCGTCGGCGCCACCACGATGGATCGACCGGAATGGGTCGCCGTCAACCCGATGAAGATAGAGGGTTATTGCTGCCTGACCAATAACAAGAATCGCGGCAAGAAACCCAATGCGGGCGGAGATCCGACCCCGGCGGGCGGCCCCAACCCTCGCGCCGGCAACCTCTACGGGCAAATCGTGCGCTGGCACCTCGAAGACCACACCTCGCAGGATTTCGAGTGGGATCTCTTCGCCATCGCCGGCAACCCGACCGTGCACGAGGACGATCGCCAAGGCTCGCCCAACATCACCGACGAGAACATGTTCAACTCGCCCGACGGCTTGGCATTCGACTCCCAAGGCGGCCTTTGGATCCAAACCGATGGCAACTACTCGAACGAGGGCGACTTCGCCGGACACGGCAACAACCAGATGCTCTTCGCCGACACCGTCACCGGCGAGATCAAACGGTTCATGGTCGGCCCGAACGAGTGCGAGGTCACCGGCTTCGCTTGGAGCACCGACAAAAAGACCATGTTCGTCGGCATCCAACACCCGGGCGAAAAGGGCAACAGCCACTTCCCCGGCGGCGGCAACAGCGTACCCCGCTCGTCGATCATCGCCATCACCAGAGAAGACGGCGGCATGATAGGCTAAACGCCACTTGGCCTCGGGTAGGCCACCACGCGCCGAGCCGATTCTTTCGGCTCGGCGCTTTTTTCATGTCGATGGGGGTCGATCGGCGGTCCACTTTGAACGCCCGTCCCCACCGCTTTCGACACACGCGATGATTGACAAAATCACCGAATGGTTCGCTCGTTTCAAATTAAACTTCAACCACGCCAATGATTGAAGAGTATTTGGCACCGAAAGGCAAACCCATCCATCTGCTGAAATCACTCGAATTCTCGACCAATCCCGCAAGACAGCAAAAAAGCGACAGGAGCAAAAATCCACCATGACAGCACCGAAAACCTTCGTAGCGATCATCATCGCCTCCGCTCTCATCGTCGGGTACAACCCGAGCGTAAGGAGCGAAACCGGGCAAACGACATCCTTGCATCGGGCCGCATCGGAAGGAGACATAGAAACAATCGAGATGCTGGTCAAGGCAGGTGCGGATATAAATGCAAGGGATCGGTACGGACAGACACCCCTATACCGTGCCGTATGGAGAGGGCATCCCAACGCTGTCAAGGCATTGTTCGAAGGAGGGGCTGACCCGAACGCGACAGACAAGGATGGGTGGACACCCTTGTACATCGCCGCTCGTAACGGACATAATGATATTGTCAATACGCTAATCAAAGCAGATGCCAACCCGAACGCGATAACCAAGGATGGGGCGACACCCCTGTACTTCGCCGCTCAGAACGGACATAACGATGTTGTCAATGCGCTAATCAAAGCAGATGCCAATCCGAACGCGACAAACAAGGATGGGTGGACACCCCTGTACATCGCCGCTCGTAACGGACATAATGATATTGTCAATACGCTAATCAAAGCAGATGCCAACCCAAACACGATAATCAAGGATGGGGCGACACCCCTGCATATCGCCGCTTATAACGGACATAACGATGTTGTCAATACGCTAATCAAAGCAGATGCCAACCCAAATGCGACAGACAAGGATGGGTGGACACCCCTGCATGACGCCGCATACAAAGGTCATACCAATGTCATCGCGGCACTGATAAAGGCAAATGCTGATATCAGCGCGACTGACTATCAAGACCAAACGCCATTACAGATTGCACGTCAACAGGATCACACCGCCGCGGCCGATTTGCTGCTGGTCAAGGCCATTCAGATCGAGGCGCTTAGGGAAACGACGCCGCTGCACATCGCCGCCGGTTTGGGGGATGTGGGCATGATCAAGAACTTGGTCGAAGACGGCGCTCGGCTAAGGGCGAAGGATGAGAACGAGTTCACTGCCTTGCACCTCGCTGCAAGGGAAGGTCATGTTGCTGCGATCGAGGCTTTGCTCGAAGCGGGTGCGAATCCGAATGCTATGAGCATGGACAAGTGGACGCCTTTGCATCTGGCTGCTTATAACGAGCATTTGGATGAAGTCGTTGCGCTGGTAAAAGGTGGTGCGGATCTGAATGCGAGGGACGATGACGGGAGCACGCCTTTGCATATCGTCGTGGCTGCCAAACATAAGGACATGGTCGCAATGTTGATCGATATCGGAGCAGATCCGAATGCAAAGGACGATGATGGCTGGACGCCCTTGCATCTTGCGGCGGAGAACGGGCTCGATAATATTGTCAAGTCTCTGATCAATGCCGGGGGAAATCCGAATGGGGAGACGGATTTCGGATCGACTCCCTTGCATCTGGCTGCCCGGAACGGGTATGGGGATGCGATCGAGTTGCTGATCAAAGCCGGGGCGGTGCCAAGTGCGACGGATCGGCAAGGGCGAACGCCCTTCGAACTGGCGGCGAAGAGCGGTTTCGATGATATCTATCGGGAGGCGGTTGCCGATGCTCGTCGGTGAGATTTCGGTGTTTTGGGTGAAACCTGCTAGGGCTCGTTATTGATTGACCTGCAAGATGAGCTTTGACGAGCGAGTGTGAAATCTGGCGGCGATGCGATGATGGGTTGCCGGGTCGGGGGCTTTCAAAGAGGTGGAAGCACTATTTGCCATCAAGGAGAGCTCGATCTTCTTCGATCTACGAGGCATTTTTCCCCAGACTGCCATCGATCCCGGCTATCGCTGTCAATCATCGCAGCGCGGCACCACCACCGACGCCCTGCCTTGCGCCGGATCTCGCTATCGGGGCTCTACCGGTGCAGCGAATCATGGCAAAACTCGCCGCTGCGATTCCGGTGCCGGTCAGGACCCGATCACCCCCTGGCCCCTTTCCTCACCAACTCGATCAGGTCATCGAGTTTGCCCTCTATCCTGTCGATATCCCGGCGCATCGATTTCATCTCCCGTCGGGTAGCTTCGCTCTCTCGGCGGCAGGCGTCGCTCGATTCCTTGACCTTGCGGTTGACGGTGATTTTCACCTCCCTCACCGCCTGCTCGATGTCGTTCTCGATATCTCGCCGCAGGTCGGCCCCGGCTATCGGCGAGGTGGCGAGTGCCGTGAAACAAACGGCCACGGCGATGGCTCTTCGCATGATTCGGTATTTCATCTCGTGCCTCCTGTCGGTCGTGTGATGGAAAGGGAGCCTTGTCGCTGTCATGAATTGACGATGCCCGCTTTGAATCGCTCGAAGGGCAAGGCGGTAAGGTGGGTATCTCGAGATTCGGTCCGGTCGCGGATCACCCAAGGGCAAGCCTATTGCGAAGGTGAGTCTCGCGTCAGCGTTCGCATTCGGCATATCCAAGAAATCGAAAGAGGGCAAGCCCGCGCCGACCTGCCGACCTGCCCTCGAACCCTCGACCTTCGCCGAGTCGAACCCTTGCCGATCAAGGTCACCCTCGCCCATGCTACGAGGAGGCTCCGAAGCCTTGGGTCAGTGCCTCTTCATGCGCTCCTTCATGCGCCCCTTCGCAAAGTCCCTTCCGAGTCCCACCCGAATTCGAGCACTTGAAATTCAATATCCTTTTTGGGGTATCATCGTGCGCGATATAACACGCCTTTTAAGAGGAGGCACCCAAATGAAAACGAAAGAACCCTCGATCCGCGAACGGCGGGCGTTTTTGAAAAAGGCGATGGCAGGCGGCGGAGTGGTCGCCGCAGCAGCGGTGGCAAGTCGCGCCGTCGATGCCGAGCCATCGTCCCTCGATAGTTCCACCCCCTTGACTGACACCCCCTCGCGCGGCTACCGCGTGACCGAGCATATCGATCGGTATTACCGCTTGGCGCGCTTTTGACGCCGAACCGCAACCTTTGAGGAGAACGACTCATGAAGTTAATCAAGAAGAGTTCCCGGGGGCCAAGCGGCGGTGTCGGTGTTGCCGCTCCCGGTGAAGGGATCGGGCGCAGGGCATTCCTTGCGCGCTCCGGTTTGACCATGGGCGGGGCGGCCGTGGCCACGATGGTTCCCGCCACGATGATGCGAAAGGCCAAAGCCGCGGTCGGCCACGGCCCGAAAGATAACGTCCCCACCGAGATACGGCGCAGCGTTTGTACCCACTGCTCCGTCGGCTGCGGAGTCATGGCCGAGGTCCAAAACGGTGTGTGGACCGGTCAGGAGCCGGATTTCGATTCCCCGCTGAACTTGGGCGCGCATTGCGCAAAGGGCGCATCGGTGCGCGAGCACGGCATCGGCACCCGTCGCCTCAAATACCCGATGAAACTGGTCGGCGGCCAGTGGAAACGCATGGGCTGGGATGATGCCGTCAACGAGATCGGCGATGCCATGCTGCGGATCAGGCAGGAATCGGGGCCGGATTCGGTGTACTGGCTCGGCTCCGCCAAGCACAGCAACGAGCAGGCCTACCTCTTCCGCAAGTTCGCCGCCTATTGGGGCACGAACAATGTGGACCATCAGGCGCGGATCTGCCATTCGACGACGGTGGCGGGAGTGGCCAATACATGGGGCTACGGCGCCATGACCAACTCCTACAACGATATGCACAACTGCAAGGCGATGATCTTCGTCGGCTCCAACCCCGCCGAAGCCCATCCGGTGGCGATGCAGCATATCCTGCGGGCCAAGGAAAACGGGGCGAAGATGATCGTTTGCGATCCGCGCTTCACCCGTACCGCAGCCCACGCTGACCTGCACGTTCCGCTGCGTCCGGGGTCGGATGTGGGGCTGATGTGGGGCATGCTCTGGCATATCTTCGAAAATAAATGGGAAGACAATCGCTATATCAACCAGCGCGTCTACGGGATGGATCAGATCCGCGAAGAGGTCGCCAAGTGGACGCCGGAAGAGACCTTGAAAGTCACCGGAGTGCCCGGCGATACGGTCAAGGCCGCAGCGCAGTTGATGGCGGAGAATCGCCCCGGCACCATCGTATGGTGCATGGGCGGAACCCAGCACACCATCGGCAACAACAACACCCGCGCCTACTGCGTGTTGCAGCTTGCGCTGGGGAATATCGGCAAATCCGGTGGCGGGGCCAATATCTTCCGCGGTCATGACAATGTCCAAGGGGCAACGGACTTGGGCGTGCTCTCCCACACGCTGCCCGGTTACTACGGGCTTTCGGCCGGGGCGTGGACGCATTGGTCCAGGGTATGGGAAACCGATCTCGACTGGCTCAAGGGGCGCTTCGATCCGACCCCGGTGATGGGGGACGGGGGCAAGGAAGTCCTGCCCATGAACTACAAGGGGATCCCCGTTTCGCGCTGGATCGACGGTGTCAACGAGGATAAGGAGAATATCGGCCAGCGCGATACCCTGCGGGCGATGGTGCTTTGGGGGCATGCCGTCAACAGCCAAACCCGCGGGATCGAGATGAAGAAGGCGCTGGAAAAACTCGATCTCCTCGTCATCATCGACCCCTACCCCACCCATGCGGCGGTGATGAACGATCGCAAGGACGGAACGTGGCTGCTGCCGGCGGCGACGCAGTTCGAGACCTACGGCTCGGTCACCGCTTCCAACCGTTCGATCCAGTGGCGCGACAAGGTGATCGATCCGATATGGGAGTCGTTGCCCGACCACACCATCATGGCCAAGTTCGCCCGCAAACTCGGTTTTGCGGATGAGCTCTTCAAGAATATCCGGGTCGATGCCTCCACCGACGAGCCCGAGGTCGAAGACATCACCCGCGAGATCAATCGCGGTATGTGGACCATCGGCTACACCGGTCAGAGCCCGGAAAGGCTCAAGCTGCACGCCGAGAATCGCAAGACCTTCGATACCACCACCTTGAGGGCCGAAGGCGGTCCCGCCGATGGCGACTACTACGGCATGCCGTGGCCGTCTTGGGGGAATCCGGATACCGAGTTCACATACATCAACACCAAGGGTGAGCGGGTTACCAAGAAGGGGCATCCGGGCACCCCGATCCTCTACAACACGAGCATGGCGGTGGGCGATGGCGGTTTGACCTTCCGCGCCCGCTTCGGGGTGGAGCGAGAGGGCGTGAACCTGCTCGCCGAGGGGGTTCACAGCGTGAGTTCGGATCTGACCGACGGCTACCCGGAGTTCAACCACGCCGTGCTCAAGCAGTTGGGCTGGTGGTACGAACTCACGCCCGAGGAAAGGGATGCCGCCGACGGCAAGAACTGGAAGACGGATCTTTCCGGCGGAATCCAAAGGGTGGCCATCAACCACGGCTGCGCCCCCTTCGGCAACGCCAAGGCGCGAGCGGTGGTGTGGACCTTCCCGGATCCGGTGCCGATCCACAGAGAGCCTTTGTTCTCCCCGGATCGCGATCTGGTCGCCAAGTACCCGACCTACGAAGATCGCAAGCGCTTCTATCGCCTGCCCACCCGCTACTCCTCCTTGCAGGCCACCGACCATTCGGGCGAGTTCCCTTTGATCTTCTCGAGCGGACGACTGGTCGAGTACGAAGGCGGGGGCGAGGAGCAGCGATCGACGATCTGGCTGGCGGAACTGCAGCAGGATATGTTCGTCGAGATGCATCCCAAGGATGCCAACGATCGCAGTATCCAAAACGGCCAGATGGTGTGGATCGAAACCCCCACCGACGGAACGGCGAGGATCAAGGCCAAGGCCTTGGTCACCCGCAGGGTGACTCCGGGGGTGATCTGGACGCCCTTCCACTTCGGCGGCTTTTTCCAAGGCGAGGATCTCTTGGATAAGTACCCCGAGGGGTGCGCCCCTTACGTACGCGGTGATGCCTGCAATACCGCGATGACCTACGGCTACGACTCGGTGACCCAGATGCAAGAGACGAAGGTCACCTTGTGCCAGATCCGCGCCGCCTGAGACCCTAAGGAGAATCGTCATGGCTCGAATGAAGTTTCTCTGTGACGCCGAGCGCTGCATCGAATGCAACGGCTGCGTCACCGCTTGCAAGAACGAGCACGAGGTGCCGTGGGGGGTCAACCGGCGGCGCGTGGTGGTGCTCGATGACGGGGTGCCGGGCGAAAAGTCCATCTCGGTGGCATGCATGCATTGCACCGACGCCCCTTGCGCTGCCGTGTGTCCGGTGGACTGCTTTTACACCACCGACGATGGCATCGTTCTGCACGACAAGGACCTGTGCATCGGCTGCGGGTACTGCTTCTATGCGTGTCCCTTCGGGGCGCCGCAGTATCCGCAAAAGCAGGCCTTCGGGGTGCGCGGCAAGATGGATAAGTGCACCTTCTGCGCCGGCGGCCCGGCCGAGGACAACTCCGAGGCCGAGTATGAGAAATACGGTCGCAACCGCATCTCCGAAGGCAAGCTCCCGCTATGCGCCGAGTTCTGCTCGACGAAGGCCCTGCTCGCAGGAGACGGCGATCTGGTCGCCGATATCTACCGCGAGCGCCTGACCCGTCGCGGGGGGCGTCCCCAGCAATGGGGATGGGATACCGCCTACATCGAGAAGAGCTGATCTCGGCGGAATCGCCTTGACGGGCGTGCGGTCGAGCAATCGCTGCGAGCCTATCGCGAACGTGAGCGCAAGGAAACCCTCGGGGCGGGCGTTATGGCCCGATGCCTCGCCTCCCCCGAGGATCTTTTCGGCGATATGGGTTGCGGGACGGTCTTAATCTCACCTGCGCCTTCGCGCTTGCTCGCCCGAGGCGCGCTTTGTCCAAGAGCGACGACGGGGCTTTTCGTTTTCGCGCTGGGGTATCGAAGCCCGGGGCCGCTTTGGCTCGATGCCATCGGTGATGTCCCGAACTAAGAGAAAGCGATCGATGGGCCGGTCGCCGGATGCAAGACCCCGAAAGCGCCGCTCATTCTCGGCCAGGCGCTCGCAAAGACTTGAGGAGTGCGCATCATGAACATGAATATCACCATCAATGTGGCATTCGTCGTGATGGCCGTCGCCATTGCCCTGCCGGTCTCCGTCGGGCTCGGCATCATCCTCGCCGGCGGTGCGGTGCTTGCATGGGCCGTGAACGAATGGAGTGAAAAGTACGCCGGTAGAAGCAAAGAGAAGGACGAATGACCGCCTCTTAGCAGCATGGTCGGTTCAAGCGGCGATGCGTCGTCGCAAAGGCCGATATGCCGATCGATCCGAACGATGATGGGTGAGTGGTGGACGGATGGGGGCTATGGCTTCGATAGCAAGCAAGCGATCGACATCGAAATCCCCCTTCTCTCAATGCCCGCAAACGTCAATCACCCCAATAACTTCCTTGCCCGAAATTCGATCGACCCCCACCTTAGAGGAGATAACCGAAGCCATGAGACCCGCAACAAGCGCAAGGATCCTCGGGGCAGCGATGGCCACCGTCCTCCTCGCCGGATGCTGGGATTCGACGGAAGTCAACTTGCACCGCCCCGGTGAATACAAGGGCGAAAGCGATCCCCTGCTCGATCAAAGCGCCACGACAAGGATCGACTCGCTAAGCGAACGATTCCAAACGGTGCAAACGGATCGCTAAGCCGCTTTGTGACAAAGAACGCTCCCCCATCGAGAAGAGCGCGAAGAAAAAAAGAGGAGTTCACGCCATCATGCGAAATACACCGATGACCCCTTCGCGTCGTAAACGCTACTTTCGGATCACCCTTGCCAGCGTCATCCTGATCGTGGCGGGGGCGATGCTTCTGCCCTTGATCGGTTACCTCCAAGTCGGGCTTTCCGGTTTGCCGGACGCGAAAGCGCAAAGCCAGACCCAAAGCGCCGACTCCGCCAATCCGCGCTCCAACTATTGGCGGGCGGTTCGAGAAGGACAAGAGCGAGTCGGCGAAGACGGCGCCGTCTTGGATTACAGCTCCGTCACCGGCAAACCGATGCCCGGCGACAGCGACGCCTTGTGGATCAATCGAGAGGCGAACAATCTCATCAACGGTACCGGTCAGAACTGGCGTCAGATCCGCAACCGGATCATCGCCGTCTACGGCGGCTGGATCCTCTTCGGAATCATCGTCGCCATCTCGCTTTTCTATGTCATCCGCGGAAAGGTCAAACTCGAAGACGGCAACTCCGGAGTCAAGGTTCAGCGCTGGACACCCTTCGAACGATTTGTCCACTGGGTGACCGCCGTCGCCTTCGTCATCTTGGCCGCCACCGGACTTAGCCTGCTCTTCGGACGAACGGTGCTGATCCCGCTGATGGGGCCGGAGGGCTTCTCGGTATGGGCGACCATGGCCATGGGAATGCACGAGTTCTTCGGTCCTTGGGTCTTCACCCCCGGAGTGGTGTTCATGATCATCTTGTGGCTCGCCGACAACATCCCGGAAAAAGGCGATCTCGAGTGGTTCATCAAAGGCGGGGGCATGGTCGGCAAGGGCCATCCGAGTAGCGGACGACTCAACGCCGGCGAAAAGGTCTGGTTCTGGTTCATCGCCACCTTCGGTGCCGCCTGCGTCGTCAGCGGAATCATCTTGTGCTTCCCCACGCTGTGGGAACAAACCCGAGACACCATGCAGTTGGCCCACATCGTGCACGGAGCCTGCTCCTTGATGTGGATCGCCTTCTGGCTCGGCCACGCCTACATCGGCACCATCGGCTCCGAGGGTTCGTTGGAAGCCATGACCACCGGCTACGTGGACGTCAACTGGGCCAAACAACACCACGACCTCTGGTACGAGGAAATCGCCGACAACGCCGAGCACACCCACGAGGGCGGCTCCCAACCCCCGCCCACCCAGCCCGACGGCACCCGCTCGGACTCCGCTCCCACCACCGCTTGAGGCCAGTCTTTCCCTCGAAAGACAAGCAAGGGCCGGCGGGAGCACTTGCCTGCCAAGCAACGAAAGCCGCCACCGACGAGGTGGCGGCTTTTCGCTCGAACCGTCGATAGCGCATACGAACCTGCAAAGAGACAAGAAATACGATTCGGTAGACAACTCCATAATAATTCTACTGCCTTGAATACTCGATATCGGGGGACTATCGAATCGCTCGCGATCATCGACCAAAAACGAAGGAAGAAAATCGTGCTTCTAGGTGATAAGATGGAATCCAGCGGGAGATTTTTGTTTCGTTGGAGGAGTTATTTTCTGCTTTGCTTCGCTCCCTTGATCATATTGTCTCTACGAGAGCCTGAATATCTGGAACTGTATCTCGGCGACACGCTCGAGGATCTGTTCGAGTATTTTTGTGTGGCCATTATGCTTGCCGGTTTAGCGCTGCGAGTGTTCACCGTTGCTTATGTACCCAAAGGGACATCCGGTCGAACAACGAAAACCCAGATTGCCGACACCTTGAACACAACCGGTCTTTACTCCGTGGTGCGAAATCCGCTCTACCTCGGTAATTGTCTAATCTATTTAGGGATATTGCTCTTTTCGCAGAAGTTTTTGATCACCCTGTGCATCTGCTTTTTTCTCGTGATTTACTACGAACGCATCATATTGGCGGAAGAAGCCTTCCTCACACGTCAATTCAAGGACAGCTACCTGCAATGGGCAAAGAAGACTCCGGCGTTCATCCCGAATTTGACATTATGGCAACCGCCCCGTTTACCCTTCTCGCTAAAATCAGTGCTTCGTAGAGAGTACACCACTTGGCTCGTCGCATTTTTCTCGCTGTTTTGCATCGAAGTCGGCGGTGATTTATTGGCTGACGCCAACCGGATCGATACCAGTTGGCTGATCGCATTGATAATTGCTTGCGTGCTTTACTTGGTTTTGCGACAGATCAAAAAGCAAACCAACCTTCTCGATGTCGATGGTCGGTAGAATAATCGCCATCTCTCACTCTTGCGGCTACCGCAGGCGGGACTCCCTTGGATCTCTGCGCAGAAAAAGAACGTACCGCACGAACAAGACCGGATCAATACCGCCTACGAAGCCAATCTATCGGACATCATGATTCCGACGAATAAGATGCACTGCACCATCGATTTCAGAACGGTTTGGCAACAATGAACCCTTCTACGCTACCCGAGCCGAACCATCTACCGAGGGCATCTCGCCTCGGCTGCTTGGTTTTTGAACATGTATCGAGTGTCTTGCCCTTGTCATCCAATATCATCACCGCTCTCTTGCTGCTATCGAGCATGTCGCTATTGCCGCTACCGACGAGTGCCGAATGGGAAGATGATCGGCTATCCCTCGCTCCCCTTTCCCGTTCGATCTCAGACGAGACGGAGAACGTTTCGAGCGAATCGTCTCGCGGCGAGATCGACCGAGACTTTGGAATCGCCCTCGAGCGGCGCGATATCGAGCGCGCTTTGTCTCTCTTGGCCAACGGCGCCGATCCTGATTTGCGTCTTCGCCATGGAAAAACCGCCCTGATGAGCGCGGCGAAAATCGGATCCGCCGAACTCGTGGGTGAGATCATCCGGCTCGGTGCAGATATCAATGCCCTCAACGACAACGGTGGCAGCGCATTGATGTTCGCGGCCATCCCCGGCGATGCGGAAACGATTTCCTTGCTGATCGACCACGGAGCGGAGATCGACCACCGCGGGCACTTCGACTGGACCGCTTTGATGGTCGCAGCCTCGAAGGGACACGCCGGGGGTATCCGCATCTTGCTGGATCACGGCGCGGATCCCGCCCAACAGGATAGCTACGGCTTCACTCCTTTGATGCGAGCGGTGCAAGGCAACAAGAGCGCAGCGGTCACCACCCTGCTCGCCTACGAGCCCAAGGCCCTCGAAGCCAAGAACGAGCGAGGAGCCACCGCCTTGCATATCGCGGTCGAAGAAAACCTTCCCCTGCTGGTGAAAACTCTGCTCGAACACGGAGCCGACCCGAGTACCCCGGATAATGCCGGATACGACCCCGCCCACAAAGCCACCGCCCACGGCTACCACGAAGTTCTCTCCCTGCTCGCTCACTCATCTGAGAAGCGATAGTCTCCGATCCAAGCCTCAATGGGGTGGATAGATACCCTTCGGCTTGGGCACTCGCAATACTGGATTCGATCGGCCTACCTAGCCGATCTCCGCCCTTCCCGTTTCACACCGCATCGACGATGCAGTTGTCAGCTGCGTCGAAGGCCAATCCCGACGTTCGGCTACTCTTCGTTGAGAAATCCTCGCATAAAATCGGATGCGGGGCTCGATCTTCACCCCTCGCTCAACCTCGTCGACCGGGCGAAAAGAGCATGGCATTACAATCGGCAACCCGTACGAAACGCAGGGTGAAGTCGGCATTCGATCCGAGAGACCCAAAGCAAAGCCGACCGCCCCTAGCGGGAGAGCCATCCCCGGCAAGAAGGAGAATCGAATGAACACCGACCTCTACGTGAGATACAACAGGAAGAATATCCAAGACCGACAAATCGACACGCTGATCGGTCTATCCAGAGCCTTTATTGCCGATCGGGTCGTCAACCAAGCCGAAGCGGAATGCTTGCACGCTTGGCTGGTACAAAGCAGCGACTCCAAAAACCCCATCGTCTTGAATCTGCTAAGCAAGGTGGCTCCGATGATGGAAGACGGAGAACTCGATGCCGAGGAAGCCGCCGAGCTCTTCAAACTGCTGCAAAACTTCTCCGGCGGCGAAGCCGAGCCGGACGAGGCATTCAAAACCACCCGTCTACCGGTCTGCTCCCCCGCTCCCGAAATCCATTTTCAAGGAGGCAGATTCCTATTCACCGGAACCTGCGCTTTCGGCACCAGAAAGCGGTGCCAAGAAGAAGTCGAAAGGCGAGGCGGAATCAACCTCGCAAGCGTCACCCGCAATCTCGATTACCTGATCTTGGGCGACTACGTAACCGCCAGCTGGGCCCACGAAACCTTCGGCCGCAAGATCGAAAAAGCCATGCAATACCGAGACGCCGGCGTACCCCTATCGATCATCACCGAAGAACATTGGCTCACCGAAGCGGGCTTGTAGCCAACGAAGATCGGCGCCTTCGGGCAGGCCGAACGCTTCGATCCATAGCGTCTCCAACCGAAAAACCCAGCCCAAGACATTGGAATATCAAGCCAAGCACGAGGCAAGACTTATCGAGTCTCACCGACATCGCTCACCAAATCAGTTCGAAACACGATACGATGGGTGCAATCCCGATCGCCATAATGATCTCACGAGCATCCCGATAATCTTGGTGCGCTATAAAACCGATCGACGAAAGACTATATCGGCCGGCCCACAATGACCTATTTGTGATCCCATCGAGCCAAAATCCGGATCGTCCAAAAATAGATTCGCTCGGAGCGATAAGGCTGGAAATGACAAGGAAATTCAAAGCCCTCTCGATCGTTCGGGTTGACGCTCTCAATCGCTTTTCGCTATCATCTCCGGCAATGGCGACTTCTGTCGGCTGCCGATAACCATGGATTGAAGGTGATGACCGCCCCGATCAAATTCTGCTTCGCTCCCAAGAAATGCTTGCAAGCCGTTCAATGGATGCTGGTGACCGCGGATGAACCGCTTGACTTCCACACCATACTGAAAACCGCCTATTTCGCCGACAAACGTAGGCTCAATGAGCACCGGCGACCTATTTTCGGTGATACCTATCGCGCCATGAACTACGGTCCGATGCCGGTCGAGTTCTATCAGATGCTCAAGTGCGAGCCCTATTATCTTCAGGAGATCGAGTTGGATGAATATCCTTGGGAGCGAAAGGGCTATCGGGTGCACCTCATCGATGCCGACCGGCGCACCGAAATCCTCAATCCCACCCATCTTTCCAAGAATGACATGGATATCCTTACAGAGGAGTTCGAGCGCTGTCGAAGGATGAATTTCAATCAACGGACCGATGAGACCCATCAAATGGACTGGGTCAGAGGGTTTCGTCGCCTCGATAATCGAATGGCTTACGAAGATATGATCGCCGACGACCACCCCGATCGAGAAGAAATACTTCAGTACCTGACCGCGATGGGACACAGGTTTGTCCTTTGACATGAAACTTACCGATCGACCGTCTCGCTCTTTATGGCGCAACTTGGACGGCAAGTTCATCATTCATTCAGTATGGAGGATGTGAGTATGCGCTTTGAAATGCAATCTGCGACATCTCGATCCCCATATCTCGCAGGCAAATCCTTTTCGCTCGACCGATTCAGACGTTCTTTCATCTTCGAATTCGATTTTTCTTTTCCTGTCTCGTTCTATCGCACCCACAATCGCCAACCGCCATGGGGCTCACGATGATGACTCCTCCGATAAAACCTCCTCCTATCCGATTTCGCTTCGCCCCGAAGAAGTGCTTGCAAGCGGTGCAATGGATGCTGGCGAAGGTAAACGAACCGCTGGACTTCCATACTATATTGAAAACCGCTTATTTCGCCGACAAACGCATGCTCAACAAGAATTGGCGACCGATCTTCGGTGCCACCTATCGCGCCATGAACTACGGTCCGGTACCGGTAGAGGTTTATGAAATGCTCAAGTGCGAACCCTACTATCTCTCGGAGCTCGACTTGGATGATTATCCTTGGGAACGCAAGGGATATCGAGTGAATCTCACCGATACCGATCGCCTGAACGAAATCCTCAACCCCAAAGGTCTCTCCAAAGCCGACATGAGATTCATCCAAGAAGAATTCGAGCGTAGCCGATGGATGAATTTCGACCAAAGAACGAAGGAGACTCATCAGAACGACTGGATCAGAGGAATTCAACGCCCCGATAGCCGGATGGCTTATGAAGACATGATCGACGATGACCATCCGCACCGAGAAGAGATGATTGAAGACTTGGCTTCGATCGGAACCCGGATTGTCTTTTGATATCATCGATATCTGAAAACGACTCCTTACCGATGTCAATATCTTTTTTTGGATCCTATATTTTTACGTCTATTCTCTCCAAGCAAATGCTTGCAGACAGTGCAATAAGTACTTGTCGGATAGTATGCTTCGGGCATTATACAAGGCATATTCGATGACGATGACCCGAATCGAGAAGAGATACTCTGGTACCTGACTTCGATGGAGACATCTAATACCGCATGATCCGATAATTTGACATCGGATCAAATAGAGATCATCGCCCGGGAACTCGATTGTTAATATTTTGGCATCACCGCGCGATTCACCTGCCCTTCCTCACCCACGGTCATTTTGAGAGCCATCGGTACGGACTGATGGCATTTGACCTACCTACGAAATATGGATGCCACCGGCTTGGTGCGGATGTGTATCGAGAGGCGGTACACTTGGCACGCTCCGGTAAATCACCCATTGCCATTGACTGTGCCTGAGCGTTTCCAATCACACTGACAACCTGGTCGATATTGATCGCCTGATGCCATGAACACCACCGAACTACCGCCGTCTCTTTGGGCTGCGACTGCGGTCGATGCGCCGCCGACTTCTTCGCTCGAGGGCTCCATGACGACCGATGTCGTCGTTGTCGGGGCGGGGTTTTGCGGATTGCGAGCCGCTATCGAGATCGCAAGTGCGGGGGTGTCGACTTGCGTGATCGATGCCGGGGCCATTGGCTGGGGGGCGTCGGGGCGTAATGGTGGGCAGGTCAATCCTATCGGGCACGAGCCGCCGGCGAGTATCGCCCGGCGTTGGAAGGTGGCGGTGGAAAGCGAGCGGGTGCAGCGGTACCTACGCTTCACCATCGGGGCCGCCGATGCGCTCTTCGATTTGGTGCATCGCTTGGGCATCGAGTGCGATGCCGAGCAAAATGGGTGGATCCGAGGGCTTCACAGCGAGGCGGCGGGCGAGGAATTCGAGCGCCTCTTCGATGGCTGGCAAGGCGCCGGTGCCGATTTACGCTTGCTCGAAGGCGATGAAATCGAGGGGCTCAGCGGTACCCGTAGCTATTTGCGGGGTTGGCTCGCCGCGCGCGGCGGATCGGTGCAGCCGCTGTCTTATGCAAGGGGGCTTGCGCGGGCGGCTTCGAGTGCCGGGGCAATCATCGCCACCGATACAAAGGCCTGCGAACTTACGCGTACCGGCAACCGATGGCGTCTATCGACGGATCAGGGCGAGGTCTTCGCCGATACCGTGGTTCTTTGCACCAACGCTTATACCGACGGGCTATTCCCCAATCTAAGAGAATCCATCGTGCCGGTGGTCAGTGTCCAATCGGCCACCCGAACGCTATCCGAAGCGCAAATAAAGGAGATCCTTCCAAAGCGGCAGACCTTTTCGGATACCCGACGCGTGATCTTCTACTTTCGCAAGACCGCCGATAATCGATTGGTCTTCGGGTCGGCGGGGAAAGACGGCGATCATCCGGGGGCGGCCGACCGCCGACGCCTGATCGACGGGCTGCGCACCGTCTATCCGCAATTTCCCGATCTTGATATTGAATATCTTTGGGGAGGTCGCATCGCTTTGACCCTCGATCACTTGCCGCATGTCCATGAGCTCGCACCGGGGCTCATCGCCGGGCTAGGCTGCAATGGACGCGGGGTGGCGATGGCGAGTGCGATGGGTGCCGAGCTCGCCGACTGGGTATTGCACCGCGATGCGGATCGCTTGGCGATTCCGATCACTTATCCGAAGAGGATTCCGCTGCACCGCTTTCATTCCATCGGCGTTCGCGCTTTGTTGGGATGGCGCGAGATGCTGGACCGCCGCGAGGCGCGGGATCGCCGATCTTAAAGGGGAATGCGGTAGCGGAGGCTCGTCGCGGCCGTACTTGCCTTTCAAGGTGACGCTTCGGTCTCGCTCAAAAGCCCAAGGGAGCGTTATCAGCGACTCCCGGCGAAGGCCCTGACGAGAGACGAGAGATGCAAGATCGACATCCTTGCCTCCTCGGATTTGCGAGGAGGCAAGGATGCGAAAAAGACGCAAAGACGAGCGAATGACGAGAAGGCGGCGGATACAACAGCGTCAAGGGGGATGATGTCAAGGGGGAACGACTCGAAGATGACTCGGAAAAAGAATCCCGCGGATACGCCCTAGTCAGCCCTTGCCGCGCCACGGGATGGTCTTGCCGATGATAAATCGCATGATGAGATCCAAGATCAGGCCGAGCAATCCCATGATCAGGATCGTCACCCAGATCAGTTCGTAGTCGGATACGGTACGCGCGATATTCTCGATGAAGCCGACCCCGGTGGTGCCAGCGAGCATCTCCGCCGCCACCAATGTCCCCCAGCACACCCCGACCGATATACGAATCCCGGTGAGGATCTCCGGCAGGGCATTGGGCAAGATGACGTTGCGCATGATCTGCGCATCGGTGGAGCCCAAGGAATGGGCGGCGCGGATCTTCGAAAGCTGCACGCCCACGGCTCCGGTGCGAGCCGAGATCACCATGATCGCGAAAGCCACCATGAACAAAAGGAATATCTTGCCGTCATCCTGGATGCCGAAGATGGTGAGGATCAACGGTGCCCATGCCAAGGGCGGCACCGGACGATAAAGTTCGATCATCGGATCGAAGAAGGATTTGAAGAACCTCGATACCCCCATCAGCAGACCGAGCGGCACTCCCAGAAGAATGCCCAGAGAGAGCGCCACCAATACCCGGAACATGGAATCCCATATATGACCGTCGAACCACGGGATATAGCCGAGCGATACCTCGCCTTGGGCGAACGCCAGCAAGTTATCCTTGAAGTTCGGTTCGATCGTGCCGTCGGGGCCGTGGCTTGCGTACTCGCCGGGCCAGAGATCGGCGATCCAGTCCGGGAACAGGAAGCCGACCACATTGGCCAAGGGCAGCCACTTCCACCAAAGCAAGGTCACGCCGCGATAGCCACCACCGTTTTCGATATCGGGGTTGGCCAGCTGGACGAAGGTCGCAACGACATCGGTGGGCTTGGGCAGCCAACGCGCCGAGCCCTGCTCGGTGCATTGGGTACGCGACTTGACGATCCCGTCGCCCGGCAAGAACAGCGCCGACACCAATCCGAGGCTGCCCATCGCATCGCCCATCTCCCCGTCGAGATCGGCGATCGCCGAGTTCACGCCCTGCAACGAGGCGGCGGGGAAGATCAATCCATCGTCGAGACGGCGGAAGATCCTTTCCAAAGCCTTGATGTATGCCTCGCGCTGCTCGGCGACACTCTCGTCGAAACTGCCTGCTTCGTTGGTGGATTTGAAGCGCTCGATGCGCGCCTTGATATCCTCGATCAGCGAATCGTTGGCGGCGACATGGTTGCGGATCTTGTTGAAGCGATCGGCGATGGCCTTGGCTTCGACCGCGCTTTGATCGAAGAGGATCCCTCTGCCGGTGATCGGCAAAATGGGGATCTCGGTGTAGGTCGTTCCCCATTTGGGCTGGGCCAAGGCCTCGGCCGTCGGCACGAGGCCGCCGGTTGGTTGTCTTAGGCGCTCGCCGAGCGTGCGCAGATCCGTCGCCAATGCGGTCAGCTCGTCCACCGTGCTTTGATCGAGGTTGGCGGGGTCGGAGGAGTTGACGATCAGCTGCTCGATCCCCTCGATCAAGTCTTCGATCTCCGCCTGCTCGGTGGGACCGAAGGCATCGCGCGGCAAGGTCGCGGCGAGCTCTTGGAGTTGGTCGCTGTTTCTCGATACCAGCAAGGTGGATTTGTAGTAGCGCGAGCCTATCGGCAGCGCCGCCTTGATCGGGGAGATGGATTCTTCGAGTTTCGCAACTTGGCACAACTCGTTCGCCGCTTCGGGGAAAAACGCGCGTCCCGTCCCCCACGAGTAATAGAACCAGACCAACATCAACGCGGAGATGCCGCAGACCGCCCAGTGCCATCCACCCTTGGTGCGCTGGGGATCGCCGAAGACCTCGTCCTTGTCGATCAGCGCGCTGCGCTTGCGACCGAAGTAGATCGAAGCGACAAAAGTGGCTATCAGCGCGATGATCAATATCGCGGCGATCGAGGATCGGTTATCCGATAGCCATTCAAGCACGGCCCATGATCTCCTCTTCCATATTCCATATCATGGTCAGGATCTCTTCGCGCACGGTGGCGAATTCATGGTCTTTTTTGATATCGCGCAGCGACTCGGTGAGTCCTCGTTCGGCGAAAGGCAGGGTGTATTCCTTGTGGATGCGCCCGGGTCGAGGGGCCATGACGAACAATCGCTCACCCAACAACAACGCCTCCTCCACGGAGTGGGTGATGATCAAGATCGTCTTGCCGGTCTCCTTCCATAGTTCCAAGACCAGCGATTGCATCTTCTCCCTTGTAAGGGCATCGAGGGCTCCCAAGGGCTCGTCCATCAAGATCACTTCGGGATCGTTGATCAGACAACGCGCCAGTGCGACCCGTTGCTGCATCCCTCCGGAGAGTTGATAGGTGGGGGTGTCGCCGAAACCCTGCAGGCCGACGATATCGAGCCACTTCTCGACCAAGACCCGGCTCTCGTCGGTCGATACCTTCTTCATACGCAAGCCGTAATCGACATTGCGCGCAACGGGCAGCCATTCGAATAACGCCCCTTGCTGGAAAACCATGCCGCGCTCGACCCCGGGACCCTCGATCACCTTGTCGCCGAGGGTCGCCGCCCCGCTGGTGGGGTTGAGAAAGCCGGCGATCATATTGAGCAGCGTGGTTTTGCCGCACCCGGAAGGACCGAGCACCGATAACAACTCGCCCTTCTTGAGGGTGAAGTTGATATCCTTCAACGCCTCCACAACCGCACCGGTTTGTGGATTGGTGAAGGTCATATTCAAATCTTTGCAAACCAGATCCGTCATAACTTTCGTCATCCGGGTGGTTTATACGCTCGAAACGGGATCCCCGTTCGAAAGGCCTCGACATTAACCGATATCGAGTCCCTCGGCGCGGGCATCATTCTCGAAAAGGCCCGTCGGCAAAAAATCATATCCGATCATCGTCATTATGCAAGTCGGAGATTTTCGGTGGCGACGGCTTCGGTATCGAACGAACGATTCCGAAAGGCGGGTATCGAAACGATACCCACCTTCGGAACGCTCGTCAAAGCCGACTCGACGTACACCCTTGGCCGATTATTGGAGGAAAGAGCCGTCGATGGTCTTGGCGATCATCATGCCGTCCGAATCGCCGGAAAATACCAGACCGAGAGACGCCGCGGCGGCAGCAGCGATGCCGTCCTTGGAGAAGTACTGGTCGATCTGTTCCTTGGTGGACGGGAAGATGAAGTCCGCCATCTGGGACATGGTGGTCTGCGGATCCATCCCCGACGCCGATGCGATTTTCTTGAATTCGGCATCGGTGCCTCTGAAGGCCTTGTTCGCCTCTTCGGTGGCTTCCAAGAAGGCGCGCAGCAACTCCGGCTCTTCGGTGGCGAACTTTTCGGTGACCGAAATCACGTCGAAGGAGCCGATGCCGGCTTCCACCTTCTGCTCCTTGCTCATGATCTGAACACCGACCTCGCGCGAGGCCGCGGTGGCGACGCCGCCGAATACGCAGGCCATGTCGACAACGCCGTCGGCCAGCGATTTGGCACCGTCGGGCGGGGCCTGATCGACGATCTGCATGGTGCCGATGTCAACATTCAGATGGTCCATGTATTTGCGGAAGGCGAAGTCGGCCATGGTATTGAGCGGCACGGCCACGGTCTTGCCTTCGAGCTCGGAGGCGTTGGTGTGGTCGATCCCCAAGCCATTGCGCACGAAGCAGTCGTTGGCCTCGTAGACCACGGCGATTCCGACCATCTTGAGCGGCGCTCCCTGCTGGATAGCGGTGACGAAGGGAGCCAAGCCTTGCGAGTAGGAGATGTCGATATCCCCGGCCAGCATCGCCTCGGTCATGGCGGTGCCGGTCGTGAAGTCGACCCAGTTGACGTCGACGCCCATGGACTTGTCATAAGACCCGTCGACCTTGGCGAGCAGATTGGGTGTGGCCCATTCGAGAAAGAAGGCGACATTGACCTGATCGGCGGATTGAGCCGTGGTGCCGATGCCGAGGGAGGCGGCCACACCGACCGCTGCAAGGGTTGATCTCAGTTTGCTGTTCACTCTTCGATTTCCTCCGGTGTAAAGAAATGTTCTTGTGGCGGCAATCTTAATCTCTTGCCGGATAATGCAATGCCCCGATTCGGTGCTTCGACTGTGCGCCTAACCGTGCACCAAGTATAACGATCTAATCCGAGAGTATGACTCAAGATTCGATGCGCGGGGTCGGCGATGATCGATCCCGCCCGAAATCGACCTGCACCCCGAGAGCGCGTAAAGAGCCGGGGGGCGGCCGAGTGCCCGAGGCTGACCGCTCGCAACCCTCGACCCTCAGACCCGACGGGGCGATTGAGAGGGCAAGGGGTCGATTCGGGAAGACTCGCACCTTCGAGCATGAAAAGGAGAGCGACTTCGATCCGGCGATGGTCTGCAAGGGTATGATTGGCACCGGATCGAGCGGATCGAAAAGAGACTATCGAGCGCTCGGTTTCGACGGGCTCTTGATTGATCCTTACGACCGCTTCGAACGGGACTTGGGCGATATCGGAAGCCATCGGCGAGGGTGCCGGTAGCGCGGAAGTCGGATGCAAGCCCCGGATGCAAATCTCGGATCCAAATGAGGATCTCCGGCGCCATCGAGCCGATCACCTCATCCATCCCATCATCGACGAATATCAGCGATCGAGAACGACCACACATGACCTCGATAACGTCTCCGGCGAAAAGCCATCATCACCATGAAAGACCTGTGCCCGCCATCGACGGCGAGCGCTGGCTGCAGTCTTTCAGAGGGATTGGCGGTTCGACCAATGAAAGAACCGTCATTTCAAGCCATACCCCGCTATCGGGTGTCGGGAACAGCGCACCGATCATCGATTATCGAAACGCCAAGGGGATCGCCTCGGCTCTGGTCATGGCCAATTGCAACAGCCTTCCCCTCGACTGGGCCGCTCGCCTTTCGGTCGGGGGGATCAACATGAATTTCTTCATCCTCAAACAACTGCCGATACTCCCCCCGGATGCCTACCTCGAACGCTCGGGTTGCAACGAACGCTACGTACAGTTGGTGGTGCCGAGGGTTTTGGAGCTGACCTATACCTCGTATGAGTTGCAAGGCTTTGCCCGCAACTTGGGCTACGAGGGCGAACCCTTTCCTTGGGACGAAGAGCGTCGCCATCGCTTGACTTGCGAGTTGGATGCAATCTATGCCGAGATGTACGGGCTCGATCGTTCGGACTTGGAGCATATCCTCGACGCCCCCGAACCCGGCACCTCATTCCCGACCCTCAAGAACAACGAGATCAAAGAATTCGGCGAGTACCGGACCAAGATCCATGTCCTCGAGGCCTTCGATCAGATACAAAGAGGGGAAAACCCGAAGATCGAACCCCGATTTCGAGCCTAGATTTCGAGCCCGAGCATCGCAGGCTTCGGGTCGAGATCGTTTCGCATGGAACGCTCGGCGGCATAAGAACACCGCCGACCTCGACCGACGAACGAGCGCATCATCGCCGTTGGCTCCCTTATATCCTCACACTCGGCGTACCGCGCGGCGGGATACCGTGCGAAAGCGCAAGGCGAGCAAGATGGCGGTGGTCAACGCGCCGGCGGCGACCGAGATCATCAAGCCCGGCGCTCCCATCCCCTGCGTGATCGCCAACCAGTAGCCGAGCGGAACCATCGCCCCCCAAAAGCCGATGAGATAGAGGGCGACCGCCGGCCAAGCATCGGAGGCCCCGCGCAAGGCACCGACGATCACCGCTTGCGCCCCGTCCGGAAGGGTTACCAGCACCGCGATGGAGAGCGTGGTCGCCGCCAACGCCAAGACCGTCGCATCGTGGGTGTAGATAGCGATGATCGGAAAGCGAAAGAGCGAAAAGATGGTCGCCACCAGCAGCATGTAGATCAGCACCAAGCCCACCGCAACCCATCCCGCCCGCTGCACCCCCATCGGATCTCCGCGCCCCACCGCCCTGCCGACCCGAACGCTGGCGGCGGTGGCCAGCCCGATCGCTCCCATGAAGGCGAGGGTCAACAGATTCATCGGGATCGAAAAACCGCCGACCTGTGTGGTTCCCATCAGACCGGCGATCAGCATCATCGCCCCGAAAGCGCTGGATTCGAGCCCTTGCGCCAGCCCCATCGGTAAGCCGATGGAGCGCATGCGGGGGCCCAAACGCTCTTTCGGATCCTTGGGGGCGAAGATGCCGAAACGCTGACGGTCGACATATCGCAGCACATAGGCCGCGGCGGCGAAGAATATGCACCAACGCACGATGCTCGAAGCCAGCGCCGCTCCTTCGGCTCCCATTGCCGGGAATCCCCAGTTCCCGAAAACCATTATCCAATTGAGGATCAGGTTGAGGATATTGGCTCCGAACATGATGTACATGCCCGGCTTGGGTCGTCCGATCCCCTCCAATAGAAGAATGGTGCAAACATAGAGCAGCATCCCCGGGATGCCGTAGCCCAGTGCTTGCAATACTCTCCCGGCACCGGCGGCGATCTCCGGGGACTGGCCAACGGCAAGGAAAAACGCCTCGCCTTGGGTGCAAAGCAAGAGCATCAAGAAACCGGCGATCACCGCATGGGCGAGAGCGGTGCGCCAAATCGCCCCGCATTTTTCCAGCTGATTGGCCCCGACGGCTTGGGCGGTCATCACCACCGTCCCCATCAATGCCCCGATGCCGATCAGCAGCATCGGCACCTGCGGCGCCACCGCGATCGAGTACCACGCGAGATCGTCGGCGGATATCCGGCCGCTCATGGCGGTATCGAGCACCACGATGGTCAGCACGCCGAGACGAGCCAGCATCACCGGCAGCGCCAAGCGCACGGTGTCGCGTATCTCGGCGGTCAGCGAAAGCCCCAAGGCTCCGCGGTAGCGACGGCGAAGGATGGTGGTGCCGCGCAAGGGGCGACGCTTGCGATGGGTCATGCGTTCCTCTCGGTCGATGGCTCGATGCATAAATCGCCGCCGGTTGCGGTGTTCGCTCCGAGCAACTCGCTCAAGGGCACCGGCTTGGGGCATTCGCTGCCGATACGGGGCGATGTCATCGTGCCCTTCGCCGAAGACCTGCTCCGGCTTTCCCGGCGGCGCCGAGCAACCGATATCACACCTATCGGCGGCGATGACGAGTGCTTGCCACAAGGCTTGTCATAAGGGTCCGGTGCGTTGAAATCTCGAATATCGACGATCTTGAACCTCATCATCACCGATTCCTATCCTTCTCGCCGATACGAGGGATCATCGAAACGAAGAGCGATGGTCCGTAATGGCCATTGGGATGCGGGGCGGGCTCGGCCAAGATTCGCCCGAAGATCATCTCGATGGCTCAAAGGAGAATTCGATTCGAAGAGCAAAAATGACTCGAAGTGACTCGAAAAAGCATGCCAGGATGCCCCTTCGGGCGATAGGCTTTTGATTCTCGCATCGCACTCTTTGTTCCGAACCTTGTTGCCGGGCCTTCGATCGACCGCCTCGGCGGCGGGGCCGCGCGGACTCTTTTCGATATCGCCGAGCCTGCATCCGCGCCCTTCGAGGACAACCGAATCGATGGCTTCGATAGTGGCAATGGTCACCCGGATCATGTCACCCGGATAGAGAAAAGCGGCGGCATACACCAAGCACACGCTACAACACGTTACAAGGAGATCCATCCATGAATCGCGAACGAGGGCGGCCGGAATCCACATCGGGCTTCGATGCTTCGACTGTGAATCAACCCACCGCCGATTCACCCGTCGCCGGGGTTTCGAATGCCGCTCGACCCGCTTGCGATGGCGCTTGCACTTCGGCCGCCGGATCCGCGATCCGCTCGATCGATGCCGACGATCCCGCCTGCCTCGATGCGACCGAAGCGGCGGCCCGCATCCGCCTTGGAACACTCTCGTGCGAGGCGCTGATGAGCGCCTGCCTTCGCCGCATCGAAGCCCGCGAGCATCAAGTCGGGGCGTGGGCTTTCATCGATCCCGACCGAGCATTGGCGCAAGCCCGCCGATGCGATCGCGATCTGGCGCAAGGTCGTTCCCCCAAACCCTTGCACGGCATTCCGGTGGGCATCAAAGACATCATCGACACCGACGATATGCCAACGCAGCTCGGCTCCCCGATCCACGAAGGGCGCAGACCCGATGCGAACGCGCAGGTCGTTTCTCTTCTACGCGCGGCGGGAGCGATCATCTTGGGTAAAACGGTCACCACCGAGTTCGCCCTCTCCCATCCGGGGAAGACCCGCAATCCCCATGCGCTCGGGAATACGCCCGGGGGGTCGTCGAGCGGGTCGGCGGCGGCGGTGGCCGATTGTATGGTGCCCTTGTCGTTGGGATCGCAAACGATCGGGTCGGTGATCCGACCCGGCTCCTTTTGCGGCGTATTCGCCTACAAACCCTCTTTCGGTTCGATCCCGACAAGAGGGATGCATCTGCTTTCGCCGCGGCTCGATCATGTCGGGATCTTCGCCCGTTCGCTCGACGATCTCGCCCTCGCCGCCGACGTGCTGATGCAACCGGATCCCTTCGATGCGGATATTGGCGAAACTCCGCCGGCCCGCCGCCCGCAATCTCTTACAAGAAAAAAGGACGCAGCACCGCCCGGGCGAACGCCTCGTCTGGCCTTCGTGCCCTCCCCTTACCAAGCGCGAGAAAGTGAAGACGCCCGCACTCGTCGAGGGCACTGGCTATCGACATCGGGGCTCGATTTACCCGATGTGCGATTGCCGCCCGAGTTCGAACGCGCCGATGATATCCATCGGACGATTTTGGGGGCATCGCTCGCCGCCATTTTCGCCGAACATCTCGCATCGCGGTCGCATCTTTTGAGCGAAAAAATCATCGCCCGCATCGAAGCGGGGCAGGCAATCTCGGCGGAGCGGCATTCGAAGGCGCTCGATGCCGCGGATCATCTGGCCCGAACCCTCGACGAATTTTTGAGCGACTACGATGCGATTTTGACCCAAGCCGCACCGGGAACGGCCCCGAGCGGCCTCGATAGCACCGGCGACCCCATCTTCAACGGGCTTTGGACCTTGGCCGGAACCCCGGCGATCAACCTGCCGCTGCTCCAAGGCGAGAAGGGCTTGCCTTTGGGAATGCAGATCGTTTCCGGCCGCAATCGGGATGCCGATCTTTTCGAAGCGGCGCATTTTTTGATGCGAAACGAGAGATCCGGCAGTCAATAGATGTCTTGGATGTCTCATGCGATCATCAGGTCGTCCGAAGCGCCTGCATTCGAATGCCCCATTCCCTCGATCGCCTATGGAAATCACCGCAGCGGGCCTTGCCTTGGGCTTGGTTTTCCTGCGTCCGATCAAGCCCATCGACCGGCGAATCGACCCATCTTCGGATCATCTCGCTAAAATACCGAACTATCGGGGAATCGAAAGACACCCAAGCCCGCCAACACACACTCGATAAGGCATCATGAATCGCACAATCATGACCATCGTCGCCCTCTGTCTGGCATGCGCCTCGACAGCCAACGACACCCTGCCGGACTTCGACTGCATCGCCTTCGAGGACGAGCAAACCCGATTCGAATGCGAGACCCTCAGCCTGAAATCCATCGAGATATCGGATCGAGTCAGCGCCTTGATGCGGAAAAATCCATCGCCGGAAACGAGAGCGGAAGCGTATCGGATAGAGCAGGATCTAAGCGAACACCGAGCCAATATCGAGCAATGGCTCATCGATATCAAGGACCGAACCAAGCGCGACATCGATCGTCGGTGCGCGGTGGCCGTCGAGAGAGACATGCTCATCCAATGCGTGAAGGCCTACCGAGAGATGCTACGAGAGGCGGGCATCTTGGAATGAAGCCTTACCACAGGCCGCCGAGAGCGAAGGACCGCAGCAGGGGATGAAAAAGTCTCGGACGGGTAGCGAATTACGAATGGCGAAGCTCGTGAACTATCCCCTTGCGATGGACACTCGTATCCGGTTCACATAAAAGGAGTCGAAATATGAGCGGCATAGCGCCGATGATGCCTGCGATCTCCGAGGACGGCGACTTTATCATCGAAGTCCAATCCCGATGCGGAACATATTGGAAAGCGGTCATAGCACCGCCAACTGACAACATCGATTATCAACACGGCAAACCCTATCTTTTATCCGACTATGTACATGCCAGTATTTTGGCCGACCTTCACCGCAAGACAACCAATCGACCTACCCGAGTCAACGCCCTTAAAGTATGCTATGTACATTTCAAATCACATCGCCTCGATCCCGATATTTGATATCTCTACAATCCCGTCAGCGCGTTCGAACATCTGCAAAGCGCGATCATGGGATGCGAATATCTATTGCGCACGGAATATATCACCGAGGCCCGCGTCAGTTTCACAAAAGATACGAAAAAACCCGGCTGTTATTATTCAAAAAGCCAAGCGGCATCAACCCAAGTCCAACTCCGGGAGGATGCGGACGATGGCGAGTGTATCCAAACTGACGGTGATTACCCGACGTAGCAGATCCAGCGGATATCGAGGATCGTTCATGGTCTCGTTGGCATAGTCGTTGGCGTCATTGACGATTCCGCTATCCTTGTCGATGCGAACGCACTGCCGATCCATCACCCAATCGATGGCGGATTTGCCGTTGACCTTGTAGCCGTATGCTTCCAAAGGAATGCCCGCAAGGGTGATCGATGCGTTGTAGACGATTTTGCTTTTATCGGGCTGACGAGCCGACCCTGCGAATTTCATTTTCTCGACCCGATAATATCGTTGATCGGATACCGAAAGGAGTTCTCTGGTCTCGATGAGATCGATCTTGTAGGGCTCGACCTCCTCGTAGTTGACATGTAAATGTCCCAGTTGCCTGCCGGCATCCACGAATTCCCGAAAGGCTCGATCGTTCGGTGCCAACGGAATCCGAGGCAGTTCCTTGGTCAGGTTGGTTGAGTATGTTTCTCGATACTGTTCGGAGTGCAGCACGGCGTAGGTGTAGTAGAAGATATCCTCTTTGGAGATGGCTTGGTTGGGGTATTTTCGTTGGAAGTGGGCTAGGCCTTGGTCGGAGATCGCGTAGCGCCAATGCGATTCTTCGGAATATTTGCCATTCAATAGGCCACCCGTATGAGGTAGATTAATCGGATATCCTTTTAATGGAAAGTACTGCCCCGTAGCAATGATACTAAAATCAGGCAATTCTCCTATCATCAATGTTGAAAAAGTAGGTGCCCCTGGTCCTGCCGTTGCAATTAAAAAATTATTTTCGCTGTCATTAACAGAAAACAATTTTGATAACAAATGTACGCTATTATTGAAATTCCTATTATAGTAACACCACTGTTTATTATATGGTCTGTAAACCATATGAGTAATGGATTTTTCATTAAAATCCAAATACTTTCCTCGCTCAACTTCATAGAAATCAGAGAAGTTCCAGCTTATTTTTGTAGAATCCCTATTAACAAAATCTGCTGCCGATATTTTCGATTTTGACAACAGATATCGATCAACTTCTTCATTATAAAAAGACAGAGTTCTATTTATATTATGAATCAATTTATTTTTTGAATGATTAACACACCAAGCATCTCGATTTGTTTTTAATCCTGCCGAATAAAGATCAAATATTTTTTCTGACTCTTTTTGTTTTTTATTTCCAATATGAATATATTTATGAAAATCAGAACGACGCTGATTTACCCAATCATGATTCTGATTGGGTTGGATTATAGTCCATTTATCCTGTTTTTGCATCAAGACAGCGCTATGAAAAATTGAGATCCGTTCCAGTTTTTCTTTTTGACTAAGATAATCTCCTACATCGCAATAGAGGATTTTTCCTGGCCTTTCCTCGTCAGGATTCTTAACCAATAAAGCAATAACAGCGGGAACCCTGGCACTTGCACCGAATATCTTTCCACCTGACTTTCTCCAAGCATCGCCAGATAGACGGGCATTACCTTTCAAATCAAATAAATAGAGGCTGCTGAATTCTTCCTGCAAACAAGCCCGCATACGATCGGCTGATATACTTTCTATCCAACTGGCATTGATGACGAAACCGATAATTCCTCTATTTGGAATGCGATCTGTAGCCCAGCGGATCGCACATATATATCTATCGCGTAAAGATGTATGATTTGTTGCTAACGACCCTTGGATATAAGTCTCCTGAATCCGATCATTCAACTCCGGATAGGAAACATTCTGCGCATTATCATTTTGACTCCTCTGTCCCACCGAATAAGGCGGATTACCTAAAATCACATCGATCCGCCGTTTTTCCATCCTTTCCCTCCGCTGATGGGTTTCCTCGAAATATCGGCGTAGAAGATCCGGTTTTTTCGCTTCGAAGGTATCGGTCAAATTCAAGCCTTTGAATGATTTATAATCTCTCGCCCCCGAGACGGCTTGATAGGCCGATTCGATATTGATCAAGGAAATATAATAAGGCAGGAGTTGGATTTCATTGGCGAATATTTCGTTCTCGTACTTGCGCTCCAAGTCTTCGGGTTTGATCAAGCCTGATTGCAGCAAGCGAGCGATGAAGGTGCCGGTGCCGACAAAGGGTTCGAGGATATTGATATTTTCCGAAGACAGATTCTCGCCGAATTCCTGTTCGAGCAAGCCATCGATCGAGTGAATGATGAAATCGACGATCTCCACCGGGGTGTAGGCCACTCCCAGTTTTTGGGCGGTCAAAGGAAAGGCGTTGCGGAAAAAACTTTCGTAGAGTTCGGCCGCCAGTTTTTGTCTCGCCTTCGGATCGGTCAACCCTTCGGTTCGACGGCGGACGCTCTCGTAAAACCCATCGAGAGAGGCGGATTCTTTCTCGAGATGTTCGGATTCCAGCTGATCCAAAATCTTCTGCATCGCTCGGGATACGGGGTTTCGGTCAATTGACGCCCCGCCTTTGAACAAGGCTTCGAATACCGGTCGGGTCACGATATGTTGCGCCAGCATTTCGATCGCATCGTTTTCTTGAATGCTATCGTTGATCTCCGCTTTGAGTTCTTTCAAGAAATCATCGAATTTCCCTCGGGCTTCGATATTGCGCTTCAATATCCCTTGGAGGCGGCTGATATGCCTTTGGGCGATTTCGGCAACATCCTTTGCCCAATCGGCCCAATAGGTGCGGTTGCCGCACTTATCGACCAGCATCGCAAGCACCGCCCGCGAGAACGCTTCATCGAGCCCCAGCGTATATTGTCTATCGGATTCATCGGTGGGTTCGTCGGAGTATTCGGCGGGCTCTTGACTTCCCCTGCCGCCGATATCGATGCTGTCACTCGGGGTTTTGCGGGCGCTGGGCAAATGATCGACGACCGTGACGATTTCGATCCGGTCGGTGATATCCTGCCCCAATCCGCCTTGATTGATGACCGCATCGAGTCGATCATCGTGGGCTCTCAAGGCGTTGAGGATTTGCCATATCACCTTGAATCTTTCGTTGTCTTTGAGGGCTTGCTCCGGGGGGACGCCGGCCGGGATTCCTACCGGCAGAACTACGTACCCCAACTTCTTGCCTTCGGCTCGGCGCATCACCCGTCCGACGGCCTGCACCACATCGATCTGGCTTTTGCGCGGATGCAAAAATAAAATCGCATCCAATGCCGGAACATCCACGCCTTCGCTTAGCACCCGAGCATTGCTCAGAATTCGACAGCCGCCGTCTTGCGAGCCATCTCGCAACCAGTCGAGCAATCTGCCGCGCTCTTTGGCTCTGAAAGTTCCATCAATATGCTCCACTTCGCAGGGCAGGAGGGATTGCTCTCGCTCTTCCCGGCCCCGCTCCTGCTCGATATATTCCTCGACGACGCGGACGAATTCATCCTTGATGAGTTTGGAACTTTTGATGCTGCGACAAAAGGCCAACGCTCGACGCATCGGCCCGGGGTCGGCGCGTAAATCCTTTTTCAGCCCTTGTTTGGCCAGCGCTTTATAGCAGCCGATGATTTTGGTGGCGTCGTCGAGTTTCAGTTCGTTCGATTCGTCGGCCAATGCACTTTGCACACCGGCGCTGATCGTTCCCTCGTCGATCTTGAGGACGACGACTTTATAGTCCGACAACAACCTCTGCTCGACGGCCTTGCCGAAACTCAAATAATGAAAGACCGGGCCGAAGAGGCTCTCGTCGTTCATCGACGCCAGCGACGCTTCGACTTCGCGGGCGCGCGCAACGACGGTATCGGAAAAGATCCGAGGGGTCGCCGTCATATAAAGTCGCTTGTTTCCGGCGATGATATCGTTATCGTGAACTTTGACGAAGTTGGATTCTTCCGCCCCCGACAAGGTCGCTCCGGTGGTGCGGTGGGCCTCGTCGCAGACGATCAAATCGAAATGCGGGGCGTTATGCTTTTTCTGAGCCTCGGCGATGACCTGTATCGATTGATAGGTGGCGAATACCACCGATAATCCATCTACCGATCGGGTTTGTGCATTGGCCATTGCATGGCCTAGTTTTTCCGGGTCGGTCGTCGCCGGGATTTCCAAGTCCGTGGTGGAGATTTCGGCGATATCGTTTTTATCCGCATATTTGCGGCGGGTGCCGACTTGGGAATCCGAGCACACCGCAAAGGAGCGCATCGGCAGTCCGGTATCGTTATTCCATTCCCGAACGGTCTGGGCCATCAACGCCAAGGAGGGAACCAGATAGAGGATATTTCCTCGATATTGACTATCGCTGCTGGATCGAGCCTCTAAGTCTTTGATATTTATCGGCTTTTTGTGAGTTGGGGGGGGGGGGGGGAAACTTGAATTGCTCGGCGATTTTGAGGCTGGGGAATGTCTTTCCGG
>JFBG01000039.1 GCA_000583135.1 Thioalkalivibrio sp. HK1
AATCTCTTTACTACTTTTTGCAATTATCTTTGCTGTTGGAACGATACCCCCGATGACATCATTCAAAATACCTACTTCAGAAAAATCCCAAACCATCGGGATGGCCTGCTTACCGAAAATTCCAGCGGTTTTCTGATAGCCCACTTGCCAACGAGTGCACGCATTGGAAGAGCTAACGCAACGATCAAAAGTAAACGCAAGGTAAATACCTATTGCCTCGGCATATGCCTTTCCACCGACACCACCCTCTCGTAGCGATTTTTCATCATTTATAATATTTGCCGATAGAGCATCTCTATTAATTTGCTCATTTACTTCACCAATCAAATCCGAAAATGTCGTCAACGCCAGTAACTGTCGTGAAGTGAAGAGCTCGTTCCAACAAGAGATTCCATAACCGCGCAAATCACTAAATTTACTACCCATCTCCTCTTCCGGCTGCCATTTCGGTTTCGCTTCAAAGGCCGCTTTTTCATGCATCTGAATCGGATCCAAATAGATACGGCCGGGATTTCCATCAACTACGATAGCCATCAATTTCATCCCCGATCGCTTCGCCTTGAACTCACCACGAATATATTCACTTTCAATTGGTACTCCGGAAATCAAGCACCGGAATTTCGCCCTTCCGATCTTAGTTCCTGCTTTCTTACTCTCCATATCAATGGGTTTACCGATCTTTACTGTAAAGCGATAACGATCACCCTCAATCATCGGCTTGATATAGGCTTCCTTCCCTATCGCAGTCGAAAGCATAAAATTGGAAGCCAAGGGCACATCGACATCGGAAAGCGCTGGATTGGGGCTTTTGACTGTGCGCACCCAAAGCCAAGAGATCACAGGAAGTTCCTGTCCCTTATAGAATTCCAGATCTGGCCTCTCTTCAACCATATCGGCACTGATCTGGATCTTCGGATAATAGTGACCGATGCGCTTTTCCATCTCATCCCGTATCCATCGACTGTAGTAAACTATATCCTCGGCGATCCCATCCATCCCTTTCCATTCGCGATCAACTAGATTCTTATCCGCTCTGGAAACCCGATTAATCGGAGGACGATTCGCGAACTTCGGAGGAATCTCAATCATCGCCTTATTGATCAACACTGCGACTGGATTCAAGTCTCCAGCATGGCTCTCCAAACCTAGGCGAGAAGCTTCCAGCGGCAGGGTGCCACCACCAGCAAAAGGATCGTGGAAGGCGGGCAGTTTTTCGGGATCGAAAATCTCTTTCGCCCGTAGATGATCCTTATTGTCTGCGCATGTTCGCCGCCAAGTATGCCAAATTTCTTCCTGCGCCTCCTCTATAGCCTCATCAGAATCAGCGTTTTTCCGAAGAATCATCTTTTTGATGATACCGAAGAGCCGTTCCCGTTCAATTTCTGCGATAACCTTTTTCAATGTCGGCTTTTCAAAACTTTGAACGGATATGATTTCCTCATTCTCATCTGGATCCTCATTCCGTTGTTCAAAACCCTCCAACCTCTTCTTCAGTTCATATTCCGCCGCGAATTTTTTATCTTTATCCGCCAATAGCTCATCCGTGTACTCGGAAGGGTCGTCCACCAACTGAGAGAAGAGCACCGCTCGTGCAGCACACATCGGACGTCGAGCCCACCAATGGTGCAATCCCCGAGGGTGCGGACTAGCCCCAGATGCCTTTTCTTGCACGGAAGCGTCATTAATCGCATCCAAAGGCAGCGCAACCTCGATCAGTTTCTTTCTCGTATGCATATCCGCAGGGGTCTTCAATGTGAGTGACTATGAGGGTGGCTGCGCCTGCAGCTTCGCGGTGCTGTAACTGACGCTCGACGCTTCGAAATCCAAATCCTTCCGGTAGAGACGGCGCACATAGTGCACCTCGTGATCGCCATTTTCAAAGAACTCGACGATGCTCAAAATGTACGCAATGGGCTTGTCGAGCGAGCAGAGAATCTCGCTGCGAGCCACGGTAATCATGGGCGCCCCGCTAACCCGCCCCCTGACCTTGATGAACCTGAGCCGACCGTCGGGTGTCCTACTCTCGATATCGTAGCCCAATTTCTCGCATTCTCGATCAAATGGCTCAAAACCGAGGCTTTTTCCGCTTCCATCGTGATCCTTTGAGCTCGAACCGCCAACGCTTGGGTGTCCGGGCACGATGCGGGGATCATCTCGGAGCCTTGCAGATCGCGCAGCAGCCCTTTCGGGATCACGAGCCCCCCCAAGACGACCGACGTCAGCGCCGTTATCCGCTCTTGGAGCTCCAATTCACGCAGCCTCGCCCTTATTCTCTCCTGCAAAACCTCGGCACGACGACGAGCCATCGCAGCGTTGAGCCTTGTCCCCTTGCTCTCGATACCCATCTGCTCGTTGAAACCAAGATCGGCAGCCCGCCGATCCCGATGGCTGTTCTCCTTCGCCAAGCGATCCTTAACCTCGAATCGGGTCTTGTCGATCAGGCGTTGCCTCGAATCCCTCACTTCCCTGACGTGCCCGGGGCAATCCTCTCGATCACATACTCCTTCACCTTATTCTCCAAATCGCCGTCGATCCAAGCGCACTTCGGGCTATCGAGGATCGATTCGATATCGGAATCACCCTCGTCGGGGTCTCTCAACGGTCGGTAATCCAGATAAGGTGCATATTGCAAGCGGCGAGCGTTTCACTCTTCGTCGATCTCGACACAGAGCATGCGCCGGGAAACGGGACGCGAGCCACCTCCGCCGACGCAATCACCATCGCAAACGGTATGTTCAAGATAAAAGAGCAGGTTCCCCGCCCTACGGTTATTTGAAACAATGATTAAGACTTGATTCAACACTTGGTTTTATGGGATAACGCAGGTGTCTCATGGCAAATCGTAGGAGAGGGCAACAACCCCGAAAGGCGGGTTCTCCGAGGTGAAGGCCGCCGATGTCAGCCGTTGGCACGAGGCGCTTTTCAATGGGGCCGAGTGTGCTTTGTCGGCAGTCTGGAATCCTTGTTGGGTTCGACCGTCATGGACAACGAACTGCAGCGAGAGAAGATCGAGAGGATGGAGACGGCTCGCCCTTTTGTGCAAAGGAGGTCGAGGCAATGAGCGCCGTCATCTCTTTCCTTCACGAAAAAACTCACGGCGTTTCGCGGGTCTGTCGGGTGTGGGAAGTCAACCGCTCCGGCGTGTATCGTCATTTGGATGCGGCCAAACTCGGTCGTCCGCAGGCCCGCAAGCGGGGGCCGATTGGCGCGATGCCCGATGAGGCTTTGACCGATGCCATCGAACAGGTCGTCAAGGACAGGTCCGTTCCGCGAGGCGAGGGGCATTGCAAATTGCACGCGCGCCTGCGATACAAGGACATCCTCACGGCGCGAGTGCGGGTTCTACGGCTGATGCGTGGAACAACGGATGGCTCGCCAGTCCTGTCGGGAATTGACCCGTGACCTGCGCGCTCATGACGGAGCCATCATCCCCTTCGATCAATCCGATGAAGGCTTTTCGAGCCTCTTCACGATCGCCAGCACCTCGCCCATCTGCCCTGCGAGGGTACTGACGTCGGCTCGAAGGGTATCGACGTCGGCTCGAAGGGTATCGACGTCAGCTCGAAGGGTATCGACATCGGCTCGAAGACCTCGGAAGTCCTCCCGGAGCGCGACGATCTCATAGCGAATGGCGATCTGCTCTTCCTTGACGTCCGACATATCCTCCGTCAACCGGGCGATGCCCCCCTCGTTCGCCTGAACTTTCGAAACGTAGAAGCCTATCGCCCAAGCCGCATATATCCCCCCGCCAATCAGACCAAAGGTCAAAGCGAAGAAAACGAGGGAAAGAAAGCCGGGGCGGGCGACCTCCCACCATCCGGCAATCAAACCGAAGACCGAATCTTTCGAAGACTTGAAAGTCATTGCCGAGCCCTCCGCTCCTTGCCGCGATCCACGAAGACTCTTCGAAGCCCCTTTCGAAGGAGGTCGGACGCCCGCGCCCCCTCATTCTTCGCAAGCGAGTTCATAGCCGCCCTCTCTTCCTTTTCTGAAACCCGAATCGAAGCGTTCAAAGACGAACCTCATATTAAGAAGAAGTCTAGCGCACCAGAGGTTATTGAGACAACTTTCGCAGGTCAGGCGACGATCGGGATTCCTCCCGTCTCGTCGCGTATGAACCGGCTCGGCGAGCGATGCCCATGGCGCTCGATAATCCATTATTCGTTGTACACGGCCTTGAATCGCCGGAGGGCTCGTTGCAAGCCCTCGATACACGAGCAGGTTTTCAGCCAGAGCAGGTTTTCCTTAGGTCTGCGGATGAATCGCTCGGCGCAGCCGTTGCCTTACGTTAGCAACCGAAGGACGGCGATGAGTCGATTCCCCATCAGCGAATCTCATCTTAGAAGGCGCAGCTGGCATACTGCGACCCGTTGTCGTAGCGGATGGGCAAGGCCCACAGCGATGTCCTTGCCGATGCCCCCGAAGCGCACTCTCACTCCTTGGCGGATGGGCTCCAACGCTTCAAAGCGCATGCCTCGCTCGGGCCATGTGCAGCCCAATGCGCTTCGCCGAGAGATGGTTGATGGCCACGAAGACGGCAACCAATCTTTCCGGTAACTCGAAAGCAGTCGTCGTCATATCGGTGCCCCACATCTCATTGACTTATCGGCGGGGATGATGGTTCCGTCATGAGACCGCGGGCCCCCGACAGGACTTGGCGAGCGGCCCATTATTCCACGCATGAGCCACAAGACCCGCTCCGGCGATGTGCGAATACCCTTGTATCGCAGGCGCGCGTGCACCTTGCTCGCCATGGAACGGGCTGTCCTTGATGACCTGTTCGATGGCTTCGGTCATTGGCGCATCGGGCAGATCGCCGTGTGGCCCCGGCCTTTGGCGAGGACGACCGGCCTTGGCTACATTCAGATGGCGATACACCCCTGAGCGGCTGATCTTCCACGCCCGGCACACCCGCAACAGGCCGTAAGCTTTCTTCGTGAAGGAAAGAGATGACGACGCTCATTGCCTCGACCTCCTCTGCACAAAAGGACGCCCGCCTCCATCCTCTCGATCTTCTCGCGCAGCGACTCATTGTCCATGGTGTTCGAACCCGATAAAGATTCCAGTCTGCTGACCTTCTTGGTCGAAAGAATCCGAGTTTTTCTCTTTCGAAAGCACACTCGGCCTATTCAAAGAACGACTCGTACCAGCAACTGACATCGGCGGCCGTCACCTCGAAACTCCGGGCGACCAGATCCATAGGCTCACCTCGAATCACTCGCACAGTGGCCTCGATCTTGCGCACCATCATCATTCTCAATTTCCGAGAAACGCTCCCTTTTTGGCCGTCGACCTCTCATACGATTTGCCATGAGATATCTGTGTTATCCCATAAAATCAGGTGTTGGATCAAGTCTTAATCATTGTCTCAAATAACCCTAGGGCATGAGATGACGACGATCTAACGTCAAGACGACAAGTCGATAGCGCCTCTATACCCGCTACCCGGATTCTATCGATAGATCATGATTTCGATAGATTATCAAAACGCTCGATATCTCGTAGATACGCTACTTTCGCTGCCGAATCTAACCGTCAAACCTTTCAATAGTTCCACATAAGAAAGACTTAATATAGAGCGGCCATTATCGCCTATCTTCTGCTAAATGAATTTTCTTGCGTCAAAACCTCGTTAATCACATTGAGCAACAATACAACTCCAATCAGTTTTTTTCATATACATATCGAATAGTAGATGAAATATGAGATTTATGAGGGCGGCTGCGCTCGCTTCAATAGCTTTGCAATATTGTAGTTGACACTCGTCACATCAAAATCTGCCTCCTTTCGAAAAGGGTTATATAAGTAATGCACGTTATGATCGCCGTTTTCGAAAAACTCGACGATACTCAGGATATAATTCTCTGGATTATTGAGCGAATATAGGATTTCGTTACGAGTCACGGTAATCGTGGGCGCCCCATTGATTCGCCCTTTGACCTCGATTAATCTGAGTCGACCATCTGGCATTCTGCTCTCGATATCATAACCCAATTTCTCCGTTTCCCTATCAACTGGTGAATTACCAAGTCCTCTTTCGACCTCCATCGTGATTTCCCGAGCCTTGGCTGCCGAAGTTTGGGTATCAGAGTGCAATCGATCATGTCCTGACACACTACCTCTCAATTCATTTAGTAACCCTTGCGAGATCACCAGAGCACAGCCCAATACGACTGGTGATGAAGGAACCATTCTCTCTTGAAGACTCAGCTGACAAAGTCTATTCTCCATCCGCTTGCTAAGATCCTCAGATTTACGACGAGAATGGTTTGCAAGTCTTCTGTACATATTTGCGAATTCTTTGGATTTAGGGTGATCAGTTCGAGATATCCATGTGTTGGCCGAGTCATCATTTTGATTAGCTTCCAGATTATAATAATTGATTTCCTTGGTTAACCGGTCTTTGACTGCATCTCTAATTTTTTTGACTCGGCTCTGCGTAGATTTCCTAATTTCTTTCAAATGTTCTGGAGTAATTTTTTCAATTACATAATCTCTCGCATTTTTTTCTATATTGGAATCAAAAATCCAAGCACATTGTTCACTTTCAATAATCATAGCAGGAATCGGATCAGAATCAGATTTATTATCTGTTTTCAAAGGGCGATAATCCAGATATGGTGCATATTCCAAACGATGAAATTTTCGGTCTTCATTCATTTCGATATAAAACATGCGTTTAGAAGCAATACGCTGTCCACCCTTATCATTAGAAGTAGCATCTCTAATTTCTTGCCCAAAATAAAAAAGGATGCGAGATTTTTTTCTTATATCTCCCTCGTCAACCAATACTGCGCCTCTTTTTAGAAGATCTGGATTCTGATCAAGTGTCAAGGCAACCACTGCATCCAAGAGAGAATGACCAGGACAAATAAATTCAGCAGATACGTCATCTGGCATCAGATTTCTTTCGAAGACAATATACTTATAATTCGACGATATAGAACCTCCTCGACCTATACTTTCGTTATAATCCCGAATAGATATCGGTATACTTTTTATTTCATAACGATTCGATTCATACGGTCGAATTTGGCCACCAAGTCGCCTGAAGGCTTCATAAAAAAAAGATTCAATATAGTACGGTTGTAGTTTTTTTGCCTGTGCTCGCTCCATATCCTGCCCGATCTTTTGAATTTGTATGTCACTCATCTCAGATGTCAATGCATGCTCTTCTATTAGATTTTTCAAACGCTCCGAATTCAGCTCACTGTCGATCGCAGTGTGAGAGCGTACCTGAACATCTTCTCGATCACCATCGGAGCGAACTGCCTCTATAATAAAATCGCGTAGAGATTTTCCATCGAAACGCAGCTTGCCTAGAACATCAAAAATTTTACCTCCACTCTTTCCTAGTGTTTTTCGAATTTGATCGATTTTTTCAAGCAGCCTTTGATAGACATCCCCTTCGCGAGTTCCCTGCGCCACCAAATTCCAAAGGTAACAGACTTCTGTCTGTCCGATACGATGAATACGACCAAAACGCTGTTCCAGTCGATTTGGGTTCCAAGGCAAATCATAGTTGACCATCAGATGAGCACTCTGAAGATTGACACCCTCTCCGGCAGCGTCCGTGGCTAATAGAATTCTCACTTCAGGATCATGCCTGAATCTTTCTTGGTTTTTAGTGCGATCCTCCTGTTTTATGCCACCATGAATAACAACTGTCGTCTCAGGACGCCCTAATAAATCATTAATGCGTAGATTTAGATAATTGAGCGTGTCACGATGTTCGGTAAAAATAACCAATTTCTCTTGCTTCAGAAAATTCGAATTGATATTTTTTCGATCTTGACGAACATTATTTGACTTTGATGATTCATTCGTAGCCAATATTTTTTTATTAAATATCTCTGCAATTAAATTCGCAAGTTCTAACCATTTCTTATCCTCTCCATCATCCTTAACTTTACGTGCCAACTTTTCTAACGACTTCAAAATTTCGATCTCTTTTTGGAGATCTTCAATTGTGCGAGCAGCTGTAGCACGATCAAGTATCTCTCCTTCAATTCCTTCGTGTTCGATCTCAGAGACATCTTCCCAATCATTGATAAATTTTTCATCTGACTGAGAATCGTTAATATATCTTGTAGATTCATAATCATATTTGCTACGATTTTGTTTTTCAATTTCTTCGTTCAAGCGATCTTCCAAGCGCTCGCATCGTCTTTGCAAAGATCGATGGATGGCTTCCGGAGATGATGCAAGGCGACGCTGCAAAATAGTCAAAGCAAATCCGATGGTACCGACTCTTTTGTCTTTTCCAAGCGCATCTGCCCGATTGAATTCTTCGCGCACATAAGCAGTGACTTTTTCGTAAAGAAGAGATTCTTTTTTCGAAAGTTTAAAAGGAAGAGTACACGCAATTCGCTCAGGAAAAAGCGGGGTACCGTCAAATTTAATAAGATCTTCCTTGACCATGCGTCGCATAAGATCAGATACATCGGTTTGATGGAATTCGGCGCGATAGCGACCTTGGAAGCGATCACCATCAAGCAATGCCATAAAGGCCTGAAAGTCTTCCTCCTTACCATTATGTGGAGTTGCAGTCATCAATAGAAAATGACGCGTCAGCGTAGATAGCAATTTACCCAACTGATAGCGCTTAGTATACTTAATCTCATCTCCGGAATATGTTGCTGACATTCTATGTGCTTCATCACAGACGATTAGATCCCAATGAAAATCAGGCGATTTCAATCTTTCCTGTAAGAGGTCATTACGCGAAAACTGATCAAGACGGGCAATCACGAGATTATGCTTAGCAAACCAATTATCAAAGAGAGCGGAACTAAGTTGCTCTTTAGTAGGAATTTCAAAATTCAACTGAAAGCGATTTATGAGTTCATCTTGCCATTGCTCGGCAAGAGTACCGGGGCAAACCACCAGACAACGTTTCACATCACTGCGAGCCATCAATTCCTTGATCAGCAAACCAGCCATGATAGTTTTTCCCGCTCCGGGGTCATCTGCCAGTAGAAAGCGCAATGGCTGACGCGGCAGCATCGATTCATAAACTGCAGTAATCTGGTGTGGCAAAGGATCAATGTTAGAGCTATGTATCGCCAATAGCGGATCAAAAAAATGAGCATGACGAATTCTCATAGCCTCTGAAACGAGTCGAAAAAGAGCGCCGTCCCCTTCAAAATTCAAAAATCGATCAGGCTTTATAACATCTAATATTTCCTCATCTTCACGATACAAAAGACGAATGTCAGGTTTTCCTTCTGGTAGCTTATAAGTCAATTCCAGCGCATCAGAGCCAGACCACTCCACCCTAATCACTGTGACCAATACATCCGGAAGAATGCCGCGCACTACAATTCCTTGCTTTAGATCTTCCAATTTCATCTAGAGATCCTCATTATTTAAGGGCTTAGCCCCGTTGATGATCCGAAAAATTACCACGCATAGACTACCATATTTTTTGATCACAATCAAATCTCCTTCTATTACTATCACGGAAACCAATGGGGGCTTACATGGCAACGAATCAAAATAGGTAGTGAGGGATATTCCGGTTGGTTTTCGAACCTATCGACGGTCACTCCTAGGTGCTTGCGATGGTCACATCGGCGGCGCGGAAACAACCATCCCTTACACTTCGTAACGCTCTTTGCCCGAAGGGATGGTTATCAATAGAGATTTCACTCGTTGTATCACTCGATCGATAAGGGGAATCATTCGAGGCTTCTTCCGAATTCGAACATGAGCGGGATATCTTTTGGACGCTTGGATGTTATGGGCTACTTACGCGCCCCCTGAACGATGCGATCCAAAATCATCGCGCAGAACAGGATCGAAAAGCCTGCCAAGATGCCCTGTCCCACGTTGGCGTATTGCAGGGCTTCGAGCACGTCCTCGCCCAAGCCCTTGGCGCCGATCAAGGATGCGACCACCACCATGGCGAGGGAGAGCATGATGGTTTGGTTGATGCCGGCGCGGATCGAGGGGGCGGCGAGCGGTAGGTCGACTCGGGTGAGCAAATACCATTTGCCGGCGCCGAAGGAGATGGCGGCTTCGCGCACGCTTTCGGGCACGCCGCGCAGGCCGAGGACGGTCAGGCGCACTACCGGGGTGCCGCCGAAGATCATGGTGGTGACCACCGCCGCCGGTTTGCCGGTGCCGAAAAAGGCGATGACGGGGATCATGAATACGAAGGCGGGCATGGTCTGCATGAAATCCATGATCGGCTGGATCACGGCGTAAAGCCGAGGTCTGCGGGCGCAAAACATGCCAAGGGGGATGCCGATGGCAATCGATAAACAAGCCGCGGTGCCGAGCAAGGCCAAGGTGGTCATGGCTTTGACCCAAAATCCGAGCAATCCCATATAGGCCAAGAAGGCGCCGGTGAAGATGGCGGTGCGCACGCCGGCGGATAACCAAGTGAGCAGGACGATGAAGGTTGCGATCACGATCCACGGCGTTTGCACGAAGGTCAATTCCAAGGCATCGAGGATCAGGCGAATGCCGAGGGTGATCATGTCGAAGAGGGTTTCGCCGTGCTTGACGGCGGCTTCGAAAAAACTCTCCACCCCGGCGATGCTGACAAGCCGAATGTCCGGGTCGGTGGGGAATACCGAGAGCAGGTCGAACTGTCCGGGATAGCTGTAATTGAGCGTGGCGGCGCCGACGATCAAGATCATGAATACCGCGCTGACCACGATCTGCTGCACCGGAAGGCCCGATGGGACGCCGGGATCCGACAGCCATTGGGAGAAGCGGGCTTCGAGGGCGGTGTTGGCCACGACCGCCTGAACGAGTTTGATCAGCAATAGCAGCACCAGACCCGATAGCGCAATCCAGATCGCTTGGTCTTCCAATCGTTGGGCTTCGGCTCTTATCCCTCCGATCGCCCCTTCGAGGGAATCGACGGCGCGCTGATAGACCGCCACTTTCTCGGAGCCGCTTTCGATCGCCGCCTCGAGTTGCCGGCGGCGCAAGTCGAGCGTGCCTTCGATGGATGCGATCCGCGTGCGCGCATCCGCCGCCAAATCGCCGAAGAGTCCGCGCGCCAGATAGACGAAGGCGACGGTCTCGACGACCAAGAACGGCAACGCCCACTTCCATAATCCACGCGCCCCGAACCAGATGGGGCCGAAGAGTCCGGCAGCCCAGTTGAAGGTCGGGTGGAAACCTGCTTTGTCGCCGATCTCTTCGAACGAGGAGGCATACCACTTCGGATTCGTGCGCACGAATTCCTCGACCCGTGCTCTTCGATCCAAGCGATCTCGGCTTGCAGGTGCCGGTGTTTCGCTTTGTTCGCTTTGTCCGGTCATGACACTTCGGTGCCTTCGATCACGGTTTTGAGGATATCGCCGCGGGTGATATGCCCGATCATCCGGTCATCCTCCATGACCGCGATGGGGGCGTCGTTCTCGATCGCAAGGTTGATCAGCGTGCTCAGCGGGGCGTCGGCGGGCACGCGTTGCGCATCGTCCGGCGGCACGGCAGCGGCGGCGACGCCGGGATCGTCCTTTAGCGGCTGCATCACCGCCCGGGCACGAACCACCTTGAGCCTTGAGATGCCGGCGACGAAGTCCGCGACATAGTCGTCCGCAGGGTGCATGACGATATCCTCGGCCGCCCCGGTCTGCACCACCCGCCCGTCCCGCATGATCGCGATGCGATGACCGACACGCACGGCCTCGTCGAGATCGTGCGTGATGAAAATGGTCGTCTTCTTCAATATCTTCGAAAGCCGGACGAACTCGTCTTGCAGCTGCCGCCGAATCAAGGGATCGAGCGCACTGAAAGGCTCGTCCATCAGCAACACGTCCGGGTCCGCAGCCAGAGCACGCGCAAGACCGACACGCTGCTGCATCCCTCCTGAGAGTTCGTGGGCGAATTTATTGCCCCAAGCCCCCAGCTCGACGACCTCGAGGATCTCCCCGGCCTTGCGCAGCCGTTCGTTCTTCGGGATGTTGCGGATTTCAAGCGGCATCGCGACATTGTCCAACACCGACCGGTGCGGCAAGAGTGCGAAGTTTTGAAACACCATGCCGATCTTTTGATTGCGGAATCGCTGCAGCGACTTGCCGCCGAGCCCCATGATATCGGTGCCCTCGATCAAGATCTTGCCCGCCGTGGGCTCGAGTAGCCGGTTGATATGGCGCACCAAGGTGGACTTGCCGCTGCCGGACAAACCCATCACGCAGAAGATCTCTCCGCGCCGCACTTGCATGCTGACATCGGCGACACCGACGACCGCGTTGTACTCGGCGAGCACCGCGGCCTTCGACAGGCCACGTTCCAAGATGGCCTGCAATGCGACCTTCGCGTTATCCCCGAAGATTTTCCAGACACCGGAGATGTCGACGACGACATCCTCGACGGATCCGGTCGCACCGCCCGTTCGCGCATCGGACATGGCGTTTCCCGTATCGGATAACGGCACCGCGAGCGGCGATGCCGTTATCCGCCTTGGGCCTTTGACTGACTCACCGGCCGAGACTGGCCAACCCAGTCAAGCCGGCCGACTCGTCCGCCTCGATCCTACAAACCGAGCCAGCCGTCGACACGCTCGGAGTTGGCCTCGACCCACTCCTTCGCGACATCCGCCGGATCGCGGCCATTGCCCGATATCTCGAAGGCGAAGTTGCTGACATCGTCCGCGGTCAGCGCAAAGCCTTGGAGAAACTCGAAGATGGCGGGCGAGCGATCCGCAAGGGAGTTCGACCATGCGATCTGCACGTTCTTGAGCGCGTCCTTGGTGGCGACCATCGACTTTTCGAACCAATCGGCCGAATCCGAGGGCTGCACCATGACGTATTTCGCCGGATCGTAAGTGGGCTCCGTGAGCATCTTCACATCGAACATGTACCAAATCGCGTGCGGCTTGTAGCAGTAGAACGCATAGCCCTCGTTCTTGGCGATGGAGTCCTTGACCCGCGCGGTCTTCACGCTCTCCTCGGCCCGCACCGGCTCGATGAAATCCATCAGCCCGTAATCGCGCACCTTGACCTCGTTGACATTGGCCGAAGCCCATCCCGGAGCCCCGATCCACATCTCCCCCTTGCCGTTGCCGTCGCTATCCATTTTCATGGCGACATCGGGGCGGCCGAGATCGGCGATATCGGTGATGTCATTGGCCTGACCGAATTGCTTGGAGACGCAAAAGCCCTGATTCCCTTCGTAGGAATTTTTGGACAGACTCACCGTGCCCGCACCGTCGACATATTTCTTGGTGAAACTCTCTTGGTTGGGCAACCAGACATCGGGATGCACATCGATATCGCCTTTGCCTTGGTCCATCGCCTGAAAAATCGTGGCGTTGGTACCAGGAACCAGCTCCGCCGTCCCCCCGATACGCGATTCGACCACCACCTTGAGCAAATTGGCGATGGCCTGCGCCCCGGTCCAAGACGGCACCCCGATACGAACGGTTTCACTGGCCACCGCTTGGCCCGCAGCCAAAGCCGTGACCAAGGCGAGCGAGAGCGTTCTCAACGTGTGTTTCATTCCTTTCCTCCTCACAAGGTTTATCCGAGTGCCGCAATCACGCGGCTTGTTGTTGTTATCCACCAAACGACTCGATGGGTGGGCGCCTAAGTGCCAAGGTAGGCGAAAAGCACCTCGGGCGGGTCTTCCATCGGCACCGAAAACAGGCCGACCGGCCAAGGAACCATCGCCCGACTCGGGCACCTGACAGCCCTTGCCACCACTACCGACCCGATCATACCCCGGCAAGGGTACACCGGATCGAGCGGAAACGAGCACTTCGAAGGCTCTCGGGCAAGCCGGGGTGCGAGGCCGGGGCCAGTGGAAACCGACTCATGGTTCATACTCTCTCACGACGAAAGCCTCTCTTGGGGTACCTTGAAACCGACCGCGGAGACGATATGCGAACGGATCAAAGAACATCCCTTGGCGGCGAAGCGATCAGAAAAACACCCGGCGAAACATCGAGCCAAAGGGCACCGATTTCTCGGTGAAGGCTCTCGTCAATGATTGGGTGAATCGATCACCGAAATCGTTTCCGAGAAATTTCGACTCCGAACACGAAACAACATCGCGCTTCGTCGATGGATCATCGTCCCCCTTGCCCGATCGACCCATGGCATCAACGAGATCGAGTGCTGTCAATATCGACAGAGGAGAATTCATAATCTGCACACTATCTCAAGAATAGATATAAAAAATCATCATTTTCAATGATCACAAATACTCCTCTCATCGATCGCTTACTAATTCCTTTTGTGCTGCCATCCATTAATCTCTATTGACAATTTCGACAATCATTTCTCTGACACACATGACCATTCTTTCACTCTTCTTAATAGTTCAGTATCGAGCAAAAGTCAGCGCTCGACATGACGACGATCACTTTGAGTACCCGTAAGATTGGCCGCCGTCTTCACGGCTATCGACCATCTCTCGGCGAACTGCTTCGGGCTGCACGTGGCCTGAGCGAGGCACGCGCATCAAAGCGTTGGAACCCATCCACCTAGGGAGTGAGAGATCGCTTCAGAGACATCGGCAAAGACATCGCTATGGGCCTTGCCCATCCGCCACAACGATGGGTCGCAGTCTGTCAGCCGCGCCTCCCAAGACGAGATCGGTTGGTTGGTAATCGGACTCGTCGCCATCCTTCATTCACTAACGTAAGGCAACGGCTATGCCGAACGATTCATCCGCATATCTAAGTAAAACCTGTTCTGGCTGGAAACGTGCTCATGCATCAAGGACTTTCAACGAACCATCTGGCGATTCAAAAATTTGTACAACAAAAGATGGGTGATCGAAAGTCATGGGCATCGCTCGCCGATCCAGTTCATACGCGACGAGACGGGAAGAATCCCGATCATCGCCTGACCTGGGAAGTTGTCTCAATAATCCTAGAGCGCTAAACCGTCCAGATTTTCAGCCATTTCTTTTGCTTTGTTATCGCTTCCGGTATCAGGTAGCAAGGTAGCGATCGATGCCACATAGGGCACCGCCAAAGAATGGCATAACGGCCGAGTATGAAGGGGTGAAGAATGCCCTTTATGATTGATCTTCTCATACACAAAATGGATCGATGCATATTTCAGAAAGTAGCGACATCGATTAAACATTTATCAGTCATCGAAAATCTCCTTGAAATTCTCTGCGAAGATCATCGAGAAATCGTTTCAAAGAATCATCGGCTCTCGCCGCCCGATTCAAATTCATTTCCGATACGATTTTACTCGCATGTTCGATACCGGCGATACTCGGATCCGCCTCAGCTTCGATGTATGCGCCACTCAACAGCTTCTTATAAAAATCACGCTCGCATTTTTTCTCGGGGGCATCAAACCCTCTTTCGAACACTTTTTTGAAGGCTGCACTATCAAGCAGCAGCCAACGCTCTATATGAGGATCAGGAATCGCACAAACAACTGGCGGAACAGTATTTTTGACGATGGAAATCTCCTTGGAGCGCTGATTATACCCCTTGCAATTCGCATCCGTGACAACTACCACCAAATCTGGCGATATCGCTTGCTCTCTCACATTACGAAGATATTGTTTCGCTTCGTTCACCACTCTACCATATCCTCCATAAGTACTACGCCATTCTGTCTTAACCTTGACATTCTTCTCCATCGAGATACGCCAGATCAACCCTTCGATCACTACTTGGTGGTATCGATCTTCTCCGAAAGCGGAGATTAGTTTGGAAGATTCAGGCGATTTAGGCTCCTTGATCCTAGCCATTGAAATCTCCCCGCAATATCCTTTCCGAAACCCTGAGGGATTCGGAGTCATCCTCATCTACATTATCATCTCTGTCAACGGATGGCAGATCATCAGAGAACCAGCGACCGAGTGAGCCGAAAGCGGAATATGGCTCTATCCGAGTACCTTCATCGCCCTTGGTGACAACAAAAAGCGATTTTTTCGGCACGCAGTCCACGAATATCGGCGAATGAGTGGCAATGATATATTGGGAACGCTCCGTAAAAATCGCCCGAGTCTTGAGCAAGTCGGCTACGAGTTGAATGCGACTCGGATGAATCCCATTTTCCGGCTCTTCCAGCCCGACCAAGGAAGGTGGTTGTTCCGCTCCTCCAATAGCAAGCAGTGCCAGCATCCGCAAAGTACCTTCCGAGAGAATTCGATTTGAAATCGACACGCCATCCTTCACAAGATTCAATTCGACATCTCCATGATTATCGAGATAAACTTCGATACCTTCGACTTCCGGAAGTAAAAATTTCAAACTTCTTTCTATGGCACCGAAATGACGCGGCGATTGCCCTTTCAGGGTATACAGATAGGCAGGTAGATTTTCACCCATAGCACCGATATTCCACGCAGGCTTGAGTGGATCGGGAGTACGCATACGCTCTAGGGGTTCGAAGTGGAAAAAATTCCAGCTCGCAATCTCCTGCCTCGCCGCCGTCAAATATGGATATAGCGGTGGATAATGGGGTTGCGAAAGAGCGCTTTGATCGAATCTAATGCTCTTCACCATCATCGTATTCGGCTCTTCCTTGGTTACTATAAGTCGACCATCATTCGATTTTTTTCTAGTGAAGATGAAAGTATTCTTGAAATCACCTCTACCACCTAATGGCTTACCCTCGGCATCAAGGGCCACCAACCGCTCATCTGCCAACTGCAATCTAGCGGAATTCGGCAATACTTCGACTTCGATACGATATCGTAAATCCCGCTTTTCGACAATATTTTGTACCTTCTTTGCATCCCTAGGCTTATCGAGTTCGGATGGCTGCGTCATATCTCTGATTTGCTTGTTGGTTGCATCGACAACAAAATCAGAGAGCGTAAAATCCGCCTCGATGCTGAAAGAGGCCGATTCTTGATTCCGCACTCCCTTCAATCCCTCTCGAGGGTAAGAAAAGGATTCGAGCACCTTGCCGCGATAGGGAGGATAGAAGGCATGCCTGATTGTAGGGCCGATGGCGACCATCGAAAGGAGCCGCAGTGCATCCAGAAAATTGCTTTTCCCGGCAGCATTCGGGCCAAAAAGAACCGTGAGCGGCTGCAACCGCACATCGACATCGCGCAGCGACTTGTAGCCCTTGATTCCGATGCGATTCAGCATTTCTCGTTCCTCAACCAGATACCTGACCCCGATCTGCCGGGATTCTACTCAAGATCGAACTCATTCGTACGATTTGCACTTCACCGTCTTCTCTTCGCTTTCTCTACAACCGGATTATAGTGCGCCAAGCGCTTTTTCATGATACGGATCGCCACCGGATTCTCATCGATGAGGGTGCAGTTTCTGCCATGCTTGGCCGCTGCTTCGCCGAAGGTTCCGCTGCCGGCGAAGAAATCCAGCAACCGGTCGCCGGGGCGGGAATGCACTTTGACGATGCGTTCCAACAATCCGATGGGTTTTTGCGTCGGATAGGCGGTTCTTTCTCGAGAATTGGTGGGGACGATGGTATGCCACCATACATCCGTCGGGGTCTTCCCTCTCCTCGCTTTTTCCGCTCCCACAAGGCCCGGTGCCATATAGGGGATGCGATCCATCGCTTCGTAGTTGAAGGTGTAGCGTTTGGGATCTTTGGCATACCACAGGATATTGTCATGTTTGGCTGGCCAGCGACGCTTCGAACGACCACCGTAATCGTAAGACCAGATGATCTCGTTCATGAAAGACGAGCGTCCGAAAATCTGGTCCAGCAGCACCTTGCAATAATGCACCTCTTTGGAGTCGATATGAAAGAACAACGAACCGTCATCTCGTAGCGTCCGATAAGCCTCGCATAATCTCGGTTCCAAAAAATCCAGATATCGATCACCGAAGGCATCCGAATAGCAGGCCTCGCTCAAGTTGACGGTACGATAACGTTGGCCTTGGAAGCCGATGCGATCACCATCCTCGTCTTTAATAGTACGGATTCTGACTCGTTTTTGATCCTTGCCCGTATTGAACGGAGGGTCAATGTAGATCAACGCGATGGAAAGATCCGCAACGGAGGGTAGAACCACCAAATTGTCGCCGTGAATGATGCGCAAATCGTTACTGGCACTGGGTTTCGCTGCCGAAAAATTCTGCTTGGACATATCAATGGCTCCCAATTATAGGATTAGACAAAAGCGTTATTTCTCTTCTATCATCCTATCGGAATTGAAATATGGCTCTTTGAAATCTCTTTTCAATTTTCGACGAGAGATAGAATCTCTTATTAAAAATTCTCTCTAAAAGTGCAGCAATTATTTTTCATGACTATTCGATTTTTCAAATACCATCAAGTTAATATGCCGGAATTCGAAATATAGTATCTGTTAAAAAGTCTCTAGCGATTGATCGATTTTACTTAGAGTCTTGGAGGTATTTCATAAATTCAGTCATTCAATTTTATAAAATATCCGAGATGACCTGCTTGAATCGTCTCTGATTGAGTGATTGACTATCACATGATATAGTTTTCTCAAGGTGAATTTTCAATATGATTCAATTTTTTCGCTTCCTCCGCTTAGGCAATGGAAGATGCTTTCCGCAATGACCGATAGCAATTACTTTCTTTTCTCCATCCCAATAAAAATGAGTTCGTACTGTTTTCTTCTCGTCTGATGAAACTCCTATTTTCAGATGACGAAACATTTCTTCCATCCTTCCATCATACTCAAAAATTCTTGCTCTTTTAAATTTTTTATTTTCCATAACTGTTTCGGACTCCATAGCCGCATAATCATCTCCAAAAATATCTTTAGCTTGACTATCACCACCACCATTGATCAAAGATTCTCGATATTTTGTTACTAACAATATCAACTGCCTGAGAAGAACTCTTCCTTCTTCAAAAGTGGACTTTCTAGCACTCTTCTTAGCAGTTTCTAAAACATCACATTTATTTCCATAAATTTTCTCAATAATCTCCAAACAATTTAATGCTGTTAGATTTTCCTGACATAGAAAATCGATTAAGAAATCTATATTTTCATCATTTTTCTCACTTTTCAGTCTATTTTCCAAGTGTTCAATAGTATTATTTTTTTGATAATTTTTCTCTTTCAAGTCATTGATTTCATCATTTAATTTATCTATTTGATTATTTAATTCGTCTACTTCCTTAGATTTATCCTCTGCTATCTCAAGCCACATATCTTTCTCATGTGTATTTTTCTTTCTCTCTTCCTCATATTTACCAGCAGTTATTTTAGCAGATTTCAATAATAATTCTTCTGAGCGTTGATGCATCGATCGCTGAGCGATTTTCTCGGGACGAATTCTAAGTCTATAGTAGAATCTATTTGTCTCGCGGGTCACCAAAGACAGGATTTCGGATGCACGATCATCTTGCCTATCACCCCAGCTATTTATATTATCCGCTGAATAACGCAAGGGGCGAAGTTTTCTAAACTTATTAGGTGTGTACAGTATATTAACCGCACCCGCATATGTTGAAAATTCACGTAGTATCTCTTTCATTTCATCAAGATTGAAATTAGAAGTTACTCTTACCACTTGCGCAAGTTCAATGAGTTTATTTTGAAGGTAGTCCGCATCCAATAAATATTCACCTTCATCTGTTGGGCTTACAAGTACGATGGGATATCTTCTGTCTTCTTTCTCTATATCAGCAAGCAATGCTCTATAGGAATCAGAACCTTCACCGATCTGTTTCGTTTTATAGACAGGTATGGATTTTTCCGAAAATCTAGCATCATCCGCCTTCTTGATATTTTCGACGACATACTGAACCACTCTTGGCCGGGAAACAGAGGGAGGATCCACTCTGGCACTCATTTCCTCTGTTTGAACGACAAAGGAAATATCGAGTTTTTCACTTCCCGACTCGACGCCGATTTCGGTGATCCACTGTCGATCTCGGTCATCCTTGTCGGGATGCTTCAATACCCATGCGTAATATTCGATCGCGCCTTCTGATGCGGTATAGATACGAAGCGTGGAGGGTGTGCCATCTCGCTTGTTACCGTCATGCTTCCCTTCGGACTTCAACTTTGCCAGATGCAGACCACGTCCCATCTGCTCCTTCAGCCAACCTCCCACCGCTCGAAAGATGGCATCCGGCGCTCCCGAGCCTTCCAATGTTAGATGGTTGGCATAAACCAGCATCGGTGATACTCCTTTGGGCTTCCCGAGTAAGAAAAGACGAGAGATTCGGCGGCATTGGTCGGGTGCCGAATCCGATCTCTCCGCCTAACGATCATTGAGGTCAATATCATACCCCGAATGCCCAACTTCTTGGCCATGTGATTTCTTGTCGGTATGTTACTCGAGGACTTCGTTCGCAAGCCTTCCCAGTCGGGAGAGAGCGTCTTCGGCCAAGGCGCGGGTGAGGGTGGCGGCGCTGATCGGGGGATTTCGTGATTCCCCACGGATCGTCCGCTCGCTCGCTTTTTCGCTCGTCGATGATGCGTAGCGTCTTGACAGCGGGAGGGCTTGTCCTGACCATAGCGGGGTGAAATCGCTCGATCCGGTGGTTTCGGCGGCGGTGCGTAGGGGGGCGATGGCGCCGGCGGCGGTCGGGAATGGTGGGGCGTCGGGGGAAATCGGGCCGATTTCTTGCATGATGCGGTTGATAAGGCCTCGGGCGGGGCGGCCGCTGAAGAGGTTGGTGAGGGCGGTTTGGTCGTCGCGGGAAACTTCGATGGCGGCGCGATGGAGGTCGCCGATGATGGATTCGGATGCGAGCAGGTAGGCGCTTCCGATTTGCACGCCCGAGGCTCCGAGTGCGAATGCGGCGGCGATGCCTCTTCCGTCGGCGATCCCGCCGGCGGCGATGACCGGGACTTCGACGGCATCGACCACTTGGGGAACGAGGGCCATGACGCCCGGCTGCGCTTCCACCATGCTCCCTAGGAAAACTCCGCGATGGCCACCCGCTTCTTGTCCTTGGGCGATGATGGCATCGCAGCCGTGTTCGGCGAGGTGGCGCGCTTCCTCGACGGTGGTGGCGCTGGCCAGCACTTTGCAGCCGGCCGCCTTCACCCTTCCTAATAGCCTCGGGGCCGGCAATCCGAAGTGGAAACTGATGATCTGGGGGCGGCAATCCTCGACGACTTCGCACATCGCATCGTCGAAGGGAGCGCGGTTGACTTGGGGGAGGTCTTTATCGGGATCGATCCCGAACTCGGAGTAATAAGGGGCGAGGAGAGACCTCCAGCGTCGCTCATGCTCGGGATCGATGGCGGGAGGGGTGTGGCAAAAGAAATTCATGTTGACCGGCTTTTGCGTTCGCCGGCGAATGAGCCGATATTCGCTGCGGGCGCGATCCGGGGTCAACATGGCGCAGGGCAGCGAACCGAGTCCGCCCGCCTCGCTGACGGCGGCGGCCATCGCCGCATCGTTGGCTCCGGCCATCGGGGCTTGGATGATCGGCACCGCGATCGAGAGGAGATCGATCAATCGGCGATCCGGCCAACGAGACTGATCTTCGGGGGGTGCCGTTTGCGGGGTGTTCATGGATGTTCGCGGTTTTTCAAGATGCGATGGTTCGAAAGGACGGGGGTGTCGGTCGATCGGGATCCAATGTGGCAGGCGGATTGGCCCTGATGTCGCCGATCGCGGTATCCGGCTGCACAGCCCATATTACCTAGCCCGATATATCGACGATATGCCCAACCCCCTCGCGAAAGGCAAGAATTATGAGGACGCTCATCGCCTCGGATTTCGATGCCGAAAAGAGTCGCTCGCCTCCAACCTTTTTATCTTCTTATCCAGAAGATCGCTGGCCGTGTTGAGTTCGTTCAGCTCGGTGCGTAGCCGTTTGATCTCCTCGTCTTTATCGACATAGGGCTGATCGTCCGGGGTTTCCAATGCCGCCAATACCCCCTTGTTATATGTCTCTTGCCACCGGCCAAGATCGGCGGCATTCACTTCGAGGATCCGGGCCGCTCGCTCCAAGGGCTCGCCCCGGATAACCCGATGCACGGCCTCGATCTTGCGCCTGACCGTCACCCGCCTCTTTCGAGCCGAACCTGCTTTTCCATTCGCCTGCTTCGTCATGGAATCTCTCCGTCGGGGTCCTGAAAACTCGAAAAGGCGAGAAAGACCGGCCTGACTCCCTCGCCGTCGCAACCAACCGGATCCGGCCCCGCCCCGCAAGAGCCGACGAAAAGATGAATCAATCCTCCCCGAAATGCTCTATCTCTTGGCGGCCGGCGCGGATATAGCGGGCAGCGGTTTGCAATATCGATGCCGCTTTTTCGAGATCCTCCGCCACACCCTCTCGATCGTCCGCAAAGTCGCGCTGTAAAAGATAGCGATCGATATAGCGCCTTGCATGATCCGCAGCGTGCTTGCCATATTCGATGGTGACGACCTCGGCGGGATCGACGCCGACCAACTGGCCATAAGCCGCATGGTCGGAAAAAGCGGGATCGCAAGGGATATAGCCGTTGACCATCGTGATGCGCTCGCCGGGACGGGTCAACCCCTTCGCCCGATGGACGACATGACTCCCCTGCTGAAAGATGCCATAACCGGCACCGGGCATCGCCGGGGAGATGATGCGATCGGGCGGCAAGGGCTTGCCCGCTTTCTTCAAGGCATCGACTTCATCGCGGGTGCCCTTGAAGTACTGAAATTGCCCGCCCTCGTTCGAGCGAGGGTCGGTGATGAACATCACGTAATCGAAGCGCAGGGTATCGACATGCCATTTATCGACATTCCGGCCGATCTCGGGCGGGTTGAAGTTGATATGACCGAGTTGGTGGGCGATGGTATGGGGCATCAATTCGATGCCGGCGATCCCGGACATGAACTCGGCGACTTCGGGGGAAAGACAAAGGTCGCGCAGGTATTTCGAGCGATAGACCCCGCCGCGCAGGTTGCGCTCGACACGGGCATTGGATGTGGTGAAGGGCTCCAAGGATTTGGCGATCCGATAAAGATGCGCCGCGCCTTCTTCGCTCATGATGCGAAACACCGAAGTGGCCGCGAAATCGACCGGGGCATCCGCCAACGACTCGCCTTCGTAGCCGAACTCGCCCAAACGATAGACGGTCTCGGGGGCTTCCAACTGCAGGTGGCGGGCGGGATCGAATTCCGGCTCGTCTTCGAGGGCGAAAAATCCCGGCGGCAGATCGGTGAACGCCATCGGATGCGGCGATGGATCGCTCATGCTCGCCCTAGGATCGATCGATCCGGACACGGATCAAGGGGATCAACTCTCGCAACGCCCGACGATAGACCCCGCGTTTGAAAAAAATCACCTCGCGGGAGGGGCGTCGATAATTCACCCACTCCCATTGATCGAACTCGGGGTTGGTCGTGGCTGCAACCTGCACATCCTCCTCGCCGCCGACAAGGCGCAGGAGAAACCAGCGCTGCTTCTGGCCGATGCAAATCGGCTTGCTTTTCCTTCGGATATAGCGCGCGGGGATGCGATAACGCAGCCAATCGCGGGTCTGACCGACCAACTCGACGTGCGAAGGAAGCAAGCCGAGCTCCTCTTCGAGTTCCCGGTAAAGGGCATCGACCGGCGTTTCGTTTTTCTTGATGCCACCTTGGGGGAATTGCCAAGCGTTGCCCCCGACCCGACGCGCCCACAGCACCCGGCCGCTGTCGTTGTGCACGATGATCCCGACATTGGGGCGATACCCTTGTTCGTCGATCATCACACCTCTCCGAGTGCCTTGAAAATCCGCTCGCGGACCTCCTCGGGGGTCCCGAGCCCGTCGACCTTCATCACCCTCGGGGCGGCCTCGGGGGATTGCGCGAACCACTGCTCGTAGTATCGGATGACCGGCGCCGAGTGCTCTTGATAGACATCGAGCCGATGGCGCACCGTCTCCTCCCGATCGTCCTCTCGCTGCACCAAAGGCTCGCCGGTGATATCGTCCAGCCCCTCGCGCTTAGGGGGGTTGTACTTGATGTGATAGCTTCGCCCGGAAGCCAGATGCACGCGTCGTCCGCTCATCCGGGAGATGATCCGATCGTCCGGCACCACGATCTCGATCAGGGCATCGATCGTCACTTGGTTCTCCCGCAGAGCCACCGCTTGGGCGGAGGTCCTAGGAAAACCGTCCAGCAAAAAACCGCGCTCGCAGTCGGGGCGAGCGATGCGCGCCTTGACCAGATCGATCATGATCCCATCGGGCACCAGTTGTCCCGCCTTCATCAACGCCGAGGCTTTTTGCCCGATCTCATCCCCGGCTTGGATGGCCGCACGAAGCATATCGCCCGTCGACACTTGCGGGATTTCGTAGCGTTTTTCGATGAACTCGGCTTGGGTGCCCTTGCCCGCACCCGGGCATCCGAACAAGACAATCCGCAATTTGATTCCCCCTTCAGGCTTTGAAACAGACCGGGTTTTTCAAGCATCCGCCAAGCCAAGGACGCTCGACTTGGCTCATACCCGAAAACGCTCTTCGTTATACCAAGACAGGATTCCTTGCGACTTGCGATTCTCCCGGATCGAAAATCCCCTCGATGCCGGATTTTGATTGATCCGTCATCGTTGTGCAAAGAGATCTCTCTTTGGATGATCGCTAAATCCGCCGAGACTTGGATATCCTAACAAGACCATCCGCCACTTTATCCTCGTTCGAAATTAAAATAGAGCGGACAGAGCGGATCTTGTACGAGCATCCGCCGATTCACGGACGGGTCTTCTGGGCTGAGACCCGCTCCTAACGTCGGATTTTCATCGATCCGGCATCGTACCGTAAAAGAGCGCTCCTTCGAGGATCGAAAGCAATATCGGTAAAAAGGAATCGAAAAACCCATGAAACTGCATTCGGAAAGCCGTGCCAAGCAGCGAATCAACGCCTACGGCACCGGCTCCATCACCGTCAACGACCAGATCTTCACCGGCACGATCGTGCTCGGGGCGGATGAGGTCATCACCGATTCTCCCGAAAAAGGGATCGAAGATCTCGGTGAGAGCACCTGCGAGCGATTGCGCACCCTCGAGCCGGAGCTGGTCATCGTCGGCACCGGTGAAAAGCACCGGATATTGCCTGCAACCCTCTTCGCCTCCTTGATGAGCGAGGGGATCGGGGTCGATGTCATGTCCACCCCCGCCGCCTGCCGCACCTTCAATATCTTGGGATCGGAAGGAAGAAAGGTGATCGCGCTGCTGCTTCCCATCGAATCATCGTGAAGCAGGCGGAGTGACCAAACCAAAGGAATCCAATTACCTACGAAAGTGACCTCACCCCCAACGCCGTTGCCTGCGCATTCAACTCCGAAACCACATCATCAGGCAACGCGATTCCCTCGCTTCTCGATCGCGCATCCGCCCTCGCCTCCAACTCCCCGGGATAATAGATCTCATCGCCCTTCACCGCCGGCGGGCTACCCTTAATTTTCTCCACCAAGGTCTCCATATCCGCTTCGAAGGCAGCCAACGGGCGAAAGGCGGCGATGTCAAGCACCCACACGAAATGCCCGACCCCGCTCTTGCCCTCCGGGCTGTATGGCCCGACGATGGTATCGGCAAAATGACTGCCGCTCAAAATGCCGGACAGCACATCCATCATGATCGAAGCGGCGTACCCTTTATGCCCGGCAAAAGGGAGGATATTGCCGGCAATCCCTTCGGCGGCATCGGTGGTGGGGCGGCCTTCTTTGTCAACGGCCCAGCCGAGGGGGATGGATTCGCCTTTTTTCCGGGCGACATGGAGTTTGCCCCGAGCGACGACGGTGTTGGCGATATCGAGCATCATCGGGGCGTATTTGCCTGCGGGGGCGGCGATGGACCAAGGGTTGTTGCCGATGAGCTTGGTGCGGCCACCCCAAGGAGCCATCGAGGGGCTGCCGTTGGTGGTGAGAAAGCCGATGCAACCGGCTTGTGCGGCCATGCGGGTGTAGTACATGGCGGTACCGAAATGTCCGGAGTTACGCACGGCCACGACACCGATGCCGTGTGCCTCGGCGCGAGCGATGGCCTCTTGCATGGCGCGAGTGGCGATGACTTGGCCGATCCCCTCGTTGCCATCCATCACCGCGATGGCTCCGGCATCGACAACCAACTCGCTCTTCGTGCGCGCCCTCATCGCCCCGGATTGCAGCCGCTTGCCATACCAAAAAGTGCGCATCACACCATGCGAGGGATGACCCCAAAGTTCGGCTTGCACCAAGGAATCGGCGAGGAGGCGGGCGTCGGCTTGGGGAACACCCATCGCGATATAGGCGTTCGTGCAAAAATCGACGAGTTGTTTGGCTGAGAGTTTCATCCGGTATCCTCGGGCAACGTTATCGGCAGCGTCATCGGCGTTCATGGAAAGATTATCGATCATCGGGTGCCGTATAAAGACCCAAAAAATACCGGTAGGAAAGACACCTCGAGCTGCTATCCGGCAATGCGGTCATCCGCATCCATCGCTCCGCGCTCGGTGCTCCGCTCCTGTCTACCTGCAATCCGATCTCCGTCTCCGTCCATAAGGTCGGATCGGAGACCGGGCGAATACTCGTTTTCGGTCATTCCCGACGATCTCGACGGAGATACCGAATTCGATGTAGGTCTGCGAGACTTGGCGATCGCTCGCTGAAATCGGTCGGCGGGACGAACGCTCGCGGGCAAAGCGCATCGAGACCGATTTTTATCCCGTCAGGTAGATCTACCCTCGGTACATCGCTCGCAGCCGAGCGGTTCATAAGAAGGTTTTTCAAGCGAGGGAAGGACGGCGGAGCACTGCAAGCGGACATCGGGATACTTTTCGATGATGCGCCCTCCGAGGAATCTCAGACCGCGCTTGCGGATTACCTCTCGGAATGGATAGATAGCAAAGGTCGACTTCCTCTCGTACTCGGAAACGGAGCGAAGATTCACTCGCTCTCTCCGACCCCGCAAGACTCTGACGCTCTCTCTTCGTCAATTCTCGGTCGAGGACGGAGCGCGTATCTTCCAGATTCCTCCGGTGTTGCTCGGACATGATGGAGGAGGAAATACCTTCGGAAGCAGCATCTCGCGATTGATGCGTCTCTATACGGAGTCCTGTCTGAAGGGACACGCTGCGCGTATCCTCGCACCTTTATCCGCTCGACTGCTACCGGAGGGAGAGCACTTCGCTATCGACTGGGGATTGGTTCACGTCGGCGATTTCAAGGCGCTGAAGGAGACCTGATTTCCGTCTCTCGACTGATGCCGGGGAGCGGAGATGCGGTCCTTATGAAATCCGAACTCCGGTCGATGATCGGTAGGGATGCTCCATTCGTAAACAACTGGGAGGGAATACCCTCAGAAGCACCTGCGAAACCGGGCGGAGCGAGCGAGTGAAGAACCGCATCATTTACCGGACTCCGATCCGCATCAAGCGAAAAGCACCGGCGGACGGAGATACCACGAAGGGTCGAGGAACGAGCCGGCTCGACGGAGCGCGAGCGAGGTTTCTACGCGCTACGGATTCGTTTACCGCTCCCCCTCAGAACCGAACGGAAGTCCGCCAGCTACTCATCGCGCAGTACCTGATCTAATCGATGGATGGACGGCGTGGTTTCCGCATCCTCCGTCCGAACCTACGCTCTCACCTTATATGAGATACCGGACCCTCCGAAGATAGTTCGGCCGGTTATTCCGTCCGCATCCGCACCGGTGCTATGGTGCATAGGAGGGGAGGTCGGCGGAGTAAGTTCGGACTGGGACGGAATGGAGGTATTCGCCGTCTTCGCTCGCTGCGCGTTTCAAGCACTCTTCGCGAGCGAGACCGCGAGATCAAACGCGCTCGTTTCGGAGACCCTCGCGAGCGTGAAGATACGGAAATCGATAGTCTACGCTCTCGACGGAATGAATCCGAAACACTGGGAAATCGTGACGCTCTCGGACGGATACCGCTGGGGGGTCGAGGGAGTCATCTCGCAATGTGCCGGGGGATCGTCCGCGTCCACATTCCGCGAACTCCGCTTGACGCATCGAGGGTAATCTGTTTCAATGAGGAAGAATACCATTTCAAGTAGTCGGGTTCGGGTTCGGGTGGCGGATACTTTATCAGTTTCAGAGCCTTATAATACTCTTCTTCCGGCAAACGCACATCATGCAAATGGAAGAAACTGCAATTCTCGCGCCAGTACTTTGATGAGTGTCTCAGGGATGAGTGTCTCAGGATAGCGCAATAAACGAGATACGAGTTGGCATCCATCTCGTTCCTCTCCTCCCCTTGCTTATCGTCCGCGCACACTATCTTGATCTTGCTGCTCGGGTAGAGGTAGCAATAGTTCGCATCCATCATCGCATCCTCCAACACCTTCGCCCAGAGCGGATTCTCTGCGACCTCATCTAAGAAACCCTTCGCCCAGAGCGGATTCTCTGCGGGCTTATTGCAAATCCATCCCCCGTAATTCCCCTCGAATCCGGAGGGGCAAGGATCGCAATCCTTGCCTTCGGTTACGCATTCTGGACCCGGCTCCCACGATAACGATGCAGCGTTCCCGCTCGCACCGATGAGGAACACTCCAAAGAGGACCATCGGGATGATTCTCTTCAAGCGGATCGCGGAAGCAGTCCGGGGCGTGAGGCATTGCTTTTCCGTCTGGGTCATGCTCTTTCTCCTAAAAGAATCGGCAAGATGTTTGTCGGATTCCGATGGAACGCTCATGGTTTTCTCCTCCTCGGTCGTTTCCTTCGGAGTATACCCTAGGGCTCCGCTCCGCGCTTGCATCGTTATCGCACCTCTCCCGTAGCACTGTTATTCACGAGTGCACCTCCGCCGCCGGTACGGGTCAGCACCTGCGCGGTAAATCTCGCATTCGCTCGAACCTCGCAAGTCAGACCTAACCCGTCCCAGCGATACCCTATCCCCGTCGCAAGTGCTTCCGATTGCAGGTGTCGAGTCGTCAGCCGGTCAATGCGTCCCAAGTCCCATAGCACCCTATTCCAAGATTCGCTCGCTCCTAGTCAGACCGCAATCGCATCGCGGATCTGCATGGTACGATCTGCTCGATTGTCTACCATCCTTTGATTTCATTCTGGAGAACCCCATGAAATACCCTTCTATGCGGTTGTTCGCTCTCTCTGGTGCCTTGTTCGCTTCCGTATCTCTCTACTGGCTGTGGAGGTGTTCCAAGCTTGCTAGCTGTAGGTGTTATTGGGGCATTGGCTGGTGCTGCTGAATGCTCCCATCTCAAAGATGGAGATCATGACGCATATATGGAATGCTTGCATGAAGAAAAAGAATCCGATAAGTGGCGAGCGATGCAGTGTTGAATCAATAGGATTGGTTGGTATGCGTGATATGGTGCGATGCTCTCTATTTCCGACAAGGTGACCTTTTCGCAGTCTTTTCGAAGTTGGGACGCTGTCCCGTCCCCCCGTTCCGTACGGGCTCGGATAGCGTCCCTACTCACTTCCGCTTCACGGAGCGAGCGTAAGCATTTCTTCGCATCCTCTTTTTTTTCGAAAGATCCGCGGGACGGGAACCTTTTCCGGCCGGTACTATATAGACTAGGTGCCAGTCAGAGTCGGCTTGCTTGTTCGTATTGCATTGAATCTCGTAGGTCATGGTCTTGCTCCTGTCGAAAGGGAAAAGGGAAGGGAACCTACGCGATGCGGTCAGACCGCTCGGATAGTACCGAGGTGCTCCGTCCGGTGTGTCCTTGTAGCGAATGCTGTATCCCTCTTCGTCTCCGAACGCTCTCCATTCTCCGAGCGCGTCGCGCACCTTCGCACCGGTGCGAGAAAGGTACTCGGATTCGGATTCGGTGAACTTAGCATCAGCATCGCGGTGCGCATTGATCGGGGATGTTCTTCCTAGGATAGCAATCGAACGCCAGCTGAGACGATATCCCGTGCTTGCGCAATAAGAACTTTCAGCCAATCTATTCCTTGGTCGGCTAATTCTCGGTCGCTTCGTATCGATCCGCCACTGCCTGATTTTTTCGCAGCGCCGCTTTTTATATCGCTAGCGAGGGAGCCGCTTCAAGGGATCGACCGGTTGGCCTCGATGCCGGATCTCGAAATGCAGTTTGACTCGATCCGTGCCGGAACTTCCCATCTCGGCGATCGGATCGCCGGCGCGCACGAACTCTCCCTCTCTCACATCCATCGAGCGGTTATGAGCGTAGGCGCTCAAAACATCCTCGGTGTGTTTGATGATGATCATATTGCCGTAGCCGACCAAACCGTTGCCGACATAAACCACCTCCCCTCCGGCGGCGGCCTTGACCGGCTGACCGACCTCGCCTCCGATATCGATCCCTTTGCCGCCTCCGCGTTTGAAGGTGCCGATGACCTTGCCCGATGTGGGCCATGTCCAGCGATCGACTTTGGTCGGCAGCGGCGGCGCCGAATCGGGCCTTGCGATGGCGACCTTGGTGGAAGGTGGAGCGGGGAGTGGCTTCTTTCGGGTCGGGGCGCTCGGCAAAGGGGTGGTTCGCGCTCGCGAATCCGCGGCCTCAGCCTTCGCGCCCGGCTTGGATGCCGGTGCTGCTGCGGGTGGCGTAGAGGACGCGGGGGGCGCCTTCGGGGGCGCAGGGGGAACGGGTTCGGGGGCGGCGGCGATCACCGTGGGCTTTGAGGTCTCCGGTGCCGCCGGCGCTGCGGCCGGGCTCGTTGCACCCTCGCCCTTTGACGCATCCCCAGCCTCGGCGGGCTTTTCGGTCTTATCCGGCACCTGATCGCCTTGCGCCGATTTTTCAGGTTTCTCCGTTTTCTCCGCCGCCTTCGCAGGCTCGACTCTGGCTTGTTCGATCGGACCCGGTCTTTTACCCCGATCTCCTTCGGCTTCGAGCGCCGGGAAGGCGAACTCCAGATTCGTGCGCTCCGGGATCAACAGAACCTGACCGATCTTAAGTTTCCTGGGATCTTCGATGCCGTTGACCCTCTCGAGCTCCCGGTAATCGATCCCGAATACCCAACCGACGGCGTAGAGGGTATCCCCCTTCTTGACGACATATTCGCCGGCTTGCCCCGGCACCAAGGGTTTGGTCGGCGGCCCGACGGGGGCGAATTGCTCCGGCGCCAGTTGGGTACAACCACCGAGCAGTCCGACGATAACGACGAGAGTGCACACACCGACCCATGAAGCCGTGTTTCGCCGAATCGGGAAGTCGGTGCTCATCGAAGACCCGCCAACATCGGAACGAATGTCACGCTATCCAAAATCTCTTCTTGAACGCCCTTTCCCGTGCGATAACGAGTCAGGCGCATCAGTTTTTGCCCCTTCGACCCCCCCACGGGGATCACCAAACGACCCTCGGGAGCCAACTGTTCGATCAACATCGGCGGCACTTTCTCAGGGGCGGCGGCCACCAATATGGCATTGAAAGGGGCCAATTCGGGCCAGCCCTCGTTCCCGTCTCCGTGCCGAAAATACACATTGGAAAAGCCCAAGGAACCCAAGCGCTCTTGCGCCCGAACGAGCAGCGATTCGATTCGCTCCACGCTGAAGACCCGATCGAAGAGCGAGGCGAGGATCGCGGTTTGATATCCGCAGCCGGTGCCGATTTCAAGGATACGAGAGGGGGTGTCGCGAAGAACGGCCTGCGTCATCATCGCCACGATCAAAGGCTGGGAGATGGTCTGCCCTCGCCCGATCGGCAAAGGGATATCCTCGTAGGAACGGCTGGCGAGCGCTTCGTCCACGAAAAGATGACGGGGAACGAGGCGCATCGCTTCGAGCACCCGCTCGTCATCGATCCCTTTCGCCCGCAACCGGTCCAGCAGACGCTCTCGGGTGCGCATGGAGGTCATGCCCACACCCTTGATGCGCTGCTTTTGGCGCAGGTCGTTTGAATCGCCGGTCAGGGGATCGCCAGATCGCAAAGCCATTCCCGCGTCCTGTCCATCTCCCGGTGGCTGGTGAGATCGGTGTGAAGAGGAGTGACGGAGACGAAGCCCGATCGAATGGCCTCGAAATCCGTCCCCGGACCCTCGTCTTGCGCCTCGCCCTGCTTCCCGAACCAGTAGATCGTCTCGCCGTTGGGATCCTTGGCGGGGATCGCCTTTTCCGATTGCCTTCGACGGCCAAGGCGCGTGGCGCGAATCCCGCCGAGATCGCCGAGCGGGATATCGGGAATGTTCACGTTCAAAATCGCCCCGCTTTCAAGCAATCGCTTTTCAAGATGACGATCGGCGATCAAGCCGACCAGACACTTCGCCACCTCGGCCGCGGTATCGTAATGACGACACTCGTAGGAGGCGAGCGAAATCGCAAGCGCCGGCAACCCTAGGAAACGCCCCTCCATCGCCGCCGCCACGGTTCCCGAATAGATCACGTCATCGCCCAGATTGGCGCCGGCGTTGATGCCGGAGACCACGATATCGGGCTCGGGATCCAGCAAGCCGGTAATCGCTAGATGCGTGCAATCCGCCGGAGTGCCCTCGACGCTGATGAACCCGTTCGGCATGGTGCGATAACGCAGCGGGTTGCGGATGGTCAAGGAGTTGCTGGCCCCGCTGCGATTGCGATCCGGGGCGACCACGATCACTTCGCCCAAGGGTCTCAAAACATCGGCAAGGCTTCGAAGTCCGGGTGCGAGATAACCATCGTCATTGCTGACGAGAATCCTCATCGGTAGCACTTCTCGATCATCGTCTCACCCGAGCAAAGATCCTAGGGAGCGTTCGGTCAACGCTCCCGGCCTGCAAAGCGGTGCGGGGGGCCGCGAAAAAACGAATATCGCGGACCCGGGGAAAGGGCGTCAGGCCCTTAGAAAAGCTGGCCGTGCCCCGAACCCATGAAGAGCAACATCGGGATCGAGAGCATGGTGTTGGTACGAGAAGCCAGCAGTGCCGTACGACGCGCCTTGTTCTTCTCCTCGTCCGTAGCCTGGACCATCCCCAGCACCTTCTTCTGGTTGGGCCAGATCAGCACCCAAACATTGAACAGCATGATGGTGCCGAGCCACGCCCCGATGCCGATCCCTCGCGCCGCTTCTTGGAGCAAGAAAGCGTCTGCGAATCGGTTCTGCGAAAGCAGCAACGCCGCCCCCGAGAGCCAAGTGACCACCGCCGCCCACCTGAACCACAACAACGCTCGGGGAGCGACATATTTATTGATGGCCGCTGGGCCGGGGCCATCCTTATCGGCATTGGCTTGAGCAATCGCGGGGACCTGCACGAAATTGAAGTAGTAGAGCAGCCCGATCCACGCAACTCCGGACAAGAAGTGAATCCAGCGTTCCAATGCCAGCAGAGACTGTAGTTCCATCAATCAATCCTCCGAAAAAAGTTCGATTCAATCCTTCCTTTTCGCCCTCCGAAGAAAGAGGGCCAATCGCGGGTCCTTATCAAGGCATCAAACGATGGCAGTCAACACCAAGGCCAAGACGACACCGCAGACGATAGTTCCGGTAATGCTGTCCAAAGGGTTCATCGAATCTCTCCTCGTTTATCCGATCGATTGAAAGGCTTGCAGCCCCGTGCGAAATCCGCCACTGATCACCCGCATCGCTTCGCCGAGCGCGGGCCGAATCGCGGGCATTTTACTACTCTTTGCCCCGATGCTTCCTTCGAAAGCCGGCGATCGATCGGGCAACTCGAAAAAAGGCTTTTAGCCCCTGACACCGCTCGCCGCACGATCCCCCGCGATTGGGCGAGCGAACATCGAACCCCCGCTCGCTGCGCACCGCCGCAAGATGCCTGAGGACAACCGGACTGCGGATTGTCTTGCCAGCGACTGACCGCTGACCGCCAAGCCACCTGCCCCCATCCCCGCAGATTGAATATCACCCGATCGAGCCGGGCGAGGGGCTGCCTACGGCCGACCGCCTTCGATGGATTCTCTCGGTAGAGGAAGGTACCCCCGTACCAGTCAATGCCGCCCGCCAAAGGGCTTGCCACCTTCTCGATGTCGAGCGAAAAACGCTGCCCGAGATGCCCATATCTCGGATACGCTCACATCCCTTCTGTCGATGTTCTTCTCTCCCACCCGGACGACCCCGATCCCTCCGACACGCTCTCGCCATCACTCGGTAGCAGTACACCGGAAGAATGTCCTGAACCTCGCCCCTATCGACGATCCTCACCGGTAAGAAGTCGAGCGAGAGCCGCAGCCTTTCGAATCCGAAACCGCCTGCGGCATCGAAGGGATCATCACCCGTTCGATTGCGATCCGGGCGGGGGGACTCAAAGATGAAAGCGGATAGCGCTCGTACGCGAGAACGAACAGACGAAGCGCGGACACTCAAGACCTCGAACCCGAAGGGAATCGGATCACGAAGCACTCGTGGGTCACATCCGCACCGACGCTCGGCCATCTCTGTTAGACAAGATGCGAGAACGATCCGACCCTCTTGGATTTTCGCCTCGGTCTCGCCTTAGTACAAGCCTCACGGTCAGTACGTCCATCGCGGTCTCTTCTTTTCTTTGATTGACAAGTGAATGATAGCGGGGCGGGCGCTGCATGGAAGTTCAAGGGTCTATTTCGAGGAAAATCAATGAAAAGAACACGATCATGAGGGAAGTGAAAAGAATCGAGCCCATAGAAGATATCTCGATCGACAATCAAGGGAGAGTCGCCACCCTTGGAAAGATCGAAAGATACATCACCGAGCAACGAAGAGTCATGATGGCGTTGGCTATTGTAGCCATCGCAGCACTCGCTCGATACCTCTTATCGGGCGACCAACCCATCGCCTCGCAACAATGCCCTAAAGGATGAGGAAAATGGCCATTGGCAACCAAAGAGCTAGGATTATCCTCGGTCTCACTCTTTTGATTGGCGCGGGAAATTCGAGCGCGGGCTTGTGGAATCTCCAAAGTCTAAACTCCGATTCTTCAGATACGTTTATGCATATAATTAGTGTCATGCATCTTGGATCTGACATGGAAAATTTTGGAGATTTTGGAGCCATGCAGGCGATCTGCGGTGGCTACGGAATAAACATCTAGATCGTCGGTGCCTTCTTCGGCGATCTAGGGTCTATGGGAACCGATGTCGATGCAGACATACAATTCGACAACAAAGTACCTGAGAAATTTTCATATTTCACCTTTGATCGCGAGATGGAGATGAATAATCTTCCAAAGGAAGCTAACGTATCACATGCCAAACTGCTCCAAGCAGTATTCGACGATTTCGATTCGTTCATGTCAATGAACCAAAGACTTGCAAAAGCGCAAGAGTTCACGATTCGAATTTACAATAAGCATCAGGTGCGCGATAGAGATGTTCGAATACCAACTTCCGGCCTCAAAGAAATCCTACCTGAATTTTACCGACGCTGCGAAGAATCCCGGCAGAGAAAAACGAGGTGAGCGGAAAGCGAAGAAATCTACCCCCCCCCCCCCCCCCCCC
>JFBG01000040.1 GCA_000583135.1 Thioalkalivibrio sp. HK1
GGGCCCTTTCGCACTTCGGGCCCCTTCGTACTTCGGGCTCATCGAGCCTCGGGCACAATCGAAAAAAAAGCGCCGAGGGAGCCGTCAGACGCACTTGGCATCGCCGACGAGGAGACGACGATCGGGCGCTTGCCGCTTCGATCCTCCACCATCGAATTGTTTATGAGGCGCCCCCGACTTGATCATCACGCTGCTGTTTGTAGGGCTCATCGTCGGCAGTTTTCTCAATGTCGTCATCCATCGCCTGCCTCGCATGATCGACGGAATCTGGGAGATGGAAACGGCCGACGGTCGCAAGATCCCGATGAAGGCCGATTTCAATCTCGCCCGCCCTCGTTCTTTTTGCCCCGTTTGCCGGCATCGCATCGAAGCATTCGAGAACATCCCCCTGTTCAGCTATCTATGGCTGCGAGGACGCTGTTCCGGCGGCGGCTGTCGCATCTCCCCTCGCTATCCCTTGGTCGAGCTCGGCGGGGCGTTGATCGCCGTGGCTGCGGGATGGCATTTCGGGTTCGGGATCGAGGCTTTGGGGGCTTGTCTATTGGGCTGGGCCTTGCTTGCGGGGAGCGCGATCGATATCGAAACCGGCCTCCTGCCCGATACCATCACCCTGCCCCTGCTGTGGCTGGGGCTCGTATTCAACATCGGCGATACCTTCACCCCGCTCGCCGATGCGGTGATCGGGGCCATGCTCGGCTATCTCTCCTTGCGGATCATCTACCACATCTTCGAAATGGTAACCGGCAAGGAGGGAATGGGCTTCGGGGATTTCAAGTTGCTGGCGGCGTTGGGGGCATGGCTCGGATGGCAATCCCTGGTCGGGATCGTCTTTCTCTCCTCCTTGATCGGTGGCGTCATCGCAGGAATCATCATCTTCAAAAGAGCCCCTTCGAGCCCACCGACCGAGGTCTCCTTGCCCTTCGGACCCTGCCTCGCCTTGGCCGGGCTGCATACGCTTTATATCGGCGATCCCTTCGATCTCCTGATCCGATCGCTTGGGCTTCACCTTTGACCTCCCGCTCTCGACCAAGCCACCCATCGCTCATCGAGATTCTCAAACCGTGAGCCCCCCACCGACCGGTGAATCCGAACCCTCGAGACGACCCATGATCGTCGCCCTGACCGGGGGGATCGCTTCCGGCAAAAGCGCCGTTGCTAAACGCTTCGAGGCCTTGGGAGTGCCGGTGATCGATGCCGACGATGTCGCAAGAGAAACGGTCGCACCGGGATCCCCCGCTCTGGCGGAGATCGTGCGGCGCTTCGGCGAGGATGCCCTCGACGGCGAAGGCAATCTGGATCGGGCGCGCATGCGAAAACGCATCTTCGATCACCCGAGCGATCGCCGGGCGCTCGAGTCCATCTTGCATCCCAAGATACGAAAGGCGATGCACGACTTCGCCGCTTCGAAAGCGGATTCGCCATACATCCTCTTCGCCATCCCCTTGCTGGTGGAAACCGGACAGGCCAAGGATATGGATCGGGTGATCGTCGTCGACGCCCCTCGCGCGCTGCGGGTGGAACGCGCCCGCTCGCGCGACGGCTCGAGCCTCGAGACCATCGAAGCCATCATCGATTCCCAAGCCGACCGGGAGAGCCTGCTGGCGGTGGCCGATATCGTGATCGAAAACTCCGGGGATATGAAAGACCTCGATACCTCGGTCGAGCAAGCGCATCGCAAGTGCCTTTGCTTGGCCCGAAAACAAGATCGGGTCTGAAAAACCTCGCCCCGGGATTCGCAATCCTTATCGCCCGAAACGAAACACTCGATCGCACCTGCTCGGCAATGCCCGAACGAGGCGGCGGTGTCGCTCATGAGCCGACCTTGCGCCACCCTCACCCGGGGATGGCAAGAAGACAATGTGGCGTTCGTCGGGATATCGAGCGGGCGCCATCCCCCTTACGACGACGAATAAACGATCATGGCGCATCGATATGCCATGATCGACAATCGATCTTCTCATCTCGGAGCTCGAGGATCATGGTGAGTTCCCCCACCTTGGACTGAAGTTCCTTGATCTGCAGGTCCCTGCCGTCGCACTCACCGTCTTTCAAAGCCCCTAAAACCGCATAGTCCGCCTTCTTCAGCCAGCGACTGACATCGGCCGCGGGTTACATCGAAGCTTCGAGCCACCAGCTCGATGGACTCACCCCGGTCAACTCGTTTGACGGCCTCTTGCTTGCGCTTGGCCGTCATGCGCTTTCTGCGAGTCGAACCCGTTTTCTCATTCGTCTGAATGGTCATGGAACACCTCCGTTGTCCCATAAAATCAGGGTTGGGATCAGGTCTTAAATAGTGTCCCAAATAACCCTAGGGCGGGGGAGGCGGCGGAGCCTTGGTCAACAACAGTGCTACGGGGGTGAGGTAGAAGTACGAAGTACGGGGGAGAGATATGAGGACGACAAGCCTTCGTCTCATCTCCCCTCATACGCGATATGAAGATCCCCCGCTTTTTCGGGTAGGTCCGAGGACCGGACTTGCCAAGGAAGGGCTCGCAGAGGATCAAAAAGCGTTCGAGCGCGCGCATTCCAAGCGCTATCGCTTTGGATGCTTTTTCAAAGGGCGAAGGATTCTTAGGTCAGAACGAGGGAGATTCATCGGCGACGGTGCGTTTGGCCGGGCCGGATTCGGATACCCCTTCCCCTCAAGGGTACGCCACACCTCAAAGCGAGAGCGAAGACTTCAGTTCTTCGAGCGCCGATCGATAGGGGATGTTTTTTTCCAACGAGGCGGGATCGCTTGGCTTGGAGCCTTGCATTCGGGCGATGCGCGTGCTTCGCCGGGGGTGGGGTTCGAGATCGAGCCTGTCCAATACCCTCGCCGCCCCCGCCGGATCGTTGCAAATCAACGCCATATCGCAGCCGGCTTCCAACGCCGCCTCGGTGCGCGCAACATGATCTCCGAATCCGGTGACCCCTCCCATATCGAGATCGTCGCTGAAAACGGGGCCCTCGAAGCCCAATTCGTTGCGCAGGATATCGCCGATCCAATAACGCGAAAAACCCGCCGGGGATTCATCCAATCGATCGAAGACGATATGAGCGGCCATCACCCCGGTGAGATCTCCCGATGCGATCAAACGCTCGAAAGGAAGGAGATCGCTCATGCGGATATCGCCCAAGGTGCGCCGATCGACCGGCAGATCTCGATGCGAATCCTCCGCCACCCCCCCATGCCCCGGGAAATGCTTGCCGACCCCGGCCATACCCGCCTCCCTCATCCCCGCAAGAAAGGCGCGGGCGAGGACGCTCACGACCTCGGGGTCTCGATGAAAGGCGCGATCGCCGATCACCTGGCTCTTGCCGTGATCGATATCGAGTACCGGGGAGAAACTGAAATCGACCCCCGCCGCCCGCAGTTCCGCTGCCATCACCCGTCCGCCGGCTTGCGCCACCCGCCGCCCCTGCCCCCGATCGATGTCGTATCGCATCCCGTAATGAGCGGCGGCGGGCAATGTGCTGAAACCCTCTTTAAAACGCTGCACCCGCCCGCCTTCATGATCCACCCCGATGGGAAGCGGGGGTTGGCGAAGGGCATGAATCGCATCGCAAAGCATCCGCAGTTGAGGGCGGGAGCTGTAGTTGCGGCTAAAAAGGATGACCCCGCCGACCCCGGGATGGCGCAGCATCTCGGATTCGTCCTCGGCGAGGCGCTCGCCGACAAGACCCACCATCAAAGGACCGTAGGGTTGATCGATGGCAGCCATCTTCGAAGATCGACCATTGCGTTCTAAAAAGGAATTCTAAAAAGGAGGCGATCCGAGGGCGCAAGGCAACTTCGCCGAGCCTTGCCTGATCTCCCGGCCCAACTGCGCGGCGAGGAAGCGAGCGAAATGCCGCTTCGTCTCATCGACACTCCACCCGACCCCGAGATCGACAAGACGCGTCACCCGAAGATCGGGATATCCGCAAGGATCGATGCGAGAAAAAGGCTCGAGATCGGCATCGACATTGATCGCCACCCCGTGGGAAGTGCAATTCCGGCTCACCCGCAGCCCCACCGCCGCGATCTTGCTCTCCTCGACATAGACCCCCGGAGCCCCTAAGCGCCGCCGGGCTCGGATCGAAACCGATTCGAGCATATCGATCACCGCTTGCTCGAGGGATTCGACGATCCGGCGCACCCCCGAACCGGCGCGACGGAGATCGCAAAGGAGATAGGCGACCAATTGACCCGGGCCGTGCCATGTCGTTTGCCCTCCCCGATCGGATTGAATCACGGGAATATCCCCGGGAGCCAAAAGATGCCTCGAAGAGGCGGCGCGGCCGAGAGTGAATACCGAGGGATGCTCGAGCAGCCATAGTTCATCCGCCGAATCGGCATCCCTTCCTTCGTTGAAAGCGCGCATCGCCTTCCAAGCAACGCCGTAGGGTATGCATCCGAGGGTTCGCACGATCAACGGCGAAGAGGCGGGGCTTTTCCCGGGTGATCCCGGTCTTTGTCTTGCCTTTTCGATCGGAGACATCGCTCGCTCCTCGATTCCGACCCTTGTCTTGGACCCTCGACGAAGACCTCGGGGTTCGACACCTATTGAATCAGAAGCAATATCTGGTCTTTGGCCACTTGCCATAGATTGCCCCGAGCGATATCTTGCAAGGCGATCAACGGGCGCTCGGCCACGATATTTTCTTGGTGGGAGATCCGTATCAAGCCTTGGATCTCGTCCGCTTTCACCGGGGCCGATATACGAACCAGATCCGTTTTCACGCCGATGCGACCATGCTCCCCGCGAGGCAAGGTGATATGGAGATCCTCCTTGATGCCGAGCGGCACCTTGTCGCTCTCTCCCTTCCAGATGCGGGCATCGACCAACTCCTGGCCTGCGCTGTAAAGCAGACGAGTTTCGTAGAATTCGAATCCGTAATCGAGCAATGCCTTGGCGAAACGCCGTCGATCCGCGTTCGATTTCGCGCCCAACACCGATACCACCAATCTCATCCCCTCGCGCTCGGCCGATGCCACGAGGCAAAAGAGAGCGGCATCCGTGTAGCCGGTTTTCAATCCATCGACGGAAGGGTCGAGACCCAACAAAGGATTTCGATTGGGCTGAACGATGCCGCCGTATTCGTATTCGCGAATCGCATGCCACGGGTAATAATCGGGAAAATCGCGAACCAGCGCGGAAGCGAGAAATGCCGTATCTCGGGCCGTGGAATATTGATCCGTTTCGGAAAGACCCGAGGCGTTGGTGAAATGACTCCTCGTCATCCCCAAACGAGCGGCATGGCGATTCATCAGGACCGCAAACGACTTCTCGTCTCCGGATATGAATTCGGCAAGCGCCACCGCTGCATCGTTGCCCGACTGAATGATCAGCCCTTTGAGCAAAGCCTCGACGGAAACCAAGGTATCGGCTTCCAAGAACATGCGCGAACCCGTCATCCGACGGGCATTCCAACTCACCGGGACTTGGGTTTCGAGATTGAATTTCCCCCTTGCCATCTCGGCAAAAACCACATAGCTCGTCAGCATCTTGGTCAGGCTCGCCGGGGCATGCTTCTCGTCGGCATGGCTTTGAACCAACATCTGACCGGAATTGGCATCCATCAAATACCACGCGCGAGCATCGACTTGGGGGGGAGCCGGAACGGCGGCATCGGCGTTCGAAAGGGGATGGAGGGATAAGAGTCCCCCGGCGATCACCGACGTTGCAATAAACAGGATCGAGCGCATCGACCGAGCGACGAATGCTTTGCATCGATCGAAGATAAAAAACGGGATTCGGATAGGCATGAGCCGATATATCCTTCGCTATGCTTTTATTGGGGATTTCAAAATTCCCGGCACCGAGTCGGTGTAGATCCGGTGCCCGCCGAAGCATCGACGATACTTTATCGATATTTTCGCCGATATCTTCGTTATTCGGAAACGATCAGGGGTGCGCCCAAGCCGAGCGAATCGAGACTGTCGGCAACCTCCATCGCCGTTCCTTTCGAAGGCAAAGGCCCCACCCGCACTCGGTAATAAATCTGTCCCCGATGGCGAAAATCCTTTATCTGCACCGACTCCACCGACATCTCGATCAGACGGTCTCGTAGACGAGTGGCATTCGACTGCCTACGAAAAGATGCGAGCTGGAGAAAGACATTTCTTACAGCCTCTTTCGGCGATGAGTCGATTTTCTCTGCCGCTTCCGCCATCTCAGGCTTCTCGGTCGATGCCTTCGATATTCCCTGCTTCGAAGATCGGCGAGGCGAAGGTGGATTGGATGCGATTGCGGATGCGGATGCGGATGCCGCAGGTGCTGCCGTTGCAGATGTGGATGCCGCAAGTGTGGATGCTGCGGGTGTGGATGCTGCGGGTGCGGGTGTTGCAGATGCCGATGCCGCAGATGTAGATGCTGCGGGTACGGATGTTGCAGATGCCGATGCCGCAGATGTAGATGCCGCAGGTGCGGTCGTTGCCGATGCCGATGCCGCAGATGCGGGTGCTGCGGATGCGGGTGCTGCGGATGCGGATATTGCCGCCGATGCCGACGTTGCAGATGCGATTGTTACCGGTGCGGTCGGCGGCGGCAGGGTCTCCTTTCGGATCACCGCCGACGACGAGGGGGAAGGGGCGGTTTTCGTGGAGACACTCGGCGAAGACACGGAGGCGGGAGCGGGCTTCGGGGTGGCTTTGGCGGGGGAGATGACGGATTTCAAAGCGGCTTTCGAAGCGGAAATGATGGCGGATAGCGCAGCGCCCACCCCGGTGGCGGGCTTGGATGCCTTGGGCTTGGATGCCGTAGCCGTCGACGCCACCATCGACTCATCCATCGACTCCTTCTTCTTCGATGCCAAAATCGTCGCCGGCTCATCCGGGGATCGACTCGGCGGGGGGTCGTCTTCGGGGGTTTGAACCCGGATCTCGACCAACCCCGTGCCCTTTTTCGCAATGCCGAGCTTGACCGCCGCGGCGTAGGAAAGATCGATGATCCGATCCGGATAGAAGGGCCCGCGGTCGTTGACCCTGACCACGATCTTCTTGCCGGTCTCGATATCCTGCACCGAGACATAAGAGGGCAGGGGCAGCGTTTTATGCGCCGCGGTCATCTTCCACGCATCGTAGATCTCCCCGCTGGAGGTGCGTCGGCCATGAAACTTGCTGCCGTACCAAGAGGCGATTCCGCTTTCGACGAAGCCCGTGGCATCCTCGAGCGGGTAATAGCGCCGATTGTCGATTTCATAAGAGACCGGATTGCCATAAGGGCTTTTCGGCTCGGCCCGCACCACGGCATCGGGAATATCCTCGACATCGATGCCCGGATTCGAAGGGACACCGTCGACCGCAGTTGGGGTCTGAGAAATCGGAGAAGTCGAATGAGTCGGGGGAGCCGGGGCTGTCGGCAGTTTGGGGGCCGAGGTGCAACCGCCGAGCAGGCAAAGCACCAAAAGCGCCGCCAAGATGCGCACCCGTGGATAGCCACGATCGCGAAGATCGAGCACGCTTGGACCGATTCGTCGACTAACCGGATGCGATACGTTCACGAATCATCTCCGATAGCTGAAAGATCGCGAGGGCATAGAGCCGGCTGTGGTTATAGCGGGTGATGGTGTAGAAGTTATCGAAGCCGAGCCAGTATTCAAGGCCGCCTCGCACTTCGAACTCGAGCAAGGCCGCAAGGGCCTTTGGGTTTTCGTACCGCAAGGCACCGTCTTGCCCCGCCAACGAAACCCCCTGCTCTTCGATCGACGCCACCGTCATGCTCGGCTTGATTCCTTTGGCGATGATCGCTTGAAAAGCGTCCCCTTCCACCCTCGCTTCGATGGCGATCGGCGCTTTCGCACTCCAACCGTGCTCGGCGAGGTAGTTGGCAACGCTGCCGATCGCATCCGCCCATGAGTTCACGAGATCGCGATGGCCGTCCTCGTCGAAATCGACCGCATAGTGGCGATAACTGCTGGGGATGAATTGCGGGATACCGATCGCCCCGGCGTAGGAGCCCTTGATCTCGAGAAGATCGATCCTCTCCTCGCAGGCAAGGAGAAAAAGGGATTCGAGTTCGGAGCGAAAGAAATCGGAGCGCCGAGGATTTCGGTAACGAAAGCCCAAAGTGGCCAGCGAATCGAGCACCCGATGGCTGCCTCGATTCGCACCGTAAGCGCTCTCGATGCCGATGATCGCGGTGATGATTTCCGCCGGCACCCCGAAGCGTGCATCGGCCTGCGCCAATAACCGGGCGTGCTTGCGAGCGAATTTCACTCCCTTTTCGACCCGGGATCCGGTCACGAGCAGCCGACGATAACGATGCCACGGCATGCTCTCGGCGGGCTGCTGGATGCTCTTCAACACCGAATCGCTCACCCGAGCCGCCGATAGAATGCGGCGAGTTCGCTCCTCGTCGACGCAGCGCTCGCTCGATAGGCGCATCACGAAGGGCTCGATCTCGGTGCGAATATCCAAGGCTTGGGCGCGCGCATCGATGGCCGCGAAAACCAAGCAAACCATCGCGATCAAGGCCGCAGGCTTTGCCTGAATGCCACCTGACAATCGACGATTCGATCCGAGCACCTTAGATTTCCTTTCGTTCGATCGACATCGATGCAATCTCGACATCGATCAGGCCGATAGCAGGCGTCGATGGGTATGGATCGACATCATGATCCCGAAACCGGCCATCAAGGTCACCATCGACGTGCCGCCGTAGCTGATCAAGGGCAGCGGGATTCCGACCACGGGCAGGATACCCGACACCATACCGATATTGACGAAGACATAACAAAAGAATGTCAGGGTCAACGCCCCGGCCAATATGCGACCGAATGTCTCTTGTGCATGATAGGCGATGAACAGACCGCGCCCTATCACCGAAAAGTAAATCACCAACAAGAGCAGCACCCCGAGCAGACCGAACTCCTCGCTGATCACGGCGAAGATGAAATCGGTGGAGCGTTCGGGCAAAAAATCGAGCCGCGATTGGGTGCCGTTCAGCCAACCCTTACCGTATAGACCACCGGAACCGATGGCGATCGTCGATTGGATGATGTGATAACCGGCCCCGAGCGGATCGTCTTGCGGATTGAGCAAGGTCAGAATTCGCTGACGCTGATAGTCGTGCATCATACTCCAAAGCAAAGGCATCGCCGCCAGCGCGATCGCCCCGAGCAGCGCGATCAAAACCCGGCTCATCCCCGCAAAAAAGAGCACGAAAGCCCCCGCCACCGCCACCAGCATCGAGGTGCCGAGATCGGGCTGAGCCATGATCATCGCAACCGGTACGGCAATCAGCAATCCGGCGATGGCCACCCTCGTGGCCCGCACCGGCACCGAACCTGCGCAAACGAAATAAGTAACCATCAACGGCACCGCGAGCTTGGCGAGCTCCGAGGGTTGAATGCCCACCGGCCCCACCCTCAGCCAACGCCTCGCTCCTTGGGCCACATCCCCGATGAACAGTACCCCGACCAACAGCAGCAAGCACCCGACATAGATCACGGGGATCAGATAGTGCAAGCGCTCGGGACGGATATGAGCCAGCACCAGCATCGCCATCAAACCGACGATGAAGCGGATGAACTGACGCAGGACCAAGGCCTCGTCCTGACCGCTCGAGCTATAAAGCACCCCGAGGCCGAAAAACACCAATAAAACCACGCCCGACAGCAGCGGCATATCCAAACGCAGCTCGCGCGGGAAAGGCAGCCGGGAGAACAAGGAGCCCCCGCGGCCGGTGATGGTGATGGAACGCCACATCATGGAGTCGGGATCCGCACGCCCCCCGAGATGAGGCGATCATCGTCGACGAGGACGGACGAGGCGGAAGATGATTCGATCCGATTAGGATCGCGGATCGTCGATACCCTCGCCAAGGGCATGGCTTCCTCGGTTACCTGAGGTGATGGCTTCGGTGGGGGCCTTGAAAGCCATTCCCGGATCACCCCGGCGGCGACGGGAGCCGCCACCGCGCCCCCGCTCCCTCCGTTCTCGATCACCACCGCCACCGAGATCTTCGGATCATCCGCCGGGGCGAAGGCGACGAAAAGGGCGTGATCGTGGAGTCTTTTATCGATGGATCCCTCGTCGTATTCCTCATCCTGGCCGATCGAATAGACCTGTGCCGTGCCGGTCTTGCTCGCCACCTTCCACGGAAATCCGACCCCGGCCTCGTAAGCGGTTCCCCGGCGATCGTGCATCACCCCGACCATCGCCTCGATGATCTCATCCCAATCATCTTCTTTGTAAGCGCGCATCGGCGACAGCCGCTGGGCCTGCATGAATTCGGCATGGCCGCTTTTTTGCGCGGAGATGATTCGATGGATCAGCTGAGGACGCAAACGCTCTCCCCGGTTGGCGACGGTGGCGGTGGCCGATGCCAGCTGCAAAGGCGTGGCCAGCATGAAGCCCTGGCCGATACCGGTGATCAAGGTCTCCCCGGGATACCATCCCTGGCCGTGGGTGCGCCGCTTCCACTCGCGAGAAGGCACCAATCCGCTTCCTTCGCTCCCCAAGCGAATGCCGGTCGGCTCGCCGAAACCGAATTCCGTCAAATATTCGTGCATGCTGTCGATGCCCAAGGAATGGGCGAGCACATAGAAATAGACATCGCAGGATTGCTCGATCGCCTCCTCGACCCCGACGATCCCATGCCCGCCCGCCCGCCAATCGCGATATCGGCGAGTGGTGCCGGGCAGGGTGAGCCATCCCCGACACCATGCCTTGGATCGGGCGTGTTCGAGTCCTCGGTCGAGGCCCGCAAGCCCCAAAAAAGGCTTGACCGTCGAGCCGGGGGGGTATTGCCCGCTGATCGCGCGGTGAAAAAGCGGACGATCCGGGGATTGCGAAAGCGCAAGGTAGGCATCGGCATCGACGGTGCCGCTGCTAAAAAGATTGAGATCGAAACGCGGGGCGCTCGCCATCGCCAGCACGAATCCGGTGGCGGGTTCGATGGCGACCACCGCCCCCTTATGCCCTTCGAGCATCTCCTCGGCCGCTTTTTGCAAGCGGATATCGATGCTCAAAAAGAGATTTTGCCCCGGTACCGGATCCCGCCTTTCCAAGACCTGCAATTTGCGCCCGCGCACATCGGTCTCGACATGCTCGTAGCCCACCCGCCCGCGCAGCAGATCCTCGTACGACCTCTCGATCCCGATCTTGCCGATACGCGATTGACCGCGATAGGCGTTGACGTCGATCCGCCTGAGATCGCGATCGTCGATGCGACCGACATAGCCGATCACATGCGCCCCCACCGAACCGAAGGGATAGTGCCGTGCCAGCCACGCACGCACGTTGACCCCCGGGAAAAGATGACGATTGACCTCGAAACGCGCCCGTTCTCGATCTTCGAGCCTAAGGCGCAAAGGCACGCTCTCGGAGCGCCTGGCGCTTTTCATCGCCAGACGAAATGCGTGCAGATCCTCGTCGCTGATATCGACGATGCGGCGCAAGGAGGCGATCATCGCATCCATGTCATCGACCACCTCGGGGATGACCTCGAGGCTGAACACCGGCAGATTCTGCGCAAGGATCTCGCCTTGGCGATCGAAGATGATGCCGCGAGTCGGGGAGACCGGCTCGATCCGCACCCGGTTATCCTCGGAGAGCATCGCGAAATGGCGATATTTGAAAACCTGCAGATGAGCCAGGCGAAGCCCCAAGACCAAGGCGAGCGCGGCAACGATCACCAACGCCACGATCAGCCTCGACGAGACCGTCTTCGATTCACGCTGGGCATCTTGAACGACATAACGATTGCCGATCATCGTGCGCCCCTTGCCATCCGAAGGCTCATGGGTCTTGCAAAGCGATCGAGAGAACGCAAAAACCGGCTGCCGGTGACGAGGCACAAGCGAGCGGGATGCAACGATCCATCGGGCCTTGAACGTTTAGGCAAATTTCCTTTGCCTCGGCGCGCTCGGAATGTTTCGCTCGAAGGCCTGGTCAAGAACCCTCCGAATCCAAGTAGCGGCGCCGGATCATGCGCAGGGTATGGAAAACGAGCGGCCACATCACCGCGCTGGTCAACGGGGAAAGCCAGTATGCGGAAACATCGAAGGGAATATCGCGGATACCGTTGGACCATAGGATCGGTATTTGGTAGACGAATACGATCCAGAAGATCGTGAATCCCTGCTGCCAAGAGGGCAAGACCCTCACCCGGCGATGCAAGGGATGGACGATGGCCGCCGCCAGCCCCGCTCCGAGAGCGTGCTGACCGAAAAGCGATCCGGTCATCGCATCGAGAAAGAGACCTGCCGTCCATCCGACCAGAATTCCCACCCGCGCAGGCAGCGCCATACACCAATAAATCAGCACCAAAGCGACCCATGCCGGCCGCCACATCTCCAATACCGTGGGCAGCGGAAGCGCGGTCAGCAACAATGCGACGACGAATGTGAGGGCGATAATCCACCAATCGCGATACCTCGTCCGGGTCACCTCCCACCTCTTCGCTCACCGACGGGCGAAAGGCCTTTCGTCCCTCGCTCCTCCTGCGCGATCGGCTCCCGCCACACCAACAGCACTTCCCGGTTGCGACCGAGCAATGCGCTGGGGCGAACGCGGATATCGGCGAAAGTCTGACCCGGATCGCGAACGACGCTCTCCACCACCCCCACCGGATAGCCCGAGGGAAATCGCCCGCCGAGCCCCGAGGTGACCAATCGATCCCCCTTCTTGACATCGGCGCTCTTGGGGATGTGGGAGAGAAGCAGGAGATCGAGGGCGCCGCCGCCGACGGCCACCGCCTGCAATCCGTTGCGCTGTACCTGTACCGGCAGGGCATGGCCGGGATCGGTGATCAACAAGGCGGTGGAGGAAAAAAGCCCGGTCCCCATCACCTGCCCCATCACCCCTTGAGAGTCGATCAAGGATTGCCCCACCACCACGCCGTCCGCGCTGCCCTTGTTGATGACCAAACGACTGATGAAGGGATCCATCCCCACCGTGATCAACTCCGCCACCAATACCTTTTCCGCGAATTCGACCGGGCTTGCGAGCAACTCACGCAAGCGACGATTTTCCGCTTCCAGTTCGGCGAGTTTGCTCAACCTGGCGCTGGATCGCAGATTTTGCTCGCGCAGGAATTCGTTCTCCTCCAAGAGCATGCTTCGAGTGGAGATCTGCTCGACCGTCCAGCGACTTGCGCGCAGCGGCATGTCGACGACGATCTGCAATGGATAAAGGAGCGTTTCCAGCAGGCTACGTGCGGAATCCAAACGATGCGTTCGGTGGTCCACGCTCATCAGCGCGATCGAGATCACGACGACGAGGACGATCCGCAGGGGCAGGAAGGGTCGGCGCGCGAAGAAAAGAGAAGTATCGGATTTGATGACCGCTCTCCCGCTCGAAAACAGCGAAATTTCGCAATTCCATCGCGCGGATTTTGCGAGCGACGGATCGCGAAATCCGAGATCTATTGCTCCGATTCGAAGATATCGATACCCTTTTCGTCCACCATGTCCAGAGCTCGCCCTCCGCCTCGGGCCACGCAGGTCAAGGGATCGTCGGCCACGATCACCGGCACCCCCGTTTCCTGCGAGAGCAGGCGATCGATATCGCGCAACAAGGCGCCGCCGCCGGTCAGCACGATGCCGTGCTCGGCCACATCCGCCCCGAGCTCGGGGGGCGTTTTTTCCAAGGCGGCGCGAACCGCGCTGACGATCCCCGAAAGAGGCTCTTGCAGAGCATCCAAAATCTCGTTGCTGTGGAGCATGAATTTGCGCGGGACTCCCTCGGCCAAGTTATGACCGTGGACTTCTATCGCTTTCGTCTCGTCCCCTTCGTTGCGAAAGGCGCTGCCGATTTGATGCTTGATGCGCTCGGCCGTCGCCTCGCCGATGATCGTGCCGTACATCCGGCGCACATGGCTGATGATGGATTCGTCGAAACGGTCCCCGCCGATGCGCACCGATTCCGAATAGACCACGCCGTTGAGGGAGATCACCGCGACCTCGGTGGTCCCGCCACCGATATCGAGCACCATCGATCCGCTGGCATCGCTGACCGGCATCCCCGCTCCGATGGCGGCGGCCATCGGCTCCTCGACGATATAGACATCGCGCGCGCCGGCCCCGGCCGCCGATTCGCGAATCGCGCGCCTTTCGACCTGGGTCGATCCGCACGGAACGCAAACCAAGACCCTCGGGCTCGGGCGCATGAAGCGGTTTTCGTGGACCTTGTGGATGAAAAACTGCAACATCTTCTCGGTGACGGTGAAGTCGGCGATGACTCCATCCTTCAACGGGCGGATGACTTTGATATTGCCCGGGGTGCGGCCTAACATCCCCTTGGCTTCTTTGCCGACGGCGGCGATTCGATCGCTGCCGGAGGGACCTTGGCGTACCGCCACCACCGAGGGCTCGTTCAGGACAATCCCCTTGTCCCGAGCGAAGATGAGCGTGTTGGCGGTCCCCAGATCGATGGAGAGGTCGTTGGAAAACAGGCCCCGCAGGCGCTTTAACATGACGATGATGGGCTCCGAAGGCCGGTTCGCTGAGAATTCGTTTCGATATTCGGGTGGGATTCAAAAAAACCGATCGACATACGACGCACCGAGCATTAGCAAAAGGCTCGATGACTCGAAATCTGCCAAAGAGACTCGTTTTTACCGCCTCGTTCTCGACTCGTCGTTATCACAACGGGCTTCGAACCACCACGCAATGCGGGATTTTATACTGTATCGGTCGAATATCCGAAGATTCTATACACTCTTCTCGCTCTTTTCACGCCTTTTCGCTTTTGCGCGATCGTCGCCCCCCCCCGAGGCCTTCGGATGCCTTCGGTGGAAATTTCCATCCCCCCATTTCCATCCATCTCGGTCACCGGCTATCGCTTGGCCAAAAGGGTTCGCATGCTCGGCTATCGGTAAAATACCCATCCAAAGATCTGATAGCCGCCCGATCCGAAGGAGCCTTGACCGATGCCGATTTCCGAAAGCGATGTATTGGATGTGGCCCGACTGGCCCGAGTGCATGTCGATGCGCAGGAGTTATCGAAGATCGCCGATGATCTTTCCAATATCCTGGATCTCGTGGAAAGCATGAATGCCGTCGATACCGAGTCGGTGGTGCCGATGGCTCACCCCCTTGACATGTCCCAACCGCTGCGAGAAGACGAAATCACCGAGGACGAACGACGAGATGAATGGCAAACGCTGGCTCCGTCGACCCAAGACGGCCTTTATCTCGTTCCCAAGGTCATCGAATGACCGCCCGATGACCACCAAGCGGCCATCGAAGGACGAGCGAACGAGCGCCTTGAAGAAGCGCGAAATGAAACGAGCGATCGATGCTCGGTGGACGCCGGCCCCTCAAGACCTCTTTTGGATATCGAGATGAACATGCACACGCTCTCCGTCCGAGAACTCGGCGATGCTCTAAGGAGAAAGGAATTCTCCAGCGTCGAACTGACGCGTCATTTTCTTGCGCGCATCGAGCAATACGATTCCGAAATCAACGCCTTCATCACCCCCACCGCCGACATCGCCTTGGCCGAGGCCGAACGCGCGGATATCCGCATCCGAGAGGGCGACGACTCCCCCCTGCTCGGCATCCCCATCGCCCACAAGGATATTTTTTGCACCCAAGGGGTTCGCACTTCCTGCGCCTCGAAGATGCTCGATCGCTTCGTCGCCCCTTACGACGCCACGGTGGTGGAGCGTCTGCGAGCGGCGGGAGCGGTGATGCTGGGCAAGACGAATATGGACGAATTCGCCATGGGCTCGTCCAATCAGACCAGCCACTACGGAGCCGTGAGCAATCCGTGGGATCCGACTTGCGTCCCGGGAGGTTCATCCGGAGGCTCGGCGGCGGCGGTGGCGGCCGGACTTTGTCCCTTGGCCACCGGCACCGAGACCGGGGGATCGATCCGCCAACCGGCATCGCTTTGCGGGCTGACCGGCCTCAAACCGACCTACGGCCGCGTCTCGAGATTCGGCATGATCGCCTTCGCCTCCAGCCTCGATCAAGCAGGTCTGATGGCTCGCAGCGCCGAGGATATCGCTTTGTCTTTCGCGGCCATGAGCGGTCACGACCCCAAGGATTCGACTTCCGCCTCGGAGCCGGTGGAGGATTATCCCGCCGCCCTGCAAGGGGATCTGAAAGGGCTTCGCATCGGGGTGGTGCGCGATCAATTCGGTGCCGAATTGGACGAGCGGATCGGGAGCCGAGTGCAGGAGGCGATTTCGCTGCTCGAAAGTCTCGGCGCCGAGCTATGCGATATCGCCTTGCCCGACTGCGCCCTCTCGATCCCCGTCTACTATGTCATCGCCCCCGCCGAGGCATCGTCGAACCTCTCTCGCTTCGACGGCATCCGCTTCGGCCATCGGGCGCAAGATCCCGAGGATATCGAAGATCTCTATATGCGCTCCCGCTCCGAGGGTTTCGGCGCCGAAGTCAAACGGCGGATCATGATCGGCACTTATGTCCTTTCCGCCGGCTACTACGATGCCTACTATCTGAAGGCCCAGCAACTGCGCCGACGCATCGCCGATGATTTCGCCCGCGCCTTCGAAAAGGTCGATATCCTTGCGGGACCGACTTCGCCGATGACCGCCTTTCCCATCGGCGAAAAGATGGACGATCCGGTGGCGATGTACCTGTGCGACATCTATACCAGCGGCATCAACCTTGCCGGGATCCCCGCCCTTTCGGTTCCCGCCGGTTTCGTCGACGGGCTGCCGATCGGGCTGCATCTGATGGGCAACCATTTTTCGGAAGGCCGTCTGCTCAAGGTGGCCCACCACTATCAACGCTCGAGCGATTGGCATCGACGATCGCCGCCCGCCTTCGCTTAGAAGACCCCAAGACGCGATTGCGAAATCCAAAAAGAGATGGAAACGATGAACAATGGATGGGAGGCGGTGATCGGACTTGAGATCCACGCCCAACTGGCCACCCGCAGCAAGATTTTCTCCGGCGCCCCGACCGCCTTCGGCGCCGAGCCCAATCGCCAAGCGTGCTTGATCGATCTCGGCTTTCCCGGGGTGTTGCCGATCTTGAACGCAAAGGCGCTGCGCATGGCGGTGATGTTCGGTCTGGCCATCGGGGCCCGGATCGCCCCTCGCTCGATCTTCGCCCGCAAGAACTATTTCTACCCCGACCTGCCGAAGGGCTATCAGATCAGCCAATACGAGCTGCCGGTGGTCGAAGGGGGAGCGATCGATATCGAGATCGAGGACGGCTCGACCCGTTCGATCGGAATCACCCGCGCCCATTTGGAAGAAGATGCGGGAAAATCCCTGCACGATGCCTTTCCCGGACGCACCGGAATCGACCTCAATCGGGCGGGGGTCCCGCTGCTGGAGATCGTCTCCGAACCCGATATGCGCTCTCCCGCCGAGGCCGTCGCCTTCATGCGCAGCGTCCATGCCCTCGTGCGCCACCTCGGAATCTGCGACGGCAATATGCAAGAGGGCTCCTTTCGCTGCGACGCCAATATCTCGGTGCGAAGGGTCGGCGACGAACGGTTGGGGACCCGCACCGAACTCAAGAACATCAACTCCTTCCGCTTCGTCGAGCGGGCGGCGACGGGAGAGATCGAGCGCCAGATCGATCTCTTGGAGGGCGGAGGGGTCGTCATCCAGCAAACCCGGCTCTACGATGCCCGAAGCGATACCACCCGAGCGATGCGCAGCAAGGAGGAAGCCAACGACTATCGCTATTTCCCGGATCCGGATCTGCTCCCGGTCCGGATCACCCCGAGCGATATCGACAGGATTCGAGCCGCCCTTCCCGAACTGCCGGCGGCGAGAAAAAAGCGCCTCGTCGATACCTACGATCTCGACGAAAAAGACGCCGGGAGACTGACAACCGATCCGTCCGTCGCCGACTATTACGAAGCCATTTTGAAGGCCGGTCGATTCCAGACCGGCCCAGCCAAGCTGACCGCCAACTGGATCTTGGGAGAGCTGACCGCGGCATTGCATCGGGAGGATCGGGATATCCTCGATTGCCCGATCCCCGCCTCGTCTTTCGCAACCCTCATCGCCCGCATCGATGACGGCACCCTCTCAGGGAAAATGGCGAAAACGGTCTTCGATGCGATGTGGGCGGGCGAGGGCGAGCCCGATGACATCATCGAGGCCCGGGGCCTTGCGCAGATTTCCGATTCGAATGCCTTGGAGGCCTTGGCCGATAAAGTCATCGAAGACTATCCGGAGCAGGTATCGCAATACCTCTCGGGCAAGGAAAAAGTCTTCGGTTTCCTCGTCGGGCAGGTCATGAAGGCCAGCCGCGGACAGGCCGACCCGAAGCGTATCAACGAGATATTGCGCCGCAAGCTGAGCGACGCCAGCGAATGAGAAGCCCTGCGATCGACATCGCCTGCGATTTCGCCTTCAACAACCCCCCGGGTCTCGATGCGATGGCTAAGCGCGGGAATCCGGGCCATGCGTAGAGCCGTTTTCGTCCTGATCGTCATCGGTTTTTCGATATTCGCCGGGACCTACTTCCTGCTGAACCTCTCGAAACCGGACAATGCGGGCAAGGAGCCGCCCGCGGTATCGCCGCCGGCGCCGATCGATAGAACCCTTTCGCCGACCCCCATCCCGGCCCCGGCATCCCCGCCTCCTCGCACCGAGGGATCCGAGCGGACCGATGAGGGCTCACCGGATCCCGGCCTCGAAGAGGATGCCGACTCCGCTCTCGCCGCCGATCGTCCGAGGGAAGGATCGAATATCCCCCGCAAGGTATCGAAGGCCGACGAGGCGGTGAAGGAAGCGCCCGTGGCATCGGCATCCCCCCTTCCTCTCATCGAAAGGTCCGAGCGGATCGATGAGGATTCGCTGGATCCGAGCCTCGAAGAAGATGCCGACACCGCCCTCGCCGATCAGCCCGAGGAAGGAGCGAATATCCCCGGCAAGGTGTCGAAGGCGGAGGCGATCCGCCATATCGACGATTTGATCGACCCCTTCGAAAAGCCCATCCCCGTCGATGAAGCCGAGCATTTCGTGACCATCGATCGTCTTATATCTTTGATACCGAAAGAAAATATCGAACGGCTGTCTTTGAGCGATATGGACGCCGACGAGGATATGACCCCCGACACCCCTTTGACCATCGTCCACGATATCGAACAAAGCGAGCGCATCTCTTCCAACGATCTGCTTTTGGAACACGAAGGCGACCTCGAGGCGCAAGTGGAAGTGATCGAGGACGACCGAGTCGAATCGATCTCGGTGGCCGAAGCCTTGGAGCGCATGGAAACAGACGAGGAGGATGCCATCTCCTTGATCCGCCAAGAACGCCATTTCGAAGTGACCACGCTCGAAAAGTTACAAAGCGACGTCGATGATGCGGATGAAAAAATGAGCGTGGTACGAAAACCCTATCGCTTGGAAAGCGCCGAACTATCCCAACTGATCGGAAGGCAAAGGGACGAGGATGACGATGCCGTCTTTTATATACACACCGTTCGGGATCGGGATATCGACGGCATCTGGGGGATCATCCACTACGGGCTGATCGATAACTTCGCTGCGGGCATGAATATCGGATACGGGGATATCACCGAACGTTATCGAATCGACATCCCCCTTCATTCCGATGAACTTTTAGACGATCGATCCAGCTCTTTTCTCGGCAAACTCATCCACGAGAAGGTTCGTCAATCCATCGTCTATAACTTCGAAGAGCATCGGATCGGCAAGAATCCCGATCGCATCCATCCCGGCCAGGAACTCATCATCGTCGAATTCCAACCGGACGAACTGATCGAACTCTACCGATATTTCGCAGGCAGCGCCGACTCGGGCAGCATCAACTCGGGCAGCATCGATTGATATCGGCAACGATACCCTCGGGCGAACATCAGGCCTCTTCGATCTCGATCAGCGTGCCGCAAAAATCCTTCGGATGCAAAAAAAGAACCGGCTTGCCGTGGGCGCCGATCTTCGCTTGTCCGTCGCCGAGAACCTTAGCCCCTTGCGCTTCGAGTCGCTTGCGGGCGGCTTCGATATCCTCGACCTCGTAGCAGATATGATGCACCCCCCCGGCGGGATTGCGAGCGAGAAAGGCGGCGATGGGGGAATCGTCGCCGAGCGCCTCCAAGAGTTCGATCCTCGTATTGGGCAAATCGACGAAAACCGTTCTCACCCCGTGCTCGATGAGATCCACCGCCTGCGAGACTTCGGCTCCCAAGGTCTGTCGATAAAGTGCGCTCGCCGCTTCCAAATCCGGCACGGCAATGGCCACATGATTGAGTCTGCCGATCATCGTTCATCCCCCTCATTCGTCATCGTCGACTCGAAATAACGCTCGATCACCCGCTTGGCGGCGGCCGCAGCCGAGATTCGATCCGATGCGATCGCTCGCTCCGATGATTCGACGATATCACCGAGCCCCGGCCGAGTCTCCACCCGCTCGCGCAACTGCTCCGTGATTTCGCTCCACAGCCAGGCTCGCGCCTGCTCGAAGCGTCGCTTATCAAGCGCCCCGCTCGCCTCGTACCACCTTCGATAGCGCAAGATGCAATCCACCGCATCGTCGATGCCGTGACCGGTCAAGGCGGAGCAGCGGTGCACTTCGACCGGCCAACCCTCGCTCTTGCCGATGAACAGCGAAAGGGCCTTTCGATAATCGGCGGCGGTGCGGGCGGCGTCGGCCGCAAGATTCCCGTCGTCTTTGTTGACGAAGATCATATCGGCAAGTTCGACGATGCCGCGCTTGATCCCTTGCAGCTCGTCCCCGGCCCCGGGCGACAATAAAAGCACGAAAAGATCGCTCATCGACGCCACCGCCACTTCGCTTTGCCCCACCCCCACCGTTTCCACGATCACGATATCGAAACCGGCGGCCTCCACCACGCGGATCACCTCCGGGGTGCGGCGAGCGACCCCGCCGAAACCGGTATTGGCCGGGGTCGGGCGGATAAAGGCATCCGCATGCAGGGAAAGCCGCTCCATCCGGGTCTTATCGCCCAAGATCGAGCCACCGCCGACGACGGATGAGGGGTCGATGGCGAGCACCGCAATCCGATGCCCCTTTTTGATCAGCGCCGGCCCCAAGGATTCGATGAAGGTCGATTTACCCGCCCCGGGCGGTCCGGAAAGACCGATGCGAAGCGATCGAGCGGGAGCGCCCAAGCGCTCCATCAGATCATCGGCTTGGGCCCGGTGATCGATGCGGGATGATTCGACGAGAGTGATCGCCCTCGCCAAGGCTCGCCGATCGCCTCGTTCGATCCTCTTTGCCAGATCGGCATGATCCAATCTCATGCATCGAACTCGATGATCGGCTGATCCGCCGCCAGACTGTCGCCCACCTGCGCGCACAGCCTCTTGACCCTCCCTTCGCTCTCGGCTCTAAGGACATTTTCCATCTTCATCGCCTCGACCACCGCCAACTCCTGCCCTTCTTTGACTTCGTCTCCCTCCTTGACCGCAAGGCCGATCAACAACCCCGGCATCGGGGAAAGCAAAAAGCGCGAGGAATCCACGGACGGCGCCTCGATCATCAACGCCCGCAGCCGCGCTTGACGAGGGCTCAGCACCTCGACCTCGACCTCGGACCCGCCTTGGCTCAGGCGAAACCCGATTCCGTGCCGCTCGACTTGAACCGTCACCGGCTCGTCATCGATCAACGCCCGAAAAAGTATCTGGCCATAACGCCAATCGCTGCGGATCGAAAAACTCTTTCCATCGAGTTCGACGATATCCTGCCCGTCATCACCTAACCGCACGCGGCAGGAGTGGGCATCTTGGCCCAAGCGCACGATCCACTCGCTTTCATCGGGAGGTGCGAAATCCGGCATCTGCCCGCCAAGGCGCAAGGCTTGGCGACGATATCGTCGCTGCACGATGGCCGCCACCGCGACCAGGATCGCCGGATCTTCGGGCGCATCCCCGACAAAGCCTTGTGGATATTCCTGCTCGATGAAATGGGTGGTGATCTCCCCCGAGGCAAAACGCGGATGCGCGAAAACCGAGGCGAGAAAGGGAAGATTCGTATCCACGCCGCGAATATGGTATTCATCCAAAGCCGCCCGCATCTTGCCGATGGCCTCAGCGCGGGTTTTCCCGCCTGCAATCAGTTTGGCGATCAAGGAGTCGTAGTACATCGAAATCTCGCCGCCTTCGCACACCCCGGCATCCACCCGCACGGTATCGTCGCTTCGAGGGGGCGAGTAGCGAACGAGTCGGCCGATGGAGGGCACGAATCCGCGGCGGGGATTTTCCGCACAGACCCTGGACTCCATCGCCCAACCTCGAACTTTTATATCCTCCTGCGCAAAGCCCAGCGGCTCCCCGGCGGCAATCCGGATCATCGATTCCACGAGATCGATGCCGTTCACCATCTCGGTGATCGGATGCTCGACCTGCAAGCGCGTATTCATCTCCAGAAAATAGAAATTGCGTTTGTCGTCGACGACGAATTCGACGGTACCGGCGGATTCATAGCCCGTGGCTCTGGCCAACGCCACCGCCTGCTCTCCCATCTGCCTGCGAACGACATCATCGAGAAAGGGCGAGGGGGCCTCTTCGATGATCTTCTGATGGCGACGCTGGATCGAACATTCGCGCTCGCCCAAATAAACGCAGTTGCCATGCCGATCCGCAAGCAGCTGAATCTCGATATGGCGCGGCTCTTCGATGAACTTTTCGATGAAGATCCGCTCGTCCCCGAAGCTCGTTCGGGCCTCGGAAGCGGCGCGAGCGAAACCGTCTCGACATTCGTCATCGTTGCCCGCAATGCGCATCCCCTTGCCCCCGCCCCCGGCGCTGGCTTTGAGCATCACCGGATAGCCGATATCGCGGGCGATCCGCACCGCATCCTCGGCATCTTCGACCACACCGTCGTGCCCCGGGATGGTCCTGACCCCGGCCTTCGCCGCAATGCGCTTGGAGGTGATTTTGTCGCCCATGGCTTCGATGGCCTTGGGCGGCGGCCCGATGAAGACGATACCCGCAGCCGTCAGCGTCTCGCAAAAAACGCGATTTTCCGAAAGAAAGCCGTAGCCGGGATGCACCGCCTCGGCTCCGGTGGCGCGGCAGGCCTCGTAGATGGCATCCACTTTGAGATAACTGCGAGCGGGCTCGGCTTCCCCGATACACACGGCCTCGTCGGCCTGCTCGACATGCAGCGCCCTTCGATCCGCTTCCGAATGGACGGCCACCGTGGCGATACCGAGCCGCTTGGCGGTGCGAATGACGCGACAGGCGATCTCGCCGCGATTGGCGATCAGAATCTTGCTAAAGGGTTTGCTCACCGAAGAGGTCCTCGGGGATCTTTTTCAAAGCGGAATGTTGCCGTGCTTTTTCCACGGATTTTCCAAGGACTTCTCGCGCAGCATCGACAACGCCCGGCATAGACGGGCGCGGGTATCTCTCGGCATGATGATATCGTCGATGAATCCCCGGCGAGCCGCCGCCAAGGGATTGGAAAAGGCATGCGCATAAGCCTCGGTATGCTCTTCGATCTTCGCCGGATCGGCGGCATCCTTTTTGTGGAGGATCTCCACCGCCCCCTTGGCCCCCATCACCGCTATCTCCGCGCTCGGCCAAGCGAGGTTGATGTCGCCTCGCAAGTGCTTGGAGCTCATCACGTCATAAGCCCCGCCGTAGGCTTTTCGAGTGATCAAGGTGATCTTCGGCACCGTGGCCTCGGCGAAGGCATAGAGCAACTTCGCGCCGTGGCGAATGATGCCGCCGTATTCCTGCACGGTACCGGGCATGAATCCCGGAACATCGACGAAGGTGATGATCGGGATATTGAAACTGTCGCAAAAGCGCACGAAACGCGCGGCCTTGATCGACGAATCGATATCGAGGCAGCCGGCGAGCACCAACGGTTGATTGGCGACGATGCCGACCGGATTCCCCCGTATGCGGGCCAGGCCGATCAACAGATTCTTCGCATAGTCCGGTTTGAGTTCGAAAAACTCCGAATCGTCGGCGATTTTGACGATCAACTCCCGCATGTCGTAGGGCTTGTTCGGATGGTCCGGCACCAAGGAATCGAGCGATGGTTCGATGCGAGAGGGGGGATCGTCCGTGGCCCGAAAAGGCGCCTTCTTACGGTTATTCGCCGGAAGAAAACTCATGAAGCGCCGGAGCATCAACAACGCTTCCACATCGTTTTCGAAGGATCGATCGCAAACTCCGGAGCGAACCGAATGCGTTTGCGCTCCGCCCAAGTCCTCGTGCGTCACCTCTTCTCGGGTTACCGTCTTGACCACCTCGGGACCCGTGACATACATATAGGCGCTGCCCTTGACCATGAAAATGAAATCGGTCATCGCCGGGGAATAGACCGCTCCTCCGGCACAAGGGCCCATGATCATCGATATCTGGGGCACCACCCCCGATGCCGATACATTGCGCTGGAAAACCTCGGCGTAGCCCGCAAGCGATGCCACCCCCTCTTGGATCCGCGCGCCGCCGGAGTCGTTCAAACCGATCACCGGCGCTCCGACCTTGATCGCATGATCCATGACCTTGCAGATTTTCCAAGCGTGCGATTCGGATAGCGATCCGCCGAAAACCGTGAAATCCTGACTGAACACGAAAACCGAACGACCGTTGATCGTTCCATGACCGGTAACGACTCCATCCCCGGGCACCCGCCGCTCCTCCATGCCGAAATCGGCACAGCGGTGCTCGACGAACATATCCCACTCTTCGAAGGATCCCTCGTCCAAGAGCAGTTCGATACGCTCTCGGGCGCTCAAAATGCCCCGCAAATGACGGGACTCCAAACGCGCCTTGCCCCCTCCCGAGCGGGCGGCCTCGCGCTTTTCCTCCAACACTTGGATGATCTCGCGCATCGAAACAATTCCTTGACTTGAAATCGATATCTCGAAAACCGAATGTCAACGCCGAAAAACGATGCCTTGAAAAGCGGTGCCTTCGAAATCGTCGCTGTCGACCCGGCGATCAGCGGGCCATGATCGGCTCCGGCTTCGGCGATGAAAAATGATCGCCCTCAAGCCGCCCGAGAGCGGATCACGTTCAGCACTTCGGTGGCGGCGGATAGGATGCGGGTGCCGGGGCCGTAGATGGCGCTGACCCCGGCATCTTTGAGCATGGCGTGATCCTGTTCGGGGATCACCCCTCCGCAGATGACCGCGATATCCTTCGCTCCTTGACGATCCAAATCATCGATGAGGGCGGGAACGAGGGTGCGGTGCCCGGCGGCTTGGGTGGATATCCCGATGACATGCACATCGTTTTCGATGGCTTGACGGGCGACTTCCTCGGGGGTTTGGAAAAGCGGCCCGATATCGACATCGAAGCCGAGATCGGCGAAGGCGGTGGCGATGATCCGGGCGCCGCGATCATGCCCGTCCTGACCGAGTTTGGCCACCAACATCCGCGGCCTTCGTCCCTCGTCGGCGGCGAAGACCTGAATCTCCCGACGAATGCGCACGAAATCCTCGTCCTCTTCGCATGCCGCGGCGTAGACCCCGGTGATCGACGGCGTAATCGCCCGGTGCCGGCCCCAAACGCCCTCCAAGGTATCGGATATCTCTCCCACCGTGGCCCGGGCTTTGGCGGCTCGAACGGCACACGCCAGCAACCCCCCTTGGCCTTGGTCGGGCGCGGGGGATTCGGCGCAGCGGCGAAGGGCCTCCAACGCCTCTCGATGTGCGCTTGCATCGCGCGCAGCGCGGATGCCTTCGAGCCTTTCGACCTGGGCGCGGCGCACGGCCGCGTTGTCGATATCGAGGATCTCCACCGGGGGTTGCTGATCCGGAGCGAAGCGATTGACCCCGACGACGATCTCCTCCCCCCGATCCAAGCGGGCTTGGCGCCGCGCCGAGGCCTCCTCGATGCGCATCTTGGGCATCGAGGCGCTGACCGCCTGCGTCATCCCCCCCATCGCCTCGACCTCGTCGATCAACTCGCGCGCCGCTTTGGCGAGGCTCGAGGTCAAGGATTCGATGTAGTACGAGCCCGCCAAGGGATCGATCACCTTGGGGATGCCGGTTTCCTCTCGCAAGATCAGCTGGGTATTGCGGGCGATGCGAGCGGAATCCTCGGTCGGCAGCGCCAAGGCTTCGTCGAAGGCGTTGGTATGGAGCGATTGGGTGCCACCCAAGATGGCGGCGAGGGCTTCGATCGAGGTGCGAACGATGTTATTCCACGGATCTTGCACCGTCAGACTCACGCCCGAGGTTTGGCAGTGGGTTCTGAGCATGGCGGAGCGCGGGTCTTCGGGGGCGAAATGTCGATGCACCAGTTCCGACCAGAGCAACCGCGCCGCGCGCAACTTGGCGATTTCCATGAAGAAATTCATGCCGATGCCGAAGAAGAAAGAAAGACGGGGGGCGAAATCATCCACCGCAAGTCCTCCTTCCATAGCCGCCCGCACATACTCGACGCCATCGGCAAGGGTGAAGGCGAGCTCTTGCACGGCGGTCGCCCCCGCCTCCTGCATGTGATATCCGGAGATCGAGATCGGATTGAAACGGGGCATCTCCTTGGCGGTGAAGGCGATGATATCGGCGACGATGCGCATCGATGGATCGGGGGGATAGATATAGGTATTGCGAACCATGAACTCCTTGAGGATATCGTTTTGCAAAGTGCCCGAAAGCGAGGACATCGCCACCCCTTGCTCCTCGGCGGCCACGATATACATCGCCATCACCGGCAGCACCGCCCCGTTCATGGTCATCGACACCGACATGCGATCCAAGGGGATGCCGTCGAAAAGCACCTTCATATCCTCGACCGAATCGATCGCGACGCCGGCCTTGCCGACATCCCCGATCACCCGCGGATGATCCGAGTCGTAGCCCCGATGGGTGGCGAGATCGAAGGCCACCGAAAGACCCGTTTGCCCTCCCTCGAGATTGCGCCGGTAAAACGCATTCGATTCCTCGGCGGTGGAAAAACCGGCGTACTGGCGCAGCGTCCACGGGCGCCCGGCGTACATCGACGCCCTGGGGCCTCGCACGAAGGGGGCGATGCCGGGCAGGCTTCCCAAGTGCTCGATGCCTTCGAGATCGGCCTCGGTATAAAGGGCTTTGACCTCGATCCCCTCCGGGGTATGCCAGATCAGATCGTCGAGAGAGCCTCCCTTCAACTCCTTCGAGACCGAGTCCGCCCATTTCTTTTCGGATTCACTGACGCCGCTCACGGATTCGCCTCGCTCCCTTTCAAAGACCCTTATGGAAGATCCCCCGGATTTCATTTCTCGAAGCGCCGCTCGAATAGCTTCAAGCGCCCTCTCCAAGCACCCAAGGGATCGAAAACAGCCACGATCCCCGGATTTTACAAGGCAAGCCGAAGCGAGATCGCTTTGTGCCCGTTTAAGACGGATAGCCGTTCTTTCGCAAGACCTCCCCCACCTCCTCCAAAATCACGGGATCGTCGATGGTTGCGGGCATCGTCCACTGCTCGCCGTCGGCGATCTTGCGCATCGTGCCGCGCAGGATCTTCCCCGAGCGGGTCTTGGGCAAGCGCTCGACCACCACCGCCTTGCGAAAAGCCGCCACCGGCCCGATCCGCTCTCGTACCAACCCCACGACCTCTTGACCGACCTCCTCCTGCGTGCGCCCGCTCCCGGCATTGAGCACCAAAAAGCCCAAGGGGATCTGCCCTTTGAGGCTATCCGCCACCCCGATCACCGCACATTCCGCCACATCGGGATGGGAGGCGAGCACCTCCTCCATCGCCCCCGTCGAAAGGCGATGTCCGGCGACATTGATCACATCGTCCGTACGAGTCATCACGAAGACATAGCCGTCTTCGTCGATGTAGCCTGCATCCCCGGTCTTGTAGTAGCCGGGAAACTCCGAGAGATAGGCCTCGACGAAGCGCTCTTGCGCATTCCACAGGGTCGGCAAGGAGCCGGGGGGCAAGGGCAACTTGATGACCAGCGCCCCGATCTCGCCCGCAGGCAAGGGGCGACACCGGTCATCGACCACCTGCACATCCATCCCCGGTGCGGGCGAAGTCGGCGATCCCTCCTTGATCGGCAACAGTTCCAAGCCCAGACAATTGGCGCAGATCGACCAGCCGGTTTCCGTCTGCCACCAATGATCGATCACCGGGACTTGGAGTTTGGATTGCGCCCAGCGCAGGGTATCGGGATCGAGACGCTCGCCGGCGAGAAAAAGGGCGCGAAAAGCGGAAAGGTCGTATTTCCCGATCAACTCGCCTTGCGGATCTTGCTGGCGGATCGCCCGAAAAGCGGTGGGGGCGGTAAATAGCGTCGAGACCTTATGCTCGGCGATCACCCGCCAAAAAGCCCCGGCATCCGGGGTGCCCACCGGCTTGCCTTCGTAGAGGATCGTGGTATTGCCGTTGAACAAGGGGGCGTAGCAGATATAGGAATGACCGACGACCCAACCGACATCGGAGGCGGCCCAGAACACCTCACCCGGCTCCACCGCATAGATATTCCTCATCGTCCATTTCAATGCCACGGCATGACCGCCGTTATCGCGCACCACCCCCTTGGGCTGACCGGTGGTGCCCGAGGTATAGAGGATATAGAGCGGATCCGTGGCCGCCACCGGAACGCAATCGTGCGGCTCGGCATCGGCCATCGCCGCTTGCCAATCGACATCCCGCCCCGCCACCATCTCGCACGTGGCGATATCACGCTGAAAGATCACGCAGAAATCCGGCTTGTGGGTCGCCAAATCGATCGCCCCGTCAAGCAGCGGCTTGTATTGCACCACCCTTCCGGGCTCGACCCCGCAAGAAGCGGAGACGATCGCCACCGGCTTCGCATCGTCGATGCGCACCGCCAGTTCATTGGCCGCAAAACCGCCGAAGACCACCGAATGCACCGCCCCGATACGGGCACAGGCGAGCATCGAGACAATCGCTTGGGGGATCATCGGCATGTAGATGATCACCCGATCCCCCTTGCCGACCCCGCGATCCGCCAGCACCCCGGCAAAACGGGCGACCTCATCGCGCAACTCGATATAAGTGAATCGACCGGCGGCGCCGGTGATCGGACTATCGTAAATCAGCGCCGCTTGCCCTCCCCGCCCGCTCTCGACATGAACATCGAGCGCGTTATAGCAGGTATTGAGTTCCCCCCCGACGAACCAGCGCGCACTCGAAGAAGACGAATCATCGAGCACCCGATTCCAAGGCTTGGACCAAGCAATATCACCGGCCGCCTCCCCCCAAAATGCTTCGGGATCCGAAAGCGAACGAGCATGCGCTTCCTTATAGCGTCCAACCATGACCCCCCCCTTATGAATATCCGGCGCGATGTACCTTCCCCCCAAGACCCCGAAGGCCTCGCGCACTTCTCATTCCGACCGCCGCACCTCGAAGAGGGCCAAGCAGGGCAACCCCGGCGCACCGATCGACCGCTACGAAAGGATGTATATACCATACCCTCGAGTTCCAGCCCCGATCCCGATCCTCCCGAACCATCCGATCCCCGCAAAAACCGACACGAAAGAGCTCGAAAACGCAGCCACCCCCAACCTCCCCACCGCAACTTTGGCAAAATCCCCATCATCCAACCATGAAGCCTCTGGTGGCGCAAGATTGCCGACGGTGCCGAATAAGGATGCCCAAGGTCGCCTTTTCCGATTCCGGATAGGCTGCCTTGCAGGAGATCGAAGCCCCCGGCCGAAATCGGATTACAATGCACCTGTCAATACTCGCTCCGACCCGCTCGCATACACTACCCAAAATGCGTATGCAAGCCAACCTGTCGATTCGAGCGTACGATTTCGTCAATCACGGATTTCGGACGACCCCGTCATGGCAGATGAAACGAATTCAAAGGTGATCTCGTGATCAAGCGATGGAAAATAGCCAACTTCAAATCAATTCGAGACGAAACGGAACTGGAATTGGCCCCACTGACAATCTTCGCCGGCGCCAACAGCAGCGGCAAGAGCACGGTTCTTCAATCGATCTTGCTCATCGCCCAGACTCTTGCACACAAAATCGACTCCAAACCCATCGTTCTAAATGGATCTTTATCCAAGCTCGGTAAATTCGACGACCTGAAATCCAACGGGACAGGTGTGGATCACATATTAGTCGGCTGGTATTGCGAGCCAAGCGAAAAACGTATCGATTCATTCGAGTGTGAACTGTCATTTGATGCAAATCCAAGCTCTGCTGATGGAGCCATTTATCAGCTACAACCTCGACTTCGCCATTTAGATTTGACTGCTAGCATTCAAAATCACATATTTTTCCGGGATCGTTCTCATTCTCTTCATAGAGAAAATTCTCTAGAAAACATATCGATACAGGCTTTTTCTTTGGATATCGATGCTGAAAAAGACAAGATATCTCTGCTTAATAAAATCGAAGGATTCGATGAAACAAGAAATACGCTATCAGTTAATATAAATATCGATGATAATTCTTTAGCGGGAATCCGAGCAGAGCTGCCTACCGCTGAAATCGTAGGTTGTGAATTTCATCATTTTTTGCCTGCTGCTATGACACTGGATATCGATCCAGCAGCCGAAATAGCTCAGGCATTCATTTCTACTCTCACCAATGAATACAATCTACATTGGAGACACTCTATTGAAATGGATGAAGAAGTGGTACCACCCGCAACACTCCTTAAGTCTATTGATTTTCTTGATAAAATAGATGATGGACAATTTGAACTGCATAATACTCTACAGAAAAAACTTAGGGATACCGCCGATGAAAAAATCTCCCTTATGTCTTGGATTAGCTACGTTAGAAGTATTTCTTCAAAAGCGAAAGAGGGCATTCGTAATAGACTTCGATCAGACAACTCAATAGAAAATAAAATGATCGAGACAATACGAGAAAATTTAATGTCGTCTCAAGGCATCACTTCTCGTAAACTCATTTCTCATAGGCCCACTTCGAATCTGCCAATTGCTATGAGACATATCGATCGTTTTTTCTCGGAGAAAGTGAAATACCTCGGTCCACTTCGGGATGAACCAAAAGCCTTGTATCCATTAGGCACTTTGGCCGATCCTGCAGATGTTGGACTAAGAGGAGAGCAAACCGCGGCAGTTTTACAAGTTCATTGTAATACATCTGTTACCTACTTACCTACGACAAATTTCCCTGAGGCGAATTCTGAATCATCAGAAATCAACAGGACGACCGCCAGTACATCACTCGCAGAAGCGGTGGGAGACTGGGCACAATATCTTGGAGTTGCTGAGGATATACAAACATCTGATCGTGGGAATTTAGGACATGAGATCAAGGTCGATTTAGGTAATGGTTCAGAGGAACAAGACCTGACGCATGTTGGAGTAGGCGTCAGCCAAGTATTGCCCATTCTAGTAATGGGTCTTCTGTCAAAAGAAGATACGACACTGATTTTCGAGCAGCCGGAACTTCATCTACATCCGCTAGTGCAGACAAGGCTTGCCGATTTTTTTATCTCGATAGCGTTACTAAATAGACAATGCATCGTCGAGACGCATAGCGAGCATTTAATCAATAGAATACGATTTCGTGTAGCCGCAGCATCGGTTGAGCAACCATTGACTGATATTTCGAAAATTTACTTTGTTGAGAAAAAAGAAAGAACGTCCCGATTCAAAGAAGTTGTCATCAATGAATACGGTGCCGTTCAAAACTGGCCTGTAGGATTCTTTGATGAATCAACCATAGAAGCCGAAAATATCCTCAAAGAAGCTATCAACAAAAAACGTGCAAGAACACACAAAGGTAACTAATCATGCAAGCGACATTGACAGTTTTGATAGATGCAGGAATTCTCGCTCCACCTTGCCCAAATGACAAGCCTTCTCGTTTTCATAAGTATATAGATACATTACGACACTTGAGAGAATTGTTAATTCAACCATGGATTTCTGTACGACTTAGAGAAAATTCCTGGGATGTTTTTGTGGATGAAGCAGGTAAATTTATCTCTCCTACGGATACAATTCGATCAGCGATCAAAATTCACGGAATACAGACATTTGACGAGCAAACAATTGCTTGGGCTACCAAGAAAATTCCTTCGCTACTATTCTCTTCGCCTCATTTTGAAGAATATTTCAATGCCTGTGTTCGTGACTATGACTTCAGATCCAACCCAGATCTATTAGGCTTGACGGAAGCATCCGTACATGATCAAAGTTTTGAGCGATGTGTAGTCTTGGCTTCAATCTTACATTGCTATTGCAACACTAGCGGTATTCGTCTCTTTGTTAAAAATACCCCTGATTCAGGAAAAATTGAAATCCAAGCATCTATTCGTAGTATTGAACCCAAACGTGACGACATGGGAAATGTCCCATTTCAACCTGATACATTCAAAGGTGATATTCTTATCTGCGATAGCCTCTCTGGATTACTTAAGTCGATTGATTGGATAGATATAGCAAAATTTTGGAAATCTGATCCAAACACTAATTTCGAAACGGCGTTACAATTTTCCATATTCAAATTTAAGTATCCTTTTGATCAAAGCGTCAAAGTCGATTGGCCAATAGACGTGCCTGTGTTATGGGATTCAAAATTTATCGAAAGCGCCAAGAAATGTTGCGAGAAAAGCGAGAAAAGCTGGAAAAAAGTCATGCCTAGTATGTTCCGTACCATCGCAGATATCGTTGTCGGTCTTAACGCAAAAGAACACAAAACTCGTAACAAACATGCACTCAAAAAAAATAAAAAAGGAGGATCTCAACGCACCCGCCTATCAGGAGATAAAGCACAGCGAGATAAAGCACAGCGCGCCAACGTTTACTCTGGATATCGTCTTCATTATTGGCAGAAAAGTGACGGCTATATTAGTCTAGATTCTATAGGACCTCATAGTCATGAATCCATTCGAAGATAATCCGATCTTATCGATTATCGATCGATAGAAAGCCTATGGAATTGCACTTGAGTGTCAATTGATCAATTATCGGAATCGAGGGAATCACCAACAATTCCCTACTTTCCGCAGATTCTTGTAAAATATCGAAACATCCGCCAAAAACCGCTCGTAGCCTATCTTCGAACTCCAAAACATCGAATCGCGCCATGCTAACCGACTCGTTTTTCGCTTCGAACAAAGTGATCCTCGCGCCGATGGCGGGGGTAACGGATCGGCCCTTTCGGTCGCTTTGTCGGGGGTTGGGGGCGGATCTGGCGGTTTCGGAGATGGTGAGCAGCGACCCTCGTCTTCGGGGGAGTGTCAAGACCTTGCGGCGGATCGATCATGTGGGGGAGCCCTTGCCTCGGTCGGTGCAGATCGCCGGGGCGGATCCGGATTGGCTGGCGGATGCGGCTCGCTTCAATATCGATCGCGGGGCCGATATCATCGATATCAATATGGGTTGTCCGGCCAAGAAGGTCTGCAATGTGGCGGCGGGGTCGGCTTTGCTCTCGGACGAGGCTTTGGTCGCCCGCATCTTGGAGAAGGTGGTGGCCTCGATCGATGCTCCGGTCACTCTCAAGATTCGTACCGGCCCCGATCCGGGAACACGCAACGCGCTGCGCATCGCTCATATCGCGCAAGAGTCCGGTATTCGGGCGCTTGCGATCCACGGTCGTACCCGTCAGTGCGCCTTTCGGGGCGAGGCGGAGTACGAGACCATTCGCAAGGTCAAGGCGCAGGCGAGGATACCGATCATCGCCAACGGGGATATCACCTCCCCCGAACAAGCGCAGCGGGTGCTTCGGTTCACCGGTGCCGATGCGGTGATGATCGGGCGCGCGGCCCAAGGCGATCCTTGGCTGCCCGGGCGAATCGCTCGCTTCTTGCACGATGGAACACTTCTACCCCTGCCTAGCCTGCAAGAGCGTGCCGATGTGCTGATCCAGCACTTGCGCGCGCTGCATGATTTCCACGGCGAAAGGACCGGGGCGAAGATCGCCCGCAAGCATCTTTCTTGGCATTGCCGGGCTTATGCCGGCGGTGAGGAATTCTGGCGGCGTATCAATCATGTCGAATGCCCGCAGCGGCAGATCGCCTTGACCCGCGATTTTTTCCGCCAGAAGATGGACGAGTCGCAGTCCGATTCGATGGCTGCGGCATAGCATCCGGCGACAAATCAATCATGGAGAGACATAAGTGATACTTGGAATGCAAATCGGGGACTGGATAGGTTTGATAGTCACCTGGGTATCGAACTCATCTTTTTATGGATGCTCTTTACGCTGCGGGCGTCGGTTTTTCGTATCGAGCGCATATTGTCAAAGATGAACGATCAAATGGACTCGCCCGGGGAAATGGAAGGTAGGGAGGATCGATCATGAGCACTGAAACCTCGTGGTCCATATCCATCGATTTCGACAAATTAGTAGGCATCACCGACTTCATACCGGGTATAAGTTGGAATTTCGATCCACCGGAGCCGCTCGGGGCGATATTATTCATCCTCTTTCCCCTTGCCTTGGCGGTGTTTTTATTCCCCCTTTGGTACGTCTACACGCTCAAAGAATCGACCACACGCATCGAGCGCACATTGATGGAGTCAAGAGAACATCGAGCGAATCCCTTGGAAGACGAGGAGACAAAATCATGTCCAACGCAATGATTTTGCTACTCGTTGCGATTGCCTTGGGGATTTTCATCCTTCAGTTATGGCTTGTCTTGACGCTTTTATCGTCGGTGAGACGCATCGATGGTTCATTGGCGAAACTGATGCAACGCGGCGGACTTCCGGTCTTGCGTCGTCCCCCCAAGGAAGAGGGCGACGGATAAGGCTTCGATAAAGGCACCCTTTTAAGCCCCCGATACAAGCATCGGGGGCGAGCATCGCAGCACTCATCTTTCGCCGCACCGATCTTGGCCGGAATCGCCATCGTCACCATCAGCCAGCATCGACCCCTTACAATTCCGCAAGGCAGCACCATCGTCATCCGGCTTCCCTCCGCAGCATGCATCCGGCACGCATCCTCGGATTCGAACGAAGCCCCTTGGAAACAGGACACCCCCACCGTGACCCACCCCGAAAGCACCAAAGGCTCGGTCAAGCGAGCATTGATCAGCGTCTCCGATAAAAGCGGGATCGCCGAATTCGCCCGCGAGTTGCACCGGCTCGGCATCGAAATCATCTCCACCGGCGGCACCGCCCGGCTATTGGAGGAAGCGAAGGTGCCGGTGGTGGAGGTATCCGAAAGAACCGGCTTTCCGGCGATGATGGACGGGCGGTTGAAGACCCTGCACCCGAAGATCCACGGCGGACTTTTAGGGCGTCGGGATATCGATGCCCCGGCGATGCGCGAACATGATATCGACGACATCGACCTTCTCGTGGTCAACCTCTATCCCTTCGCAAGCGTCACTCGCCGCCCGGATTGCGATCTGGCCACCGCCATCGAAAATATCGATATCGGCGGGCCGGCGATGCTGCGGGCGGCGGCCAAGAATCATGCTTGGGTAACGGTGGTGGTGGATAGCGCCGACTATCAGCGGGTGCTGGATGAACTGGAGCGCGATGGAAGAGTGAGCGATCACTCCAGGTTCATGCTCGCGACCCGAGCCTTCGAGCACACCGCCGGCTACGATGCGATGATCGCCAACTACTTGGGCGCTCGGGTGGCCAAGAGCGGGGGGCAGGAAGGCAAAGAGGCCGATAACGACAAGGGGAGCGAAGAGGAGATATTCCCCGAAACCGTGACCTTTCAGTATCGGATGAAGCAAAGGATGCGCTACGGCGAGAACCCCCACCAAAGAGCGGCCTTCTACGCCGGACCGGGGAACGCCGATGCAACCTTCGCCAATATCGCCGGCGCGCGGCAACTCCAAGGCAAGGCGCTGTCTTTCAACAATATCGCCGATACCGACGCCGCCTGGGGCTGCGTTGTTACTTTCACCGAGCCCGCCTGCGTCATCGTCAAACACGCCAACCCTTGCGGGGTCTCCATCGGCTCCGATATCAAGACCGCCTACGAACGCGCCTTTCGCACCGATCCGACCTCCGCTTTCGGCGGCATCATCGCCTTCAACCGACGACTCGACGGGGCCACCGCCAAGGAGATCGTCGAGCGGCAGTTCGCGGAAGTCGTCATCGCCCCCGAAGTCGATGCCGATGCCGCCGACATCTTCAAACAAAAACGCGATGTCCGCCTATTGGACGGCGGGGGATTGCCGATCGAGAGCGCTTCGGCCTCTTCGGCCGCAACCCCGGTCGAAGCGCTCGAAACCCGCTGGGTCGATGGCGGGCTTTTATTGCAAGAGCGTGACCTGCGCATCATCGAGGCTTCGGATTTGAAGGTCGTCACCCGACGTGCGCCAACCGACGATCAGATCCGCGACCTCCTCTTCGCTTGGAAGGTCGTTCGCTTCGTCAAATCGAATGCCATCGTCTATTGTCGAGAGGGGATGACCATCGGCGTCGGGGCGGGGCAAATGAGCCGGGTCTACTCCGCCCGCATCGCGGCCATCAAGGCCGAGGACGAGGGGCTTTCGGTGCGCGGGTCGGTCTTGGCATCGGACGCATTCTTCCCTTTCCGAGACGGGATCGATGCCGCGGCCGCCGCCGGAGTCGAAGCGGTGATCGAGCCCGGCGGTTCCATGCGCGACGATGAAGTGATAGCCGCCGCCGACGAGCACAATCTGGCGATGGTCTTCACCGGCGTTCGCCATTTCCGCCACTGATCGGTGCTTGAAGACGAGGGCGGGGGTGAAGACGAACAACCCCCCGTCGATAGCGCTCCTTCCCCCACGCCATCCCGATCCCTCTTCGATATTCGAAACGAACCCCCGGAGAATCGCGCCCGTGTCGAATACCCCTCATCGAGCCCGAACCCTTCTCGTGATCGGAGGCGGCGGGCGAGAACATGCACTGGTGTGGAGCTTGGCCCGCAGCCCCGAGGTATCAAGGGTGTTGGTGGCTCCGGGGAATGCGGGCACATCGAACGAGCCCAAGGTCGAAAACTTGCCCATCGCTGATCACGATATCGAGGCCTTGGCGCTGATCGCGAAAGAGCGCAAGGTGGATCTGACCGTCGTCGGGCCGGAAACACCCCTCGTGGCGGGGATCGTCGATCATTTCTCGGCCCAAGGGCTTCGCATCTTCGGGCCGAGCGCGGCAGCGGCTCGTCTCGAGGGCTCGAAATCCTTCGCCAAGGATTTCCTCGCCCGCCACCGCATCCCCACCGCCGCCCATGGCGTTTTCACCCGCATCGAGGATGCCAAGGCCTATATCGAAAAGCGCCGAGCGCCGATCGTCATCAAAGCCGACGGACTCGCCGCGGGCAAAGGGGTGATCGTGGCTCGCTCGAACAACCAAGCCATCGAAGCCGCCCGCGAGATGCTCGAAGGCGGGGCCTTCGGGGGAGCCGGACGCACCATCGTGATCGAGGATTTTTTGGCGGGCGAAGAAGCGAGTTTCATCTGCGTCGCCGGAAGCCAAGGCGTGGTGCCCTTGGCATCGGCGCAAGATCACAAAACCCTCTTGGATGGCGATGAAGGCCCGAATACCGGCGGCATGGGCGCTTACTCCCCGGCTCCGGTGGTCGATGCCCGCCTATCGGATCGCATCATGCGCGAGATCATCCACCCGACCCTGCAAGGCCTTGCCGCCGAGGGGATGCCCTATACCGGATTCCTCTACGCAGGTTTGATGATCGACCCCGACGGCGCCCCCCATGTAATCGAATTCAATTGTCGGCTAGGGGATCCCGAAACCCAGCCGATCTTGCTAAGACTACGCTCGAGCCTTCTCGATCTGATCGAGGCCGCATTGGCCGGCGATCCCGCTAAAAACCCGCCCGAATGGGACGAACGCGCCTCGTTGGGGGTGGTGATGGCTTCCGAGGGCTATCCCGAAAAGCCTCGAAAAGGGGATGTGATCCACGGTCTCGATGAGTCGCAGGAAAGAACGGGAGAGGGCATCGGAGAGGAAAGCGGCGGATCGGGAAAAAGCGGTGAGGTGGATAACCCCGTCACCAAAGTCTTCCACGCCGGCACCGCACTTCAAGGCGATAGGGTGGTCACTTCCGGAGGACGCGTCTTATGTATCTGCGCGCTGGGCAAGGATGTCAGCGAAGCCCGGCGAATCGCCCTTGATCGGGCCGACGGGATTCAATGGCCCGGCGCCTTCTTTCGCCGCGATATCGGCCACCGCGCCATCGCCCGAGAGGAGGCGCGGGCCAAGAAAATCGGATAGTTGCCGGATGGGGCGATGTCGGACGAGGCGCTATCCGAGCGATATCGGATAGCCGGCGGACTGAAAATCTCTCTTTTAAGATGGATCCAAAAAAGCGCTCGACCGGCTCATATTCGATCGCTTGTCTTCGGCTTCGTAACCGCGCCCCGGCGAGCCCTTCTCGGCGAAAGCCCCCGCTTTGGCCCTCGACCCCTCGCCGAGCGACTTGTCAGATCTCTCCCGTCCAATCGATGAAATTGGTCAGCAACGCAAGCCCGGCGCGCTGACTCTTTTCCGGGTGGAACTGCACCGCGAACAAACGCTCGGCGGCGACGGCGGCAGCGAATTCCCCGCCGTATTCGCAAACGCCTGCAACCAAGTCCGGATCCTTCGGGCGCACCCGATAACTATGCGCGAAATAAAAGCGCTCATCGTCGGCGATCCCTCGCCATAAGGGATGAACAGCGGATGCGCCGGCGCCCGACCCGATCCTCGCTTGCCTCACCCGATTCCAACCGATATGGGGGATTTTTCGCACCGGCGAACCGGATGCGTCGATCCCGGGATCAAGACGCACCGAATCGCCCTTCAAATAACCGAATCCCTCGGTATCGGGATCTTCCTCGCTGAACTCGAAAAGCACTTGCAGACCCATGCAGATCCCTAAAACGGGCTTGCGACCGAGGCATTCGCGAATCGGATCGATCAGCCGACGGGCATGGAGTTCGGCCATGCAATCGCGCATCGCTCCTTGTCCGGGAAGCACGATCCGATCCGCTTGCCCGATGGCCCGAGCCCGATCGCTGACCTCCACCCGAGCCCGACCTTGCGCTGCATGCTCGACCGCCCGCGCCACCGAGCGCAGGTTCCCCATCCCGTAATCGACCACCGTGATTCCCAAGGGCATCAAAGCACGCCCTTGGTGGAAGGCACGATCCCGGCGACCCGATCGTCCAATGCCGTCGCCATGCGCAGGGCGCGACCGAACGCCTTGAAGATCGTCTCCGCCACATGATGGGTATTGCCGGTCTGCAACGAATCGATATGCACGGTGGCTTGCGCGGCATTGGCGAAGGCTTGGAAGAACTCCCGGATCAAATCGACATCGAAATTCCCGATGCGAGCCCGAGGATAGGTCGCGCGGTAGAAAAGACCGGGGCGACCGGAAAAGTCGATCACCACCCGAGAGAGCGACTCGTCCAGCGGAACATAGGCATGGCCGTAGCGGAAAATACCGCGCTTGTCGCCGAGAGATTGCGCCATCGCCTGCCCGAATACGATGCCGATATCCTCGACGGTGTGGTGATCGTCGATCTGCAGATCTCCTTCGGCCTGAATATCGATATCGATCACCGCATGGCGGGCGATTTGATCGAGCATGTGCTCGAAAAAGGGGATGCCGGTGGCGAGAACGGCGCTGCCCTGACCATCCAGATCGAGGGTCAGCGCGATTTGCGTTTCGTTGGTATTGCGCTTGATCGAAGCGGTGCGTGAGGACACGAGAGGGTTTTCCCTAAGAGAGTTTCGACGATGGGGTTGGCGAACGATGCGAAGGCCGAGAAGCGGATCGGGGAGCGGAAGAACCTGAAAGGCCTTTGGCGCCGGCGATACCGCTTGGGAAGCCCGGTGAGGATATTCGGAGCATTTTCCCGCTTCGATAGTCCAAATAGATCATAAACGAGTATCGACATGAACACGAAAGCCTCGGGCGGGCATCGTACCCTTCGCCTGCGTTCTTTCCCGCCCTCTTCTTCGAGGGTTCGTCAGCAAGGCTCGTTTGACTGATCCTATTCGAGCCGATGTTCACACCGACCGAGAGGAGTCTTATCGATGAAATACAAGGAATACAAGGTCATCGCCCTGTCGGAGGGCATGGTCGGCTCGGTGTTGCTCGGAGCATCGGCCCTGCCGCTTGAAAAAATCGAACGTACCCTCAACCAAGAAGCGCAAGATGGCTGGCAGATCGTCTTCCAATTGATCGAAAGTCGCCGAATCTTTCTCTTTTGGAGCATGGAAACGGTGATCCTTACCTTCGGACGCGCTTAGCACTTGGAGATCCGCCAAGAACACCGATGCCTTCCCCTTTTTCGTGCCTTGATCAGTCCTTTTCAAAAGATTGCAACTCGTTCATCCATCTTCGCATCCAAGAGACGAATTTCGAGGGAATTTCACCGATGGAACGTAAGACGAAGCACGAGAGATGGCGATATCATCCCGTCGAAATACGGTGATCGGACCGGGTTTTGCGCCGAACGAGCATCGGGGCGCTCGAAGGTGCAATCGTCGGCTATCCGTCTCGACCGATTTCGTCGTCCCCTCGCAAGCGAAGCACAGCATCCGAGATAGATTGGGAGAACGATCATGAATGCACAAACATCGGGCTCTCGTCCGATTTCCAAGGACGAGTCCGCCGACCTGCGGGTGGCCTTTGCCGACCTGCGCGCCGATATCATCGCGTCCAACGAGCGCACCCGGACCTCTTATGAGCGCAACCGAGCCGATGTCATCGCTTCGAACAAAGACAGCGATATCATGAGAGCGACATGGATCGCAGAAGCCCGAGCGAGTCGGTCGGTGTTCTTTTGGGGAGCGGGGATTGGGGTTGGCGTCGGCTCTATCTTGATCGGAGTGGTGGGGTTATGGCTCGGCTTTCCGGATGCCATCACCCGCTTCTTCGGGGGATAATCTCCCAAGAAGAAGATCATCGTCTGTCCCGTCGTCCCATCGCAAGAAATCGAAGTACAACATCCGAGATAGATTGGGAGAACGATCATGAATGCCGATAATGCCGATGCCGCAACATCCGGTGCTCGTGCGGACCGCAAAGACGAAGCCACCGACTCGGGAGCGGGCTCTGACGACTTTCGCGACTACGGCCTGGGGGCAATGCCCCGAGAAGAGATTCTCTCTATATACAAAAACCATAACGATTTTATGAGGGTAGTGATCGCAGAGACTCGGAGGACTCGTTTGCGGATGACTTGGCTCCTTGGAATCCTGGTTTTCATCTTTATGTTCCTGATAGGGTTCGTCGAATTTTTGATAGGAACCATCATGAAATCAATGTGAGATCGTGATTCTTGGGTCAATCGGGGACAGCCACGGGCAGAGCGTGTCATGAAAAAGAAAAAGCCAAGGAGAACCACCCTCGGCGCAACGGAGTTTTTCGAACGACCTTCGGATGAGAATGCCACTTGAACCCTCATCGAGCGATGTATCGGGGAAGACGGAAAAGCCCACCCGTCCGACATGCAAAAGCAAGCAAAGACCATGAGCTTTTGACCACCTGCAAAAGCGCGTTGTCGAGGCAATGATTGCCGGAAGATGCATTCGGTGAATCGTGCCGAAATCTCGAGGATCATCGAGGATCGAGCGAACGAGAGCGTCGGACCGAGTGCGGGAGAGGGGGTGGGATATGGGTATGGTATAAAGGGTGCGGGCAAAACCTCGGGATCGCCTATCCGAATTATGATCAAGAATGACCTGCGTATGCTATCAAGATAGGATAATGACTTTGCAAACTTGGCCGATGCCGATGACTCGGCCTGACAATCCCTTTTTCGAATGATCCCCTTTTTCGAACGATCTGCGCACCCGACAAAAACAACCCTCTTCCGATTTCCATCGAAAACATCATCGAGAGCGTCGACTTGATATCAAAATCCCCCACCCCCGACATCCCCGCTCGCGCTCCCAAGGTCGGGCTTTTCGCCACTTGCTTGGTCGATCTCTTTCGGCCGCAAGTCGGTTTCGCCGCCGTGCGCTTGCTCGAAAACGCCGGCTGCCGGGTGGAGGTTCCCATCGCCCAAACCTGCTGCGGGCAGCCGGCTTGGAACAGCGGTGATTCGGCCACCGCCGGGGCGATCGCCAAGCGCACGATCGAAATCTTCGAGCCCTTCGACTTCGTGGTCGCCCCTTCCGGATCCTGCGCCGGGATGCTGCGCGAGCACTATCCAAGACTCTTCGAAGACAGCGCGATATGGCGCGATCGAGCCTTGAACCTGGCCAAGCGTAGCCACGAACTGCTAAGTTTCCTGACCGATATCCTCGAAGTCAAAGAAGTCCCGGTGCGACTCCAAGCCTGCGCCACCTATCATGATTCTTGCTCCGGCTTGCGGGAGCTCGGCGTCAAATCCCAGCCTCGGCGACTGCTCGAATCCGTCGAAGGGCTCAGCCTGCGGGAGATGCGAGATACCGATGCCTGCTGCGGCTTCGGGGGCACTTTCTGCGTCAAATATCCTGAAATTTCGACCCGACTCGTGGACGAAAAATGCCGCAACGCCGCCGCCACCGGCGCCGATCTGCTGCTCGGCGGCGACTTGGGTTGCCTTCTCAATATCGCCGGGCGACTCGCCCGCAATCGTCAACCGATGCGGGTGCTGCATACGGCGGAGGTGCTTGCGGGTATGGCCGGGGCCGGAATCGGCGAGCGCGCCGACAGCAAAGAGGAACAGCGATGAAACCCGTGGCCGTCGACTTCCAAGCCCGCGCGCGAGAAAGCCTGCAAGACAGCAACCTTGCGGTGGCATTGGGAAGAGCGCGCAAGGGATTCATCGACAGCCGCTCGAATGCCGTCGATGCCTTGGCGGGATACGACGAGCTGCGTCGCTGCGCCCAGGAAATCAAGGAGCACACCCTTTCGCATCTCGACCATTACCTCGAACGCTTCGAAGAAAGGGTGCGCGAACACGGCGGGCAAGTGCACTGGGCCGCCACCCCCGCCGAAGCCCAAGCCATCATCGTCGATATCTGCAAAAAAGCGAAGGCGAAACGCATCACCAAGGGCAAGTCCATGGTCGGCGAGGAAATCGCCGTCAACCAGGCTTTGGAAGGGGCCGGGTTCGAGGTGATCGAAACCGATCTGGGCGAATACATCATCCAGCTCGCCGACGAGCCGCCGAGCCATATCATCGCACCGGCAATCCACAAGACCCGCGATCAAGTCTCCGACCTTTTCCATCTTCACCACGCCCCCCACGGCTACGAGCGTCAAACCGAACCGGAAGCCCTCGTAGCCGAGGCCCGCTCCGTCTTGCGGGAAAAATTCACGAGCGCCGATGTCGGGATCACCGGCGCCAATTTTCTGGTGGCCGAAACCGGATCGAGCGTCATCGTTACCAACGAGGGCAACGGCGACCTCACCAACACCCTGCCCGATGTGCATATCGTCACCGCCGGTATCGAGAAGGTGATACCGAACTTGGAGGATCTGAGCACCATCTTGCGGGTTCTCGCCCGCAATGCGACCGGACAGGAAGCTTCCGTCTACACCACCCTATCGAGCGGACCTAAGCGCGCCGAGGACCTCGACGGGCCGCGCGAATACCACGTGGTCTTGCTGGATAACGGTCGCTCGCAGATGCTCGGCAACGAATTCCACGAAATGCTGCGCTGCATCCGCTGCGGGGCGTGCATGAACCACTGCCCTGTCTACCATGCGATCGGCGGTCAAGCCTACGGCTGGGTCTATGTGGGACCGATGGGTTCGGTGCTGACCCCGCTGCTGGTCGGGCTCGATCAAGCGCGCGACCTGCCCGAGGCCTGCACCCTCAACGGCCGCTGCAAGTCGGTGTGTCCGATGGGGATCCCCCTGCCGGATCTGATGCGCAACCTGCGCCAACGCTCATTCCAAAAGCGCTTGCATCCGCCGCGCGTGCGCTTGGGCTTGCGGGCTTGGGGTTTCGTGGCGAGAAGACCGCGTCTTTACCGGCTTGCGAGCCGCTGGGGCGCCGCCCTCCTCGGCCGTTTGGGACAAAAACGCGGTCGTTTCCGCCGCCTGCCCTTCGCCTCCGGCTGGACCGGTAGCCGGGACTTCCCCGCTCCCCAAGGTCGCAGTTTCATCTCCGCTTGGGCCGCAGGCGATCGCGGGACGCAAGGCGAAACGAGATGAGCGAAAAGGGAATCGAGGGCAGCCGGGAATCCATCCTGGGCTCGGTGCGACGCTCCTTGCGCCGCACCGGCCCTTTGCCTTCGAGCGTCGTTTCCGCCCTCGATCGTCGCATCACGCACCCGACTCCCAACCCGCGCCCGACCCTTGCCGAGGATCCGATCGATCTGTTCATGCGCAAAGCCGATATCGTGCATACCAAGGTCTCGAGAGCGCCGGATCGCGCCGGTGTTTCGGATATCGTGCTGCAACATATTGAGGAGCACGATCTCGAAAACACCATCGCGATCGCACCTGAGATTTCGGATTTGCCGTGGAGCAACCGTTTATCCGTCGAGGCTCGGGCGGCAACCGCGCAGGATCGAATCAGTGTCACCGGCGCCTTTGCGGGGATCGCGGAAACCGGCAGCGTGATGCTCCTTTCGGGCGCGATCAGCCCGACCACCCTCAACTTCCTTCCCGACGATCACCTCGTGGTTCTTGCCGAATCGCGCATCGTCCCCCATCTCGAAGACGCTTGGGCGATGCTGCGCCGGGAGCGAGAATCGATGCCGCGCACCGTCAACTTGATCTGCGGGCCTTCGAAAACCGGGGATATCGAGATCACGATCTTGGAAGGCGCCCACGGCCCGAGGCGGCTACACGTCATCCTCGTTCGAGAATGAACCTTGCCGGATATCGATCCCCGACGGTCCCCCAAGACCGGCCCCGCCCCGCCGAGGCGACTTGCGCCGCTCATTCATTGCCTGCTCGCACCTTGGTCGATCGCCTGCGCGGCTTTGATGGTGGCATCGATGGCGATATCGATCGCAAGTCCCGCTCATGCCGACAGCCCGACGGTGGAGGGCTTCTTGGAGCAGTACCGACAAGGCTGTCTTCGGCATCGCAGCCGCCGCGGACACGACTATCTTCTGGGTCAAGCTTGGTGCACCTGTGCCGCCGCGCGCTTTCGCATGGAGGGCGAGCCCCAAGAACTCGAGACCTTGGCCCAACGCGCCGCCCGCGGCGAATCCCTTGACGACATCCCGCTCTTCGGGCGCGCCATACGCAATCGTGATCGCTGCGATAGCGTCGGGAGTTTCGACGATACCCCACCGGATCGGCTTTCGAGACCTCAACGCTTCGGCCGCTTCACCATCGCCCTGCCCCCGGGATTTTTGCTGCTAGAGCGCGATATCGATACGCATCGAGAGCGCTACGCCTTCCAACGCATCCACGCCGACCGACAATCATCGGCGCTGCTCGAAATCACGATCCGGCGAGTCGATCCGCATGAAAAGACGAACGAGGAGGCGCGGGCGTCCAAGTTAGGGGAACTGCTCGATACCATCTCGAAAAGCCATCGCGGTTTTGCGATCGTCGAAAAGCCGGCGATCATCGAAGGGGCCATCACCTTTCATCGCGCCCTTTGGGAGGGAGCCAGCCAAGGCACGAACAGGCAAGGGGAGATTCGCATCGCCTACCGGGATCGAAGCGAGATCCTGATCCGGCTCGAAGATCACCGGCGATTCGCGAAAAGATCTTTGGCCGCGATGCGCCACGCCATCGAATCCTTTCGCCTTCTGGACGGGCGCTAAAGCCGCGATTTTCGATCCCGCCGTCCCGCTACCGGGGAAACCCGGGAAAGACCCACGCCATCGACCGCTTATAAGACCACTTGCTTATAAGACCACCTGCTTGTAAGACCACTTGGGAGAACGACCATGGCCGCCAAACAGAAAAAAGTGATCATCACCTGCGCCACCACCGGCTCGATCCACACCCCGACGATGTCCGAGCACCTGCCGCTGACCCCTGGCGATATCGCCCGCCAATCGATCGATGCCGCCGAAGCGGGGGCGGCGATCATCCATCTGCACGCCCGCAACCCCGAGGATGGCCGCCCCACACCGGACCCGCAAGTCTTCATGGAATTCCTGCCCCGCATCAAACAAGGCTGCGATGCGGTGGTCAATATCACCACCGGCGGCGGCCACGGCATGAGCCTCGAAGAGAGGATGGCAGGAGCGCTGCAAGCCCGCCCCGAGATGAGCTCGCTCAATATGGGCTCGATGAATTTCGGGCTTTATCCGATGCTGGACCGCTACCCGCACTTTCAATACGAGTGGGAGCGGACCCACCTCGAAAACAGCCGCGACTTCATCTTTCGCAACACTTTCAAAGATATCGAGCGCGTGCTCAAAGAGCTGGGCGAGACCCACGGAACCCGCTTCGAGTTCGAATGCTACGACACCGGACATCTTTATAACCTCGCCCATTTCCTGGATCGCGGACTCGTCAAACCCCCGCTCTTCGTACAAACGATCTTCGGCATCCTCGGCGGCATCGGCGCCGACCAGGAAAACCTCCTCCATCAAAAGCGCATCGCCGACAAACTCTTCGGCGACGACTACCATTGGAGCGTTCTCGCCGCCGGCCGACACCAGATCGGATTCGTCACCATGGGCGCGATTTTGGGAGGCAATGTCCGCGTCGGCTTGGAAGACAGCCTCTATGCCTACAAAGGAAAACTCGCGAAGTCCAATGCCGAACAAGTGAAGATCGTACGCTCGATCTTGGAAAACCTCTCCCTCGATATCGCCACCCCCAACGAGGCCCGAGAAATGCTCGCCCTCAAAGGCGGCGATGATGTGGGCTTTTGACCCAAAAAAACAGACGATGAGGGAACTACCTCACCTTCCTTCATAGTCTGCGAAACTTGGGTGTAAACTAATCGGCGGCACGGATGTATTCAACAAAAACCGACTATCCGGAGAATGAAAATGAGCGAAATCAAACTATTCGTAGCGACATCGACCATCGTCCAGGAGATTTCCGGGAAAACCGCGAATCTCGAAAGAGACATTCAAACTCTATTTGAAAACCATCTGGATACGCTGTTGAATATTCGTTTTATATGCAGTGAATTTAAAGCAGGAGATGGCCGTATTGATACGCTGGGACTTGATGAGAAGAACAACCCGGTGATCATAGAGTATAAAAGGAATATGACCTCGCATAGTATAAATCAAGGATTGTCTTATAGAAATTGGCTCGTAAGGCATAAGAAAGACTTTTATTTCGAAGTTTTTAGTCGAATCGATAAAAAGACAGCCGATCTCATCGAATGGTCGGCGCCTCGTTTAATTTGCATAGCGGCGGATTTTGGAAAGTACGATGTTGGAGCGTCAAATGAGATTTCCAATATCGATCTAATCAAATACAGAAAATACGGTAATGAATTGATGCTGCTTGAATTTATGAATCGACCGCCCAGCAACAATGACAGCACTAAAACCAAACGTTCTAAAATCGAATTACCCTCGATCAACCAACGACGCGTGGAAAGTATTCCATCAAAGCAAAAAATGACCCGAGATAAAACCCATGCAGAACACCACGCAGAGATGGACCCGGAACAAGCCGGACGCTATAGAGTTTTGGAAGATTTCTTACAATCTCTTGGCACCGATATTGTGCAATCCAGAAAAGTCAAAATCGAAGTTTTTTCCCGAAATAAGAAAAAATTCGCCAGCCTGCAATTGATGAATCGACGACGACAGATTTATGTCTCTTTAAGTTTGGATCCAAAATGGGATATCCCGGAATTGGAAGATGGATTCACTCGAGACCTAACTGGAAAAGGACATTGGGGTATCGGAAAACTGCAAGTGATCATCGGATCCGATCGAGATATCGAACGGGCAAAACCCTTGATTCATAGGGCCTACGATAAGGCTTATCGTCGTTGACCGATTGCTCCAAGTTGGTCATTCAACCGAAGGGTTTACTCTCTCCAATTCAGCATGAGTTAATCAGCCAAACCATAAAGGTTAACGGAACTCTCTTTGCCCTCCTTGGTGGCATCGGCCATCAACGACGAAAAAAGGCACCCAAGCGATGGAGCGGATCGAATTCCTGGCCGGTGTCGATGGAGATTCGGGCGCTCATCCCCGCCCTTAAAGAACCGGATTCGAGATATCCGGAGTCGGGCGAATCGGCATCGGAGGGTAAATCCGGGCTCGGTATCATCTCCAACAGAACCGGTATCCTTTGGACGACCTTCACCCAGTTACCGGTGGCATTTTGCGGCGGGAGGATCGAGAACTCCGCCCCGGTCGCCGGGGCGATGGCGCTCACCTTCGCCTTCCAAACGAGGTCGGGGTAGGCGTCGATCTTCACCGTGGCGGGTTGACCCTCGGCGATGTGGGTCAGCTGGGTCTCTTTCAGGTTGGCCTCGACCCAAACCCTTCCCTTCTCGATCAGGCTGAATATCGCCTCGCCTTCGCCCACATATTCCCCGGGCTCCAAGCTCATATTGCTGACGATCCCGTCGGCCGGAGCGAGCACCTGGGTGTTTTCCAAATCAAGACTCGCCCTGGCCCGCAGCGCCTGAGCCTGCAAGAATGCCGGATGCGTCTCGGTCGGCATCTCGACATCGCCCCCTAGATCGCTCAAAGCCCGCTCCACCTGCTGCGATAGAAGGCGATGCTTGGCCCTCGCCAAAGCGAGTTCGTGCACGGCCTGTTCGCGATCCTCATCGCCGCCCCGATCGAGCCGACGAGAAAGAAAGTCCACCCGCTCCCTCGCCTGTGCTTCTTGCGCCAACGCCTCTCGATAATCGGCCCGCAGATGGGCGATCCGGCTCCGTGCCAGATCCAACTCGGCATCGGCTTGATCGAGGGCGATCTGAAAAGGCCTTGGATCGATCCGAAAAAGCGGCTGATCCTTTCGAACGAAGGCGTTATCCCTCACTCCGACCCACTCCACCCGCCCGGAAATATCGGCGCTGATCGCGACGATGCCGAACTTGATGTAGGCATTCTCGGTGGTGATATATCGCCCGCTCTTGACGTAGAAATAAAGCGATAGAAGAACCGCAAGGCACGGGATCACCCCCAGCAGCAGTATGCGCAGCGTTCGAGGCCGAAGGCGCGGAATCAGCGGCAATGTCCTTCCTTTTATCGTTGTTCTTTGGCGGCAAGCGACTTCGAGGGGCGACGGCAAGGGAGCCGGGTAGCAGGTTCTATCATCGCCGAACCTCGGAGCATCTCTTCGGATCTCGTCAAAAATCCATCGGATTTCCCATCCCCGCCAATCCCCGAGCCATCAATCGGCGAACGATAAGGGCGTTTTCGGCGAAGATTGATGTACCCTTGCAAGCCGATTCCCTCTTCGATTCCCGTTTTTTCCGCCGATGATTCTCACTCTTTGCCGGTGCGAGCAGGTGTCCGGTCGATCGGCCGGTCTCGGTTAGTCTATACCCAGCACCCACGAAAGCCATCCGAAACCGAGATTGACCGATGCGAACGACCAAAAAACACCGCTTCGCCGGTTGAACGACAAGGCCGAATTCCTCCCCCATGACAACTGCCGACTTCCAACGACTCTCCAACTTCATCTGGGATGTTGCCGATCTGCTGCGCGGCCTCTACCGTCCGCCGCAGTACGAGCGGGTGATGCTGCCCATGACGGTGCTGCGCCGATTCGAATGCGTACTGAGCCCCTCCAAGAAGGCCGTCCTCGCCGAATACGAGAAGCACCGACATAAAGATAGCCAGCTCGTCGATGGAATATTGAACAATCGGGCCAAAGACGAAGATGGCAGATCATTGGGTTTTCACAACCACAGCGCCTTGGACTTCCAATCGCTCAGAGGCGATCCGGATAATATCGGGCAAAACTTGATCAGTTACATCAGCGGCTTCTCGGAGAATATCCGCAAGATATTCGAATACTTCGAATTCGAAAAAGAGATCGAGAAGATGGCGGAAGCCGACCGCCTCTATCTGGTGGTCTCCAGATTCGCCGAGATCGATCTGCACCCCAAGACGGTGGATAACATCACCATGGGGCTGGTATTCGAGGACCTGATCCGACGCTTCAACGAAGCCGCCAACGAGACGGCGGGCGATCACTTCACCCCGCGCGAGGTGATCCGCCTTATGGTTAACCTATTGCTGGCACTCCCCCGCCCTAGGGTTATTTGGGACACTATTTAAGACCTGATCCCAACCCTGATTTTATGGGACAACGGAGGTGTTCCATGACCATTCAGAAGGATGAGAAACCGGGTTCGACTCGCAGAAAGCGCATGACGGCCAAGCGCAAGCAAGAGGCTGTCAAACGAGTTGACCGGGGTGAGCCCATCGAACTGGTGGCTCGAAGCTTCGATGTAACCCGCGGCCGATGTCAGTCGCTGGCTGAAGTAAGGCGGACTACGCGGTTCTGGGGGCTTTGAAAGACAGTGAGTGCGACGGCAGGGACCTGCAGATCAAGGAACTTCAGTCCAAGGTGGGGGAACTCACCATGATCCTCGAGCTCCGAGATGAGAAGATCGAGCGATTGGGAGAACGGCCGCCCTTTTGTGCGCAGGAGGTCAAAGCGATGAGTCTCGTCGTTTCGATCTTTCGGGAAAAAGCCCTACGGTGTGGAACGGGTTTGCGAGGGTTGGCGGATGAGCAGTTCTACCGTCTATCGCCATCTGAAAGAGGCATCGGGCGACTCGCCGCCTCGTCGTCGGCGAGGGCCGAACGGCGCGATGCCCGATCCGCAGATGACCCAAGCCATCAAGCAGGTGATCGAGGGGAGTCCGTTCCATGGTGAAGGGTATCGCAAGGTGCACGCGCGCCTGCGATACAAGGATATTCGCACATCGCCGGTGCGGGTCTTGCGGCTCATGCGTGGAACAACGGCTTGCTCGCCAAATCCTGTCGGGGACCGGCTCGTGGCCCGCGTGCTCACGACGGAACCATCATCCCCGCCGATAAGTCGATGAGATGTGGGGCACCGACATGACGACAACCGCTTTGAGTACCGGAAAGCTTAATCGCCGTCTTCGTGGCCATCGACCATCTCTCGGCGAGTTGCGTCGGGCTGCACTTAGCCTGAGAGAGGCACGCGCTTCGAAGCGTTGCAGCCCGTTCGCCAAGGGGTGAAGGAGCGCTTCGGTGCCATCGGCGAAGGCGTGGCTGTGGGCCTTGCCCATCCGCCACGACAACGGGTCGCAGTATGTCAGCCATGCCTTCCAAGACGAAATCCGTTGGCTGGGAATCGAATCGTCACCATCCTTCGTTCGCTAACGTAAGGCAACGGCTGCGCCGAGCGATTCATCCGCTTTTCCAAGGAAAATCTGCTCTGGCTGAAAGCGTACTCGTGCATCGAGGACCTGCAAAGAGCCCTCCAGCGATTCAAGGACGAGTACAACGAAAAGTGGCTGATCGAGCGCCACGGACAGCGCTCGCCAAGCCAGTTCATACGCGACGAGATGGATGAAACCCCGATCGCCGCGTAAGCCTTAATCAGTGTCCCATTAACCCTAGTGCGCTACAGATGGATAAATTTCAGATGGTATTCAAAGATGAGTTGAATTCGCTTTTCATAGAGCGTATGGAGTTGAACGAGAAGCTATTCACCGACTATATGAGTCAACCTGAATTGCAAGAGGTTGTATCGAAGTATCTGGGGGAGCAGATCTACAAGCGTTTTTCGCAAAACCCGCCCGATCCCAAGGAGCCTCCTATCTAGCGCACTCTCGTAGCGTTTCGAAGGGCGAACTGTCTCTCGCCGTCTTTTCCCAAGTGCCTTGAATGCGCCGCTTGGGAAACACCGACGCCACCATCGAAAAACCGCTCTCGCCCGGGGTCTCCCGCGCACGACTTCGATCGATCATCGCCGTCAAATCGCCTCCCACCGAAAACACCCGGCTCGGCTGTCGATGCTTCGCCTTGAATGACGAAGCGGACAGATAAGCGGACATTTTTCAGGACATCACGCTACTGACTTTATGCATATCTATCTGATATTATTACGATATTGGCGATTTATCTCACGGACGGAAAAGCGGACACAATGAGCGACGAAATCACCCGGGACGATGGCGAAACCGTCAGCCTGTTCGAGCCATTGATGGTCAGCGAAGGCTCTTCGATGCGCCCGCCGCTCAACGACATGGCGCTTGAACTGGCAACGGCTTCGGCTCGTTTCGTCGGCAGCCTGCCTGCATCCATCGCCGACGCTCTGGCGGATCTGATCCGCTCGATGAATTGCTATTACAGCAACCTGATCGAGGGGCATCATACCCACCCGATCGATATCGAACGGGCGCTGAATGACGACTACAGCGACGATCCGAAAAAGCGCGATCTGCAACTCGAAGCCAAGGCGCACATTACCGTTCAAAGATGGATCGACGAGGGCGGATTGAGCGAAAGCCCGACCTCGCCGGAGATGATCCGGGAGATCCATCGCCGTTTTTATCAAGCGGTGCCACTCGATCTCTTCTCGTACGATCTCCTCTTCGTCGAGATGCCTTCGACCGGCGAGCGCATCCCTGTGGTACCCGGAGAGATCAGAAGGCGAGATGTCAAGGTCAACCACCATGTAGCGGTCACTCCCGGTTCGATCCCCCGCTTTCTCGGTAGGCTGCATGATGCCTACCGTCATGCGGGGCGAATCGAATCCATCCTCGCCGCCGGGTGTGCGCATCACCGCTTGCTCTGGGTCCATCCCTTTTTGGATGGAAACGGTCGTGTCGCCCGATTGATGTCTTATGCGATGTTACGACAAGCGCTCGACACCAAAGGGCTTTGGTCGGTTGCCCGCGGTCTTGCGAAAAACGAAGCGGAATATAAAAGCCATCTTGCCGCCTGCGATCAACCCCGGCGAGGCGATCACGACGGGCGAGGGGCGTTGAGCGAAGCCGCGCTTGCCGACTTCACGGCTTTTTTCTTAGAAACTTGCATCGATCAGATCGCTTTCATGCAAGACTTGATGAAGATCGATCGTTTGCAAGATCGCATTTTGATCTGGGCCGAGGAAGAAATACGCTCGAAGAACCTGCCGACCGGATCGGATAGGGTTCTGCGCGCCGTATCGATGCAAGGTTCGATCCCCCGTGCGGAAGTCCCATCGATCTTGGGCGCCACACAAAGAACCGCGCGCCGAGTGACATCCGCCCTGCTGGAGATCGGCGCCCTTCGATCAACAAGCACGCGCGCCCCATTGCAACTCGCTTTTCCCGCAAAACTCGCAGAGCGCTGGATGCCCGGCCTCTTTCCAAGCAAATAGCAAATAAGGACAGTCTCGGCGAAGCGCGACAAACGGCGAAAAAAGAAACGATAACGATTCATTCATCCATCAATCTCTCGCCGGGCGTGGATGTCGGAATGGATTGCGATATAAATCGTCGTGGCTTTCCACTCCGACATCCAAAACGCAATGGCCGCGGGGACGGGCGATGCATAACAATATATAGCCCGCGGCGATTTGATCCTCCTTCAATGCAACGCCCTCGCTCTGATCGACCACACCGGATATCAATCGACCGGCGCAGGTCATACACCCGCCATAGCGACAGCCATAAGGCAACACCATGCCTTTCGCTTCCAAGGCGTCCAACAAAGGATCTTCGGCTGATACCGAAAATTCCCTCCCGCCGCGATTGCGCAAAGTCACCCGATAGCAAGGCGCGGACATCCACTTACAGCCAAATATCCGATGTGCAATCACCACCCGGATAGCGCATTTCGTGGCACCTGGCAGGACCGTTCGGCTCTTTCGAAAAGTCCACGAAGAAATCGGGGTTGATCTTGAGGCCACCGGTTTCGATATCGCAATCCACCTGAATCATGCAGCCGCCCTTTTCCTTCATATCCGGATAGAACTGATTGTCCCAAGTGGAAAAAAGCGAGTCGGTCACATATAAACGCCGACCATCCAAGGATAGTTGAATCATCTGCGGTCCACCGGCGACGGGACGACCGTTGACCTCGCTAACGCGCCCCGGCGCCCCCGGCAGACCACCCAAAAACACTTGCCCTACGAGTCGAGGTTCGCTCGGCACGGAGATATCGTATTGCCGCACATCTCCTTGCAGCCAGTTGGAAAAATACAAAAAGCGATCGTCCATCGATACCAAGATATCGGTGATAAGCCCCGGCACCGGAATCGGCCAGCCATCGATTTTCACCGATGGCACATCGATCACCTTGTTGACCTCCCAGTCGCCGCCACCGTTCTTGTGCCAGTGAAAAATATTGGACGATAGGGTGGCGCCGACATAACCATGGGTGGAATCGGGATCGTGATGAAAGCGCACTTCCAAGGGAATCATCCCTTCCTCGCCCAATTGGACGGTCTTGACGATGCTCTTTTCGGCGAAATCCCAAAAGTGAATTTGATCGCCGTATTTTCCCTGCTTCACATCCTCCAGATCGAAACCCGGCATGAATGTATTGGGAGCGCCCCACTCGGACGAGACCATCATATTGTGGCGCGGCTGATACCAAAAATCGTAGTTGAACTTCATCGGCGAAATATCGTTTTCCCACCTTCCCACGATCTCGAAGTTCTCGTCGATATGCAAAAAGCCGCCCGGGGCTTCCCCTTTGGCATCGCCGAGCATCGAAATGATGATATCCGCCCCCAAACAATGCACCGTATGCGGCGCCGACAGATCGGTTTTGGCCTTGATTTCGGCACCGTCGATCACTTTATGCAAGCGCGGGGCACGCGGGTCGGTCGCGCAGTCCACGATATGCAAATTGGTGGTACGCACCCCCGGCACAATCAGATATCGCCGCTCCTTGGACGCATCTTTGTGGCACGATGAGCAGGCATTCCAGCCGATATGATGCAGCTCGTCGCCGATGCCGGGGACCTCCAAACGATGAATCACCTGACTATAGGTAGGGCTTTCGGGGTCGACGTCGATCGTCGCCAGATAATCCGGTTTTTCCACGCCGGTGCCTACGTAAAGCGCGGTGGTATAAAGCAGTTTTTCGCGAGACGCGGCAATCGCCGCCTTCGGTGAGGCGTAGCCCGGTCCACAACATTCTTTGTCGCTCATCGCTTCTTCTCCTTGAATGGGTTTCGTGAACGATGCGCCGAGCGGATCGTTCGACGGCGAAAAAAATCGAGAGCCTGCACTCGGGCAAGGCCCGGTTCATACCCGACGACATTCATACGCCATGAAAAAACCGAAATCGCGCCGCGTTTTTTCGGTGGATGGTTCGGTGGATGGATGGCAAGGCCGACTTTATCTGCCGATAGTAGCGAAAAACGACGTCGGGGCACATCGGCGGTCGGGTGTATGATCATCGAGACATTCTCGGGGCACTCTCGGGCGAGAGGGGCGGGAAAATCGTATCTTTGCGACAAGATCCCCATTCGAAGGGGACACCGGCAATGCCTGCCGATCGATATGGGCGGGCGAAGAAGGAGGAGAAAAAGATGAACACCATCGATCTTCGAACGCGCAATGCCATCGTCACCGGTGGGGCTCAAGGTATCGGGCGCAGCATCGCCGAGCGTCTGCTCGATTCCGGGGCGAGGGTGATGATCTGGGATAAGGATCGAGACTTGGCCGAGAGCGCCTCGCAGGAGATCTTGGCCTCCCGCCAAGGCAGGGAGGGCGATCTGCGGCATTCGGCGGTGGATGTCACCGACGCCGAAGCGGTGATGAGCGCCTTTGCCATGGCGGTGCAAGACCTCGGATGCATCGATATC
>JFBG01000041.1 GCA_000583135.1 Thioalkalivibrio sp. HK1
GCACCGATCGGTGCATTCCATGGACGAGTCATCCCTTGCCGGGTCTTCGAAGTGGACGATGAAAAAACGCTGTTCGAGGATCTCGAAGGAGCGATCCTCGTCATCGAGCGATGCCATCGCGCTCGCCCTTGATTCGGTCGATGATCCGAAGCGACACAGGTTCGTCGACCGCCCAAGACGCTATTGTTGCACATTGTGCGATGCACAAAACTCGCGCATCGAATGAAGCGCTTTTTTCGGCTCGTGGATAGCCCGTCCGACGCATCGATCGAAGCGCCGACGAAAAGGGCGCTCGCTCGTCGATGATCTTCGGGGGCCCGCGCTCTCGCTATCCGCCAAAGCCCATCGCCCTTTGGATGTGTGCACATCTTGCGCCGATCACGCACCAAGAGCGTAAATGAACCCTCATCCGAAATCCCCCATCGTTAGTCGATAGCATGATTGCTATATAATTGTGCAATGCACAAAATCATCTTGTCGGATGGAACGAGGCTCTTTTTAGCCCATCGATACCTCGATATCCGATATTCGAAAAACCGTCGATAAGGCCATCGACAAGGCCGAGGTGAGTTCCATGGATGCGGATATGCGAGTCGAAGGCACGAACGCAAGGGCGGGCGAGGGCTCCGGCAATCGCGCACCGCTCCCCTTCGGGGGGGCGGCGCTTTCCGATCCGCTTTGTCTCCAAGACGCCCTGAGGGGGTTGGGGATCGGCCTTGTTACCAGCCCCCGATATCTATTCGATGCCCAGCAGGAGTATGCCGCCTCGTGGGGAGCGCTGGTGAATTCCATGACTTGCCGCATGTTCGGGCTCGAAGCCGAGCCGGTGGCGGTTCCCGAAGCCGATGATCGCCGCTTCACCGATGCGATGTGGGAACAATCCCCGTGGTTCGATTTTCTCAAGCAGTCCTATTTGGTCAACGCTCGCGCTTGGACTTCCTTCGTCGAGGGTGCGCCGGGTCTCGATGAGCGATCCCGTCGGCGACTCGATTTTTTCCTTGGACAAATGATCGATGCCTTGGCGCCCACCAATTTCTTCGCCACCAACCCCAAGGCCTTGGGCGCCGCCTTCGCATCCGGCGGGGCCAGCGTTCTTGCCGGGATGGGAAATGCGCTGCGCGATTTCGATCCGACGACCGGCAGGCTGAAAAATCCGATGTCCTCGCCGGATGCCTTCGAAGTCGGCAAGAGCGTGGCCGCAACCCCGGGCAAGGTGGTCTTTCGCAATCGCCTGATCGAACTCATCCAATACGCCCCGGCGACGGCGAAGGTGCGGCGGCGACCGATATTGCTGGTTCCGCCGTGGATGAACAAGTTCTATGTCATGGATCTGCGTCCGGAAAACTCGATGGTGAAATGGCTGGTGGAGCGAGGGCATAGCGTCTTCGTCGTGTCATGGTTCAATCCGGATTCCTCCTTGGCCGATCTCGACTTCGAGGACTATCTATTGGAAGGACCGCTGGCGGCGTTGCGGGCGATAGAAAGCGCAACCGGCGAGCGAGAGGTCAATGCGGTGGGCTATTGCTTGGGCGGCATCGCGCTTGGCGCCTTGGCGGCGTGGTTGCATGCCGATGAGGACGATGAAAGGAATCGTCTGGCCAGCATCACCCTCTTTGCGACCATGGTGGATTTCTCCGATACCGGGGATATCTCGGTCTTCATCGATGAAAAAACCCTCCCGCCTTTGGCCGATGCCATCTCGCAAGAGGGTTTTCTTTCCGGGCAGCGGGTTGCCGATGCTTGGCGAGCGGTGCGGGCCAACGAGCTCTTTTGGTCTTTCCATATCGATAACTATCTGCTGGGCAAAGAGCCCTCGAAACTCGATCTCCTGTTTTGGAATAGCGATCCGACCAATATGCCGGCGGCGGCGCATCTTTTTTTGATGCGCAATATGTATTTGGAAAATCGCTTGTGCAAGCCCGACGGGTTGACCTTGGCGGGTCGCAGCATCGATATGTCCAAGGTGAAAACGCCCGCCTATCTATTGGCGGCCGAGGATGACCATATCGCACCGTGGAGGACCGCCTACCTGACCACCGGGATATTTTCCGGGAAGACGGAGTTCGTCCTCGGGGGTTCGGGGCATATCGCGGGGGTGATCAATCACCCGAAGAAAGAAAAATACGGCTATCGCACCGCCAAAAAAATCGCCGCCGGAGCCGATGAGTGGTTGGCGTCATCGAAAGAGCACAAGGGCTCTTGGTGGCCGCATTGGGATCGCTGGCTGGAGGCCTTCGGCGGCGGTGAAATCGAAGCCCGCATCCCCGGTGAGGGTGGATTGCCTGCGCTCGAAGACGCCCCCGGCACCTATGTGATGCGCCCGATGCCGCGCACCTAAGGGGTGCCAAGGCCAATATCCGGGTCGTTTTTCCCGCAAGGCACAACCAGCCGTTTTGTCATTGGTACCAAGGGCTTCGATCCGGTCGAGCCTTCGATACTCGCTCGGTTCGAGGATGCCTTTCACTGATCGACGCCCGTTGCGGTCCGCCCCACCGCATGCCCCGCCTCGTATCTTGATTCGATCTCGCTTTTCGGACGCAGCCGGATAAGCGAGAGGGCCTTTTATCGCTTGCGCCCGGCGTTTTTCGAAGCCTTGTCGTCCTCTCGTCCCCTCATATCTCTCCCTCGTATTTCGTACTTCTACCTCACCCCCGTGGCGCTGTTGTTGACCAAGGCTCCGCCGCCCCCGGTGCGGGTCAGCACCTGCACCGTGAAAGGGGCGCTCGAGCGCAGTTCGCACGAAAGCCCCATCCCTTGCCACCGGTGGTCGATGATATCGGCCAGTTCCGCCGTTTGCAGATGCCGCACATACCATCGTACGATGAGCCCCAAATCCCCGTCGTATCGCTTACCGGCATCGTCGTAGCAGGCAAAACGGGTGGCGGTGCAGTTCGCACCTATGCCTGCTTCGCAGCGGATGCGGAAGTTCGTCTTCTCGGCGCTGTCGGGGGCGGGTATCGATTCGATATCCACAAGGTGGTCGTCCCCGTCGGGAAGGCTTCGGATGAAGGCCGAGTTGTTGACCAGCACCCCGTCGCCCGAACGAGTCCACACTTGGGCGCTGATATCGCCTCGGCTGCGCAAGGCGCAACCCAACCGCCCCTTGCCCGCCCACGAAGCCCCGGTATAACCCTCGATATCCTCGGCGGTCAAGGTTCTGCTCCCCCAAGCGGGAATGGGTTCGGGCAAAGCCCCCTCGAAGGTCGAGCCGTCGGCTTGGGCGTGGCAATCGAGCACGATATCGCAAGGTGAATCCTGCCGGCAGCGCACCCGCATGGTGGCGCTGTCCTGCGCCCTCGACGGCGGGAGAGCCAATGCTCGGGTCTTGACCGGCGGCAAGGGGGTGGATTCCTCGTCATCGTCTTGCAACGAGGCTTCGATGCTTCGTTCCACATTGCGGTAGTTCCCGCCGACGGCGGTGGCGGTGATGGCGATGCGCTCGTCGATGGCATTCAAATCGTCGACGGCTTGAACGGAGACCCTTTGCGGGCTGCTCCAGTTGGCCGCAGGAAAGATGAGCACCTGCGGCGTTATCCGAACGCCGGAGCGGTCGGCGGCGAAGGTCATCGTCACCGTCGGGGTGCCCACCGGTTCGGTCTCGAGCGTGGCTTCGATCTCGAGCGCCTCCCCGCCCTCGGCCAAGGTCAGCGTCGACGGGGAGAGGGCGAACGCCCCCGGGGAATCGAGGATGCGAACGGGAACGCTCGTATCGGCGACGGCGGCGTAGTTGCCGCCACCGATAACCACCACGGTGATGGTATCGAAAGCCTCCTCGAGATCGTCGTCGTCGAGGGCGTTCAAGGTGACCGATTGCCTTTGATCCCAGTTCTCCGAGGTGAAGACGAGCGAGGTGGGGCTCAAGATGAGTTTGGAGTCGGTATTGGAAAGCCGGACATCGACACCCCCGGCGCTCGGCGGTGCGATCAAAGCGACGCCGAGCACGGCGCTGCCGCCTTCGACCACTTCGATCGTTCCCGTCGGGGACAGGGCGAGCCCGCCCGCTCGGTCGTCGTCTTTCACCTGAACGCTCACCTTGGCCTCGGGGGCGTTGATGCCGCCGGTGGCGGTCAAGGTGATGACGAGGGATTCGCTTTCGGTGTTCGTATCTTGGGCGGCGTCGACGATGATGGTTTGCGCTCGGTTCCAGTTCGAGGTGGTGAAGACGAGGGAGTCCCTGTCGAAGCCGATGCCGGCATCGTCGCCCGCCGACAAGGCGACGGTGACATCGGCGTTGGGTGCGGCGGAGAGGCTGACGAAGAGGGCTCCCGAACCTCCCTCGTCGATGCTCAGCGTACCGGCGGGGGCGGTGAGCATGGTTCCCGAAGGGGCGTCGTCGTCGGCGACTCTGACGGTGTAGGTCGTATCGGGGGCGACGATGCCGCCGGTGGCGGTCAAGGTGACGGTGTCGGATTCGCTGGCGGCGTTGCCGTCCTGCCCGGCGGAGACGGTGACGGTTTGGGGTGCGTTCCAGTTCGAGGCGGTGAATGCGAGCGATGTCAGGTCGAGGACGGTGCCCGCATCGCCGGTCTTCGAAAGCGAGACGGTGACATCGGCGGTGGGCTGTCTTGATAGGGCGACGGTGAAGGATTGCGAAGTGCCCTCGTCGACGGTCAGGGTGCCGGCGGGGGCGATGACGATAATGCCTGCGACATCGTCGTCGTTCACCGATATCGCCGCGGTCGTCGCGGGGGCGTTGAGCCCCCCGGTTGCGGACAGGGTGAGGGTGTCGGTCTCGTCGTCGGCGTCATCGTCTTGGGCGGCGGAGACGGTGACGCTTTGCGCCGTGGAATAGTCGGATGCGGTGAAGGTGAGCGTTGCCGGGGAAAGGCTCACATCAAGGTTGGTCTTGGCAAGGGTGACGGTCACATCGGCGTTCGGGGCGGCGGAGAGACTGATGGAGAGCGTGCCGGAGTTGCCCTCGTCGACGGTCAGGGTTCCCGCAGGGGAAACTTGAATCGTCCCCTGCGGGGTGGCGGAGTCGTCGTCATCGGCGATGGCGATCGATTTCGTGACATCCGAAGCGGCGATGCCTCCCGATGCGCTCAAGGTGACGGTATCGGAATCGTCGTCGGTATCGGTATCGTGCCCTGCGGAGATGGTGACGCTTTGCGCGGTGGAATAGTTCGAAGGGGTGAAAGTGAGCGTTTGCGGCGAGAGGCTCACATCGGCATTGGTCTTGGACAAGGAAACGGTCGCATCCCCGTTGGGGGCGGCGCTGAGACTGACCGAAAGCGTCCCCGATGCTCCTTCGTCGATGCTCAGCGTTCCCGAAGGAGCGACCTCGATGGTTCCCGAAACGGGGGTGTCGTCATCGGTGATGGAGACGGCCTTGGTGGCGCTCGGGGCATCGATGCCGCCCGAGGCGCTCAAGGTGATGGTGTCGGAATCGTCGGCGGTATCGGTGTCGTCCCCGGCGGAGACGGTGACCTCTTGCGCCGTCGAATAGTTCGATGAAGTGAATGTGAGCGAGGTCGGGGAGAGGCTCACATCAAGGTTGGTCTTGGCGAGGGAGACCGTCACATCGGCGTTCGGGGCGGCGGAAAGCGTGATCGAGAGGGTGCCCGAACTCCCCTCGTCGATGGTCAGGGTTCCGGCAGGGGAAACTTGAATCGTTCCCGCCGGGGCATCGCCATCGGTGATGGCGACTTGCTTGGTGACATTCGGGGCGGTGATGCCGCCCGAAGCGCTCAAAGTAATCGTATCGGAATCGTCGTCGGTATCGTTGTCATCCCCGGCGGAGACGGTGACGTTTTGCGCCGTGGAATAGTTGGATGCGGTGAAGGTGAGCGAAGCGGGGGAAAGGCTCACATCGGCGTTGGTCTTGGCAAGGGAGACCGTCACGTCGGCATTCGGGGCGGCGGAGAGGCTGACCGAGAGGGTGCCGGTGTTGCCTTCGTCGATGGTCAGGGTTCCCGCCGGGGTGACTTGAATCGTGCCCGCGGGCTTGGGCTTGTCGTCGTCGGTGACGGTGAATCTCATCACACCTAGCAAACCACTTGAGAGGCTGTAATCCCCATTATGAGAACTAAAGTTAATCTCGAACGAATCGTCGTTTATGTCATCGTCATGGGCGGCGGTGGCGGTCACCGTTTGGTATTGATTCCAAGCCTTCGTCGGGCCGAAGCGGTTGAAAGTCAGACTGCTTTGGTTGCCCGCGGTATTCGGGTCGGTGTCGAGGGTGATATTCGAGGTGTTGTTCAACCGGTTGATGCTCAAATTCACCATGACATTCTCCGAGGGCCGGGTCTTGAGACGCACTTGGAAGTTGGCCGTTTCGCCTTCGGTCAATGATAGGGAGGTGAAGTCGTATCCCCGCTCCTCGTCATCATCGATGCTGACTTGCTTCGTCACATCCGGGGCGGTGATGCCTCCCGAAGCGCTCAGGGTAATGGTGTCGGAATCGTCGGTGGCATCGTCGTCTTCTCCGGCGGAGACGGTGACGTTTTGCGCCGTGGAATAGTTGGATGCGGTGAAGGTGAGCGAAGCGGGGGAGAGGGTCACATCGGCGTTGGTCTTGGCAAGGGAAACCGTCACGTCGGCGTTCGGGGCGGCGGAGAGGCTGACCGAGAGGGTGCCGGTGTTGCCTTCGTCGATGGTCAGGGTTCCCGCCGGGGTGACTTGAATCGTGCCCGCGGGTTTGGGCTTGTCGTCGTCGGTGACGGTGAACTCCAACTTTCCGAACACCAAATTCTGTGTGAAGTTGTAATCTCCATCATAAGACTGAAAATTAATCTCGAACGAATCGTCGTTCATATCATCGTCATGGGCGGCGGTGGCGGTCACCGTTTGGTATTGATTCCAAGCATTCGTCTGGCCGGTTCGGTTGAAGGTCAGCGTGACTTGATTGCCCGGGGTATTCGGCTTGGTGTCGATGGTGACGGTATCCGATGCGGTCCCCACCCGAACGAGTTGCAAAATCACCCCGACATTCTCCGATGGCTGGGTCTTGAGACGCACTTGGAAGTTGGCCGTTTCGCCTTCGGTCAAAGATAGGGAGGTGATGTCGTATCCCGGCCCTATCTCGTCATCGTCGATGGTGACTTGCTTCGTCACATTCGGGGCGGTGATGCCGCCCGATGCGCTCAGGGTGATGGTGTCGAAATCGTCGCGGCTATCGTCGTCTTGGGCGGCGGAGACGGTGACGTTTTGCGCCGTCGAATAGTTGGATGCAGTGAAGGTGAGCGAAGCGGGGGAAAGGCTCACCTCGGCGTTGGTCTTGGCAAGGGAAACTGTCACGTCGGCATTCGGGGCGGCGGAGAGGCTGACCGAGAGGGTGCCGGAGCTGCCTTCGTCGATGATCAGGGCGACGGCCGGGGTGACTTGGATTGTGCCTGAGGGTTTGGGATTTAGGAGTGGAGGATTGACTACGGTAATCCCCGAACTGCCGCAACTTGTTAATTCAGGGCATTCGTCATAACCTGATTGTCTTTGTCTTTCAAGGGTAATTTGGCTAGGAATTCCAGAATTATATCTAACATACGAAGTGCACACTGTCATAGGGAAAGAACTACTACTAAAATCATATCGGGCGCCAGGACTTATACTAGTAGTAACTTTTATATGGCCAGGGTCTGGTGGAAGTAGGCTACCCGTTAAGCAATTTCCCCCGTCTGTGGACAAATAATACGGGTAAACGATATGATCACACCCATTCTCTATTGAATTATTGTGAACAATAGCACATAAATGCGCAGGCACTAAACCACTACCACTCCAGTTGTCGGTAACGGTAACGGCAACACTCCCCGTTTTGCTCTGGTAATCGCCGCCCGCCCCGGTAAGAGAGATATTGACCGATTCGTTACTCGTATCCAAGTCAACTTTGGCAAAGACGTCCACTGTCTGGTGTTGATTCCAGGCATTGGTCTGGCCGAATCTATTGAACGTCAGCGTATTTTGGATTCCCGACTGATTCGGTTTGGTGTCGACGATGATGTCGGAGGTCGATGCGGCTATCGTCACCGTAACATTCGCCGAAGGCCGAGTCGCCAAGCGCACCCCGAAGGTGCCGCTTTGG
>JFBG01000042.1 GCA_000583135.1 Thioalkalivibrio sp. HK1
TTGTCATCCCCGGCGGAGACGGTAACGTTTTGCGCCGTGGAATAGTTCGATGTGGTGAAGGTGAGCGATGTCGGGGAGAGGGTCACATCGGCGTTGGTCTTGGCGAGGGAAACCGTCACGTCGGCATTCGGGGCGGCGGAGAGGCTGACCGAGAGCGTGCCCGAATTCCCCTCGTCGATGGTCAGGGTTCCCGCCGGGGTGACTTGAATCGTGCCCGCAGGCGTCGAAGAATCGTCATCGGTGATGGTGACTTGCTTCGTCACATTCGAGGCGGTGATGCCGCCCGAGGCGCTCAGGGTGATGGTGTCGGAATCGTCATTGGTATCGGTGTCGTCCCCGGCGGAGACGGTGACCTCTTGCGCCGTCGAATAGTTGGATGTGGTGAAGGTGAGCGAAGCGGGGGAGAGGGTCACATCGGCGTTGGTCTTGGCAAGGGAAACCGTCACGTCGGCGTTCGGGGCGGCGGAGAGGCTGACCGAGAGGGTGCCGGTGTTGCCTTCGTCGATGGTGAGGGTTCCGGCCGGGGAAACTTGAATCGTGCCCGCAGGCTTGGTGGTCTTGTCGTCGTCGGTGACGGTGACTTCCAGCGCGCCTGACACACCGTCAGTGACTTTGTAATCTCCATCACTAGAAAAAACAATCACCCTGAACGAATCGTCGTTCAGATCGTCGTCATGGGCGGCGGTGGCGGTCACCGTTTGGTATTGATTCCAAGCCTTCGTCGGGCCGAAGCGGTTGAAAGTCAGATCGCTTTGGTTGCCCGCGGTATTCGGGTCGGTGTCGAGGGTGAGGGTATTCGATGCGTTACCTAACCGGTTGATATTGAAAGAAGCCGTGACATTCACCGATGGCTGGGTCTTGAGACGCACTTGGAAGTTGGCCGTTTCGCCTTCGGTCAAGGATAGGGAGGTGATGTCGTATCCCGGCCCTATCTCGTCATCGTCGATGCTGACTTGCTTCGTGACATTCGGGGCGGTGATGCCACCCGAGGCGCTCAGGGTGATGGTGTCGGATTCGTCGCGGTTATCGTCGTCTTGGGCGGCGGAGACGGTGACGTTTTGCGCCGTCGAATAGTTGGATGCAGTGAAGGTGAGCGAAGCGGGGGAAAGGCTCACATCGGCGTTGGTCTTGGCAAGGGAAACCGTCACGTCGGCGTTCGGGGCGGCGGAGAGGCTGACCGAGAGGGTGCCGGAGCTGCCTTCGTCGATGGTCAGGGTGCCAGCCGGGGTGACTTGGATTGTGCCTGAGGGTTTGGGGGCTGCTGCCGGGATGACCCAAGTTACGTTGCTGGTACCGCTATGAGTCAATGTCGGGCATGATTGAAATCCGGATGCTGTTTGTGTTGATTGATCAGAGTACTCTGCGCATATCCTTCCTCTTGAAGATCTATCATCTATAGATGTAGATAGGGAATTTATTCTTGAAGATCCAATCAATTGACCTCCATTTCGGATTAAAGAATATCTAAAATTGACTTCTTGAGGACAGCTATTGCGTATAACATCAATCTCAACATTAGTACTAGAATAAAAAACATAAACACAAGAGTGCGCAGGGGGCACCTGCCCAGAGCCGGAGCCTGTATCGGCGACGCTAACGCTAACGCTCGCAGTTTTGCTACCGTAATCGCCACCTTCTCCGGTAACACCAATAGTGATCGATTCGTTATTCGTATTGTTGTCAGGAATCGAGAAGACATTCACCGTCTTGTGTCGATTCCAAGGATTGGCTTGGCCGAAACGGTCGAATGTGAGTTCGGACTGATTACCCACCCTACTCGGGTCGGTATCGATGACTACACCGGTTGCCGATGTACTCAGTATCACCTTGACATTCGCCGAAGGCCGAGTCGCCAAGTGCACCCCGAAGGTGCCGCTTTGG
>JFBG01000043.1 GCA_000583135.1 Thioalkalivibrio sp. HK1
GAGTTCTATACCCTACTCACCGATATCGAAAAGGAGTTGCGTCATTATGAACGACATTTCAAAGGCAAGGTTGTTTATTGCAATTGCGACGACCCCCGCATCAGCGCTTTTTTTCACTACTTCTCCTATCGATTCGAGTCTTTAGGACTGAAGAGACTTATTACTGCTTGCTATAAAAGCCAATCATTGGATCTCTTTAGCCGTCATGATTCTCAGCAGGCTGTGTATCTTGAATATAAGGGCGATAGTAATGAGAATAAAACTCCTGATGTTTCGGAAATCGGAATTAGAAGCTTCAAAGGAAACGGCGATTTTCGAAATACTGAAAGCATCAATCTACTAAATCAGGCTGATATTGTGGTCACAAATCCTCCATTTTCTCTTTTTCGAGAATATATAGCGCAATTGATAGAATATAAGAAGCAATTTTTGATTATCGGAAATGTAAATGCTGTTTCTTACAAGGAGATTTTTCCACTCATCAAGGAGAACAAGCTATGGTTTGGACCGAGCATCCGTAGCGGTGATAGAGAATTCGAGATTCCCGATCACTACCCATTAAATGCAGCAGGAGTTAGAATCGATGAAAATGGAAAAAAATATATTCGTATCAAAGGAGTAAGGTGGTACACGAATCTTGATCATGCTGGTCGACACGAAGAGATGATTCTGTACAATCGATACACACCAGATGAATATCCAACATACGATAACTATAATGCGATCGAAGTGAGTAAAACGAAAAATATCCCCATGGACTACAATGGAGTGATGGGAGTCCCGATCACATTCTTGGATAAATACAATCCAGAACAGTTCGAGATAATCGGCTCGGACTACGATGTCAAGGAGAATTTGTTGCCGGAACTGGTCAATCCGAAATGGAAAGGAAAGCTCGATAGAGCCTACCTGAACGGCAAACGAATCTACGCAAGGCTACTGATCAAAAAAAGGAGCCACAACTCATGAACGTCACTCTCAAAGAAATCACCGTGCGCGAGCTGTTCGAGGGCTATGAGGATAAAAGCGAAGAGGGCGTTGTCGGCTACGGCGGCACGCTCGATATTCGTCCGCCCTATCAGCGTGAATTCATCTACAAGGATAAACAGCGAGATGCGGTGATCGATACCATTCTCAAAGGTTTTCCCTTGAATGTCATGTATTGGGCGGTGCGCTCCGATGGTGGCTTCGAGGTGATCGACGGTCAGCAGCGCACCATCTCCATCTGCCGATATGTCAAGGGCGATTTTTCTTTCGAGGGTCTTTATTTTCATAATCGACAAGAAGATGCCAAAGAAAAGATCCTCGACTATCAATTGATGATCTATCAGTGCAGCGGGACCGATAGCGAAAAACTGGAGTGGTTCAAGACCATCAATATCGCCGGCGAGAAATTGACCGATCAAGAGTTGCGAAACGCCGTCTATCACGGCCCTTGGGTTTCCGACGCCAAGCGTTATTTCAGCAGGCCGGGCTGTGCCGCTCAAGAGATGGGCAGTGCTTATATGAGCGGGTCCGCCATCCGTCAGGACTATCTTGAAACGGCGATTCGTTGGGCGAGCGAGGACGAGATCGAAGACTATATGGGAAAGCATCAAAACGAGACGAACGCCAATGCTCTTTGGCTCTATTTTCAAAGCGTCATCGGGTGGATCGAGGTTACCTTTCCTCGCAAAAGAAAGGAGATGAAGTCGGTGGATTGGGGTGCCCTGTATGGCGAGTTCAAGGATGAGAAACTCGATCCCAAAGTGCTCGAAGAGAAAATCGTCGAGCTGATGATGGACGATGATGTCGGCAATAAAAAAGGGATCTATCCTTATGTGCTGACCCGCAAGGAGAAATACCTGAATATCCGCGCTTTCTCGGATGCCCAAAAGCGGGCCGCTTACGAGAGGCAAAAAGGTGTTTGCCCTCGCTGCGGTGTGCATTTCGAACTCGAAGAGATGGAGGCCGATCACATCACCCCTTGGCATGAAGGAGGCAAGACCGATGCGGAGAATTGCCAGATGCTCTGCAAGGATGACAATCGGCGCAAGTCGGGGAAGTAGGGCGCGAAGTCAGGGTCGGGTGGCGAGTGTCGAGTCTTGCCAAGAAGCGGGGGGCTGAAAAGGCGACCGGATCCTTGGCTGGAATATTCAATCTGCCCAGATGAGCATTCGAGCGGATTGCCAAGGGTGTGCATTCGTCCTTGGCGGCAGAGCGTTTGGATGCCCGGATACTTTGCAAGGGTCATCATCGGATAATCAGCGCGAATCCGAGATGGCGCAGGATTCGGGATTCGAGATCAAGCGCCGGTTCCTGCAAGAGGCTTGCGGGTTTGCATCGAGGGTGAGATCCAAGACTTGACGAAGCCCGTTGCTTATCCTTTGGCCTTTTGCGGCAAAACCCCGAAGGGCAAGGCCCTCGATAGGATGTTCAACGCTACCAAAGTGGGAGATCCGAGCGAATGAGCGCGCAATCGCAAGAGCCTGATCCGCAGTCCCGGTTATTCGATCTGCAAGGGCGTATTGCCTTGGTCACCGGCGCATCGAGCGGTCTTGGCCGACATTTCGCAAAGACCCTCGCCGCTCATGGTGCGAAGGTGGCATTGGCGGCGCGTCGCTTCGATCGGATCGAGTCGCTGGCGCGAAATATCCACAAGACCGGCGGCGTCGCCCATCCGGTTCGGATGGACGTTACTTCTCATGAGAGTGTCGAGCGGGCGTTGGATGCGGTGCAAAGCGCCTTGGGTGCCCCCGATATTTTGATCAACAACTCCGGCATCGCCCGCACCGCTCCCGCCTTCGAGATGAGAGAAGAGGATTGGTCGGCGGTGATCGATACCAACCTCTCCGGTGCTTGGCGTGTCGCTCGACAAACGGCGCAGCGGATGGTGAAGTCCGGTCATCCGGGTGCGATCGTCAATATCCTCTCGATCCTCGCCTTCGGGGTTGCCGGCAATCTCGGGGCTTATGCCGCTTCGAAGGCCGGTTTGCTCCAACTCACCCGTACGATGGCGATGGAGTTGGCGCGCCATCGGATACGGGTCAATGCCATCGCCCCCGGTTATGTGCGCACCGATATGAACCGCGACTATTTCGCAAGCGAGGCGGGGAAGTCGATGATCCGGCGAATTCCTCAGCGGCGAATCGCCGACCCTGCGGAGCTCGACGGGGCTTTGTTGCTGCTTGCAAGCGACGCCTCTTCGTATATGACGGGCTCGACGATCGTGGTCGACGGCGGACATCTGGCGGCCGGCCTTTGATGCGAGGGAGAGATTGGCCGAGGTGGGTGCGATCGAACAAAAAGCGCGGGCGATGGTCAAAGGGGTGTAAAAGGGGGGGACGGGATTCGAAAGGGAAGGGGAACGGGGGAACGGCGGGGATGGTGAGCTGAGAGAAAGAGCCGAAAAAGCGAAAGATAATGGCGTTCGAACCCCGTTGCCGACCCTTTGCAAAGCGCCCATCGTTCGTCCAAGAGCCCAGTGCCAATCACCTCTTGGCATGCCCTCGTTGGGGCTAAGCATATTGACCGTGCCCCCGCCGGTGGTAAAGTGCATTCAAAGAGAAGGTCGATCGAGTGAATCGACACGAATGAATCGACAAGACCAAAATCAGCCTCGCCCTCGTGAACGCGCGAATGAAAAGAGATCTCGAGAATGGCGATGGACGGTCCGAAATCGAGAGGAGGAGGTGTGTCATGAACGACCCATCATCGCCTCGCCCGGAGCACGCTTTGGAGAAGGAGCGAGCCTTGGCCGACACCGCAGCCGACACCGCAGCCAGTACCACCTTGCCCGACCCGCAAGTGGCGGATATCGATCTCGGCGATAAATACACCCGAACGAGCGGGCGGGTTTTTCTCACCGGAATCCAAGCGCTGGTTCGCCTTCCCATGGATCAAAGAAGGCGAGACGAGCGCTTGGGATACAACACCGCCGGTTATGTCAGCGGCTATCGCGGCTCCCCGCTCGGGGGCATGGATCATCAATTCAACGGGGCGAAAGAACATCTCGATCGCCATCATGTGGTCTTTCATCCCGCGGTCAACGAAGACCTTGCCGCAACCGCCTGCTGGGGGACGCAGCAAGCCGAGCTCGACGGCGAGGGTCTGTACGACGGCGTCTTCTGCCTTTGGTACGGCAAGGGTCCGGGGGTGGATCGCACCGGCGATGTCTTTCGCCATGCCAATTTCGCGGGCACATCGAAGCGGGGCGGGGTGGTGGCGTTGCTCGGAGACGACCACGCCAGCGACTCCTCGACCACCGCTCACCATAGCGAGTACGCGATGGTGGACGCCTCGATCCCGGTGCTCAACCCTGCGGGAGTGCAGGAGATCCTGGACTACGGGCTCGTCGCCATCGCCCTTTCGCGCTACAGCGGCTGCTGGGTCTCTCTCAAATGCGTGCACGATACCGTCGAGGCCGCAGCCTCGGTGGATGTCGATCCCGATCGCTTGCCGATCGTCTTTCCCGCCCTCGCCGATCCTTCCATCCCCGCCGATGCCCCCGCCGACGATCCCGAGAACCCGGGCCTCGGAATCCGATGGCCGGATACGCCGCTGGAGCAAGAGCGGCGGATGTACGCAGAGAAACTCGAGGCGGTGCGCGCTTTTTGCCGCGCCAACCACCTCGACAAGACCATCGTCGATAGCCCGGACGCTCGCTTGGGAATCGTCACCACCGGCAAATCCTTCCTCGACGTGCAGCAAGCGCTCGAAGATCTGGGCATCGACGAGGCGACGGCGAAATCCTTAGGGATCCGCCATTACAAGGTCGCCCTGACCTTCCCCTTGGAGCCGCAAGGGGCGAAGCGCTTCGCCGAAGGACTCGATGCCATCGTGGTGGTCGAGGAAAAGCGGGCCTTGGTCGAAAGCCAACTCAAAGAGATCCTCTACGGCGAGCCAAACGCCCCCGGCATCGTCGGCAAACGCAACGAGCAAGGTCAGGATCTCTTCTCCCCGGTCGGCAGGCTCGACAGCAACCACATCGCCGCGGAACTGGGACGTCGGATCCTCGAGATTGGGCTTGCAGGCCGAGCCGACCGAGCCCCCGGCGACTCCCCCGCATCCCTTACCGAACGGCTCCGGGTTCGGGTTGAATACCTGCAATCCCTGATCTCCCTCGAAGCCTCGCTGCCGACCACCATGGAGCGCATGCCCTATTTCTGCGCCGGCTGCCCCCACAACAGCTCCACCCATGTCCCCGAGGGCAGCCGCGCCCTGTCCGGCATCGGCTGCCATTACCTCGCCCAGTTCATGGATCGATCCACCGCCCGCTACACCCAGATGGGCGGGGAGGGCTCCAGCTGGATCGGCCAATCGCGCTTTTCCAAGCGCAAGCACGTTTTCCAAAATATCGGGGACGGCACCTATTTCCATTCCGGCCTGCTCTCGATCCGAGCGGCGGTGGCCGCCGGAACCGACATCACCTTCAAGATCCTCTACAACGATGCGGTGGCGATGACCGGCGGTCAGGCGGTGGACGGCCCCATCTCCCCGGCGATCATCACCCGCCAGATGCACTCCGAGGGAGTCCAGCGGATCGCCGTGGTCACCGACCAGCCGGAAAAATACGGCTCCGGCGCCGGATTCGCCCCCGGAACCAAGGTATGGCATCGCCGCGACCTTGACACCTTGCAGCGGGAGTTTCGCGAGATCCCCGGCACCACGGTGATCGTCTACGACCAAACCTGCGCTGCGGAAAAACGCCGCCGCCGCAAGCGCGGCAAGTTCCCCGACCCGGCGATGCGGGCGTTCATCAACGAGGCGGTTTGCGAGGGATGCGGGGATTGCGGCATCAAATCCAACTGCGTTGCCGTGGTGCCCGCCGAAACCGAGTTCGGACGCAAGCGGGCCATCGACCAATCCTCCTGCAACAAGGATTTCTCCTGCGTCGAGGGTTTTTGCCCCAGTTTCGTCACCGTCCACGGCGGCCGCTTGCGCAAGGCGGCATCCGCAACCCCCTCCATGGTCATCCCCGAACCCGACCTGCCCCCCTTGGAACGCCCCTGCCAGATCATCATCACCGGAGTGGGGGGCACCGGCGTGCTCACCATCGGAGCCCTGCTCGGCATGGCCGCGCACTTGGAATCCAAGGGATGCTCGATCTTGGACCAGACCGGATTGGCGCAAAAAGGCGGAGCGGTGGTAAGCCACGTGCGCATCGCCGCTTCCCCCTCGGATATCAGCGCCACCCGCGTCGCCTCCGGCTCCGCCGATCTGGTGATCGGTTGCGATATGGTGGTCACCGCAGACCCCCGCACCCGCAGCACGATATGCAAAGGAAGCACGCTGGTGGTGGTCAATACCCACCAGACCATGACCGGCGCCTTCACCCGCGATGTCGATCTTCTCTTCCCATCCTTGGCATTGATGCGCGATATCGAGGGCTCCGCCGGCCCCGAATGCACCAAGCAAGTACAGGCCACGAACCTTGCCACCGCCCTTTGCGGAGACGCCATCGCCGCCAATATGTTCATGCTCGGATACGCATGGCAGCAAGGGCGCATCCCCTTGTCGAGAGCCGCCATCGTTCGCGCCATCGAACTCAACGGCGTGGCGGTGCAGATGAACACCGGGGCTTTCGAATGGGGTCGCTGCGCGGCGGCGGATATCGATGCCGTGGCCCGGCTTGCCAACAAAGCCAAGGGCGTGGTCGAAATCCCCGCCCCCAAAGACGAGGAGACCTTGATCGAGCGCCGCGCCGCCTATTTGGAGCAGTACCAAAACCGAGCCTTGGCCGATCGCTACCTCGCCATGATCGAAGGCGTGCGCCAAGCCGAGCGCACCCGCGCCAAAGGCATGCGCGGCCTCACCGAGGCGGTGGCCAAGGGCTACTTCAAACTCCTGGCCTACAAAGACGAATACGAAGTCGCCCGCCTGCACTCATCCACCGAATTCCGCCGGCGCCTCGAAGCCACCTTCGATGGCGATTACTCCCTCGCCTTCCACCTGGCCCCACCTCTGATCGCCCGCCGAGATCCCACCACTGGCGAGCCCCGCAAAATGCGCTTCGGCCCTTGGATGATGAAAGCCTTCACCCTCCTCGCAAAGTTCAAAGGCCTGCGAGGCACCCCCTTCGACCCCTTCGGCTACACATCCGAACGCCGCTTGGAGCGAACCCTGATCACCCGCTATGAAGAGGTGCTGACCGAAGTGTTGCAAGGCCTCGATCACGAAAACCACGCCATGGCCATCGAAATCGCCTCCTTACCGGAAAGGATCCGGGGTTTCGGCCACATCAAACAAAAGAGCATCACCGAAGCCCAAGCCCGAGAGACCGAACTACTCCGGCGCTTCCACAGCCCATCGATGACGACGGATGCGGCCTGAATACAAGGGGCGGGTAGGCATATCTCTCATCGATAACAATGCAGAGCCGGTAGACCATAATATGGATGATTTAAATCGCACAACTCGCCTGCGCCGGTTATCAGCGCCAGAGAAAAGACGCTTCATCATAGCCTTTTTGAAGGTGATCATGCCTGATAGCCAACCTCAGCCTTTGGGGCAAGATGAGAAGGACTGTCTTCTTAGGGTTGTATCAGATCTATCGATATTACCGGACGATCGTCAGGAATTACTCCACTGGGCATTCGTCAAATCCACAATAATCTCCGAAATTTCCGAGGCCAAGCAGGCATTCGGTTGGGTGGATAAAGAGTTAAAGAAGTATTTGCTAATAGACATTTTCGCTTATTTGGACACTAATAACGGTAGGAGTCGTAAGGGGAAGATCATAGCAAGTGATCATTTCAAAGAATTATGCAGAGAATTTACCGACGATGAGATCTCGTCCTTACGAAAAGATGCGAACCGAGAAAGTCATAAAACGGAAGAGGAAATAAAAAAGGAGATAGTGGAAGTAGAATCTGATATCAAGCAGAATGAAGAAATACAGATTAGCGAAGATTCCAATGATAGAAATGAGAAAACGACAAGTCGATCGAATGATGAGAAACCGGATCAAGACGAAGATGATCCGCATCGGATGAAAATGAAAGAGAGTCTGCGCAAAGCAAAGAGAGTCGCCACCGGCCTGCTTGTAGCAATGGCCGCCATGTTCATTGCGCATTACTTTTTCATCCCTGAATATTTAGGTCACGGAATCGTCATGGCCTTCACCGCCGCGGCGATGATCGGCGGGCTAGCCGATTGGTACGCAGTAACCGCACTATTTCGCCAACCTCTGTATATTCCGGAGGAAAAAATCAAGATCCCGCACACCGCAATCATTCCCAAACGCAAGGATGAAATCGGCAAAGAACTGGCCAATTTCGTCAAAGATAAAATTCTCGTTAAAGATGTCGTCGAAGAACAACTTCGTCATTCGGATTTGACACACCTCGTTGGAGAGTGGCTACAAGATGAGGCGAACGCAAAGAGACTGGATCGCGATTTCAGCGAGATCATTAAATGGTTCCGCAGTACGGATAGCAGCGAACTTCTAGGCGGTTTCAAGCGTATACTCACCGAAAAAATTGCACAACGCATTCCCGCCAACAAAGCCCTCGCAGCCATCATCGATGTTCTGGCAAGCGGCAATAACACCCAAGTGATCATCGATGAACTGACTCAATTCGGCCTCCATCAAATCGAAGGCAACCGAGAGGCTATTTTGAATTTCATTCGCAAGAATATAAAAAAGGAAGGTGGATGGTTCAAGAAAATGATGAGATCGATTGGAGAAAAAATCGGATTCGGTATAACGGATGAAAATATCGATGCAATCTATACCGAGATCGAGTCGAAGTGCAAGCAGTTACTGAGAGAAATTCGAAACGATCAAGAGCATCCGGTACGCATTGAATTCAACAACCGCCTGCGATCATGGCATGAAAAACTGATCAATGACAAATCAGTCGCTAAAAAAAGCGATCACCTTCTCGGAGAATTCCTTCGCAACGAAACCGTTCAAGATTTTTTTCAATCCCTTTGGGAAAAGACTCGAGACGCCTTGTACGCAGAGTTGATGGACGAGTCTTCGGACATTCGCCGGAGCATCGAGCGAGAGATCCAAAATATCGGCAAGAAATTGAGCGGCGATGCCAACCTAAGAAAGAGTCTCAACAACTGGCTCGGAGAGTTCATTACCAAGATCGTCGTTAACCATAGCGATCAAATCAGCAAAGCCATCTCGGATACCATCAAGAAATGGGATCCCAAGACCACCGCCGAAAGCATCGAACTACAAATCGGAAGAGACCTTCAATGGATCCGCATCAACGGCACAGTGGTCGGCGGACTCATCGGCATCCTCATCTATCTGCTCACCGGCTTTCACCATTGATCATCGCCGCCCATCGACACCGCAATCGGTCCTGATTTAAGGTTCTTAGTCGATGGCTGATCGAACACCATAAGCAAGGATAAAAGGCTACCCGAGCCGGAACAGTAAAAACGATCTCCCGGATTACCAACATCGGCGTATCGGCAACTTGATAGATGGATGATCAGTCTACGATTTTCTCTGCATCACATAATAATCCCGTTGAATATTCGGCTTGAAATGCTCCGGTATTCTGCCCCAAACCAGCACATCTACTATAAAGGGCAGATCGCTTTCTTCGAAGGCCTCTCGCAAATCGTATACCTTGCCTATCTGAGAGTCATCGGCGAAGACGACCAGATCCAAATCCGAAGTGCGTATCGACCTGAATGTCACGCGGGAGCCGAAAGCCCAAACCAAGGTGTCGGGAAGGTATTCCTTCAATAGATATTGGACAATCTGATAGTGTGTTTCTCTCAGATCGATTTTATCTCGCTCATTACTTGCTGTGGATGTTGCTATTTGCTTTTCCATGGCGCACCTGTCATTTTTTCATACAGTTTGATCGCATCTGTGATGAATACGGGGATCAATTCCAAGAAGCGGCCAATTTTTTCTATAACGTATTCATGGGAGGTTATATTGCGTGCCTCGATATATCCAAACCAATGCTCCGCTCCATCTTCGAGCAATCCATTTCGATCGGCCTCTCTGAAGATCGGTTTTGCACCATAGCCAAGGTCAACCGCTCCGAGGTTCCAAGTAAGATGACGATGCAACGCTTTTAGTAGTGTTGCGTAGCATATTTCGAAGGATTTAATCTCGGCCATCAAGGTTATTTCCTCGAAGTCGGGATCATCACCGATTTCTTTCTGCATCAGGCAAATTTCATGATAACGCTCCAGATTTTTCAGCGCAATCTCAAAGCCGGCATAATCAACCGCGAATTCACTCACTTCAGGAGACTCCATGTTCTTGGTTATCCGAGGACGAGCATTCGATTTTTCGTTTCCTTGGGGTGTGCGCTATTTTTCGAGCAGCTGAAAAATCTCCCGATGTGGAGTCAAAGGACAAGTCGACGCCCCATCGAATTCAGGTATTGAAGCAATTCTTCACGGTCCGGGTGGTCTTTATCGATCATGTCTTTATAATCCATTCGATTGTCGAGACGATAGAATCCATTGACCCAATCCCTTTGATGAGTCTCCTTGGTCTTTTTATCGAATTTCATCTCTCTGCAGCGCTCGAACTCCTCGGTGAGGAAATCCATTTCGGTTATGGAGATGCTGGTGGGGTTGAGAATTTCACTGCTATGGCTGGGATCGATAAGGCTCACCCGATATCCTTTTCTTTCCCAAGGATAGTCATCCAACTCGAGTTCCGAGAGGTAGTAAGGCTCGCATCTGAGTATCTCATCAATTTTGACCGGCATCGGGCCGTAATCCATCGCGTGATAAATGTCGCCGAAGATCGGTCGCCAATGGATACTGAGCATGCGCTTGTCGGCGAAGTAGGCGGTCTTGAAAATAGTTTGGAAGCCGAGGGGCTCGTTCGCTGTCGCCGGCATCCATTGCACCGCCTGTAAGCATTTTTTCGGGGGAAAGCGGAATTTGATCGGGACAGTGGTCATTGTCATCGGTACGTAGTCAAAACCCTCGCTCGTTTCATTCGTCATTCTAATCGGGTGGACAGATGAGCGGATTATACGGCTAGATACCCTCTCGAGGCAGATGAGCCGAGGCGGGTCTTGTGATGTCAAAGGACGATTCGGACTCCTATCGAGGTCAGATCTTCGATCATCTCTTTCCGGTGAGGGTGGTCGTAGGCGATCATATCCTCGTAGGCCATCCGGCTATCGGGGCGCTCGATGCCTCTTACCCAGTCCATCTGGTGAGTCTCCTCGGTTCTTTGGTTGAAACTCATTCCTCGGCTACGCTCGAATTCTTCCTCGAGGAAAGCCAAGTCGGCTTCGGCGATGCTGGTGGGGTTGAGGATTTCATCTTGATGGCCGGAGTCGATAAGGCTCACCCGATGTCCTTTGCGTTTCCAAGGGTAGTCATCCAAGTCGAGTTCCGAGAGATGATAGGGCTCTTCTATAAGCATCTCGTAGACTTCGACCGGAACCGGGCCGTAGTTCATGGCGCGGTAGGTGGCACCGAAGATCGGCCGTCGATGCTTGTTGAGCATGCGCTTGTCGGCGAAATAGGCGGCTTTCAAGATGGTTTGGAAGTCGAGCGGTTCGTTTGCCGTCAGCAGCATCCATTGCACCGCTTGCAGGCATTTTTTCGGGGCGAAGCGAAATCTGATCGGGGGAGGCGTTATCGGATGGTTCATCGCTGTGAATCCTGCAACCGGAGGTTGTGGATGTAAAAGGGCATGGCAGATGATCAAAAAATCGAATTTCGAACTGGAAGATCAGGGCTCGGATGGTTTGATGTAGGGCCATGATTTCTCCTGCCAACCCTAACGCAGGTGTTATTGGGACGCTTTCGAAGACTTTACGGGGCGATCGGGATTTCATTCATCGCATCCGCGCATAAGGATCAAGGGACGGATAAAAGGGCTTTGTTGGATGGTCATAATCACGCATCGATGAGTGAGGCATTGCGTGCATTTTGGGAGATCAAAGGACGATTCTAGGTCCCATCGAGGTCAGATATTCGAGTATTTCTTCTCGGTCGGGGTTGTCGTCGGCGATCATGTCTTCGTAGGCCATTCGATTGTCGGGGCGTTTCATGCCATTGGACCAGTCCATTCGGTGGGTTTCTCTCGTTCGTTGATCGAAACGCATTTTTCGGCTGCGAGCGAACTCTTCTTCGAGGATGGCCATGTCTTTTTCGGGGATGCTACTAGGGCAGATGAGGGTATTTCGGCGGTCGGAGTCGGAGTCGATGAGCCTCACCCAATGTCCGTTTTCTCGCTTCCAAGGGTAGCCGCTCAAGTCGAGCTCCGAGAGATAGTAGGGCTCTTCTATAAGCATCTCGTAGATCTCGACCGGAACCGGGCCGTGGTTCATGGCGCGGTAGGTGGCGCCGAAGATCGATCGCCAATGCTCATCGAGCATGCGCTTGTCGGCGAAGTAAGCGGTTTTCAAGATGGTTTGGAATTCCAGCGGCTCGTTTGCCGTCAGTAGCATCCATTGCACCGCTTGCAGGCATTTTTTCGGGGCGAAGCGAAATTTGATCGGGGGAGGCATCGTTGTCGATTCAAGTTGATCGGTCGGAAGCAGGAATAAGGATGATAGCAAAAAAGTCATATCGGTACCAGTGGTCAGACACTTCGATGGCTTGATGGTGCCGATTTCGATCTTTTGCGTTTCTTATAATATAAGATACTATCTAGATAAACTATAATTACATCCATTCCAATGTCAATGTGCTCGCTTGTTATTGATGGATAACTGATCCGGGTCGGATGATCGATGGATTATGCCGTTATATAAAGCTCCGAGACGAAAAGAGCCGAGGTGGGCTTTGTGGGGTCAAAGGACGATTCTGACTCCTATCGAGGTCAGGTCTTCGATCATTTCTTCTCGATCGGGGTGGTCCTTGGCGATCATGTCTTCGTAGGCCATTCGGCTGTCGGGGCGCTCGATTCCTTTGACCCAGTCCATTTTGTGGGTTTCTTCCGTTCTTTGATTGAAACTCATTTTTCGGCTGCGTTCGAATTCTTCTGCGAGGATATCCATATCCGCCTCGGCGATATCGGGAGGATTGAGGATTTCATGGCGGCGATCGGGGTCGATAAGGCTGACCCGATAGCCTTTGCGCTTCCAAGGGTAGTCATCCAATTCGAGTTCCGAGAGGTAGTAGGGCTCTTCTATAAGCATTTCGTAGACTTCGACCGGTACCGGGCCGTGGTTCATGGCGCGGTAGGTGGCGCCGAAGATCGGTCGCCAGTATTCATCGAGCATGCGCTTGTCGGCGAAGTAGGCGGTTTTCAAGATGGTTTGGAAGTCGAGCGGCTCGTTTGCCGTCAGCAGCATCCATTGCACTGCCTGCAGGCATTTTATCGGGGCGAAGCGAAATCTGATGGGATGGGGGGTTTTTAGAAGGGTCATCGTCGTGAATTCCGCAGTGAATGGCGTGTGGGTGCGGGGGAAGGATAACAGAGGGTGAAAAAAGGATTGAATTTTGGTTGAACGAGGGGGCGAATGGTTTGACGAAAAGTCCTGATTTCTCCTGCAGGCTTCATGGATTCGCTTTTTTTCTATGGCATTTTTCGAGGTGATCGGGTGCTTGGGAATGCTGGAAAATTGGGGAAATCGGATATCGGGGGTGGATGCGGATATCGGTGATATGAGGTGAAGGAGGGATGTTCGGGGTCGATCCGTTTGCGCTCGTCGCTAAGAGGTATCAGGGTTGGCGGTTTGCGGACGCCAAGTTCGGGTTTTCTCCTCGTTGTAGTTGGTCGAAGGCGGCAAGGACATAAGTCTTGGTGCGGTATTCGCCGAATTCCTTGATCTCTTTCTTCTTCAGGGTGGGGAAGGATGTGCTCGGTTCGGGGGCGTCGAGGATGTGTTCCAAGTTTTCGCGGTCCAGCCCGTACATTTCGGCGTAGATCGCATCGAGTTCGCTGCGTAGGTGGTGGCGGCGTTCTTCGTTCCATAGAAAGGGTTCGCCTTCGTAGCCCAAGTCTTGGGCGAAGCCTTGTAGTTCCCAAGAGGTGTAGGTCAGTTCCAAGACTCTCGGCGCCACCATCTGGGCGTAGTGCAGGCCGCAGTTGCTTTGCTTCAGGTAGGCTTCGGGGGGTAGGATCGGGAGTTGTTTGACGATGAAGAAGCTCATATCGGTCCCGCCTACCGAGTTGCGTGTGGCCCAATCAAGAGAGAGACTATTGAAATTGGCCATGATCAGCATTGATGCCATCGATCGAGGAAATACTTGGTTAGTTATGGATATGCCATGAGTAAGTGATTGGGGTGCGTGGCTCAAAATGGACGATTGCTCTACGGTTGATTCTTTGTTCCACCGGATGGTTTGCAAATAAGATTCATTGTCAATCACTATGGCGATAAGCGGTGCTTTGCCACTAACGGCTGATCGTGGTATCAGATCTGCTATCGCCGTTCTTTGATCGGTTGCTCTCGTGATATTTCGGAAGGCGAGAAGCCAATTTCGATGATAATCCCTGAATCCCCCAAACCCGCGATTGGAATCAGACTCAGGATTTCGGTTCTTTCGTCGGTGGCTCGGGTGATTTTCCTGAGAGAGAGCAGAGCGAACTTCGAGCCAAAGTGGCGAGAAGTTCGAGTTGTCGAGTTGTCGAGTT
>JFBG01000044.1 GCA_000583135.1 Thioalkalivibrio sp. HK1
CAGGGGCTCGATTGCTTGCAGCGAATGCGGATATCCGAGGAATCCGAACCGGTCTCCGGCGGGATGGCCAAGGCGTAGACACCGGTGCGTCCCGGGGTGCCGCCGATGATGCCCCCGTCGTCATCGTTCTCTTCCACCGAGACCGCTATGGTGGTCATCGAACGGTTGTAGTTCCCCCCGGCGCCTTTCAATACCACGAAGTCGTAGCCGTCTTCGATATCGCTGTCTTCGCCTGCTTGCAACGTCACGGTGCGCTCGCCGTTCCAGTTGTCTCGGGTGAAGAGCAGCACCTTCGGGTTCACGGTGACGTCGAGGTTGGAGTTGGACAAGGTGACGGTCACGGTATCGGTGTTGACGGGGATTTCGCCCAAGCGCACGGTGAGTTCGACCGGATCGCCGCCTTCCATCAAGTCCACCATGGTTTTGGAAGCGACGATATCACCGGGGCGGTCGAGGATGGTTACAGCGATCGCCGCCCCTTGGGGATTGGCGATGCCGGCATAGTTCCCGGCGCCGTTGTCGAAGGTGCCGACGATGGTATCGGTGCCGTTCTCGGCGTTGTCGTCTTGGGCGACGGAGACGGTGACGGTTTGACTTGCATTCCAATCACTGTCGGTGAAAAAGAGGGTGGTGGGGTTCAAAGAGACGGATGCGTTGGCGTTGGTCAGGTCGACGGTGACATTGGGCACGGTCGGCACCGTTCCCAAACGTACGATGAAGGTCTCTTGCCCGCCTTCGACCACCTGCAAGGGCGAGGGCAGCATCACGAGGGACCCGGCTTCGTCGTCATCGCCGACCGCAACGCTTTTCTTCACCTCGCTCGCCACGATGCCGCCGCCGGCCGACAAGGTGATATCGACCGACTCGTCGTCGATATCGATGTCATGGAGGGCGGTGACGATGACCGCTTGCGCGATCGTGTGATTCGAGGCGGTCAATGTCAGCGAGGCGGGGTTGACGGTAACGACCCCGGGATCGGCGCTTGTCACATTAACGGTGACTTCGCCGATGGGCTCGGTATCGAGTTTGACGGTGAAGGTGCCGGTGCCGCCCTCGTCGATGGCCAAAGTACCGGTATCGCCCAACTCGATCCTGCCCGACGGGACCACGGGCGGGTTGTTCGGGTCCACACCGTAAATCGCCACGATCCCATCGATATCATCTCGTTGCAAACGATCGATATCGCTTAGCTTCGAGTTCATGATCGCGGCCACTTCCTGCTCCGCCTCATCCGGGTGATCGAGCCCCCAGATATGGCCGAATTCGTGGATGGCAACGCGGTGCATATCGAACAACCCCATTGCGGCCGACGCCGCTCGTTGAGGCCCCGAATAACTGTTCCAAGAGTGGGCCGTATTGAAAACGACATTGCCTTCCAAAAAGAAGCCGGTTCGAGCGTTATAGCGATAGAAGGCGGTCCCCAGCACCCGCTCGCCGAACTCCCGGCCGCAATAACTATCACCGGCGGTGACCGTGTTGATGTCATCACCGATGGTGCATCCCGGCTCGATAGAAGAAGTTTCGATATTGATCCGCACTCGGGCATCGGTTCGATACCACTGATCGGCGGCGCTTTTGACCACATCAACCCAGCAAGGGCCGAATTCATAGAGTTCCACCCCTTGTGCTTTCGGGCGGCAGGTCTCGCTCGTCGTCCCCCCTCCGAAGCGCGCCTCCATATCGATCTCGCGCCTATTCCATTTGATCCGCGTCCCGTCAGCGTGCTTTATTTGCGCCCACGCTCGGGTCGTTTCCACCGGCAAGCATATCAAGAGAACGATCACGCTCGCAAAAAGCGCGATCGCAAGCAAGGGGATGCGAGATAGCGTGGTCGAAGCGCTGCGGGCAGTGGACCATCGATCAAGCACTCGTTCTCTCCTTGGCATTGTTCTTGACCGTTCGCTCGAAGGGTGGTGAATGGATCGACCTTGAGGTCATAGAGGCCGGCCCCTTTCCAACGGCGTCTTTGCACGGTATTTGGAGGTCGAGACGGTGACCGCTTCGTCGAACCGTATCGGCGACCCCCGGTCCGTGTGCGGAACAAATGCTCGGGCATGCTTCGACGGCCCGTTGATCCAAGATGCGAGTATCCTCGGCGTCCTCGCCTACGAAGATGGAGGAATGATCCGCAGGGGGAGGGCTAAGATGGGCGTGCTTATGAGCACTCGGTATTCAACGCATCGAACGGGATCGTTTTCGGGCGATCACGCTTATCTTTTATCGTGAGGGCGCTAGGCGATGAGCAACGCAATGGGTTTGGCTTCTCGGTACCCTCCGACATCGATTCCCTAAAAGCGAGGGGGACGGCCTTTTTCGTTGCGAGCCATGAATTCCTTGAGATCGGGGGATTTTTTGACATGCCTCGGGCTGCGAGTGAAGCTCAACCAAAGCCCGAAGATCGCAAAGCCCACGAAGACCAACAGAGTCCATTGGGGGATCGACAGCGAGAGGAAATTCCATTGCACCTCGGCGCACTCCCCGGAGCCGCTGAAAACCATCATCAGCGTATCCGCCAGCGGGAAGGCATCGATCATATAGCCCAGATCCGGCCCGCAATCCGGCACCTCATCCGCCGGCAGACTTTGCAGCCACACATGACGGGCGGCGATACCACCTCCGACGACAGCCAAGATGAAGGTGACCACTCCGTAGATGCGGCGCCCCGTCGTCTTGGGATTGTGCAGCGCCGCCAGCAATAGCCACACTCCGACGGCGATGACCGCGATGCGTTGAAAGACGCACAGAGGACACGGTTCAAGTCCGTCGATATGCTCCAAATACAGAGCGACTCCGATGAGACCGGCGCAGAACAAGAAGCCGATCAGAAAAAGCATCCTTTGCGAAACCATCGTTTCGATCTCTCCCTTCCGATGACTGACGCTCGACTTTTCGCGAAAAGAACGCTGATGGCGAGTGGTTTCGAACCCTCGAGATCATGCCCTTTGCCTTCGCAGAGCGGATAGCCGGTACTTTATTACCCCTTCGTCCGAAGGCGCTCGAAAAAAAGACCGCCGAGATCTCGGGCATGTCGACTCTCGATCCCGCACATCGATCTTCGCTCCTGTCTATATTAACGCATCGGTATGCGGTGACTCGATGATTTCTCGATGGATCGCCCTTGATTCGATGGCCGTATTCATCGCAAGCAAGCGGCTCTTTCGACTCCCCGCTCGAAGATGCGATCAAGCATCGACATCGAGCGCGGACTCGGATATCTCGCCACCCCTTGTTTCCATCGCCCGATGAACCATCCTCGAATCTCGCCGCCGGTCCCATCCTTTGTACAATCCCGTCATCGGCGCTTGCAAGGCCTCGGCGCATGGTTTTTCGAATCTGCCTTTTTCGAACCAGTGAGACCCCACCATGTTCTTGCAGCATTCCACTTGGCACGATGTGGCTGCCTATCTCGAAAGATCCCGGGGCATCATCATCCCCATCGGTTCGACCGAGCAGCATGGCCCCAACGGTCTGGTCGGCACCGATGCCCTTTGCCCCGAAATCGTCGCTCGGGGCATCGCCGACGAAATCGACGTGCTGATCGCCCCCACCATCAGCATCGGCATGGCCCAGCATCACCTGGGTTTCCCCGGCACCATCACCTTGAGACCTGCCACCCTCTTGGCGGTGGTGCGAGATGTGGTGCAGTCTTTGGTGCGACACGGCTTCGAGCATTGCTATTTTCTGAACGGACACGGCGGCAATATCGCAACCGTCAACGCCGCATTCTCCGAGGTCTACGCCGAGACCAGCTTGAACCTCGAATCGATGAATCGCCCCGGTGTTCGTTGTCGGTTGGGGAATTGGTTCGACGGCCGCCGAGTGCGTTCTCTTTCGAGGGAACTCTTCGGATCGGCGGAGGGCAGCCATGCGACCCCTTCCGAGATATCCCTGACGTGGTATGCCTTTCCCGACGCCGTTAGGCAGCCGCCGATGACCCCGAAGATCGCCCCTCAAGGGCCGATCCGCGATGCCATCGACTACCGACAACGCTTCCCCGACGGCCGCATCGGTTCCGACCCATCTCTTTCCACCCCCGAAGCCGGAGAACGCCTGTTCGCCGCCGCCGTCGAGGATGTCATCGAGGACTACCGGCGCTTCATCGCCCCCTGAAAGCGTGATATGCCGTCGGGGGTACCGAAGGCAAAGCCTTTATCGAGCCTTGTCGGATGGATAAGATCGATATTCCTTCGTCGTCGCCGTCGTTTTTTCAAGGTTCCTCGGCGTTCTCAAGGGCGGCTCGTCCTTGGGCCAATGAAGCCATGACCGGTCCGATCTCTCGGTGCAGCGTCAGATCGGCGATGCGATCGAATTCGGTGGGGTCTCGATTCAAGATCGCAAGTTTCGCACCGTGGTGCTTGGCAAAGGCCAGGAAACCGGCCGCCGGTTGCACGACCAAAGAAGATCCGATGGCGATGAAGAGATCGCAAGATCGCGTTTCGTCCTCCGCGCGGGCCATTTCCGCTTCCGGCATCGCCTGACCGAAAGAAATCGTGGCGGTTTTGATATAGCCCCCGCATTCGCAAACCGGCGCCCGCCCGCTTTTTTCGAAAGCCTTGCGGATCGGATCGAGGGCGTAGCGAGTCTGACAGCGAAGGCATTTGGCGTAGGTGGTATTGCCGTGTAGCTCGATCACCCGATCGCCTCGCACTCCGGATGCCTGATGCAGGCCGTCGATATTTTGGGTGATCACGCAAGAGCCTTTTTTCTTGTCGGTAAGGTCGGCGATGACGGTGTGGGCGATATTCGGTTTCGCTCGGCGGATGCTTTTATCGGTTTCGAACTTGCGGCGCCAGGCTTCGATGCGAGCTTCTTCCGATGCCATGAAATCACCGAAGTCGATCGGTTTGAAGCGATCCCACACCCCGCCCGGGCTTCTGAAATCGGGGATCCCCGAATCGGTGCTGATACCGGCGCCGGTGAAAAACACGATGCGGCTCGCCGATGCGACCAATTCGTGAAAGCGCCGGATCTCGGGGTCGATCATCGATGCACTCCTTGATTCGAAATAGAAGGATCTCGCTTTTTTCGAGCCGAGCGATATCGCTAGCGAAGATCGAAGGTCGGCAAGGCTCGAACGAGCATCGAAGGGGGATAAGGGCGGCCCGCATCCTCGCGGATGACGCTGCGGCAAGGTAGGATTTCCCGACAAATCCCCCCGACGAGATGTTCGAAAAGGCCTTCGAATCTAGCGATTGTCGAGCACCTTGGCCACCGCCCGATCCCAGCCGCTCACCAGCCGCTCGCGTTCGGGTGCGGGCATCCTCGGGGCGAAGGTGCGCTCGTGTCGCCACTGCCGCGCGATTTCATCGAGCCCGTCATAGACCCCGACGTGCAGTCCTGCGAGATAGGCCGCCCCCAAGGCCGTGGTTTCGGTGATCACCGGACGATCCACCGGGGCCTCGACCATATCGGCAAGGAATTGCAGCAGCCAATCGTTCGCCACCATCCCCCCGTCGACCCGAACGGCGCTCGGAGCCTTGCCCCTATCCTTGGCCATCGCAAGGGCGAGATCGCGCGTTTGATAGCACACCGATTCCAATGCGGCGCGAGCGAGGTGGGCCGGGGCGCTGTCGCGGGTGAGCCCGAAGATGGCGCCTCGAGCATCCGGATCCCAATGCGGCGCCCCCAAGCCGGTGAATGCCGGGACCAAGTACACCCCCCGATTATCCGGCAGCGACCGGGCCAGCGCCTCGGTCGCCGGGGCGCTATCGATGACGCCGAGCCCGTCGCGCAGCCACTGCACCGCCGCCCCGGCGATGAAGATCGAGCCCTCGAGGGCGTAGGTCGCCTCGTTGTTCAATCGATAGGCGACGGTGGTGAGCAGGCGGTTGGTCGAGGGGGTCGCCGTCTTGCCGGTATTCAACATGGCGAAACACCCGGTTCCGTAGGTGCTCTTGATCATGCCCGGCTCGAAGCAGGCTTGACCGATGGCGGCGGCGTGCTGATCCCCGGCGACCCCGGCGATGCGGTATTGCGCAGGCAAGATACCGGGCGCGGTTTCGCCGTAATCGGCGGCGCTGTCGCGCACTTCGGGCAAGAGGCTGCGCGGAACATCGTTAAGGGCGAGCAGCTCGTCGTCCCATTGTTGGGTATGGATGTCGAAGAGCATGGTGCGCGATGCGTTGGTCGCATCCGTGGCATGGACGGCGCCGGCGGTGAGTCGCCATACGAGGAAGGTATCGATGGTGCCGAAGGCCAGCCTCCCGGCCTCGGCGGCGGCGCGGGCTCCGTCGACGTTATCCAAGATCCACGCGATCTTGGTGCCCGAAAAGTAGGGGTCCGGCAGCAGACCGGTCTTGGCGGCGATCAGGGTTTCGTATCCCGCGCTTTTGATCTCGGCGCAGCGTTTCGCAGTGCGACGGTCCTGCCAGACGATGGCCCGATGCACCGGCTTCCCGGTATCGCGATCCCACACCACCGTGGTCTCGCGCTGATTGGTGATCCCGATCGCCGCGATCGACCCCCCCGCAGCGGCGATGGCCTCGCCGCAAACCGCAAGCGTCGTCTCCCAGATCTCCTCGGCATCGTGCTCGACCCGGCCGCTGTCGGGGTAGTGCTGGGTGAATTCTCGCTGCGCGATCGAGCGGATCGCGCCGTTGGCCTCGAAGACGATGGCGCGGGAGCTGGTGGTGCCTTGATCGATGGCCAGTAAAAGGGCGTTGGAATCCACGGCCTCGTTTCTCCCTCGAAGGATGTTTCGGTCAAACCCGGCGAAAGACGAATATCGCCCACAAAGCGCAAATCACCAGCGCACCGTAAGGCGGGCTGCCGATGAAAGATAGCCACCCCAAAGCGATGAAGCCGGATCCGAGCAGGGTGATGAACAGACGATCGCCGCGGGTGGTATCCAAGCCGAAGATCCCTCGGCGCGGATTGCCGCCCGGGCGCTTCCATTCCCACAATCCCATCCCCGCCAGCACCATCGCAAGGAGGATGAAGAAGGTGGCCGTTTGCCAAGTCCATGCCATCCACGAGAGGCTCATGCCGGGCGCACCTCCATCATCGATGTCATACACGCCCGAGGGCGAAGCCCTTGGCGATGTAGTTGCGCACGAAATAGATCACGAAGGCCCCGGGGATGATCGTGAGCGTCCCGGCGGCGGCGAGGAGCCCGAGCTCGTAGCCGCTGGTGCTGGCGGTGCGGGTCATGGTGGCGGCGATGGGTTTGGCCTCCACCGAGGTCAAGGTCTTCGCCAGCAGCAACTCGACCCACGAGAACATGAAGCAAAAGAAGGCGGCGACCCCGATACCGGCGGTGATCGTCGGGATGAAGATCTTCACGAAAAACGACGGGAATGAATGGCCGTCGATATAGGCGGTCTCGTCGAGCTCCTTCGGAACGCCGGACATGAACCCTTCCAGGATCCACACCGCCAAGGGGATATTGAACAGACAATGCGCCAGCGCCACCGCAATATGGGTATCGAACAGTCCGATCGCCGAGTAGAGCTGGAAAAATGGCAGGGCGAAAACCGCAGGCGGAGCCATGCGGTTGGTGAGCAGCCAGAAGAACAGATGCTTGTCGCCCAAAAAGCGGTAGCGGGAGAAGGCATAAGCCGCCGGCAGGGCGGCGCAAACCGAGATGACGGTGTTGAACACCACATAGGCGAGCGAGTTCAAATAGCCGTTATACCAAGTGGGATCGGTGAAGATCTTCTTGTAGTTCTCCAAGGTGAAATCTTGGGGGAGAAGCGAAAAGCCCCCCAAAATCTCGTTGGTGGTCTTGAACGACATATTGAGCAGCCAGTAGATCGGCAGCATCAGGAAGACGATGTAGAGGGTCGGCACGAGCCACTTGAAGCGTCTCATCTCACCGCTCCTCGTTGCGCATCATCAGCGAGTAGAAGACCCACGACAGCAGCAGCACGATCAGGAAATAGATCAGGGACATCGCCGCTGCCGGACCCAAGTCGAACTGACCGAGCGCGATCTTCACGAGATCGATCGATAGGAAGGTGGTGGTATTTCCCGGGCCGCCGCCGGTGAGCACGAAAGGCTCGGTATAAATCATGAAGCTGTCCATGAAGCGCAGCAAAACCGCGATGGTGAGCACCCGTTTCATCTTCGAAAGTTGGATGTGGCGGAATATCGCCCACGCGCTCGCGCCGTCGATCTTGGCCGCTTGGTAATAGGCCTCGGGGATCGAGCGAAGGCCGGCATAGGCGAGCAATACCACCAGCGATGTCCAGTGCCATACGTCCATGACGATGGTGGTGATCCATGCCGAGGTCGGATCTTGGGTGAAATCGTAGGCTAGGCCCAAGCCGTTCAGCGCCCGCCCGAGGAGGCCGATATCCGGCAGGGCGAAGATATTCCACATCGCCCCCACGACATTCCACGGGATCAGCAGCGGGAGCGCCATCAGCACCAGGCACACCGAAACGCCGATCCCCTTGCGCGGCATCGCCAACGCCACCGCCACCCCGAGAGGGATCTCGATGACCAGGATGGTGAAGGTGAAGGCGAGTTGGCGGCCGAGGGCGGCGTGGAATCGCTCCGAGCCGAGTACTTGCTCGTACCATTTGAAGCCTTCGAAAAAGAAGACGTTGTCGCCGAATGTTTCTTGGAAGGAGTAGTTGACGACGGTCATCATCGGGATGAGCGCGTTGAACGCCACCAGCGCCACCACCGGCGCCACCAGCCACCAGGCCTTGTGATTGGCGGTCTTTGCGGCCATCGTCGAATCCTTACTTTACAGGAGCCGACCGTCCGCGTAGATGCGGGTATGGTCGGGGTCGAAGCGGATGCGGGGGTTCTCCCAGGGGATGGGATCGTCCTCGCCTGCGAGCATCTTGATCCGATGATCGCCGCGGCGCAGATCCACGATCTTGTGCCGCCCGATATCGTCGACGTTGACGATCTCCACCGACAGCCCGTCCTCGGCGAAGGTGATGAACTCCGGTCGCACCCCGAGCTCGAGCGAGCCCGATGCCGATCCGACGGGTTTTTCGGTGATGGTGACGGCCTCGCCATCGAAGATCGCATCGCCTTGGAAGAGCGAGCAGGGCATCACGTTCATGCCCGGGGAGCCGATGAAATATCCGACGAAGGTATGTTGCGGACGCTCGAAGAGTTCCACCGGGGTGCCGATCTGCACGACCTCGCCCTCGGTCATCACCATCACCCGGTCCGCAAACGTCAGGGCTTCGATCTGGTCATGGGTCACGTAGATCATCGTGGTCCCGAAGCGCTGGTGCACTTCCTTCAACTTGGAGCGCAGCATCCACTTCAAATGCGGGTCGATCACCGTGAGCGGCTCGTCGAACATGATCACGTTGACGTCCGAGCGAACGAGCCCGCGGCCGAGCGAGATCTTCTGCTTGCCGTCGGCGGTCAGTCCCGTGGCCCGTCGTTCGAGCATGTCGTCGAGATCGAGCATGGCGGCGATCTCGCGCACCCGAGCGTCCACCTCGGCTTCGGCCATGCCTCGATTTCGCAGCGGGAAGGCGAGATTCTCGTAGACGGTCATCGTGTCGTAGATGACGGGGAACTGGAATACCTGCGCCACATGGCGGTCGACGGGATCGAGGGCGGTGACATCCTTTCCGTCGAAGAGGATGCGTCCCTCGCTCGGCTGCAACAACCCCGAGACGATGTTCAGCAGGGTCGACTTCCCGCATCCGGAAGGGCCGAGCAAGGCGTAGGCGCCGCCATCGGCCCATTGCCCGTCAACGCCCTTGAGCGCATAGTCGCTCGGCGACGAGGGTGAGTCCGCATAGCTGTGGCGTATCCCGGCCAGCGTGATCTGCGCCATATTCCAATCCCCCTCGCCTTGCGACCGCTCAGGCGGCGATCAGCGATCCGTCGCTTTCGAAGTACATGAATCGGTGCGTTTGGAGATACATCGTTTCGGTCGCACCGATGGCGACGGCATGGACTCCGTGGGACTGCGAGATCCAACGATGGCCGCCGATATCGAGGTGGACGATACTCTCGGAGCCGGTCAGCTCGGTTACCAGCACTCGGGCCATGACCTCGATGGAACCCTCCCCCCTTCGCATCGGCGTGATATGGTGCGGGCGCAGTCCGACCCGATACTCCCCGTCGGCAAGACCGCAGGTCGCATCGTTCACCGGCCACTTCACGCTCTCGTTCAGATGGAAGGTATTCCCTTTTTTGGCGACGAGAGCGGTATTGATGGGGGGGTCCGAAAAGATCCGAGCCGTGCGCAGGTCCACGGGATTCCGGTAGACCTCGGCCGTGGGTCCGAACTGCGCGATGCGTCCTTCATGCAAGGCGGCGGTGAATCCCCCCAAAAGAAGGGCCTCGTGAGGCTCGCTGGTGGCGTAGACCACGATCGCGCCCTTCTCGGCGAGAATGCTCGGGAGTTCTTGGCGCAGTTCCTCGCGCAGCTTGTAGTCCAAGTTCGCCAAGGGCTCGTCGAGCAGCACCAGGTCCGAGTCCTTCACCAAAGCGCGGGCGAGGGCGGCGCGTTGCTGCTGCCCTCCCGACAGTTCGGCCGGAAGTCGGTCCAGCATCGGCGAGAGTCGTAAAAGTTCCGCAGCCTCGGCGACCCGCCTGTCGATCTCCGCCGCCGATACCCTCGCCACCCGCAGCGGCGATGCGATATTTTCGCGAACGGTCAAGTTGGGATAGTTGATGAACTGCTGGTAGACCATCGAGATATTGCGCTTTTGCACGGCCACACCGGTTACATCCCGGCCATCGAAGAATACCCGGCCCGAGCTCGGTTTCTCCAACCCCGCCATGAGCCGCATGAGCGTGGTTTTTCCGGAAAGCGTGGTCCCCAAGAGGATATTGAAGGCGTTTTTTTCCAAAGAGAGATTCGTCTCGTGGATATGGATTTGTCCGCCTTCTTGCTTGACCACGCCTCGAAGCTCGATCGCCATGAAAGTCCTCGTATTCGATTCATCGCCCACTGCCCGGGCGCGCTTTCGAGATAATCGTGCGCGCAATGGCAACCGTTTCGGATTGCCCATCGTATCGATGGGGGTTCATGAGCCCTTCGAATCCTCGGTGGCAAGGCGGCGAGGCGGTCAAAGCATCCTACAAGCCTTGCGCTCGATGAGGAGGAGATCGGCGCTCACGGCTTTTCGATCGAGGGCGCCGGGGCTTCGGTGATTGCATAATATCCGCCGCCCGAGCTTTCCGGCTCGGTACCCAGACGAGGCCTTCGGGGGGTGCCCGGCCCGAGATTGGGGCGCAAGGCGCCCTAAGCTCGGGCCGGATAGGCCGGATAACGAAGGGATTTCCTTATTCCTTCGCTTAGTGCTGTTTTCAGCTCGCCTGCCAGCGCTTGATGAGCTCGTTGTAATCCACGGTCTTGCCTTGGGGCTTTTCGTTGCGCTTGTTCTTCGGCGATTCGTCGTCGCTCAGCCACTTCGAGGGGGATTCCTCGGGGTTGAGGCGAGGCCCGCAGCCACCGTAGACATTCGCCCTTTTATCGGCGGCTTCCATGCGCGCCATGACCTGATCCATCTCCGCCGCAAGGCGATCCATGGCTTGCTGCGGGGTGAAGGCCCCGGAGTTCACATCGCCGATTTGCTGCCACCAGAGCTGTGCCAGTTTCGGATAATCGGGCACGTTGATACCCGTCGGGCTCCAGCGCACCCGATCCGGAGAGCGGTAGAACTCGACCAGCCCGCCCAGCTTGGGAGCCCGCTCGGTGAACGAGGCGTGGCGGATATCGCTATCTCTGATCGGCGTCAGGCCGACATGGGTTTTCTTGAGCGAAACGGTCTTGGATACCGTGAATTGGGCGTAGAGCCAAGCCGCTTTGCGGCGATCGACCGGAGTGGATTTGAACAGCGTCCACGAACCCGCATCCTGATAGCCGAGTTTTTGCCCCTCCTCCCAATAAGGACCGTGCGGGGAGGGAGCCATGCGCCACAGCGGATTGCCTTGGTCGTCGACGGTGTTGTTGCCCTCGCTCTTGGGGGCCACCATCGATGCGGTAAATGCCGTATACCAGAAGATCTGTTGGGCGACATTCCCTTGCGAGAGGGCCGGCAGCGATTGGTAGAAGTCATAGCTCGCAGCGCCCGGCGGGGCGTATTTGCGCAACCACTCATCCCACTTGCGGATGGCATAAACCGCCGCCGGTCCATTGGTGGCGCCGCCGCGCGATACCGAGGCCCCGACCGGATTGCACGAGCCCTCCTCCATACGGATACCCCACTCGTCGACGGGCACCCCGTTGGGCAGACCCTTGCTTCCCGCCCCGGCCATGGAAAGCCAAGCGTCGGTCATACGCCAGCCGAGGTCGGGGGCGCGCTTGCCGTAGTCCATGTGACCGTAGACGCGCACGCCGTCGATCTCCTTGACATGCTCGGAGAAGAACTCCGCGATATCCTCGTAGGCCGACCAGTTCACCGGCACCCCCAGCTCGTAGCCGTAAATCTCCTCGAAGCGTTTTTTCAGATCGGGGCGCGAAAACCAGTCGTGTCGGAACCAGTAGAGGTTGGCGAATTGCTGATCCGGCAGCTGATAGAGCTTGCCGTCAGGACCGGTGGTGAAGGACTTGCCCATGAAATCATCGATATCGAGTGTCGGCAAGGTCACATCCTTGCCTTCCCCGGCCATCCAGTCCGAGAGATTCACCGCCAGCTGCAAGCGAGAATGGGTGCCGATCAGGTCGGAGTCGTTGATATAGGCGTCGTAGAGGTTGCGCTTGGTCTGCATTTGGGTTTGCACCGCCTGCACGACCTCGCCCTCGCCGAGGAGCTGATGATTCACCTTGATGCCGGTGATCGCCTCGAAGGCTTGGGTAAGCGTTTTGGATTCATACTCATGGGTGGGGATGGTTTCGGAGAGAACGTTGATCTCCATCCCCTTGAAGGGCTCGGCGGCTTCGATGAACCACTGCATTTCGCTCATCTGCTCGTCTTTGGACAAGGTCGATGGCTGGAACTCGCTTTCCACCCACTTCTCGGCCGCGGCCATATCCGCTTGGGCGCCGAACGCAAGCCCCAGCATTGCGGCCGCAGCGGCGATCGCCAACTGATTCTTCATGGGTTCTTTCCTCCACAAGATATTTTTCGAATGATCGTGCGACGGGCTCGTCATTCGCAGTCAAATAACGAGCCTCGTTGCCGTAAAACCGCATCATATTAACCCTTGTTTCGGCCATGGGCACGATTTTCTATCCGCACGATGTGCGATCGATGTGCGATCGATGCGCGATCAACGAATCGCGATCAACGAATCCCCGCTCGGATTCTTGTTTTAATATCGCCATCGATGCGAGTGGGGATGCAAATCACGGCTTTCCGGCAAGGGCTTTGACCCTTGGTCAGGGGAGGGCCTGTCAAGGCAAAGCCTCCCGTTGAATGACGATTTCAATGACGATCACGCCAAAGCGAAGGAGTGAAATGCGATCGAGAAAGACGAATCTTACGAACCTTGCCGAACGACGCCTCGATGTCTTGATCGTCGGCGGGGGTATCAACGGGGCCGTCGCCGCCGCCGCTTTGGCTTCGAAGGGAGCCTCGGTGGGGCTGATCGACCGTGGTGATTTCGCGGGGTTTACCAGTCAGCACACCTCGAATCTCGCTTGGGGCGGGATCAAATATATGGAGAACTACGAGTTCCCTCTCGTGCGCGATCTATGCCTGTCCCGCAATGCCTTGATCCGTTCCTATCCGTCGACGGTGCGCGAGATCCGCTTCTTGACCACGATCCCGCGCGGCTTTCGCCACCGCCCCTTGACGATGTGGCTCGGAGCGTGGGCCTATTGGTTGATCGGCAACTGCTTCACCCGACCCCCTCGCCGACTTTCCCGCCGCGCCGTCGAGCGCGAAGAGCCCTTGATCGAGGCCTCGTCGGGAGCGGGTTTCGTCGAGTACTCGGATGCCTATCTCCATGACAACGATGCCCGTTTCGTTTTCAACTTCGTGCGCACCGCGGTCGATCGAGGGGCGACGGCGATCAACTATGTCGAATCGTTGGGTGCCCGATTCGATGGCCACATCTGGCGGACCACGGCCCGGGATGTGGAAAGCGGCAGCGAGTTCGAGATCGAATCCGATATCCTGATCAATGCCGCCGGCGCCTTCGCCGACGAGCATAACGACCTCACCGGGGCGCAAAGCGCCCACCGCCATGTCTATTCGAAAGGGGTGCACCTGCTGGTCGAGCGGATGACTTGCGAGCGCCGCGTGCTCGCCTTTTTCGCCGACGACGGCCGATTGTTCTTCGTCATCCCCATGGGCCGTCGCACCTGTTTGGGCACCACCGATACCCGAGTCGATTCGCCCTGGACCGAAGTCACCGCCGACGATCGACGCTTCATCCTCGACAATATCAATCGGCGCTTGCGCTTGGATCGACCCTTGACGCAAGCCGACGTGATCGCCGAGCGCTGCGGCGTGCGGCCGCTTGCCATCGCCAAGGGCGAGAAAAACTCGGGCGATTTCCTGCAGATGTCGCGCAAGCACGCCATCGACATGGATGCGCAAAGGCGGCATCTGAGCATCTACGGCGGCAAGCTCACCGACTGCATCAATGTCGGCGAGGAAATTTGCGAGCGGGTGCAATCCCTCAAGGTGAGATTGCCCCGCGCGCGCTATCGGTGGTACGGAGAGCCCGAGGGAAGGGCCAAGGAAGCGTATTTCCGCCAAGCGAAGAGGATGAGCCTCGATGCCTTCACCCCGGCGGACTCCTCCGAGGGGCTCACCACCCGCTATTGGCGCCGCTATGGAGCGGCGGCGATCGAATTGTTGGAGCGCATCCAAACCGACCCCAAAGATGCCCAAGTCCTCATCGAAGGGACCGAGTACACCCGCTGCGAGATCGCCCTCGCCCGGCAGCGGGAGATGATCGTCAAGTTGGAGGATTTTCTAAGGCGTCGCTCGAAGATCGCGCTGATGATGCGTCGCCACGAGCTACTTGCCGCCGATGGCCTGCAGCATGCGTGCAACGCCCTGTTCGGGGCTACGGCACGAGAGCGCTTCGACGAGTACTTCGCCCTCGATGCCCGGTGATTCGGATCGATTGGCATCGCCCGTATCCGACGCATGTATTTTTCCCGATGGCGGGAAAAATGACGGCCGCGCCAAGTTGACGAAGGTCCTAAGAGCCGAGATCGATATGGAACGCATCGAGCGCTAACGGTCGGTCGTCTCCTTGCCCTTCGAGTGCGGTAAGCATCGACGGGTAGCTGCCCAAGGTCGTCGACGATCGATGCATTGAAAGCCTAAGGGTGCTCGAGATTCCTCAAGACCGAGCCGATCGATGATGGATTGCTTATGGAATCGATATTGTGGTGCCGAATATCAGCCAATTACATTGAAGAAAGGGGTTGACAACACTCCCTGGATTTGATAAAGATAGAGTCAGGTTTTCGAAACGATGCGTCAATCCACAATCGGCAGTCAGCAACCGGCAAGAGGAACAAGACGATGAAACAATTCATGGCGGTAGGTGCAGCGGTAATGATGCTCTTCGGCTTCGTCGGGGCGGTTCATGCGGATCCGCAAGAGGCGACAAGTCAAGGCGGAATCGGGTATCAGTCTTCGGTCGAGGAAGAGAGCGGATGGATAGAAACCACTCCTACGGACAATCCCATATTCCTTGCTCAGCCGACTGGACACGGAGGGTTCTTGCCCCCGCCCCAAGCGGTGGGATCGTGTGAGATTCAATGCCGTGATGCGCGCGAAGACGATTACGGCAAGTGTATGAGCGATTGCCAGAACAAAAATAAGGCGAGCGTTGATCAAGACTTCATCGATTGGCTGGATCAAGTCGCTCCTACGCCCGAGCAAGCCAACGAGTTGTTTGGCGAGCAGTTGGCGACGACGATTTGCGCCAATCTAATCTCCACTCCGAACTTTTGCATGACGTTCAGCACGTCAAGCGCGGACGGGGCGGTTGAAGAGCAGCCCGCTACTATGCTTGCTCAATTGCCCGAAAAGGGTGAAGATAGCATCGAGACCTGCAAAGCGGTTTGCGCAGAGGACGATCATAACTGCTTGTCTTGGTGTGAAATGGAAGAGGGATCGGCTTCGGTCGAGCCAACCACACTGATTGCTCAATTGCCCGAAAAGGGTGAAGATAGCATCGAGACCTGCAAAGCGGTTTGCGCAGAGGACGATCATAACTGCTTGTCTTGGTGTGAAATGGAAGAGGGATCGGCTTCGGTCGAGCCAACCACACTGATCGCTTCACTCAATTCCTGCGAGCATTGCGCGAAGGAAGACGGGCACGCGCAGCAAGATTGCTATGATACCTGTAAGGCAGCGCAGCAATCGAGCGCAGCCGAGCAGCCCACGATGATGGCTCGCATCAATTGCGATAAGAATGGCGTCTGCACATCTCCCGGTCAACCAAAACGAGCCGGAGCCGAGCAGCCCACGATGTTGGCTTCGGATGGTAGTTATGAGCAGTGCAAAGACCACTGCAATAGTCTGGATTGGTATTTGCAAAAGGCTTGTTTCGATAACTGCGATCAGAATTATGGCAATCAGGCTTCGCTCGAGGAAAAAACGATGATCGCCGACATCCGCATCGGCGACCCGAAGCCGATTTGCGGCACGGATGCTTGGGCGTGCTTCAATGGGACGGACGATGAGAGCCCGGCGATTCGAGATGTCGGCATCTTCGGCGTGTTCGCTTCCAACCACGGGTGCTTCCACCCGTCTTGCGACTAACTCGCATCCCAATCCCGCCGGGCTCCCCGGCTCGGCGGGATTGGTCATCGATGCGGCGACTGCCCAAGTAAACGCAAGCGGGCTCGCTCGATGATGGAGCGAGCCCGCTTGCTTTTATCCGATAGACCCTATCTTTTCTATAGTGCGACCCTATCCGGATCGATCGGCGGCGCATCCCGGCTCGGGGGTTGCGCCGCGTTTCGATCGGCATATCGATGAAAGTCATAGCGGGAAATCCGCCGCCGGCAGGTTTTCTCTTAGATAAATATCGATCCCGATTCGCTCTTGGGGGGCGTTGAAGGGAGTGGAATCGACCGTGGCCCGCAGCAACCGCACGGCGCTGCGAACGATATGACCCAAATCCTGGGCGATGACCGCATCGAAGAGGCGATCATCGAGCGCCTTGTGGTTGTCGGGGGTCAGTTCGTGGCCGATCACCACCGGTTTGCGATGGATTCCCTTTAGGAAGCGAATCAAGCCTTGGCTGTAGTCGGAAGAAGAATAGATACCGCCGATATCGTGATTCGCCCGCCATGCATTGCGCAATCCATCGAAGACCGGATCCGCCGAGTCGCGCGCTTCTATCGAGGGCAATATGCACAGGTGAGGAAAGTCCTTCGCCATCGTCAGATCGAAACCGTGCCGCCGTTCCAGATGATCGCGGGCATGGCGGGAGCCGATGATCACCGCGATGCTCCGCTTTTTGCGCTCCAAAAAGCGACCCATCAAACGAGCCGCGGTTCGGCCGGCGCTGATATTGTCGATACCGATGAAGTGATCTCGCGTCGAACTCGGCAAGTCCGAGATGATGGATACGACGGCGATCCCTCGCGCCCGGGTTCTGACGATGGCATCGCGGATTTGCGGTGTTTCCGGGGCCAATATCGCCACCCCGTCAACCCCGTCGGCCCCGTCGGACCTCAAATCATCGAGGGTCTGCGCGGTTTCACGGCTATCGAAGGGGGTGGTGCGGCGGATCTCCAAGCGGGTGCGTTCATTGACCAGCAATTTGGCTTGCGCGGCGATCTGTCGCTTCAATGCTTTGATCAGCTCGCTGCCGGAATCCGGCAATACGAAGAGCAAGCGATAGATTCGCCGGCGGGCAAGGTTGGCGGCCGCGGTATCGCGCACATAACCGAGATCGTCGATGGCTCGGTTGACCTTCGCGATCGTTGCCGAGCGCACCCCGGGCCGTTCGTTGAGCACGCGATCGACGGTGGCGAGGCTCACCCCGGCATGCCGGGCGATATCGTTGACCGTGGGTTTTCCCGCCGCCATCGGACCACCGTCATCGATCGCGCCGATGGTGCGAGGGCTTTCTGCGCCGCTTGTCACAAGGGAAAGATGCGCTTCGAAGTCGAGCCGGGCCGGGTCTTCGAAGGATCGTCAGCCGGCCAACCGGGCAAAAACCCGGGCCACGGCTTCGGCTCCGGGGTCGTTGTTCCCGAGCAGGTTTTCTTCCGGCACGTAGGCGGCGCGCCCCGCCTTGGCGCGGCCGATGCGCGCGGTGGCATCCGCCCCCTCGCGCGCGGCCCTTGCGGCCAAGGCGAAGCCACCGCTCAGCGCTTCGAGCGCAGGCTGCAAGGCATCGATCATCGTTCGATCCCCGAGTTTGGCTCCGCCGACCTCGCACACCCTTTCGAGCCCTTCGGCCAAGGCCCGCTCGATGGAAAGCCCGCGGGAGCAGGCATCCCCGGTGGCGTTGAAGAAGATCGCCAGAATCACCCCGGAGGATCCGCCCATCGTCTGGCTCAATTCGTTGCCCAGAGCGGGCATCAGTTGTGTCAGATCCGCCAGCGGCATGCGATCCAGACTGCCTTTGAGGGATCTGGCCGCCCCGGCCAGCGTGCTGCCGGCATCGCCATCACCGGATTTGGCATCGAGACGATTCAGTTCCGCCTCGGATTCGAGCAATAAATCGCAGATATCTTCCAGCAGCGCCCTGGCCTGCGGATTGGCCGAGGGGATCGGTTTGACCGGAGACAGGCCATCGGGCAAGCGCTCGACGATCGGCTCGACGAGGGCATCGATACCGGGCCAAGCGGCGGGCTCGACCGGGGATCGAAGGGCCTGCATATCCGCATCGCTTGCAGGCAGGACCGATACCGAAAATCCGTGCATATCCAAGGAGGTCATCAAGGATGCGGGGCCGATCAGAGATTCGATACCGACTTTTTTATCCGAGCGAGCCAGCTCGTTGGCCAGCACCGACATTTCCAGGCAGGTGGTGGAGCCCAAGTTATTCAGCAAGGCCACGGTCGGCCCCTCGCCGAGATGGGGTGCGAGCCTTTCCAATACCATCCGCATGGCGGTTGCGGCGTCGACGAAATCGACTTGCTGCACCCCGGCTTCGCCGTGGATGCCGAGCCCGAGCTCGGCTTTGCCCCAGGCGATGCGATCCTCTTTGTCGGCACCGGGGACGGTGCAGGTATCCAATGACATCCCGATGGAGGCGATCTTGGCGATCACTCCTTGGGCGATTTCGGTGACCGCTTCGAGCGACTTGCCGATCTGGGCCGCATGCCCGGCGATCTTGTGCACGAAGAGGGTGCCGGCCACGCCCCGGGGCTGCGGCAGATCCGGCAAGGCGATATCATCGTCGACCACGACCATCTCCACCTTGCGACCCAAGGCCCGGGCGCGTTCGGCGGCGAGACCGTAGTTGAGGCGATCCCCGGTGTAGTTCTTGACGATCAGCAGGCAGCCGGCATCCCCGGTTACCGCCAAGATCCCGGCCAAGACGGCCTCGACCGAGGGCGAGGCGAAGACCTCGCCGCAAATCGCCGCCGTCAACATCCCCCGCCCGACGAAGCCTGCATGCGCCGGCTCATGCCCGCTGCCCCCGCCGGAAATCAGCGCCACCTTGGATGGATCCCGGTCGGCGCGGTAAACGACCTTGATATGCGGATAACCATCGAGCCGTCGCAAGGCTCCGCCGGAGCCGGCGAGCAATCCGTCGATCGCCTCGGTTACCGAGTTCTCTTTTTCGTTGATGAATCGGTTCATTTCAAGTCCTTTGTCCTTGTGGGGGCTTATGCCCTTCGATTGCCGTTCTCGTCGAAAAACAAGGGGTCGATCGGTTGCACACCGATTCGCTCGCCGACGCTTAGCGATCGCAGGCGCGGTTGCAGGCACACCAACGCATGACCCTCGATCTCCAGATGCACGCGGATCTGATCGCCCAAATGTTCGATACGCTTGACCAGTGCCGGTTGTCCATCACCGAATCGAATATGTTCGGGCCGAAGACCGATCCGATGACCCTTGCCCCGGGTGGCGGGGAATAAATCCGCCGGCAAGATATTGATGCGGGGCAATCCGAGTCGACCGGCGACATCAATGCTGTTCGGCCGTTCGTAGACATCGCGCGGGCTGCCGAACTGCACCAGCCGACCGTCTTGCAGCACCCCGACATGGGTGGCCATGGTCATCGCCTCGATCTGATCGTGGGTGACGTAGAGCAAAGTCGCCCCGAGATCGGCTTGGATGCGTTTGAGCTCGATGCGCAAATCGGCCCGCAAGCGCGCATCCAGCGAACTCAAGGGCTCGTCCATCAAATAGATCGTCGGATCCCGCACCAGCGCCCGTCCGATCGAAACCCGCTGCATCTCGCCCCCGGATAGTTCGGTCGCCCGATTATCGAGTTTGTCCTTGATCCGCAGCACCTCGGCCACTTGCGCGATCTTTTCTTCGATCTCCTTTTTCGGGGTTTTCAATATCGGCGAGCGCAAGGGGAAAGCCAGGTTATCGCGCACCGTCAGATGCGGATAAAGAGAATATTGCTGAAAAACCATGGCCACATCGCGCATCGCCGGGGTGTCATGATCGACGATGCGCCCCTTGATGGAAACGGTGCCGGCGTCCGCTTTTTCCAAGCCGGATATCAAACGCAGCGTCGTGGTTTTGCCGGCACCGGTGGGACCTAATAAAACGACGAAACTGCCGTCATCGATCCGCATATCGATATCGGCGACGGCGATTTTATTGCCGAAGGATTTGCTCAAGCCCGATAACACGACCTCAGCCATCTTGGGTTCTTCCATGCAAAGCCGAACGCAATACCTTGCCCGTGGCCGAAGAAAACAGCGATATCCGGCAAGATTCGAATTCCAAGCCCACCCGCTCGCCGATCTCGACCGATTGCGATGAATCGACTCGGGCCTTGATCGAGCCCGCATCGCTTTGCAAAGTGATCACTTGCGTCGTTCCTAAATACTCGATGGCGCAAACCCGAGCCGAGGGATTTGCGCGATCCGAAAAACGGATGTGTTCCGGACGAATCCCCAAGATCACATCACCCGCCGCCGACTCGTGCTGCTGCGGAACGGCGATCGGGATGCCCTTTACCGAAACTTGGCTTTGTCCTTCGGCGATCGCACCGTCGACATCGAGAAAATTCATCGATGGAGAGCCGATGAAGTCGGCAACGAACAGGCTCTCGGGTTTTTCGTAGATTTCCTTCGGGGTGCCGAATTGTTCGACCACGGCATTGTTCATCACCACGATCTTGTCGCCCATTTGCATCGCCTCGAGCTGATCGTGGGTGACATAGACCGTGGTTGCGCCCATGCGATCGTGCAGCGCGCGCAACTCCAACGCCATTCGCTCGCGAAACTCCGCATCCAACGCCCCCAAAGGCTCGTCCATCATGAACGCCTTCGGATTGCGAACGATGGCCCGCCCCAAAGCCACGCGCTGACGATCGCCCCCGGAAAGACCGCTCACCGGATGATCGAGGATATCCTCGATACCGAGGATCTTTGCGACCTCCAGAATCTTGGCCGTGCGTTCTCGGCGCTTCATCCCTTGGCTTGCCAAGGGATAGCCGATGTTTTTGCGCACATTCAGATGCGGGTAGAGTGCGAACATCTGAAAGACGAAGGCGATATCGCGTTGCGATGGCGGCCGCCGACTGATCTCTTCGCCATCGAGGTAGATCTTTCCCCCGCTCGGTATCTCGAGGCCTGCGATCATCCGCAAAGTGGTGGTCTTGCCGCAGCCGGAGGGTCCGAGCAGCATGAAGAATTCACCGTCTTCGATCGTAAAAGACGATTCTTTCACCGCGGTGAATGCACCGAATCGTTTGCATAGATTTTCGATGACGATTTCAGCCATTTTTCAATCCTTCGGGAAATGACTGACAACGATGAACATCACCGTTCCGATCAAGGTCGTGATGAACGAATAGGTATAGGCCCACATCACAAAAGGCTGCATCAGCATGAAAACCCCGAGGGCTATCAGCAGCGTTGCCAGCAGCTCCCACGGGCCTCGTCGAAAGCGGATCAATCCTTGGAAAAAATCGCTCATTTGCGTACCGCTCCGAAAGTGATTCCCCGCAGTAGATGCTTGCGCAGCATCACGGTGAAGATCATCACCGGCAGCAAGAACAGCGTCGCTCCGGCGGCCACGGCGGGCCAGTCCAAGCCCCCGACCCCGATGATGGTGGGGATGAAGGGCGGTGCGGTTTGCGCGGTGCCGGAGGTCAACAAGACCGCGAACGCATATTCATTCCAAGCGAAGATCAGACAGAAGATCGCGGTCGAGGCGATCCCCGTTGCGGCCTGCGGCAATACCACCTTGTAAAAAGCCTGGAAACGGGTATAGCCGTCGATCAATGCCGCTTCTTCGTATTCACGGGGGATCTCGTCGATAAACCCTTTCAATAGCCACACGGCGAGCGAGATATTGACCGCCGTATAGAGCAATATCATGCCTAGATGGGTATCGCTCAATCCGAGTTGCCGGTACATCAAAAAGATCGGGATCGCCACCGCGATCGGCGGCATCATGCGCGTGGACAGGATGAAAAAGAGCAGGTCGTCGGCCAAGGGGATCGAAAATCTCGAAAAAGCATAAGCCGCCAAGGTGCCGAGGAATATACTAAGGAAAGTCGATCCGAATCCGATGATGATCGAGTTCAAAAAGCGTTCGCCGAATTTGGAGGGCCCGGCGATCACCATCTCCCGATTGCGAACGATCTCCTCGGCGAAGTTTTTAGGCGGCGGCAGTTCCGCCAGTTTCTCCGGGCTGACCCGGGTCCTCGTCGTGAATAGATTGACATAACCCTCCAGCGAGGGTTGATAGACGATTTTCGGCGGGTAGCTGATGCTGTCCGGCGGGGTCTTGAAACCGGTCATGAATATCCAAAGCAACGGAACCATGGTGATCGACGCATAAAGAATCACCAGCGTACCGGCAATGGTCTTTTGCCTCAAGGTGGCATCGGTAATGGAGTGACTCATCGCTCCTTCACCTTGTTGAGGGCTTTGACATAAATCGACGCCAGACCGAAGACGGTTACGAACAAGATAATGGCAAATGCACTGGAGTAACCGGTGCGCCATTTCTCGAAGGCTTCTCGTTTCAAGTTGATCGACGCAAGTTCGGTCGTCGATCCCGGTCCCCCTCCGGTCAACTGCACCACGAGATCGAACATCTTGAAATTCTCGATGCCTCTGAACAAGATCGCCAGCATCAAGAACGGCAAGACCATCGGGATGGTGATGGTAAAGAACTGCCTGAGTTTGGATGCCCGATCAACTTCCGCGGCCTCGTAGATATAGTTGGGGATGCTGCGCAGACCGGCCAGACAGATGAGCATCACGAAGGGAGTCCACATCCAAGTATCGACGATGACGATCGCCCACGGTGCCAAGTTCACCGAGCCCAACATTTCGAAGCTCGATGGATCGGCGCCGGTAAAAAACGCCACGACATAGTTGAACAATCCGATTTGCGGTTGATAGAGAAAAGTCCAGAAATTGCCGACCACCGCCGGGGATAGCATCATCGGCAGCACGATAATCGTGGTCCAAAGATCGTTGCCCCGAAATTTTCGATTGATCAGCCAAGCCAGCGTGAACCCGATGATGACTTGCAAAAACAAGGTCCAGAATAAAAAGTGCGCCGTCGCTTGCATCGATAGCCAGATATCGCTGTCTCCCAAGATGCGTTCATAGTTGCGCAAGCCGATATATTCGATCTCCCGCCCGATGCGATTGGCCTTGAAGTTGGTGAAACTCAAGTTGATGGTCCAGATCAACGGAAAGATATTGATCACCAACAGCAAGAAGATGGTCGGTCCGACGAAGATCCAGGCAATGGCTCGATCCGACAATCCCTTCACCCGGCGGGCGATAGGCGTCGGTGTGGCTTGCGCCAGGCGATTGAGCGGTTTTTCGATCATCGAGGGGATCCGAGAAGAAGGTGCCGATCAAACAGCCGGATATCGATAGGGATATTTCGATAGAAGCCGGCGGATCGCTCCGCCGGCTCCATGTCTTGGCAACTTTTTACAGTTTGCCTTCGTCTTCGAAGACTTCCGTCCAGTCCTCGATCAGCTTATCCAAGGCTTCTTTGGCCGTGCCCTGGTCGGCCACGACATAATCGTGGATACGCTTTTGCATCGCCAGCAGCAATTCGGCGTAGGTGGGCTCTTGCCAAAAATCCTTGACGTTTTCCATCGCCACCAAAAAGTCCCCGGCAAAGGGAGCGCTATCTTCGAAGGTATCGCTGCCCAGAACCGAGTTATGCGCGGAATAACCGCCCATGCTCCACCATTTGGCCTGCACCTTAGGATCGGCGAACCACTTGATATATTCCAGGGAAGCCTCTTGTTTATCGGAGTAGGAGACCACCGAAATCCCCTGTCCGCCCAGTGTCGAGCCCGGTACGTTTTGCGGCGGATTGACGAAGAAATCGATCTTGTCGCCACCGGTATTGGGGTCGGCATAGAGCCCGGGGAAGAATGCGAACCAGTTCATCGCCATCGCCACCTGACCGGATTTGAACGCATCCAGACTCTCGCCCATGTAGGAGTTGGTATAGCCCGGCGGGGTCGCCGTTTCGTAAAGCTCCTTGTAGAACTCCAGCGCCTCGACCGCTTCGGGGGAGTTCACGGCCCCCTCCATATCGTATTTCCCCGGGGTGTTTTCGTATTCGAATCCCCAAGGATAAAGGGCCGAGGTAACCCCCATCGTAATGCCCTCGGAACCGCGCTCGGTGAAGATCGCCGCCCCGTAAACCTTCTTCCCGTCGATCTCCCGCTCTTGAAAGAATTGCGCGATCTGCAGCAGCTCTTTTTGGGTCTTCGGTTCGCCCAGTTCTTGTCCGGTGGCTTGTTTGTAGGCCGCGCGAATGTCATCTCGGGAAAACCAGTCCTTGCGATAGAACCATCCGTTGGCATCGCCCATCGCCGGCAACGCATAGTAATTCGGCGTGCCTTTGGGCCAAGTGGAGTAGGCGTAGACCGTCGCCGGGGCGAAGTCGCTCATGCTGATGCCTTCCTTGTCGAAGAAGTCATTCAACTTGACGTAGTGGCCATTTTCCGCTCCGCCACCGATCCACTGGCTATCACCGATCAGCAAATCGCACAGCTTGCCGCCGGAGTTGAGCTCGTTGAGCATCCGATCCGCAAAATTCGGCCAAGGCACGAATTCGAAATGCATGGTATGGCCGCTTTGCTCCTCGAACTCCTTGCTCAGCTCGACCAGCGCATTGGCCGGATCCCATGCGGCCCAGCACAAGGTCAGGTCCTCGGCCTGTGCCGCATTGGTGAAGCCGGCGGCGGCAAGGGATACCACCCCGACTGACGTCAACTTTCGCAGATTCATGTTCGTTCTCCTCGCTCTTGATCAAGCGGTGGCGTTTTCCGATTGTTTCGCACCCTCGTAACCGGGCAAGACGAGTCTAAATGATGTACGTACGTCAAGTCAAGGATTTTTTTGATGTGCGTACATCATTTTAGCCTCCGAAGGTCCGAAACAGGTGGACCGGCATGACAACCTTCGCGATTGGCGACGGATACAGGCTGTTGTGCAGGAACTCGCAGGTCCGGTGCGTGAGGATAACTGTCGATTCCCGGCGGGTTTGACGCCATATTGCGACACGAGCACCGGGGATGGTCCCGCTGGCCGGCTCATGCGCCATGTCGACGCTTTGGGTTGTCGCTACGCGTTGTCTTCTTCGCGAATCGCCCGGACCTGACCGCTGTCCTCGACCGTACGCGTCAATTCCTCCAAAACGATGTCGAGCAGCCGGAACTTGGTACTGTCGCGCCGACTCAAAATACCGAGCAGCCGCGGAGCCACCGATCCGTCCAGCAGTATCCGCTTGAGTGCAAATGGACGTGGCGAGGGTACGCACCGTTTGGGAACGATGGAAACGCCGAGGCCGTGGAACACCATGGTCGAGATCGTCTCCAGCGTGTCGAGCTCCATCGTTTCGCTAACCTGCACGTTTTGTGCGCGTAACCACTCGTCTATGCGCTGGCCTACCCAAGCCCGACGATTGAAGCGAATGAATGGATAGGTTTCCAGTAGCGCCTTCGGGTCCTCTTCCGCAGCGTCTGGCGGAGCCAGAACGATCAGCGGCTCTTCCGCGAAAGGCCGCCATCGCAGGTGCCGGTACGCGCGCGCCGGCTCGCTCAAGATCGCCGCATCCAAAAACCCCCGGTCAACCTGCGGTAGCAGATCGCTCGATAGGCCGGGGACGATACGTATACGCACGCCGGCGTGGGCGTCTCTAAGCGAGCTCACGGCGCGCGGGACCAGTCCCGCCATCGTGGTTGGTACGGCGCCGATGGTCAGCTCATCGTGCAGTTCGACCTCACCGGTGACCGACCCGACCAGCCCCCGGTATGCGAGCGCAACCTCGCGCGCCTTGGGGACCAGCGCATGCCCGATCGGGGTCAGCGTGGGGCTGCGCTTGTTCCGGTCGAACAGCGTGACGCCCAGTTCGCGTTCGAGCGCCTTCATCTGCTGACTGACCGCTGCCGGCGTCATGAATCCCTTATCCGCCGCTTTTGCAAACGTGCCGGTCTCGGCCACGGCGACCAAGGTTTCCAGTCGACGAATTGACATGGCTGTATCTCCCTTTCTCGTAAAGTAAGCAAAGATTAACAGTCAGTAAAGAAAAAGTCGTTTTTATAAACAGGAACTTTCAAAGATAATCCGCGGACAGCCTGACCCGGACACGGGGCGGGGAGATGCGAGACCGGGCGGATGCGAGACCGGGCGATGGTGGTCGGTTCGATGGCCGGATGTTCGCAAACACGAAGCGGCAACGACCTCGGTTATCACAAGACAAGGGGAAGGCAGTGAGCGAGATCGACGGGATCGGATTCGTAGGGACTGGCACGATGGGCGGCGGTCCGAGGTCGCAGCGCTCGTGAGCGACACGCTCGAAGTCCGGATATGGCGCGGGGGGGCTGAAGGCGGGCTCGTTCACTATAACGTTCCCCGTCAGGCCAGCCAGACGGTTCTGGATGTCGTCACTTGGGTCCAACGCAATGACGATCCATCTTTGGCGTATCGATTCGCCTGTCGGGTCGGGATGTGCGGGTCGTGCGCGATGACGGTCAATGGTCGCCCGCGTTGGACGTGCCGTACGCATGTCGACAAAGTGACCGACGGCGATTCACTGACCATCGAGCCGCTCGGAAATGTGCCGGTCATAAAGGACCTTGCGGCGGACATGACGCCGTTCTTCGAGAAGTGGCAAAGCGCTCGCGGACGCTTCCACGGTGCTGCGACCCGGCGCGATGCTTACGCCCGAATCAAGCCGGATTCACCCGCACGGCAGACGGCGAACGCGCACGTGGAGTGCATCAACTGCGCGGTCTGTTACTCCGCGTGCGATGTAGTGAGTTGGCGCAAGGAGTACCTCGGTCCGGCGGCATTGAACCGGGCTTGGGTTGCTTTCAACGATGAGCGCGATGCGCATCTTGGCTACGTTTTGCGGTCGGTTGCGGTGAACGGTGGCTGCATGAGCTGCCATACGCACCAATCGTGCACGCAACACTGTCCAGTCGGGCTGGATCCGTCAGCAGCCATCGCGGGATTGAAAAAGGCCTTGTCGAGGGCGTATTTATCCGGACGGTTGAAGCTATCATGACGCCGCTCGCCTTTGTTCTACAACGCCTGAGCGCACTCGTGATGGTGCCCGTGGTGATTGTGCATCTCGGGCTCGTCATCTACGCGGTGCGAGGGGGCTTGAGTGCCGGAGAGATTCTCGGGCGTACGCAAGGCAGTGTGGCGTGGGGCTTGTTTTATACGCTCTTCGTGGTCAGCGTTGCCCTGCATGCCGGACTGGGTCTGCGCAACATACTCGATGAGTGGACGGCTCTCAATCGCGGGGCCACGGCTGCTATCGCCCACTTGTTCGTGGTGCTGACTCTACTGCTCGGCTTACGCGCGGTTTTCGCGGTGACGGTTTCATGATCGGCCGCCCTCATCGCGGACATGCAGGCTACTGGGCGTTTCTCGCGCATCGAATCTCCGGCTTGGCTCTGGCGTTGTTCTTACCGCTGCACTTCCTCGCGCTCGGGCTCGCGCTCGAAGGCGCACAAAAGATGGATTCGTTTCTTGCCTGGGCCGATTCGCCGTTGCTCAAATTCGCACAGTGGTTGCTTGTGCTTGCACTCGCCTTACATCTGACCGGCGGGCTCCGCTTGCTCATGGCCGAACTCTGGATCTGGTCGGATCGACAGCGCACCTGGATCTCCATCGCATCCGGAACGGCGGTCGCAGTCAGTCTCGTATTTGCTTTCAACCTCGGTCAGTCCGCATGAATATCGAACGACATGACACGGATGTGTTGATCATCGGTAGCGGTGGTGCCGGGTTGTTTGCTGCATTGCACGCGCATCAGGCCAACCCCGAGCTCGACATCACCGTCGCCGCCAAAGGCTTGCTTGGAAAATGTGGCTGCACACGCATGGTGCAAGGCGGCTACAACGTCGCCATTGCCGACGGCGACTCCATCGAGCGGCATTTCATGGACTCGATTGTCGGTGGCAAGTGGCTTCCCGACCAACGCTTGGCCTGGCGTCTCGTCGAAACCGCCGTCGAACGTATCCATGAACTCGAGAACGAAGTCGGCTGCTTCTTTGATCGGAACCCCGACGGGACGATGCACCAAAAGGCGTTTGCCGGTCAGAGTTTCGATCGCACCGTGCATAAGGGCGACCTGACCGGCATCGAGATCATCAATCGGCTCTTGGAACAGATCTGGTCGCGAAACATCGCGCGCCTCGAAGAACACCGAGCCGTCTCTTTGATATGTACAACCGACGGTGCGAGCGTTGCCGGCGTGCTGTTCATCGATATGCGCACCGGCGACCTGCGCTTCGTGCGCGCACGGTCAGTGCTCATGGCGGCGGGCGGCGGCCCCACGATGTACCGCTATCACACACCATCGGGCGACAAAGCTTGCGACGGCATGGCCATGGCGCTCCGCGCAGGTCTCGCATTGCGCGACATGGAGATGGTGCAGTTCCATCCGACGGGGTTGCTTGCCGGCCGCGATACGCGCATGACCGGCACGGTCCTCGAGGAAGGACTTCGTGGCGCAGGCGGGCATTTGCTGAACGGTGAAGGCACTCGCTTCATGTTCGACTACCACGAACACGGCGAACGGGCGACGCGCGACATCGTATCGCGTTCCATCTACAAGGAGATGCGCGACGGACGCACGACGCCGAACGGCGGCGTATACATCGAGATGAAACACTTGGGCCCCGAAAAGGTCGCGCAGCAATTCAAAGGCATGGTCACGCGCTGCGCCGACTGCGGTTTCGACCTGGCTGGTGACCGCGTTGAAGTTGTGCCAACCGCGCACTACATGATGGGTGGTGTCGTCTTCGATGAAGACTGCACGACCGACCTGCACGGCCTCTTCCTTGCGGGCGAAGACACCGGTGGCGTGCACGGCGCCAACCGGCTGGGCGGTAACGGTGTTGCCAACTCGACTGTCTTCGGTGGCATCGCAGGTGAGCGGATGGCTGCGTTCGTGCGTGACGAAGGGTTACGCGATCCGGATGAGGATGCCCTCGCCGAAGCTGCCGCCGACTGTTTGCGACCCTTCGATGCCACTGGCGGGAACCTGAACGAACTCCGGCTCCAACTGCAGGACCTCATGTGGGACAAGGTCGGCATTTTGCGCGACGAAACAACGCTGACGGCGGCCATCTCGGATCTTGACGCACTCGGTGAAACGCTCGAGCGGACCGGCATTGCGGATGCGGGACGGGCCTTCAATCTCACGTGGCACGACTGGCTGAATCTGGACTCCCAGATCCTGATCTCCAAGACCATCGCCCGGGCCGCGCTTGCGCGTGAAAACTCGCGCGGTGCGCACTACAGAGAGGACTTTCCGGACACGGGCGAACTCGAGTCGAGTCGCTACACCGTCATACGTAAGTCCGATACGGGATTGAGTTTCGATACCGAGCCCGTGGACTTCTGCATCGTCAAACCCGGCAAGTCACTGATTGAAGACGAAGCGGGCGCTCCGCCGACCGCCGGTATGGGAGGACGTCGCTGATGAGCGTCATCACAATCGCGGCTTTGGACGAGGCCGCGTTTCAGATCATGTGCAAGGCCGGAATCGAAATCCCGGAAGACTACCGACAAGGCATCGAGGCGATGTCGGGCGAAGAGACAGGGCCATTGTCTTGCTTCGTGCTGGAATCGATGCTCGATAACTGGACGGTCGCCAACAACGATCGCCGGCCGATGTGTGCCGATACCGGCGTACCGCGCTACTACGTCAAGGTAGGTAACGAAGCGGGCATCGAAGGTGGATTCATTGCGCTGGAAGCGGCACTTCGCGGCGCGACGGCACGTGCAACTCAAGAAGTACCCCTTCGGCCTAACCGGGTACATCCGCTATCGCGTCACGACAACAACAACAATGTCGGCATCAACGCGCCCGAGATCGAATGGTCCTTCGAACCCGACGCCGACTGGATCGACATCACCACCGTTCACAAAGGCGGACTGTTCGGTACCGACTACCGCATGCTGTTTCCAGGCGATGGGGTTGACGGCATCAAGCGCTTCTTCCTGGACACGATGGTCGCATTCGGGAAGCGGGGGCTTGCATGCCAACCCGCCATCGTAGGCATCGGGCTCGGTGGCTCCAAAGACACCACGATGGTGCTCGGCAAACAGGCCGCGTGCCTTCGCACGGTCGGGGACCGCAACCCCGATCTCGAGATCGCGGCGCTCGAACTCGCACTGACAGAACTCGGCAACTCGATCGGCATGGGTGCCATGGGATTTGCCGGGCGCTCCATGGTGGTCGACACCCACATCGAAGTTGGCTACACGCACACGGGCGGCATGCCCATGAGCGTGCACTGCTTCTGTCTGTCGTCGCGTCGGGCAACTGCGCGACTCTTCAGCGACGGCGGCATCGCGTATCGCACCGACCCGCAGTGGTTCACCCCTTACATGCGCAGGAACAGCATCGGATGGCCAACAGCAAAGCAAATCTCAACACAATCCGGCTGAAGACGCCCATCACCCGCACCGACCTCGAAGGGATTGAAGTCGGAACGGTGGTGTATCTCGACGGGCTCATCATGACGGGCCGCGAAGGCGTGTATCAGCGTATCCTCGGAGACGGCATGGCGCCACCGGATGACCTGTCTCGCATTGCGAACGTGAACTTTCATTGTTCGCCGGCAGCCTCTGTGAATGACGACGGCAGTTTCAACGTCGGTGCGGTTACCGCAACCGCGAGCTTCCGCTTCGCCAAATGGTTGCCCCGATGGTTCGAAGTCAGCGGGTGCCGCGTCATCATCGGCAAGGGCGGAATGAGCGAAGCGCACTACCGCGACATCTTTGTTCCCGCCGGCGCCGTTTACCTGACGACCGTCGGATACGGCACGGGTGCACTGCTCGGACGCGGCATCGTCGAGGTGGAAGCCGCGCATTGGCTGGATGAACTCGGAATCGCACAAGCCATCTGGGTCCTGAAAGTAGAGAACTTCGGGCCGTTGCTGGTGGAAAGCGACCTTGCGGGCAACAGCCTGTTCGAACAGAACAACCGGGCCATCAATGCACAAATCGAAAAGGCTTATGAAGGACTCAAGCCGCCGGCGTTGAGTCGTTATGGCGAAACCGACGACAAGACCCAAGAGCTGATATGAATCGTTAGCCGGGGCCATGTAGCGCACTCGGGTTGTTGAAACAACTTTCGCAGATCAGGCGGCGATCGGGATTTCTCCCGTCTCGTCGCGTATGAACTGGCTCGGCGAGCGATGCCCGTGGCGCTCGATCATCCATTGTTCGTTGTACACGTCCTTGAATCGCAAGAGCGCGTGCACCTTGCGGTATCCTTCGCCATGAAACGGGCTGTCCTCGATGACCTGTTCGATGGCTTCGGTCATGGGCGTATCGGGCATCTCGCCGTGTGGCCCCGGCCTTTGGCGAGGACGACCGTCCTTGGCTGCATTCGGATGACGATATACCCCGGAGCGGTTGATCTTCCACACCCGGCACACCCGCAACAGGCCGTAAGCTTTCTTTGTGAAGGAAAGAGATGACGGGGCTCGAAAGCGCCTTGACGCGCCAAGCGACGGGGCTTGCAGGCAAGGTGCCGGATCTCGCGCTGGGGATCCGGCCGACGCCCGCGCCATCGCTCGAAGACGAAGACGATCAAGACCTCGAGGGATCTCGATGAAATACGATGTCATCATCGTCGGCGGCGGTATCGTGGGGGCGACCTTGGGCCTCGCCCTCGGAGGCGATGGCATGCACGTTCGGCCAAAAAACCGGCAAGCGGCTCTAACGAGTAAGGATCGATCGCCACAGAACAAAGGCGATATCGGCAACGAAACAAGCCCCGACGGGATATGATCCCCCGATGGCGGATCGGTGCTTTGTCGACGATCGTTTTTCGATCCGAAAAGGCATCGGAAAACGCAAAGATAGCGCCCGAGATTCAACCACGTAAAAAGGAGTGAACGACGATGGATCAGTTGGCTTTGCTAAAAGGTCAAACCGCCAAAACGCGCCAATATCGGCGCAAGTCCTCGAAGCAGGCACCTTCGTCAGCGAAACTCCGCATCACCAAGGCCGGAAAAAAAGCCGGAAAAAATCTCGTGGCCGGTGACGGCTGGCGCTTTTATTGCAAGTCATCCGAAAATATGGAAGAACTCGATAACGATAGCATCGCACTGACAATCACCTCCCCCCCTTACTGGGATGCCATCGACTACGACCTGCATGCCGACAAAGGAAACGATGTTTGGTATCGTCAACGCGCTTATGACAAGTGCGGGGCGACTTACGAGCAATGGCTCTTGCAAATGAGCGTCATTTTCAAGGAGGTCTATCGGGTCACGATGGACGGTGGATTTTGCGCCGTGGTGCTGGGCACCATATTGAAGAATAAAAAGCACTTCCCCGCTCCCTTCGACTTCACGGCGCAGATGATCTCCGATGGATGGAATTTTCATCAGGATATCATCTGGAATAAAGTAACCGGAGGCGTCAAACGCGCCGGCTCTTTTATTCAGCATCCGAGATCGGGTTACTACTATCCCAATATCATGAGTGAATATATTTTAGTATTCAAAAAAGGGGATGTGGTTCGAAGGGATGTCGATTCCGCCCTTCCGATCGACGATCTTTTCAAACGAGATATCGCCAATAATATTTGGCATATCGCCCCGGTTCCTCCACGAACGATCGATCATCCTTGCCCTTATCCCGACGAAATAGTGCGTCGATTGACACTCCTTTATTCTCAAAAAGGGGATGAAGTTCTCGATCCTTTTTCCGGCAGCGGACAAACGGCAAAGGTCGCCTTGCGGCACACTCGAAAAGTCGTCGGATATGATATCGAGATGGACTATATCAATTTATCGATCGAGCGAATTTTCGATCGAAAGGAAAGACCCTATCAGCTGATACCTCGGGTCGAAAAAATAAAGGCGGGATCATGGATTTAAAATTTCTGTCGAATTTAACTTGTAAAATATCCGAATTCGGGAGATCCGAACCACTGGATCCTCCCGTGAGGAGCATCGATGCATTCAATCACTTTTTTCGTTATGGTGATCTGGAAGTAGAAAACCTCGACAAACGAGATGGAGGATGCACCAGAAGGGAGATAATCTTACGATTTTTGCTTCTCAATGCGGTATTGGATCAAGGGCCGGATATCGAGGGTGTAAGAGAGATGATGGTCGGTATCATCAACGATCTTTACTCCAAGGAGATCAGAATTTTTCATAAACCCGTGGATTTCTTCGAGGAGATCAACATTTCCGTAGACGATATTATCCGCCATCATGATATCATCAAAGGGATCAGATCCAAGGATTGGGCAGCGAGGAATCAATCCACCCCGGGTAGATACAATCTATATATGGATAATTGCAAGCAGACTCTTAACTACGCCATTTTTCGCTGGGGAGTTCCCATTGCGGTTCCTTATTTACTGTCCAAAGACTGCGATATCGACGAAGATGCGACATGCCTTACCGATTATCTTTCCAGCTTCCCTTCGTCGGAAAAAATGAGTGAGAATTTAAAATCTCATCATCGATACGGTCTGGGAAAAGCGATCGGGGATAAAGCATGTCATCTTTTCGCCAAGTGGGTAGTATCCAGATTTCGCTTGATCGATAAAAACCACGATGCCGGCTGGGGAGAATATTCCTACGAGGTACCTTTCGATTCCAATGCCGGGCGCGTATTATGGAGATCCGGTTATTTTTTGGAGTTGGCGGAGGAATCCGAATATGAAAAAAAAGAAGTCATCAAAGAAGGAGGGGGAAAGGGAGATACCGATTATATTCGAGTCACCAATATCCGTAATATGCCCGTGAGCAAATCGGTTCCTCGATCGATCGTCGATCTTTATAACGATATTTGTATCAATCACTTGAAAACCGCGAGACGGCGATCTGAAAGAATTCAAATTCAGCGATTTCAGCACCCCCTTCTGATGGAAGGGAATAATAAAGTATCCGAATTCGATGATGGGCTGATCGCCATCGGTCGAAATTATTGTCTGAATCACGGTAATCCCGACTGCAAGAATTGCCCCATCAACGATATTTGTCGAGGATATAATTCAGATCCGTCTCTCATAAACGACTACCGGACATGAAGGGCGGTTGGAAGGCGGACGAGTGAAAAACGGGATCGATCCCGTCATTTCCTCGGTCGTTTCCTTGGAAATCCTCTTCTTCGATCCATAAAGGAGCCAAAAGCATGCCGAAACCGGCGCTCTTCGAAACCGAGATCCCCGAGCTGGAATTGCTCGGACGCGGCAAGGTGCGGGATATCTATGCGGTGGACGATCATCACCTGCTGATCGTGGCCACGGATCGCATTTCCGCCTTCGACGTGGTGCTTCCCGACCCCATTCCCGGCAAGGGAGCGGTGCTGACCGGCCTTTCGCATTTTTGGTTCTCGCGCATTTCCTCGATCGTCCGCCATCATCTTGCGCAAATCACCCCTTCCGATGTGATCCAAGATGCCGATATCCTGGAACGGGTGAGGGATCAGGCAATGGTCGTTCGTCGATTGAAGCCCTTGGCCATCGAGGCCATCGTGCGCGGCTACCTCATCGGCTCCGGCTGGAAAGACTATCAGCGCACCGGACAAGTCTGCGGCATCGATCTGCCCTCGGGGTTGCAGCAGGCGCAACAACTCCCGGAGGTCATCTTCACTCCATCGACCAAGGCCGACGCCGGGGCGCACGACGAGAATATCGATTTCGCGACGGCGGTGGATTTGATCGGAGAGCGGGCGGCTTCGAAGGTGCGCGATACCAGCATCCGTATCTATCGAGAGGCGGCGGAGTTCGCGGCCGAACGCGGCATCATCATCGCGGATACGAAATTCGAATTCGCCTTCGATGACGATGGGGAGCTGACGCTGATCGACGAGGTCCTGACCCCGGATTCATCGAGATTTTGGCCTGCGGATGAATATGCCGTGGGCACCAGTCCCCCGAGCTTCGACAAACAATATCTTCGAGACTGGCTGGAAGCGAAGGGTTGGAATAAAAAGGCACCCGCCCCCTCCTTGGATGCCGAGGTGATCGAGCGAACCGCCGGCAAATACAAAGAGGCTTTCGACCGACTCACCGCCTAAGCGAAGCGATCGAGGCCTTGGCTCGGCCGCCGATATCCGACCATCGGCGGCCAAGGATGCGCTCGTCTTTTCAAGAAAGAACCCATCAGGAACTCATCGAGGCTCGCAGGTGACCGGCGGTCTTTTTTCGAACTGCGGTCGATCGTCGGCGATGTCGTACCACTTGGCTTTGGAGCCGACGAAGAGATGCAAAGCCGGTTCGATATCGATATCCCCTTCGACGGTGCCCAGCGTTATGCAGGTGATTCGGCCTTGTTCGGTGCCTGCCAACGAAGAGCCGCATTCGCTGCAAAAACACCATCCGGCACCCGTCGATGTCTCGTATATCTTGATGAAGTCTTCTCCCGATAGCCATTTGAAATGACTCGGGTCGAAGGCGGCGTAGGTCGAAAACGCCGCCCCATGCTGTCGCCGACACATCGAACAATGGCAATGATCCGCAAAGGTCAAGGGACCTGTGATTTCATAACGAACGATGCCGCATAGACATCCGCCTTCGATGGCCACTTTGGTGCTCCTCGCTTTGTCTATCGATCGATTTCTTCTTCCCATCGCAAACCCTCGGCTTCTTCGAATAAATATCGGGATGGGCCAAGTCGAAAAAAGGGCGCGGGAAAAGCCGATTTCTAGGGCGATGACAAGCGGAGCCAGCGATGACGATCGATGGAATCGATCTCGACCGCCAACATCCGGCCGTCTCGCCGGATATCGAGGGTGATGCGATCCCCCGCCACCCGCCCTTTCCATAGGATGCGATAAAAATCGATCAGACCGCGCACGCGCTTGCCTTCCACCTCGGCGATCAGATCCCCGGGCTCGATCCCGGCCTTGGCTGCCGGGCCGTCCCGGGCCACGCGTATCACGATCACCCGATCGTCCTCGCCCTGCCTCGTATGTAGACCGAGCCACGGCTTCGGAGGCTGCGACGATCGTCCTTGGGCGATCAGATCCGCGATGATCTCCTTGAGATGGTTGAGGGGAACGAACATATTGCCGATCCGGTGTTTGGGCTCCGCCGCCTCGGGGTCGGCATCGGACAGTACGAGCGAGCCGATACCGACGAGCTCGCCGTCGGTGGAGATCAACGCCGCCCCTCCGTAATCCCGATGCGGGGGCCAGGTGAACAGCGCATCCTCCAACAGATACTCCCAGTAACCTGCGAAATCGCGCCTCGAGATCGTCTGCACCGGCAGGATCGCAGGCTCCAAGCGCCCGAAGGATACGACCACCGCCACTCCCCCTTTCTCCAAGCGATCCGAATCCCCGAGCGGCATCGGGACCACCTTGTCGAGGGGCTTGTTAGCCCGCAGCAACCCGAAGCCGCTATCGTGGTCGTAAGCGAGGATCTTCGCTCCCGTGCGCTGCCCGCCGGCCGTTTGCACCCACGCCTTCTCGGCCTCGAGGATCAGATAACCGATGGTCACGACGAGCCCGGTGCCGTCGATCACCACCCCGCTGCCGGATCGCACCCTCCCCAAGGTGTTGACGGTACGGGCGTTTTCGGGAATGACCGCCTGCACCGAGACCACCGCGCTTAGCAGTCGGAGCAGGGATTCCTCGTCCTCATCGTAGGGCTGCGGCTGCACCTGCACCGGAAGCAGCCCGTTGACCGCCACGGGCTGCGCATGAACCGCAGCGGGGGCGATAAACGATAAACAGATTCCCGTCGATAAAACGAGGGAGGCGAAGGCGGCGCGAAAAAGGAGCCGTCGATAAAACGCCGGATCGACAAGGCGATTCAAGATCTTCGATTCCCTAAGGAAGGCGGGCTTCGAGAGCCGATACCCCGGGCAGGGTGCGGCCTTCCAGGAATTCGAGAAAGGCCCCGCCGCCGGTGGAGAGATAGGATAGATCGTCCACGACCTCGAAGGCCGAAGCGGCGGCGAGCGTATCCCCGCCGCCGGCGATCGAAAAAGCCGACGAGCGGGCGATGGCCTTTGCAATCTCGCAAGTTCCGGCGGCGAAGGCGGTGCGCTCGAAAACCCCGAGCGGCCCGTTCCATACCACCGTTCCCGCACCCTCGATCAGCGCCCCGTAAGCGCGGGCGGTTTGCGGGCCGATATCGAGGATCATCTCGTCGGGGGCGATGGCATCCAAGGCGCGCACCTCGACCGGTGCGGATCCGTCGACCGAGGTGGAAACCACGACATCGACCGGTAGCGGGATATCCTTTCCGCTCTCGATCATCGCGCGGCGAATTCGCAAGGCCCGATCGACAAGGTCCGGCTCCATCAACGACGCCCCCACATCGAAACCGGCGGCGGCGATGAAAGTGTTGGCGATCCCCCCGCCGGGGATCAGTCCATCGACCTTCTCGGCGAGGGATTCGAGCACCCCGAGCTTGGTGGAGACCTTGGCCCCGCCGACCACGGCCACGAGGGGACGATCGGGCTTCGCCAAGGCCCTTCCCAAGGCCTCGAGCTCCGCCTCGAGCAGCGGCCCGGCACAGGCGCAAGGAGCGAAGCGGGCGACTCCGCAAGTGGATGCATGGGCGCGATGCGCGCTGCCGAAGGCATCCATCACATAGATATCGCAAAGCCCGGCCATCGCCGAGGAAAGGGCATCGTCGTTCTCGACCTCGCCGGGGAGAAAACGAAGGTTTTCCAAAAGGGCGATCTGACCGGCTTCGATATCGGCGCAAGTCCGTGGCCAATCCTCGACGCCGGCATCGATCAGGCGTACCGATCGATCAAGGAGTTCGCCGAGCCGCACCGCCACCGGTGCCATCGATAGCGCGGGATCGAAACGACCGGGCTTCGGGCGACCCAAATGCGACATCGCCAGTACCCGCCCCCCGGCCTCGAGGGCATGGCGCAACCCGGGAAGGGCGGCGCGAATGCGGGCATCGCTGCCGATCACACCGTCTTTTATCGGAACGTTCAGATCCTCGCGGATCAAGAGCCTTCGGCCTTCGAGGTCGAAATCCCGAAGGCTCGGGATGCGAGATGCGGAAGTTCCTTCAAGGTGGACCGGCATCGCCAAAGCCCCTTTTCTAAGGTGCGCTCATCGACGCCGACAGAGTATCGAGCATTCGATTCGAAAAGCCCCACTCATTGTCGTACCACGCGATGACCTTGACCAAACGCCCGTCGATCACCCGAGTCAAAGAGGCATCGCAAATCGAGGATGCCGGATGGTGATTGAAATCCACCGATACCAAGGGCTCATCGCAATAAGCGAGAATCCCGGCCAGATCGTTTTCCGAGGCATCTTTGAGCGCCTCGTTGATCTCCTGGGGTGTGGTATCGCGCTTGGCGGTCAAGGTCAGATCCACCACCGAGACATTGATGGTGGGAACGCGGATCGCGAACCCGTCGAGCTTGCCGTCGAGCTCCGGCAGCACCAACCCCACCGCCCGCGCCGCCCCGGTGCCGGTGGGAATCATCGACTGGGTGGCGGAACGGGCTCGCCGCAGGTCTAAATGGCGCACATCGCTCAACACCTGATCGTTGGTATAGGCATGGATGGTGGTCATCAATCCATGCTCGATACCGATGCGCTCGTGAATGACCTTGGCCACTGGGGCCAAGCAATTAGTGGTGCAAGAGGCATTGGATATCACCTCGTGCGAGGCGCGTAAGGTTCGGTGATTGACCCCGTAGACGATGGTGGCATCGACATCTGCGCCCCCCGGAGCGGAAATGATCACCTTCTTCGCCCCTGCCCGCAGATGCCCGCCCGCTTTCTCGCGCCCGGTGAACAAGCCGGTGCATTCGAGGGCGACATCCACTTCGAGCTCCTTCCAAGGCAGTTGCTGCGGATCCCGTTCGGCCAACACCCGGATGCGATCCCCGTTGACGATCAGGGCATCGCCATCGACCTCGACCTCGCCCGGAAAGCGACCGTGCACCGTGTCATAGCGCAAAAGATGGGCGTTGGACTTTGCATCCCCCAAATCGTTGATGGCAACGATTCGGATCTCGTCTTGGCGCTCGCTCTCATAAAGGGCGCGCAAGATATTGCGGCCGATGCGGCCGAAACCATTGATACCTGCATTGATCGTCATATCGCATCCTCTTCTCATTGGTCAGTTTCAAAGAATCGATCCCAAGGCCTGCAAAGAACATTCACCGGCTCTTGGGCCTTGTATCCGCCGACGGGATCTTCGCCTCGGGCGGCCGATAACGCCGCTTCGAAACGGGTGGCACATGCGATATCGACACATCGGGGGGCTTGGCGGCCCGAAGATCGCGAAGTCTCGAGGGACTGGAAAAACGAGGGTCGACTCGGGATGGATCGAGGCGATGAGAACGACCTTTGGAAGGAAGATCGTCTCGAGGCTTGCGCCCTTCGCCGCTTATCGCCGAGCGACTCGGGCCGAGGCGATATCGATAGCCACTCCCTTTGAAATACATCCCGCCTTCGAAGAAGTCTATCCTCGATGCGCTCAAGCGGCGCAAACGATCGCATCGACCTCTCGAATTGTCGATCATTTTATCGAACGTCGGTAAGCGATCATCCGGATCGAATGCCGCCACATCTACGAAAAAAGTGTTCCGCTGGCCCCCGACGGGGCATTGAGAGGATACATGGGCGGACCCTCGTTCCGGGATCGATCCATCGCGACGATCCCTTTCAAGCCTCGCATATCGAAAAGCGGGCCTGCGCGACAAGGCCAAGCATCGAGGCTCTTGGTCGCTCATCGTCGAAAAAATCCACCCGACACCCTACGGGCTACGCTCCTCGATCCCACCCCGAGAGCCCTTGACCCTTCGGATCGCTTTTTCGCCCTTCGAGCGATGACTTGGCAAAAACGGACATATCATTGATTGATTTGTCGTTTGCTCTACCATTGCCCGATAGCCGCCTCGTTCGATGCGGCTTTCGCAACTCGCTGCCCGCTTGGCCTTGACCCCGTCGATGCTTGCTTGCCGGGGATTCGATACAAGGCTCTTTTTTCGCTTCCTTGCACCCGAGGAGGAAATGACGATGGCGCAAAACACCACAATCGGAACGCCGCAACAGCTGGCGGACCCGAACTGGACGCCACCGATGTCTCAGGCGATTCCGCTCGGTATCCAGCACATTCTGGCGATGTTCATCTCCAATGTCACTCCGGCGATCATCATCGCCGGGGCCGCCGGTTTCGGCTTCGGCTCGAACTCCCCGGATTTCCCCGAAATGATCTACATGATCCAGATGAGCATGGTTTTTGCGGGGCTGGCAACCCTGCTGCAAACCATCGGCGCCGGTCCGATCGGCGCTCGCTTGCCGATCATGCAAGGAACGAGTTTCGCCTTCGTGCCGATCATGATCCCGCTGGTGGCGGGCAAGGGAGCGGGGGCGATGGCGGCGGTGATGGGCGGGGTACTGGTCGGAGGCATCTTCCACCTACTGCTCGGCACTTTCATCAAACGCATCCGCTTCGCCCTGCCGCCTCTGGTCACGGGGTTGATCGTGCTGATGATCGGCTTGGCCCTGATCAAAGTCGGCATCCAATACGCCGCCGGCGGCGTGCCGGCCATCGGCAAGCCGGAATACGGCAGTTTGCTGAACTGGGGCATCGCCGGAATCGTCATCGTGGTGACCTTGGTCCTCAACTTCTTCACCCGCGGGATGCTGAGCTCCGCCGCGGTGCTGTTGGGGATGCTGGCGGGCTACTTGGTCGCGCTCGCGATGGGCATGGTCAACTTCGGGGCGGTCGGACGGGCTGAATTCTTCGCCTTGCCCGATCCCTTCCACTTCGGGATCGAGTTCACCGCGGCCGCGATCATCGGCATGTGCGCGATGTCCGTGGTCTCGGCGGTGGAAACGGTCGGCGATGTATCGGGTATCTGCCGAGGCGGGGCCCGGCGAGAAGCCACCGACCAGGAGATTCAAGGGGCCACGATGGCCGATGGCTTGGGTACCGCCGTCGCCGGTCTTTTCGGAGGGCTGCCCAATACCTCCTTTAGCCAAAATGTCGGACTGGTGGCGATGACCGGAGTGATGAGCCGGATGGTGGTCACGATCGGAGCGGTGGCGCTGGTCATCGCCGGACTCTTCCCGAAAGTGGGGGCGATCGTCTCCACGATACCGATCGAGGTCCTCGGCGGCGGGGTGATCGTGATGTTCGGAATGGTGGCATCGGCGGGCGCTTCGATCCTCTCCCAAGTGAATTGGAGCCGACGCAACATGCTGATCTTCGCCATCTCCCTTGCGGTCGGCTTGGGGCTGCAACTCGAACCCGGAGCCTTGCAACATCTTTCGGGCACTTGGAAATTGCTGATGGTCTCGGGATTGCTTCCCGCAGCCCTGATCGCCATCGTGCTCAACTTGGTGCTGCCGCAAGACGAAAAAGGCGAGGAATCCAAAAGCCTCGATCAAGCACCCTCCGCCTAAGGGGGGCGGCCTGAACGGGAAGGGGCTTTCGCAAACCGCGCACCCTTTGCGCTGCGAAAGCCCCTATCCCTTCGAACGAGCCTTGAAAAAGACCGGAGGATGAAGAGCGAAGACAACGGTATGCAATGGGATGGAGGAAAGCCTTTCGAGTCGCCTTGGCCTGATCCGACCCTCGCAAGCGATCGAATCTCATATCAAGACCGGTCCCTTCCACCCAAGCTGAGGATATGCCGCCTCGGTGCGAAGGGCCGGGCTTTCAAAAGCGGATTCGATGATCAGAGGATCATTTGCAGCTCATCAGGTTCTCGATCAGTTTTTGGGAATATTCATGGAGCCCCACCCGCCAGATCTTCGAGCCGGGGTAATAGTTGCAGTGGTATTTGATGCGCAACCAATCGCCCTTGGGGGTTTTGAATTGAATGCCCGCTCCGCTATATCTGATGTTATCGGTGTCGTTGATATGCGCCGCCGAGAAAACGGGGGTGCCCGGCTCCCAGATGAACTCGAAAGGGGCGAACTCCTCGATGCTTTTTTTGCATATCGCCTCGGCATCGGCCCAATGCTTGGTGGGGCTCAACTGGGCATGGGCGTTGGCGAAAAACAGCGGTAAGAGCGCAAGGGCGATCAGGTATTTCTTGGCGTTCACATCGTCTCTCCTTTATCGAAATTCCGCACGATCGGCAGCATCGAAGATGCCGCTCGATGAATCCTCGATCACCCGATCATCGTTCGGGGGATCTTGAAAAACCCGTCTCTTCGAACCGCCGAAGACATCGGGAGATGGCTCGCCGCCCTCCCTTGAGCGCTCCGACGGGATTTTTTTTCTAAGGGGAGCGAAGCCTTTCGATCACCCGCCGGACCTCGGCGGCGACATGTTCGGCGGTCAGCCCGAAATATTCGTAGACATCCTTCCACGGGGCGGACTTTCCGAAATCGCTCACCCCGATGACCGCTCCATCCTCGCCGGTCCAAGCCCGCCAACCGTGCGGGATGCCCGCCTCGACCGCCACCCTGGCCCGCTGCGAGGGCGGCAGCACCGATGCGCGATAGGCCTCGTCCTGGGCTTCGAATCGATCCACGCTGGTCATCGAGACCACCTGCACCGAAAGGCCTTGGGCATCGAGCAAGGCGGCGGCGCTCATTGCGATGCCGACCTCGGAGCCGGTGGCGATCAACAGCGCATCGCTTCCTTCTTTCAAAACATGCGCCCCTCGCTTGATATCTTCCACCTGCTTGCGGCTTCGCTCTTGGTGAGAAAGCCCCTGACGCGAAAAGAGCAGACAAGTCGGCCCCTCCCGGCGCATCAAAGCCTCTTGCCAAGCCACCATGGACTCCACCGCATCGCAAGGGCGCCACACCGACATCCCGGGGATCAGCCTCAAGGTGGCGGTCTGCTCCACCGCCTGATGGGTGGGGCCGTCCTCGCCCAAGCCGATGGAATCGTGGGTGAAGACGAAGATCACGCGTTGTCCCATCAGCGCCGCCATGCGCAGCGCATTGCGGGCGTATTCGGAGAAAACGAGAAAGGTCGCGCAGTAGGGGATGAAACCGCCGTGCAGGGCAAGGCCGGTGCCGATCGCGCTCATCGCGAATTCGCGCACCCCGAAATGGATGTAGTTCCCATCAGGACAATCCCGCGAGAGGATCTCGGATCCGCTCCAAAGGGTGAGATTGGAGCCGGTGAGGTCGGCGGAGCCTCCGATCAGCTCCGGCAGCATCGGACCCAAGGCTTCGAGGGCATCGAGCGAGGCCTTGCGCGATGCCACCGACAAGGCCGCGGCATCGACGGCGGCAAGGGCGTCCTCGCATGCCGCATCCCAGCCTCGGGGTAAAAGACCTTGCATTCGGCGCTCGAACTCGCCCGCCTCCTCGGGGAAGGCGGCGCGATAGGATTCGAATCGCTCGCACCAATCTCGATAGCGTTTTTCGCCCGACGGACGGGCATCCCAAGCGGCGTAGATATCGGTGGGGATCTCGAAAGGGGGATGCGTCCAGCCGAGCGATGCGCGGGCCCGCTCGACCTCCTCGACCCCCAAGGGCGAGCCGTGAGCCGAGGCATCGCCTTGCTTGCCCGGCGAACCGAAGCCGATGATCGTCTTGCAGCATAGGAGCGAGGGGCGATCCGAGACCGCCTTGGCCTCGGCGATGGCTCGGCTCACCGCCGCCGCATCGTGGCCATCCACATCCCGTATCACATGCCAGCCATAAGCCTCGAAGCGCTTGGGGGTATCGTCGGTGAACCACCCTTTGACGTCGCCGTCGATGGAAATGGCGTTATCGTCGTAAATCCCTATCAACTTGCCGAGCCCCAAGGTGCCGGCGAGCGAGCAGGCTTCGTGCGAGATCCCCTCCATCAGGCAGCCGTCGCCGAGAAAAACCCAAGTGCGGTGATCGACGATCTCGTGCCCTTTGCGATTGAAGCGCGCCGCCAACGCCCTTTCGGCGATGGCCATCCCCACCGCATTGGCAAGGCCCTGCCCCAAAGGCCCGGTGGTGGTCTCGACCCCCGGGGTATCGCCGTATTCGGGATGCCCGGGGGTGCTCGACCCCAGTTGGCGGAAACGTCGGATCTCGTCGATGGGAAGGTCGTAGCCCGATAGATGCAGCAGCGCATAGAGCAGCATCGAGCCGTGGCCGTTCGACAATACGAAGCGATCGCGATCCGGCCAATCGCTGTGCGCCGGATCGTGCCGAAGATGGTCGCACCACAGGGTCTGCGCGATATCCGCCATCCCCATCGGCATCCCCGGGTGGCCGGATCCCGCCTGCTGCACGGCATCCATGGACAACACGCGAATCGCATCGGCTAGTTCTTTGGCTGTGGGCATCCGAGAATATCTCTTGAGTCGAAGGGTCTTTTGATGGGGTCTTCGTGATAAGTCTTTGCATCGTCCAACGGTACGGATTTTAACGATTAATGGAATTTTCGCACCTCGCCGAAAAACGGCGTATCGAAAGCGCACTCCCCTCTTTGCGCTTTGGGGTCAATGGCGATGAAGACGAAAAGGAAAGGCGAGTCGCCCACAAAGCGATGCGCCCCGATCGAAAAAGCACCACACCCTTAAGAGGCGGGGATCAACCCCGCTTGCAGGCTGCGCGCCAAGGAGCGGGCGACGATGAGCGCAGCCTCTCGCTCGTCGGCAGGGGTGGTGGACTCATCGAAAGTCTGATCGAGCAACACCCTTGCGAGGCGCCGTTCGAGCGCGCCCTCGTCCATCGGCGGCTCGTCGGTCAGATGGCCTTGCTCGAATAGCCACTGACTCATCTGCTCGAGCTTGTCTTTGCGAAAATTGCGCAACGAGCCCATCGCCCCCAATAATCGGCGCGCATCGCCGCCTTGGCTGCGGACGATATCGAGCACGCGGTCGATGAAGACTTCGCTGACGATCCCCGATCGCTCCAACGCCCCGGCATCGACCGGCCTTCCCCGCCCCCTTTGCCAAGCCTCGAACCAAGCCCTCGCCGCCACCGACAATCTGCGCAGATCAAGGATCTCGCAAGGATCGAGCACCACCGCCGCCTCGTCCGATGCGAGCAGGGAATCGAGCGCCCCGATGTGGTGAATTCCGGCCACGAGCAGCCGCCGCAAGAGCGGCAGATCATCGCGCAGCAGATAAAAAGGATGGGTCGAATCCGGCCGCCAAGGGTCGATCATGGGAACTTGCAAGCGCTGCGCGTATGCCTCGGGGGAATCGTCCCCCGGCAGCGGCGGGAGCGATGGCGCCGGTGGGGGCGCTAAATCGCTTGCGGATCCCGCCGCCTGCGCCAAGCCTCGACGGGCGGCGAGATCGATCACCACCGCCTGGGGGGCTTGCCAATGACTCGCTTGGAAGGGCTGCGCGGTGAGGTAGACGATCTGACGCCCCTTCGATGCGAGATCCGCAAGGCTTCGGGCCACCGCCCGAAATCGCTCGGGGTCGGCGGTGGTCAGGGCCTCGTCGAGGAAAAAGGGCAGGCTTGCGCGGCCCTTCTCGGCCTCGAGAGCCCAAGCGATGCGCACCGCCAATCGCAGCTGCATGCGGGTTGCGCTCGAGAGCTCCGATAGCGCCCGTCGAGCGCCGTCGGCCGTATCCCGCGCGGCAAAGCGATCCCTCGATACCGCTTCGAGCGCGAATTGATGTCGAGAAAAATGCGCGAACCACGCCTCGGCGCGGCGAAGAAGCGCCGGACGGCTATCCGTTCGATGCGCGGACTCGATCGCATCGAGCATAAAGCCGCGAGCCTCGGCCCGTTTCGCATCCTCGAAGCGTCGCTCCAAGGCATCGCCTCGCCGCCGGCATATCGCCTTGGCCCGCTCGAGGGCCCCGCTTCGTCCAGCTTGATCGACGAGCGTGCGGATGCGCATGATCTCCTCTTGAAGACTCGAAATCCGCTCCTTGTCGTCTTTTAGGGTATCGATGAGGCGATCGAGGGCGCGATCGTCATCGGCCCTTGCCAAGGCGGTCAACTCGGCATCGCATCGAAGCTCGACGGTGCAGGATTTTTCGGCACCGACGGCTTCCGATCGATCATCCGATAAAGATCGCCACCGATCCAAAAGCCCCAAACGCCGACGCAGCTCGGCCTCGTCCTTGGATTCGAGCCCCGCCTGCCGATAAAACTCGTCGATCTGCGCCCGGCATCGCTCGCAAGCGGCGGCGCCATCGTCCAAGCGTCTTTGCGCCTCGCCTTTCGCCCGCAAAGCATCGTCCCGGGCATCGATCCTCGTTTGCAAAATCTCCAAGCGCGATTGGAAGATCTCGGCCGAATCATCCGGGGCCGGCCGATCCGCCGCCTCTCGCACCGGCTCTCGCCCTGTCGAATTCCCGGACGAGATCCCTGACAAAATCCGGGACGAGTCCTCGTATCCGGCGAGAAAGGATTCGATCTCTTGGCGCAGGGCATCCGCTCGCTCCGAGAGATCTTCACAAAGAGAGCGACTCTCGATGTACTCGCCGTCGGCACGAGCGTATCGATCGACGAGCCTTAGCCATCGCTCGAAAGAGGCATCGAGGATTAGGGGGTCGAAGTGCACCTTGCGAGCGATGGCCTCGAGACGATGACGCTCTTCGTTCAGCACCCGCTCGCCCTCGATCAAGCGCTCGTCGAGGGATTGGATGCGGCGGGCGTTGGCGCTGCGCTCCCCTATAAGGGCGATCTCGGCGCCCAGCGATTCGATGCGATCTCGAACCGACTCCTGCGTCCATCGCTTAGGGCCGATGACGCCTTGTTCGCTGAAAAAGGCCTTCGCCCGCTCGCGCCGGGCTTTTCTCGGATCGAGATCGAGGGCAACAAGGCCGCAGATCCCGGCGAGGGCTCCGATCAGAAAAAAAGCGAGCGCGGGCAGCCATGGCGCCTGCGCCCCGAAGCCGCCGATAAGCGCCGGCAAAAAGAAAATCGCACCGATACATAGAAGAAGCGATAGCGCGAATCCGGCTCGACGATGCGTTCCGGCGGGACGCTTCGCCGCCGCCATCCATTGCACCAGCGCTCGAAGGGCTCTTTGCAATCGCTCTTCGATATCCGGATCGGACTCGACGGTCCGGCGTTCGATCCCCGATGCCTCTCGCCCTTCGCCCGCTCCTTCGCTCGTTCTTTCATCCTTGGGCGCCGATCGCGCTCGATGCTCGGCTCGGGCGGTGCGCTCCTTTTCGATCGCCCGACGCTCGGCCTCGAGCTCGCGATAGGCGGCCAGCCCGCGCTCGACCTCCCCCAATGTTGCGGGGTCGATCCGCGCCCGCACCCCCGAAGGCGTTCCGAGATCGCATCCGGCGGCATCCCGCTCGGCCAAGGCCTCGCTTTCGCTTTGCCTTGCCCGCTGCAAGGCGTTTTCGCACTTGGATAAAAGCCGAAGACGCCCCCGAATGCGGGCGATCGCCGCCTGATCGGGGGTGTCGGCGTCCAATCCGATCTGCCGGAATTTCCGCTCCAAAGCCTGTACCTCGGCGCCGGCGCCGGCGTTGCGACGCTTGGCGAGATCATGGGCTCTTTCGAGTTCTTCCAGCCTTGCGATCTCGTCGGCGCGCAGGCGCTCCATCCCGCAAGGAAAATCGAGAAGCATCGCCTCGATATCGCGCAATCGCCTTCGATGCCCGAGCCATTCCTTGGCCCGCAAGGCCCGCGGCAGTCTTTCCAGCCGCGCTTCGAGTTGCGCCCGCTCTTCCTGCAAGGCTTCGAGTCGCGCCTCCTCGCGCACCAAGGATCGCTGCCGCTCCTCGATGCGGCGCAGATCGGATTCGGCCTCGCCCAGCACTTTGGCCTCGCCGTGACCGAAGCGGGGGCCGATGGCGACCTTGCAGGCCTCCTTCGCGGCCGCGAAGTCGTAGCCCCCGGCGAGATCTCGAGCGATCTCGCGGGCGATCCGCGCATCGTGCCGATCGCCGCTTTCCAGCAGATCCTCGATATGCAAGGTGTAGCCGGCCAAGTGATGTGGATCGGGCAAAGGCGGCGCTTGGCAGCGCTCGCCGTCGCAGGTCCACATCAGGCTGCGGCCGGTGCGCACCACCTGCCACCGCCTGCCGCCCGAATCCTCGAATTCCGCTTCGAGATCCACGGATTCGTCTGCGGGCAAAGCCTGCGCATCGAGCAAGGCGCGCAAGGCCCTGGCCACGCTGCTCTTGCCGGAGGCGTTGGGACCGTGAACGATATTGATGCCATCGGAAAATCCGTCGAGTTCGAAACCCGGCGAGGCGATCCCCGCCAGCCGCCTGATGGCGATACGGCGCAATTTCACGATCCCCCCTCCTCCGCCGCCTCCTCTTTGCGTTGCGCTTCCAAAGCCTCGAGCACTGAAAGGGCTGCTTCTTGCAGCAACTCGACGATGGTCTCGTCATCCGGCGAGGCGCGGGCGATGCGCAGAAAAGGGCCGCTCGATCGACGCTCCAAGCGCCGTCGAAAACCATCGATCAGGGAGCGCCGCAACGCCTCGTCTTGCGATCTTGCAACCCCGGGACGCAAGGCGAGGATGCGGCGAGCGAGCAGCGCCGGGGGATCGCTTCCTCTCGCCAAATTCTCGAGATCGAGGGCCGGACGCGTTTCCATGCGCCAGTCGTGAACGAAATAGCGGATCCCTTCTTGTTCGAGATCGAACTTTTCGATCGGATTGTCGACTTCGAGGCGCCGCTCGATCTCCCTTCGTCCGGATATCCGGCCGATGAAACGCAAGCGACAGCCGACGGCCAAAGGGCGCCAACGCTCATCGAGATCATGCGGCCTACGGCGCTGCCCTTCGTCCGGCATCCGATGGGTGGCGACGATCTCCCGATGCCGCCGAGCGATGGCGCCGACAACCCGCGCATCCACCTCCTCATGACCCTCGATACCCTCGAGATCGACCGTCACCTCCTCCCATCGAAGAGGGGCCAAAGGCAGGTGCTCGATCTCCAAACCCGCCTTCTTGCACTCGAGGAGCCAAGGGCCGCGCGGCCCCGCCTCGCCCGGATCGAGCCCGGTCAGCGAACCGAGATAACCCATCGGACGAGGAGGAGTCAGGGCATCGGGTTTGTGGACGTGACCGAGCAGCCAGGCATCCACCGGGGCGGCGGCGAGGTCGCTCGATCGCACCGGGGCCCAGGGGCTTGCGGGGGCGTCCCGATCGCAATGGAGCAAAGCGATCACCGGGCCGCGCCTGATATCGAGCCCCGGCAGGTGCGGGCCGAGCGGAAGGAGGGTGGCCAACGGGCTCGTTCGAACGTGCACGCTCGGGAACGACCAGCCCAAGAGGTGCACGGCCTCGCCGGCATCGCCTTCGATGGTCAGTGTCTCCCACTTGCCGCCCCGCCCGAGCAGATAAAAGCCGCAGGCGATCGGATCTCTTGATTCGCTTCGGGGCGCGAGAGTGTCGGCCAGTCGCGGCAGGGCTTGACCGTCGTGGTTGCCATTGACCGCGATGATCGGCACCTTGGCCTTGGCGAGTCGCTCGATCCCCCGACGAAGATCGCCGCAGGCCTCGTAGAAATCATCCTCGTCGTCGATGACGTCCCCGGCCAACAACAGCGCATCGATATCGTTGTCGAGGGCGTAATCGACGCAGCGGCGAAATGCCGCCGCCGGTCCGAACGCCTGCGCCGGGCGGGGTTCGCCCAGACCCGCCGGAAGACGGGAGGGGGTGCGCCCCAAGTGGATATCGCCCAAGCATAGAAACTTCATCGAACGGGCCTTTTCGCCGAATCTTAAATCGCACCTTATCGCCACCGACGGACCACCACCGCCGAGGCGCTTTCAAGGCCCGGTCACCAAGCCCGGCCGATCGTCGACCCTGAGAATTGTCGACCCTGATGATCGGCAATCCGGATCGATGATCCGGATCGACGCCAAGGGACGATAGCGCTTTGGCAGGCGATCAAAGCCCGAGCGCTTTCTCGTAATGCTCCTCGTCGAATCCGATCAGAAGCGTTTTTCCGACCCGCAAGGCCGGAGCCCGCAAATTCCCGGTCGGTCCCAACATGGCATCGATCAGATCATCGTCGGGAACGCCGGAAATGGTGAAGACCGTGGTCTTCTTGCCCTTCGATACGATGGCGCGCGAACACCCCTCGGCGAGGGAGCGGGCATCCTCGCGCCCCAACTTTCTCGATGCGGGAATGACATCGTCTGGCACGAGACAATGGGCGTCCAACAATGCGGACGCCTTCTCGCAGGATCGTCAGCCCTTGCGGTGGTGGTACCACTTGATCTGCCGACTCATTATCGAGCCTCCTATCGGTGGATGGATGAAAAGGCGAGCGCCGAGGATCGAAGCATCTAAGCCTTGGGATGCAAACGATTTCAA
>JFBG01000045.1 GCA_000583135.1 Thioalkalivibrio sp. HK1
GTCGTTTCACCCTTGTCGTTTCATCCATCGAAGAATCATCGATCTCCGAAGACCGGCTCCTCGCCCGGCGGCAAGGGCACCTCGAAGGCATTCAAAGCGAAACAGACCGTGCAGTAAAAACCGACGAGGACGACGAGCTCGACCAGACCGCTCTCGCCGATGCGCTCCAAAGCCTCCTCGTAAGCACGCCGCTCGATCCTCCCGCGGTGCAAAAGATCCACCGCGATGTCGTACGCCAGCCGCTCGATCGGATCGGGAAGCGATGGCCGCTCACCGGCGAGGATGGCATTCAACACCCCTTCGTCCACCCCCTCGCGACGAGCGACACGGGCATGGGCCCACCATTCGAATTCGGCCATCCATTTCACCCCCACGGCCAAAATCGCTATCTCCCTCGCCGCCGCCGGCAGTTGGCCGTGATAGCGCAAACGCTCTCCCAAACGGTGGATGAACTCCCCCAGATCGGGGCGATGGGCCCAAGCATTGAAAGGGCCCGCCAAACCGCCTCGCTCGTCCACCAGATCGAGCATGGAACGATCTTGCGCTCGATCCCCGCCGAGAATGGCATCGATGATCGCCCGCTGCTGCGGCGTGGCGGTCTCGGGGATGACCGGTGAAAGACGACTCGGGCGTCGATCTCTATCAAGGCTCATTCGATGGTCTCCTTAGGTTTTGTCCTTGGGGTTTTGAAAAAAACGGGGCCCTCTTGGAACCCTGTTCGGGGATTTTGCGAAAACCTGCGGATCGAGCGACGACGGGGGCGATCGCCACTATAACAATCGTGGCGCAATTCGCCCTTGAGGGGATATCGCGGAAAAATTTCTTTACAATCCCCTTTCGCTTTCGTTTTAAACTACGACGAGCGTGCCAAGCGCACCGACGACATCGGGTCGAGAACGACAAGTTCAACCACGCCAATCGGATCATCTGAGGAGAATCTTGTATGAAACGTCGTCAATTTCTCAAAGGGGCTGCGCTCGGAGCCGGCGCAACCACCATCGCCGCTCCGGCCATCGCCCAAAGCGGGCGCACGATGACCATCGTATCCACTTGGCCGCGGGATTTCCCGGGCTTGGGGATTTCCGCCCAGCGCTTCGCCACGCGCGTCAATGAAATTTCGAACGGGGCCATCACCACCGAATACTATGCGGCGGGCGAACGGGTCGGCGCTTTCGACTCTTTCGACGAGGTTTCTTCGGGCAATTCCAACGCCTATATCGGCGCCGATTACTACTGGACCGGCAAACACCCGGGATTTGCCTACTACACCTCCGTTCCCTTCGGCATGACCACCCAAGAATGGAATGCATGGATCAAATTCGGGGGGGGGTTGGAGCTGTGGAACGAACTCTCGGGCGAGTTCGGTCTGGTCAAACTGCCCGTGGGATCCACCGGCACCCAGGCCGGCGGATGGTTCAACAAGGAGATCGAGAGCCCCGACGATTTCAAAGGCCTCAAAATGCGCATCCCCGGCTTGGGCGGTCAGGTGATCACCAAGATGGGAGGATCGACGGTTTCGCTGCCGGGCAGCCAGATTTACGAGAACCTGGTATCGGGGGCGATCGAGGCGACGGAGTGGGTGGGTCCTTATAACGACTACTTCATGAAATTTTACGAGGCGGCCAAGTACTACTATACCGGGGGCATGCACGAGCCCGGTGGCGGCTTGGCTTTGGGGATCAACGCCTCGTGGTGGGGCGAGCTGTCGGCGTGGGAGCGTCATGTCATCACCGCCGCCGCTTATGAAGAGCATGCCGCAGCCCATGACGAGGCGATGGCCAATAACGGCGAATACCTTAGAAAACTCATCGACGAACAAGGGATCGAAGTTCGCTCCTTCAACGATGATATCTGGGATGCATTCGCCGACGCCGCTACGGAAGTCTTCGAAGAGGTGCGCGATCACTCGCCCTTGGCCAAGAAGATCGACGATCAATTCCAAGCGAAGCTTCGCGAGATCGGCTCTTCGATCGCATCCCTCGAAGGCACCTTCGTCAACCAGAGAAACCGGATCCTCGGCATCGGCTGATCTTCCGGTACTATCCATCCGGTGATAGGGGGGAGCCGATGAAGGGCTCCCCCTTTTTCGAATTCCTATCGGACCGTTTGGGCTTTTTCGCCCCGAGAGCGAGGGATATGCAGCCCGGTTTCGCCTCTTCCACCTCGGGGTTGTCGTCTTTTCCTCCAAGGGCGGGTCTTTTCGCCCTCGGAGCGCGTCTTTTCGGTTGGTCGATGCTGGCCGTGCTCGCGGCCTTCCTTAGCGACAACTTCCTCGATATCGGCTACGGCCTCCCCTCTTTGGCGGCAACGATCGCCGGGGGCGTCACATTCATCGACTCCTTGCCGATCTTGGGGGTCTATGGCTTGGCGATCGCGCTCGCCGCCGTTTATGTCTTTAAATCCCCGAACCGCACCATGCGCGAGGATTCGATCCGAATACACGGATTCAACCTCTATGTGGTGCGCGGGCTGTTTTGGAGCGTGCTCCTGATCGGGATCGTCGATGCCGGGATTTCCTTTATCCGCATCGAAGACTTGGTGGATGCGTGGATGGGAGAGGGCGCCGCCAGACTCTTGGGGAGGTCCGCATTCGTCGGACCTTGGATCCATATCCCGCTGCTCATCATCGGATTCATCGTCGCCTTGTTCGTGCGCAGCCCCGGATTTCACTGGCTGGCCTTGCTGATCGTCATCGCCGAGACCGGAATCGTCATCTCCCGTTTCGTGTTTTCCTACGAACAGGCCTTCATGGGCGATCTGGTGCGTTACTGGTACGCCGCCCTCTTTCTATTCGCCTCCGCCTATACGCTGCACGAGGAGGGCCATGTCCGCGTCGATGTTTTTTTCGCAGGACTCACGCAGCGGCGCAAGAGTCTGGTCAATGCCTTGGGATCGGTCTTTCTTGGCATGTCGACGGCTTGGACCATCCTGATCGTGGGATTGGCGGGAAAGAATTCGATGATCAATGCCCCGGCGCTCACCTTCGAAGTCTCTCAGTCGGGAAATGCCGGCATGTTCGTCAAATATCAGCTGGCCGCCTTCATCGGCCTGTTCGCCGCCACCATGCTGATCCAATTCGTCAGCTACTTCCTTGCGGCGATGGCCGACCTCGGCAACGAACCCGGTAATGAACCCGGCGGCGATCCTGACGAGCACGCAAAGCGAGCCCTTTCATGAATCGATCGGATCCGAGGTAAGGACGGAAAATGGAATTCGTCTTTCTATTCATACTCTTAGGCATCATGGCCGTGGCCTTGGGCTCGGGCTTTCCGGTGGCTTTCGCCCTGCCCGGGGCCGCCATCATCACCGTCTCCTTGGCCGCCATCTGCGGATATTTATTCACCGGCGACACCTCGGCTTTTTTCCACACCGGCGGACCCTACGAATGGCTCTCCGCCGGGGTGCTCAACCTGCGAGGGGTTTATTGGGAGGTCGAACGGGATACGCTGATCGCCATCCCTTTGTTCATCTTCATGGGCATCATGCTGCAACGCTCGAAGATCGCCGAGGATCTTCTGGTTGCCATGGCCCAGCTATTCGGCCCGGTACCCGGAGGATTGGGGATATCGGTGGTCTTCGTCGGCGCGCTGCTGGCCGCCACCACGGGAATCGTGGGGGCCACGGTGGTGGCGATGGGGCTGATTTCCTTGCCTGCGATGTTGCGCAATCGCTACTCGCCCTCTTTGGCCACCGGCGCCATTGCCGCTTCGGGGACCTTGGGGCAAATCATTCCGCCTTCGATCGTGCTGATCATCTTGGCCGATCAGCTCGCTTCCGCCACCGATCAAGCATCCACCGCCCGCAAGGCGATGCATAAAGAGGCAACGGGGGAGCTGCAAATGCCCTCCTTCCTCGATGTCAGCTCGACCTCCGCCGGAGAGATGTTCTTGGGGGCGCTGATCCCCGGCTTGGTGCTCGTCGGTCTCTATATGCTCTATATCCTCGGATATGCCTTGCTCAAACCCTCTTCGGCCCCGGTGGTCAAGCGCGAGGGGGCATTGGATCGGAAATTCGCTCTTCGGATTCTATTGATCCTGATCCCGCCTTTGACCCTGATCTTCCTGGTTTTAGGCTCGATCATCACCGGCGTCGCCACCGTCAACCAAGCCGGAGCCATCGGGGCCGTCGGGGCCTTGGTCATGGCCGGATATCGAATCAAAAGCGGAAGTGCGCTGGTCTTCGCTCCGGCGCTGATCTCGCTGGTCGGAATCGCCGTCATCGCTTATGCCTTGGCCAACTACACGATGAATATCAAGGCCGCGAGCACCGCCGAGGACATGACCGGGCTGATCTTGGGGGCCATCGGCTCTTCGATACTGCTGACCGGAATCGGCTGGTCGGCGGTGCGGACCTTCAAGATCGACAACACCCTCGGCAATGTCATGATGGACACCGCCAAGACGACCACCTTGGTCTTCGTGATCCTACTGGGGGCGGCGATGCTCACCTCCGCCTTTCGCGCCTTCGGCGGAGAGGTTCTGGTACGCGATTTCCTCACTTCGCTGCCCGGTGGATTTTGGTCCCAGTTCATCATCGTGATGCTGGTGATCTTCATTTTGGGATTCTTTCTCGATTTCATCGAGATCGCCGTCGTGGTGGTGCCTATCGTGGCCCCGATCCTGCTTGCCGACCCCTCCGCCAATATCACCGCGGTCTGGCTCGGGGTGATGATCGGGCTCAATATCCAGACATCCTTCCTCACTCCTCCTTTCGGATTCGCTCTTTTCTACCTTCGAGGTGTGGTTCCCAAAACGCTCTCGACCCTCTCGATGTACCGGGGAGTGGTGGCCTTCATCACCTTGCAGCTGGTCGCTCTGGCCATCGTCGGGCTATGGCCGCCGCTGGTGAACTACCTGCCGAGTCGAGCCTCTTTGCTATCGGAATCCGCTCCCCCACCGCGCAATCCGCGCCTCCAGCTCTGCTTGGACGAATATGTCATCGACACGATCTCGGTCTCGGACAAGGATATCCGGGAAGCCATGGTGAAAGCACGGGCTCTCGATCTTGCCACCCTCCCCGACGACCTCGCCCGATCCATGGAAGGCTCGATCGACAAAGCGGAGAATGGTTTGGCGGCACTCGGCGAGATCACGATCGCAGCGAGTGCGGTGGAGGCGGAAGAAGAGGGCTATAGAGAACTTCTGGGCGTCGTGCGTCGGATAGAAAAGCGCATTCGCACCCTCGAGAGCGATGGCAAGGAGATCGCCTCTCGCATCGAAAGACTGCCGGGCGATGCCCCCTCGCAAAGGGAGTCTTTACAAAAACGACTCGATGAGACGAACGAGGAGATCGAATCCTTGCGTCGGGAAATCCCCGAACAATGGGATGGCGTACAAAAATCGTTTCGGGAACTGATGAAGGCACAGACCCAAGCGCGCAACGGCTACCGCCGCCTCGCCGATCAGGCTTATGGAGATGTGGCGCAAACCCTCGAGATACTCGATGCCGGCCCCCGTTTCTTGGCACTCGAAGGCGATCTCGATGGGATTCGAGGGATCATCGAGAACGACCCGATCGAGGATGCCGTCGCCGCCCTACGGGGGCTCGAGAAGGATTTCGGGGAAATCGCCGGAGGACGGGATATCAAAAATGCACTCGCCAAAGCCCGGCGGGCGCTCGACCGCAAGCAGGATCGCCAATCCGCCTTGGAGGAATACGGCGCGGCGATCGCGTCCTTCACCGAACAAAAGGCATGGCGATCCGATGTCACCGAAGCGACCTTCGAGGGAATCCGCGGCTGGCACGATGCGATTCGAGGCACCCTCGGCACCCGCTCCCAAGAGCGGTTGAACCGCGAGCAAGCCCTCTTTTTGGCCTCGTGCACCGCCCACCATCGGGATCTCACATTGCATTTTTGAGCGCCATCCCGCACAAGGGAATTCGATAGGGATCCGGCGAATCCCCGTCGGGGAGGATCTTCATAACCCCCGATATCCTTTTCGTCTTTTTTGCACTTGATCCTTTGAACGAATATCGACGACTCCTTTATCGCAGGCCTTGCCGGCAAGCCTTCCTTCATCCCTTCCTTCGTCCTTTTGTCCTTTTGTCCTTTTCGTCACCCTATCGCATCCATCGAGCGGTCCCGGTGAGATGAAAAAGACGAGCCGACCACGATGGATAGAACGAGAGCGAGGGCATTCGAATCCCTCGGATTGTCTTCGATCGCCCTTGCGCTCGATCGCCGATCAAGAAGACCGGCGACACCTCGATCGCATACCAAACCTCTCGAAAGACTTAGAGGGGCTATGGATATTCGCTTACGGTTCTTTGATATGGCGGCCCGATTTCGAGTTCGAAAAGAAGCGAATCGCGTCAGCCCGAGGGTGGAAAAGAAGATTCTGGCAGGGTTCGCACGATCACCGGGGAACTTTGAAAAAACCGGGCAGAGTGGTCACCTTGATCCCCGACGATGCCTCCTGCTGCGAAGGCGTGGCCTTCTTGGTGAGCCACGGCGAAGCGAAGGGCATTCTCTCCCGCCTCGATCTGCGCGAAAAGAACGGCTACGAACGCCAAGCGCTGACACTTGAACTCCAAGATGGAGGGTGCTGCCGCGCTATCACCTATATTGCGCCCATCGGCAATCCGGCATGGCTCGGTGCTGCCGATCTTGCCGATATCGCCGCCGATATCCTGCACGCCAAAGGTCCAAGCGGCACCAATCGCGAATATCTATACCGACTGAGTGCGGCCCTTTTCGATTCGAAAATCAACGACCCCCATGTCTCGACGCTAGAAGGCTTGGTGCGCGCATCGGCGAAGGAACGATATCGATGACGGGGGGTTTCCTCGCCATTCCTTCAAGACCAAGACCTGCCACCCCGCTTCCTCCCCTTCCCACCCGAATCCTTAATCCTTTGCCGGCAACTTATGCTCGACATGACCAAAGGACGCCCCGTCCCATCGTCATCGATCGAATGCCGATAGGCGATTTCAACCCGCCAATCCGCCTTTTCGAAAGACTAATCGAAAAACCACAAGGTCGATGGCGAGTCGAAAGAAGATAAGCGGTCGAAAAACACAGTCGAAAAATAAAAAAAAGGCCGACCATCCATCATCGGATGATCGGCCTTTTCATTTAGGGCTTTTACCCTTCGGCGATCTGATCGCCTATCGAAGATGGGCTTTTCCCTATCGGTCCCTATTGGGAGTGGTAGACATCGGTGTTGTTGGTCAATGTTCCGGCGGAGCGAACGAACAACTGCATCGAGATGCTGTTATCCGGACGAGCGAAGAAGGAGCAAGATAGACGCCCATTGACTTCCCCGCCCCAGTGAATATCGGGATCGAAGCCCGTACTGGAAAGGGCCTGAGCGATTTCCGGGGGAGTGACAACCACCGTACCGCCACTTGGAATGTACTCGCGCAGATTCCCGTACCAGCTCTGGCCGCTTTGATTGGAGCATTCCATCGAAATCTGACATTCATCCCCTCTCACCTCGCAACGGATACGCACGAAAGCGCCATCGGGGGAGCTGAGCGGAGGAATGGCATAAGCCCGGGCTTGGGGCTCACCGAGATCCCCTTCATGATCGAGAATGACGGAACGGGATATCGGCTCCGAGAGAATGTCGCTGTAGGCGGGATAGAGGAAGTCGATACCGGCATTCAACGTCCAAGCATTGCCGTACTCCATCTCCGTGTTGCCGCTCGGTACGAAGAAGAACTCCCAATTCCCCATGCGATTTTCCGGACGCGAAATATCCACGGAGAACACCCCGCCCGCCGGCACTCGCTGATACGGGCCGATCGGGGTCTGCCCATCTTGAGCCAACTGACGCATCAAGAACATGCCATCTTCGGCGAGGGGCTCGGGGGAGAGACCGACATTGAGGTTATCTCCGTACTCCAACACCAGTGGCTCTCCGATCTGATCGGTCGGATGAATTCCGGAATCGACACGGTAGGCGGAAAGGCAAGAGTTGCTGATTGCACTCGACGCTATCCCCGCATCGAGCGCCACGGTGCCCAAGCGAATGGCATTCACTTGGCCGGGGACGCCGCTACCGGTAAGAGATCCCGGAAGATTCAAGGCGACGACCGCATCGCCGGGTATCAAACGGGTAAAGTCATTCGGATCGACGATTGCAACGGTCCCTTTTTGCCTACCGCTGCTATCGACCGGTCCGAGATCCACCTTTCCGGTTCCCAAGGATCGAGCATAGACGCAGCCGCGGCCGGCAACCTCGCTAAGACAGGTCGATATCCAGCCAATCGATATCCCGTCTCTATCTTCTTGTTCTTCCGGGTAGGACCCGCGCAATACGGATACTTCCGCAGGAGTGACCGTGATGCGATCTCTCTCTTTCGAGAGATTGACCCCCTCCAATGCCGGAAAAACGAACTCGATCCGAGTTCCTACCTCCAACTTACCCTTGAATTCGTTGTCGAAGCGGAAAGTCACTTCCTTATCGCCGACATCGCCACCGGAAACCTGCATGAAGCTGATGTCTTCGACAACCCGACCATCTTTCTTCGTAATGGTGACCCGGCCATCGCTCCTCATGGGGCGATGAAAACGAGCACCCTCAAGGGATAAGGTGATATCGGCCGTGAACCTTTCGCTATTCGGTATCTCTCTACGAGTGGTAAGGATATATCTGGGCCGGGCTTCCATGGGCGGCTGAATGACGATACCTTCCCCATCGGACGGAAATACTTCCCTTGCATAGAAGATTCGATCTTCTATGCGCTGATCGAAGACGAATTTTTCCGGTGCAATCCCTAATTCGAAGTGATCGTTCGCATTCCCGGGGCAATTGGCAGCGCTGAGAGGAGACATCCCCCAAACGAACAGGTCATAACTGCGCCATCCGGGTCCTCTAAGATTCTGTGTCAGATGCACACGATAGTTGCCGGTCTGGGTAGGAATGAACCTAAGCCACAGACTGTCACCTCTGAAATGGTTGGCATGCAAACCTGTGATACGGACTGTATCTTGACCGGGTTCGATGTGGACCATATCCCCGCGATTTTGAGCATTTAGATGAATATCAAAATTGCTCAGTACTTCGGCGTAGACGGGGAGAACGGGCGCCGAGGTGCTCGAGGAATTCGATGATCCGATGGTATCTGTCCCGTCACCGGAAGTCATCGAGCTGCCAACGCCGGCGCTTGTCGCCCGGTCGATCGTGAGGGTCAGTCTATTTTGCGAGCGAGGTTGTTGGTGGTCTTCGACATAGATTTCAACAAGGTACTCCCTTCCTTTTACCATGAACGCCGTCAGCTCTTCATCGGTCCAACCACCTACCGTCTGGCTTTTAGCGATCCTCGCCATGTCAACGATGCGCTCCATTTCCGCCCTCACCGTCAAGGGAAATCGAAAAGTGAACACGCCCTCGAGAAACGACCTAGGGTGGTCGTTGAGACCGGTGATCTCGGTGATCCGGGACCCGACAAGAAAATCCGAAGGCTGATCGTTGTCGTAGCTGAAAGAGGTATTCGTCACATCGTGATCACCGGCTCCGCTTCCCACGCTTTCGGTCGCATATTGGATCGGGCTCCTGCGAAGAGCATTTAGGGACCATTGTACATTGGCGTCCCAGACATGAAAAACTTGAAGCTTGCTCGTCACATGCGGCGCTCTCGAATCATCGAATATAACTACATGATTTTTGAGAAAGTCCTCGTCGCCGGGTTTGGTTTGGGAGGTCACGCCCCTAGGGAAATCGGCATTGGGTGCCATGTAATGACCTTGGTTTTCTACAGGAACGCCCGGGAACAATACTCTTTCGATTAATTGGTCTTTTACCCAGTGCAGAGAGAAACCTTTCGGAAGGTCATAATGCATAGTCCTGATATCTATATCATTGTAGCTGACGATCGTCGTACTGCCGTTCTTGCACACGATATGAAATTTATCGCCCCTTTCGAAACCATGATTCTCGTCCAACCTGAAAGTCATATGGGTTCGGGTGGTCGACATTCCCCAAATCGCCTTCCCATCACGATCGGACCATGCTTCGAATACATTGTCCCCATCCGTCGTGGATGGGGTGCGACGGTACCTCACACCCCGCAACCGAGTAAACTGACCCTCTCGAAAGTCGGACATGTAGAAGAATTTGATACCGTCGATCTTGGGATCCGTGGCGGATCTGTTGGCACCGACGGTGATCTCACAAGTCTTGTGAGGGGTCTTGTCGTTTTTATTCGTCCCGTCGTAATGGATATTCGATATGTACATAGACGGCCCCCCATGCGGCCCGCCGCCGTTGTTCCCCGAGGTCAATGTGGCGGTAATCGTCATAAGATGCTGGGAGGCCCCGGGACGATGTTGCTCACCCACCTTGCCTTGGGGGATAGTCGTGTGAGCCAGAGCGCCTTGCATACCCAAGGCGGAACATCCCGCCAGCAATATCGCCGAATACCGAAACCCCTCGCCGATACCACCACTCGTCGCCCTCCCTGCGCTCGCTCTTATCGGGAGGGGGTTGCCCCATCTCGCGCCGAAAAGAATTCTCTTGCAGCATTTTTGCAGGAGCCCCGAAGAGATCGAAAGAGCAGCCTTCCCGTATGAAGCGAGATGAAAGCGGATGGCTATGGACAATTTCATGATGAGCATGGGTCCCGTCCCTATAATCCGAAGCGAAAATCAAGCGAGCAGAACTTGGGGGAGATCATCCGACCCAAGTACGGCGTGTGACATGCGCAAGATATCGTAATCATACCACAGCACCTCGGCCAAAGGGCGAATCATCGCTTCGATGATTCCCTTGGCCAAGGGACTCGTTTTCGCGTCGGGAAGTCACTCATTACGCCTTCGACGTCATGCCTTGGACGTCTTTCGGATCCCCGATCGCAGAGGGAATTTTCGATGCCGGCAACCCTTGTCGATCTCTCGCAATCCCCCGACCTCGAGCCGAATCGACATCCCGTTCGGCGCAACTCGAAAGCGATTCGATGCCTCGGACATTTGCCGGCACGCTCGACGATGCACTTGTCGCCGTTGCATGATAGCGCAAAACGAGGTTAAAACAAAAGCCCGAGGACGACGATGATCTTCTTTCAAGAGCCAAGAAAACGCGCAAGCCGCGATGGATGGATCGGGTAATCCGCAAGAAAACCGAATCCCCTTGGCTCGCGCGGCCATCTGACTTTGGGGATAATGACCCGACACCCCGAGGAGCCCGAGAAATTCTCGTCCCCGAAGATCCGAGGGGAATCGACCGCGGCGCACTTGCCTGCGGGCTTTTCGCGAATCGTCGACCATCCGAGTCCGAAGCACCCGAAAAAACCTCTTTGCAGATCATATCGAGTACGGCACCGGCCAAAAGCGAGCGAGGGCCAAGGCTTGCGACATTTTGCACGCATCTTTCGCTCGATGCTTGAAACGACGATTTTTATCAGCGACCACGGAGGCTCCAACCATTATGAGCGCAACGACCATGCGGGCAATGATCCTGACCGGACACGGCGGCCCCGACCGGCTGGAGATACGCGATGACTGGCCGAAACCCGAACCATCCCTCGGCGAGGTGCGGGTGCGGGTGGGTGCCTGCGGACTCAACAATACCGATGTCAACACTCGCTCGGGATGGTATTCGAAGTCGGTGAAAGGACCGACCGCATCCGATGCAACCCGGGATCCGGATGCGAAAAAGGCCGATGGCGCTTGGGGGGGAGCGCTCGCTTTTCCTCGTATCCAAGGGGCGGATGTCGTCGGCACGGTCGAGGCGATCGGGGAGGGAGTCGATGCCGCCTTGCACGGACAACGGGTGCTGATCGACCCTTGGCTGCGAGACTGGTCCGATCCGCACCGGCGCACCGGCTGCGGCTATCTCGGCAGCGAGCGCGATGGCGGCTACGCCGAGTTCATGGTCGTCGACCATCGCAATGCGCATCCGGTGCGATCGGATCTGACGGATGCCGAGCTCGCCACCTTTCCCACGGTTTGCACGACCGCCGAGAACATGCTCGAACGGGCGCGTGTGGCGCAAGGCGATACGGTATTGATCACCGGAGCGTCCGGCGGGGTCGGCTCGGCGTTGATCCAGCTGGTCAATCGTCGCGGGGCCAAGGCGATCGCGATATGCAGCCAAGCCAAGATGTCGAGGGTCGCATCCGTCGGAGCCCGGGCGACGCTGGCGCGACCTCTTGGCGATCTTGCACGCGCTCTGCGCGATGCCATCGGCGAATCGTCGGTATCCGTCGTGGCCGATGTGGTGGGGGGTTCGGATTTCCCCGCGCTGGTCGATGCACTGGCTCCGGGCGGGCGCTATGTCTGCTCCGGAGCCATCGCCGGGCCCATCGTGGAGTTCGATCTTCGAACCCTCTACTTGCGCGACCTCGAGTTCCTGGGGGCGACCGTTCCTCCGCCGGAGCATTTCGCCGATGTCGTGCGCCATATCGAGAAGGGGGAAGTCCGTCCGCTCCTCGCCGCAACTTTCGCGCTTGGTGATTTCCACGAGGCGCAGGCGGCGTTCATCGCAAAAGACCACGTCGGGAATATCGTGGTCGTGCCCTAGGACTTGGATACGAGTCGAAAGTCCATGAACGATTCACCCCCCGAAAAAGTCGTGGTGATCGGAGCCGGGATCGTCGGAGTGTGCTGCGCCCTCGAGCTGCAAGAACGCGGGGTGTCGACGGTATTGATCGATCGGCAAGAGCCGGGCGCCGAAGGTGCCGCCTCTTTCGGCAACGCCGGGATGCTCTCCTCGGCCTCATTGGTTCCGCTCCCGGCGCCCGGAATGTTGAAAAAGGTACCTGGTTGGCTGCTGAATCGGGATGGTCCGCTCGCTATCCGATGGTCCTATCTGCCGACCCTCCTGCCGTGGCTGATCCGCTTCCTCCGCGCCGGCAACGACCGCCGGCAGCGCTCAGGCACCGCCGCTTTGGCCGCCCTCCACGCCCGCACCCTCGAGCTTCACGCCCGGCTGGCGCGACGGGCCGGGGTGCCCGATCTCACCGTCCCCGTCGAACACTTGCAGGTGTACCGCTCGAAAAGGAGCATCGACGAGGGTTTTAAAGAGTGGGATCTGCGCCGGGCCCACGGGATCGATTTCGAGCGGATCGATCGAAGGACCCTCGCCGAGATGGAGCCCGATCTCTCATCGCATTACACGCAGGCGATGCTGATTCGAGACCAAGGACGAACCACCGATCCCGGTCGTCTGGTGCAAGCCCTCGCCCGTCGCTTCGTCGATATCGGCGGGCGATTCGTCCACGCCGAGGTGCGCGCGATTCAAGGCGATTCCGGGCGCATCCGCAGCGTCTCGGTCGGGGACGGGGATCGATGCATCGAGGGAGAGGGATTCGTGCTCTCGGCGGGGATTTTTTCCAAGAGGATCGGGCTGTCGATCGGGCTATCGATCCCCTTGGATAGCGAAAACGGCTACCACATCACCTGTCCCGAACCTAAGGTTCGCATCTCGCATACGGTCATGGACGGGGAATACAAACTCGTCGCCAATCCGATGGATCCGGGACTGCGCTTTGCGGGCATGGCCGAGTTTTCCGGGGCGGATTCACCGGACAATCCACGCCGCATCGAGGTCATCGCCCGCCTTGCGAAGCGGATGTATCCGAATCTATCGCTCGAAGGCTTTCGCAGCTGGAGGGGGCGGCGTCCGAGCACGCCGGATGGGCTGCCGGTCATCGGCCCCTCGCCTTCCCACGAGAATCTCTGGCTCGCCTTCGGGCATGGCCATACCGGAATGATCGCAGGCCCGATGACCGGGCAAATCATCGCCTCGATGATCACCGGATCCGCACTCGATATCGATGTCTTTCCATTTCAAGCCGAACGCTTCCATAACGGATAGGTCGTTCGATCGGAATGCCCCCCGGCGGGGCCGCCCGGACAAGGTGCGCCCTTCGAAGGGCTGCCTGCTCGCTCCCATCGCAGGCAGGGGCCAAGCGGGGATTCGATCGAGCGCCGCAAGACCCCGTCATCGTCGAACGAATCCGCGCTACGCCTCAGCGAGGACATCTCGCCCCATCCTATCGGCCCCTCATGGCCCTTGTCGACGGCGCACCTTCATTCCGTTTCGCACTTGGACCATGCACGAGCGCCGATTCGGCTCGCCATCGATTTCAAGCAGACACTCGTGGCATTCGCCGATCATGCACCAAGGAGCGCGGGGGGCGGCATGGACCGGGGTTGCGCGAAAAACCGCCACCTTTGCTGCGAGCAACGCCGCCGCAACGCTCTCCCCGGCGCGAGCGGGCAACGCCTCGCCCTCGAAGTCGATGGTCAGCGAGGGGCCGGCGGGGAAATCAGGCAATCTTCGAAACATCGCTTGAAGGGGATTCGAATCGACGGGGAGAAAAACAAGCCATTTCGGGTGGAATGGTTCCTCGTTCGATCCACCGACTCGTTTGCCATACATGGTTCGCCGCAAGGGTGACTCCGCTATGACAGGCAACCGCGAAGGCCCCTGCGTATTCATCGGAGGCGGCGTAGATCGGAAATCCATCCGGCGTCATGACCCGCAACGCTCCCCAGCTACGCACGATTCGCAACTTGGCGATCTGCGGAAAAATGCGCAGGGAGCGAGCGGCGATCTCGGCAGAGGTGCGCACCGGGGCCGAGATATCAAAACCGCGATCTTCTTTCGATCCTCCCAAGAGGATGGAGCCTTCGTCGCTTTGGCGCACCGATAGCGTGGGATATTCCAATATCGAAGCGGTGCGCTCGGTCACGAGGATCTGTCCGTGCTCGGGGGATACCGGCACCTCGATCCCGACCATCGATCCCAGCGCCTTCGATCCGTGCCCGGCGGCGATCACCACCCTTTGCGCTTGCAGTCTCTTATTCGTTTCGCCCCCGTCGAGGCTCGATCCCTTCGGGGGATCGTATCCGGCGAGATCTTCGCTCGATGCGCTCGGTCCGCTCGCCACGGCGATCTCGAAGCCCCCGCCGGGCAAGGGGACGATGGCCCGCACCTTGGTTTGACTGCGCACCCTCGCCCCATGAAGGTCGAGCGATGCGTGCAGGGCGCGCAGCAAGCGCAAGGGATCGACATGCCCGTCGTAGGCGGTCCAGGCGCCGCCGACCACTTCGGGGCCGCAGGCGGGAAGAAGGGTGCGGATACGCGCATCGTCGAGGATCTCGAACTCGAAATCCGCAGCCGCAGATTCGCTTCGCACCCGCTCGAGCATCGTTTTCAAGGCGCAAAGCTCGTCTTCGGAAAGCGCCGGCGTGATCCCGCCGGGGCGGCGATATCCCGGATCCACCCCGCAGTCCTCCACCAACGAGGCATTCAGATCGAACCAGCGCTCGGATGATTCGAGCGTCCAGCGGGCGTATTCCGGTCGCCCGACCCCTTTGCCTTGCACCCATACCAGCCCGAAGTTGCCGTGACTCGGGCGATGGACGCTATCGCCTTCGTCCAATACCGCCACCCGAAGTCCGATACGCACGAGCCCGTAGGCGATCGCGGCCCCGACCAGCCCGGCCCCGATCACCACGGCATCGTATTCTTTCGAAGGCATCGACCTCACCTTATCGGCCATCTTTCGAAGGGGGCATCGAAATCCACCTGGCCCCGCCCTTCGGGATCTCGATGTTCGAAAAACCGATCCTCGAAAGTCCGATGAATCTTCGCTCGATCTCTGGCATCATTCGCCAAGGAAATCGGGCCGGATCGAAACGGTCGGTCAACACCGGAGATCAACACGATGTTCAAAGGCTCTTTCGTTGCATTGATCACTCCTTTCGATCGGGGCGGGATCGACGAACGCGCCTTCGGCGACCTGATCGAATGGCAGATCGCCGAAGGCACCCACGGACTCGTCCCTTGCGGCACCACCGGCGAATCCCCCACCTTGAGCCATCCGGAACACGAGCGCCTGACCCGTCTTTGCGTCGAGGTCGCCGCCGGGAGGGTGCCGGTCATCGCCGGAACCGGCTCCAACTCGACCTCGGAGGCCATCAGCCTGACTCGCCATGCGAAGGAATGCGGAGCCGACGGCGCTTTGGTGGTCACCCCCTACTACAACAAACCCACCCAAGAAGGGCTCTATCGTCATTTCGAGGCCATCAACGACGCCGTCGATATCCCCTTGCTGATCTACAACATTCCGGGGCGTTCGGTGGTCGATATGAGCGTTGCGACCATGCAACGATGCGCGCGCCTTTCGAATATCGTCGGGGTCAAGGATGCCTCGAACAGCGCCACCCGGCCTTTGGAAACTCGCATCGCTTGCGGCGAGGATTTCGTGCAGCTCTCCGGTGAGGATGCCGCGGTGCTGGCGCTGCTGGTCGAAGGCGGTCATGGCTGCATCTCGGTCACCGCCAATGTCGCCCCCCGTCTTTGCGCGCAGATGCACGAGTCCTGGGCTTCGGGGGATGTGGCGGGGAGCCTTGCGGTGCAGCAGCGCCTGATGCCCCTGCACGATGCGCTTTTCGCGCAAACGAGCCCCGGACCGGTCAAATACGCCGCAAGCCTACTCGACAAGTGCGCGCCCGATATCCGCTTGCCCTTGGTCGAACCCGACCCGGCGACCAAAGATCGCATCGAAAGCGCGATGCGAAGCGCAGGTTTGCTGAACTGAGGCCGAAAGCGGAATCGATCCGCAGGTTCTCCCGCAGGCTCTCGATCACCCGACGCTTTTCGATCCCTTGGATGTCGCCGAACCCGACGGTCGGGTTCGCTCCACTTAGCGCATGTGGGCATCGCCCCGACGGGCGATCGCAGGAAATGGGGCAGCTGAGACAACACGACAACACTAAGACAACCGACAATTCAGTCGAGCGGGATCTCGGCCAATCGACAAGCGCAAGCCGCCCCGTGCATATCCCGATCATCGATCGCTCCTTGCACTTGGGGGCGCCGAAAAGAGAATTTGATGACATGAAGCCCGTCGATCTCGAAGCGCCGGATCTCCTCGGGCGAAAGGCGCATCACACGAGCGACGGCCTCGGTGCGCAAGCGGCGGCAAAGCAAGGCATGGTCTTTGGCGTCTTGCGAGAAAATATCGACGGTGATCCAAAAGGGCCCGGCATTCTTCGAGCGCACATACGCCACCTCACCGAGCGTCGACATCATCCATCTCCAAGCGAAAGGCCTCCATGGGATCATCGAGGGCCATCGCATGATTGAAAACGAATTCGAAAGCGGTCCCGCGCTCGATCTCCGCCGGGGAAAAGGGGAAGGAGAAGGTGGGCATCTCCTCCTTCCGATTCAAGGGATGGTGTAAAAGCAAGGGATTGAGCATACGAGCGATATCGGTGGCAAGGTCTTGGGTGGCGGCGGTGACGATCGCCATCACCCCGATCTCGCAAGGTCGAGGCCTCGGGCTCGTCGTATCCTTCGCATCGGATCCGATCTCGATATCCCCCAAGGCCGCATCCAAGCCGACCCGTCGCAGTTGCACATCGAAATCCTCGATGCTTGCATCGGTGCGAGCCAATACCTCTTGTCGGTGTTTTTCGAGGATCGAGGCGCACCACCGATCGATCCCCTCGACATAACGGGGATCGCGGACGATCACCAGGACGATCGTTTGAAAACCGACGATCCGAGCCCCCTCCAATTTGACGGTATAAGGCGAGGTCGGTCGCCAGATCGCCCCTTGCACCCGCACCGCCCCCTCGGAGATCGCCCGGTATTCGGCGGCGCTGACATCCAGGATACCGCCGGGCTCCACCAATCGCCACGGATCGGCGTTCTCGTAGAGCATGTGAGCGAAGACCGTGCGCACGGTACAACGCGTATCCGCAGCCATGGGGCGAACGGTGAAACCGCTATCGTCGATTTCGACCATGACCACCCCGCTCCCGGGACGGGTCGAGCACAGCGCTCCGCACTCGGCGATCTTGGCCGCATGCCAACAAGCCCCCGGTGAATCCCCGCGCATCAGCGGCAAGGCGGCGATGACCGCGGTATCGGTGGTCCGGCCCGCAATCACGATATCGGCTCCGCCGGCCAGCGCCGCTCCCACCTGCTCGACCCCCGCAAGGGCGACGATATGCTCGCAGGCGGCGATGCTTTCCTCGTCGATCTCGATCGCCGGGGAAAGCGCCAAGAGACGATCCTCGGCAAAAGCCTTGGAGACCCTTTGCGCGCTTTGGCTGCAATAGAGCCTTGCGATGCGGGCCCCTTGCCCTCTTTGCCCGAGGATCTCGCAAGTGATATCGAACAGCTGATCGACCATGCCGTCGGTGCCGCAGGTTCCGGCGGTGCCGATCACCAGCGGGCATTGCGCCCGCTCCCTCGCCGCCAACAGCTCCGCCCATTCGGCGGCGGTGGAGGCGCGGGAGTATTTCGAGCGACCGCCGCCGAGATAGGCGGGGCCGCTATCGGTCGATCCGCCGTCGATGGCGATGATATCGGGGGCGGCCTCGACCCCCCGGGCAAGGGCCGCCCGGTCGTAGCCCAAACCCAAGGCGCCGCCGGGAACCAAAATCCGGGTCATGGCCGGCCGTCGCTCGAAGATATCGCGCAGATCACGATATCCCCTTGGGGGTGCGAATCAGTCGCCGCAAAAAGAAGGGGGCGGTGAATCCCGCCACCGCGAAAATCCACAGGCCGACGGCGATCGGGGTCGAGAACAGGAAGGTCCAATCGCCATCGGAGAGGATCATCGCCCGCCTCAGGTTGTCCTCCATCTGATTCCCCAAGAGGATGCCGAGGATGACGGGGACGGTGGGGATCGAAAGTTTGCGGAAAACATAACCCATGATCCCGAAGGCGATCATCAGCACGAGGTCGAAATAGCTGCCGGAGAGAGAATAGATCCCGACGAAGGAGACCATCGTCACCCCCGGCAAGAGCACCGCCGGGGGAACGGAAAGAACGCGCACGAAGATGCGCACCATCGGAACGTTCATCGCCAGCAGGACGAAGTTGGCAATCATCAGCGAGGCGATCAACCCCCAGACGACTTCCGGACGGTCGGCGAAAAGAGTCGGCCCCGGGGTGATATTGAGGGTCATCAACAGCGCCAGCAATACCGCCGTGGTCCCGGATCCGGGGACCCCCAAGGTCAGCATGGGAACCAACGCTCCCCCGGCGGCGGAGTTGTTGCCCGCTTCCGGAGCGGCCACGCCCTTTGCGACGCCGCTGCCGAAAGCGCCTTTTTTCCCGGCGATGGATTTTTCCATCATATAGGTCAAGAACGAGCCGAGGGATGCCCCCGCACCGGGCAGAACCCCGGCGACGAAACCCACCACCGAGGAACGAAGAAGGGTCCATCTGGTGGCGACGATATCGCGCCAGGGGATCGTGATCTTCCCCAGCTTGATGCCGATGGCGGTGTTGCGGCCGCCGCTTTCGATGAAGAGAAAGACCTCCGAGAGCGCGAAAAGACCGACGATCGCGACCAGAAAATCGATACCGTCGAAAAGATGGAGGTTGCCGCCGGTGAAACGCGGCAAACCGGTGGCGTTATCGAGTCCGATCATCGCGATGCCAAGACCGGTCATCGAAGCGAACGCCGCCTTGGCTTGGTTTTTCGATGCCAGCCCCCCCAAGGTGGCGAAGGCGAGAAGGTATAAGGCGAAGTATTCCGCAGGGCCGAAGAGATAGGCGATCCGGGCGAGCAAGGGAGCGACCAAGGCCAAGGCGACGGTGGCGAAAAAAGTACCGACGAAGCTGGCGAAACCGGAAATCACCAAGGCATCGCCCGCGCGTCCGCTCTTCGCCATCGGATAGCCATCCAGGGTCGTCATCATCGCGGGCTCGTCTCCTGGAATATTGAGCAGGATCGAGCTGATACGACCGCCGTACATCGCACCGTAATAGACCGAGGTCAGCAATACCAGGGCGGCGGTGGCATCCAACCCCAAGGAAAAGGTGATGGGGATCAAGATCGCCACCCCGTTGGCCGGTCCCAAACCGGGCAGGGCTCCGATCATCGTTCCCAAAAAACAGCCGATCACCGCCAGCATGAGCGTGTAGGGGCTCAAGGCGATGGCAAAGCCCAAGGCGAGATTGTCGATGAGTTCCATCGGCCGATAAGCGAAAAAACTAAAGGAGAATCCATCTCGGGAAGGCGAAAAGACTCAATCCCAAGAGATATTTGAAAATCAGGAACAAACCCGAAGAGAGCAGCGTACCGATGATGAGAGCCAAGCGGCGGTCGGGGAGGATTTGCCAGCTCAATATGCCCGAGGCGATCGCCGTCGGCAATAAAAACCCCCCGGGCTTCAAGGCCAACGCATAGCCGATGAGGGTGGCGATGCAGATCCCCAACGACAATATCGACGAGCCCTTGGGCCATGCGGGATCGTCGTCGGGGCGCACGATCATGATCAGACCGCATAAACCTGCGATCCCCGCCACGATCAAGGGGAAGGTTTTCGACCCGACCGGATCGCTCATGAAGCCGACCTTGATATGAAGAGCGCTCACCGCATAGGCGAGCGCTCCCGCACAGACGATCAGCCCGAAGAGACGATCCCCGAGCCGGGGCATCGATTTCACTGAATCACGCCGATCTCGCGACTCAATGCCTCGGTATCGGCGATCACCCCATCGACCCAAGTCTGGAAATCACTGCCGACCTTGGTGAAGGGCGCCAAGCCGTTGGCCTTCATCGCCTCCTTCCAAGCCATGCTGTCGGCGACCGCTTGCAAACGCCGGCCCCAGGCTTCGAAATCCGCATCGGAGATTCCTTTGGGAACGTAAAGACCGCGCCAGTTGACGGCGACCACGTCGATCCCTTGTTCGCGGGCCGTCGGGATATCCTCGAAACCCTCGATCCGCTCCTCGGTCAGAACCGCCAAGGCCCGCACCTCACCGGATTTCAAAAAGCCCACCGCTTCCGAGATATCGCCGGTCATCGCTTGGGTGAAGCCGCCGATGGTCTGGGTGATGGCATCCCCGCCGCCATCGACCCCGATATATTTGATCTTCCCGATATCGGTGAAACCGGCTTCTTTGAGGATCATCAACACCTTGAGGTGGTCGAAACCACCGGCCGCCGAACCCCCGGCAAAGGCCACGGAACCGGGATCGGATTCGATGGCCGCAACCATATCGTTCAGCGATTGGAAGGGGCTGTCCTTGGCCACGATGATCACCCCGGGATCGGCCCCGATCGCCCCCACGAAGCGGACTTGATCGGCGGTCATGCCCGCGTAGGCATTTTGTGCCAAGCGGGTGGCGGTTGCCTGAGAGGCGGCGACGATCAGATCGCTATCGTCCTTGCGCTCGTTGACGACATGGCTGAAAGCCAGCCCCCCGCCGCCGCCCGCCATATTGGTCACCTGCACCGGATCGTCGACCTGACCGATATCGTGAAGGATCTTCCCGATTTGGCGACAGGTGAAATCCCAGCCGCCGCCGGGGTTGGCGGGGGCGATGCATTCGGCGGCCGGCGCCGAAACGGAAAAGCCCGCAGCGATGATCGTAAAAAGCGGAGCGATCAGGACCTTGCGAAAATTGGACACCGGAAAATTGGACACCTTTGACTTCCTCCTGTTCAAGATAAAAGACCGTCGAAAATGCTGAGTGTCGAAAGAGCTCGGCGATCATTGACGAGACTTAGGTGATCGTCGACAAGGCGATATCGTCGACGGATCGCACGACACCGCAAAGCGAGGGACTTCGTCGAGGATCGATCCCGATATCGAATCGCACTCGATGATCGGGCATGATAGAGCAATTGCCCCTCATCGATCCGGATCGGGCGGGCGACATGGCATCGCTCGGGTTTCGAAGCCCGCCGAGCAGGCCATGGAGTTTTAGTAATATCACCGGGCTTCGAAGGATCGATGATCCGGTTTCGTAAGATCCGAGATTCAAAGACCCGCCGAAGCGCCGAACGAATATAGGAGTGTCGATTATGTGCGGCATCGCCGGACGCATCTTGAACGCCCCCGGAAGGGTCGGAAGCGACCTCGTCGACCTGATGGACGCCCAAGCCCATCGGGGGTCCGACAGCACGGGATTCGCCATCTACGGCATTGCGCGCGATGACGGATTCGTTCTGCGGGGAATGGGCTTCGATCGATCCCGCATCGACCGGGATATCGCCGCTGTTCAAGATACGCTCAAAAGCCACGGCACGGATTTTTCCGCCGACCCCGATATCATCGAGGATAACAATCCCCACTACTGCTTCCGGGTCGAGATCGGGGAACCCGATGACTTATCCGCTTGGGTACGAGATGCCGACACGCTAAGCGATCGCATCGAGATCCAATCGTGCGGCCGGTCGCTGGAAATCATCAAGGATGTCGGGGATGCCGAGGAGGTGGCGGAAAAACACGGCATCCGGGATCTGCTCGGCACCCACGGCCTCGGGCACGCCCGCTTGGCCACCGAAAGCTCGGTCCGACCCGACGCCAGCCACCCCTTTTGGGCGCGCCCCTTCCCCGATGTAGCGATCGTTCATAACGGCCAGATCACCGACTATTTCAGCAAGCGGGATCGATTGATGCGCGAGGGATATCGTTTCATGACCGAGAACGACAGCGAACTGATCGCGGTGTGGATATCGGATCAGATGAAAAAGGGGCTGGACCTTGCGCAAGCCCTGGCGAAATCCGTCACCGCCATCGACGGGGTATTCACCTTCATGATCGCCACCGGCGAGGGGATCGGTTTCGCCAAGGATCGATTCGCGATGAAACCCTTGGTGGTCATCGATCGCAACGGGGATCTCGCCGCCGCCACCGAGGAGCAGGCGCTGCGCCGCATCCATGCCGATGAATGCGATGTTCTCAACATCGACGGCCCCGGCATCACCGGCCTGTGGCCGGTCGGCAACCGGAGCATGGCGGCATGAGCGAGGTCGTCATCGAAGTCGGGCAACGCCCCGTTCGCACCATCAACGAGGAGATCCAACAGGCCTGCCGCGCGGGGCTCAAGGTGCGGGTGGTCGATACCCTCTCGCGTCATAACTTGGGAATCGGATTGCCCGACGGGGCCGATATCGTCTTCGAGGGTTCGGTCGGCTACTACTGCGGGGGGCTCAATACCGGGGCGACCATCGCCATCGAGCGCAACTGCGGCTGGGCCGTCGGCGAGGGCATGGCCAAAGGCAATATCACCATCGGTGGCTACGCCGGCATGTCCTGCGGAGCGGCGATGATCGGCGGCACCATTCACGTTCGAGGCGATGCCGGCCCCCGGGTCGGGGTGGCGATGAAAGGGGGCACGATCGTGGTCGAGGGCAAGATCGGCTATCAATCGGGCTTCATGGCCCATAGCGGGCGGATCATCGCCCTGGGCGGAGCCGGGGCTTCTTGCGCCGACGCCCTTTGGGCCGGCGAGGTCTGGGTGGCGGGGGAGATCGAGAGTCTGGGCGTGGATGTCGATATCGCGCAGCCGAGCGAAGAGGAAATCATCGAGGTGGATGCGATTTTGGAACCCTTGGGGCTCGCCGATCGATCCCGCAGCTGGCGGCGGATGGTTTCGAAACGGCGCCTTTGGCATTTCGAGAGCAGGGATGCAAGCGCATGGCTGATGATCTGAAAGGGCGGGATCGGGAATTTCCCTTCGAACTCCCATCGGAAGAGGAAATACGCTTTCAAGACACCGGGGCGAGGGAAGATCGTCCGGCCGGGATCCCCGCTTCCTACCATAAAGGCGGGTCGGCCCGCTGGACCCCGGAGGCGATCTCGGAAGTGCACGCCCTGGCCCAGCTGGGCCGCTACCAAGTGCGGGGCTATAACAGCTTCAACCGCCGACTACCGACCTTCGACGATCTGACCTTCGTACCGGCGACGATGACCCGGCTCCCCTTGGAGGGATATCGGGAACGCTGCGATACCCTCACCGTACTCGGGGGCGGTCGGGGGATGGTGGAAAAACCCATCGAGCTGAAGATCCCGGTCTATATCGCATCCATGTCCTTCGGAGCGCTTTCGGCCTCGGCCAAGGCCTCTTTGGGCTACGGGGCGTCCAAGGTCGGCACCATGACCTGCACCGGCGAGGGCGGGATGCTCGAAGAGGAGCGTGCAGCCTCCGCCGCTTTGGTCTACCAGATGTCGCCGGCTCGCTACGGAGTGGATCTGGACCACCTGCGCCGCGCCGACGGCATCGAGATCGTGGTCGGCCAAGGAGCCAAACCCGGAACCGGCGGCTTGTTGCTGGGCATGAAGGTGAGCCCTCGAGTGAGCCGGATGCGCACCTTGCCCGAAGGCGTCGATCAGCGATCGACCATCCGCCACCCGGATTTCCTCGGCGCCGACGATCTGGCGATCAAAATCGAGGAGCTGCGCATCGCCACGAATTATCAGGTGCCGATCTTCATCAAGATGGGAGCCACCCGCCCGCGCTTCGACGTGGCGATCGCGGCCAAGGCCGGAGCCGATGTGGTGGTGGTGGACGGAGCCGAGGGCGGCACCGGCGCCTCCCCCGAACTGTTGCTTGACCATACGGGGATTCCCACAATATCGGCGATTCGCGCCGCCAGAGAGGCCTTGGACGAATGCGGCTTGAGCGGCAAGGTCGATCTGGTGGCCGCCGGCGGCATTCGATCCGGGGTCGATGCCGCGAAATGCCTCGCGCTCGGGGCCGATGCGGTGATGATCGGCAACGCCGCGATGATCGCCCTGGGCTGCAATTCGCCGCGCTATATCGAGGACTATACGAAGTTGGGAACGGCCCCCGGGGCCTGCCATCACTGCCACACCGGGCTGTGCCCGGTCGGTGTGGCCACCCAAGATCCGGAGTTGGAGGCGCGCATGGATCCGCGCGCCGGGGCCGAAAGGATCGCCCGCTTCCTCACCGCGATGACGATGGAAATCACCGCTTTGGCCAAAGCCTGCGGCAAATCCTCGGTGCATAACCTCGAAGCGGAGGATCTGCGAGCTTTGAGCTTCGAGGCCTCGGCATTCACCGGAGTCAAGATGGCCGGTATCGATCGCGCCTTCGGATGGTGATAGGCCTTTCGTAAGGGGAGTCCTCCCCGGAAGAATCGACCTTATCGACTAACGCCCGCTCGGACTTTCTTTCGGCCCGAGTTTGCGTCGACCTGCGATCTTGAATCTGGCGGGGGGTGCAAATCGCCGCAAGCCCACTCCTGCGGCATATTGCCCGAAAACCGGGGCGTGCTTGAATAAATGACCGGAACAACCACCGGCCAAGAGCATATTCTCGTGTTCGGGGTGCCAATCGAGGATGAAATGCGTATCCGGCGTGAGGATGATCTGATTGAATTTGGAATCGACCACCCGTTCGCCGACCAGATCCGGTAATCGGTGGCGGATATAGCTGCGGGTTCGCCACAGGGTCTCCTGGCGAACCAATCGTTCGTCATGATCGAGGTCGATCCGATCGGGGATCACCACCGCGGCCTTGATCCCCGAACCCTCCGCCGACGGCAACCCGAAGGAGCCTTGTCCGTGATCGATCCAGCAGGGCATGCGGGTGTGATCGAAGGCTTCGGAGCCGTCGGGGGTCGAGGTATAGAGTACGTTGATGCCGACGACGCTCGATATCGGTCGAATGGTGCGCGGAAACATCCGCTCCATCCACGGACCGGTCGCGATCACCAGGAGATCGGCCTCGAGGGGCTTGCCGTCGAGCATCGCTCGCTCGTCGGGGTCGGTGCGCACATGCCCGCGCTCGACTTCGCCGCCGAATCGACGAAAGAGCGTCAACGCCGCAAGGACGCAGCGATAGGCCATCAGCATTCCCGCCTCGGGCTCGTAGATCGCATAGGCGATATCGGGCACCCGGAACTGCGGGAAGCGCGCTTCGATCTCCTCGCGATCCAGACGATGCCACGGAACGCCCACCCGATCGAAGGTCGCCGGGGTCGCATCCTCCCAGTCGCAGCGACCCTGGGTTGCGAGGATCAGCGCCCCGCACTCGTACATCAAGGTCCATGCGATTTCGGCCTGCAATTCCAACCAACACGAACGGCTCTCTCTCGCCCACCGGGTATAGAACTCGTCCGCCCCGGAAATGGCGCGGATCACGCGATTCCAATCGCTCGAGGAGGCTCGATGATGTCCGGGCTCCCAACGATCGATCAGGCGCACCCGCTCCCCGCTTCTTTGCAAGTGCAGCGCGGTCATCAACCCCGTGATGCCGCCGCCGACCACGATAATCGATCGCTTGGCCATGATTTATCTTGATCACCTCAAAAAATGCGGGTTTGTACCGGGTTCATCCAATGCGACGAGCCTTTCGAGGACAAGGGCGAAACCGGCGATCGATCGAAAATCTCTTGCCGCCCGATCGGGCACGATCACGCATGAACCCGCCTCGATCTCCCGACTGCCTTCGAACCGACAGGCCTTGCCCGGCGCGCGCCCCGATCTTACGCAAACGCAATAAATTACACTACCATCCATCACTTTCCACTGCCATCTTGGAAAAAGACCGAGGAGGTCAAGGATGCCCGCGACCGACGATCTTTTGGCGTTGCCCGATGGAACGCATACCGTGATCCTAGGGCTAGGGGATCTCAACGGAATCATGCGCGGCAAGCGCATTCCCGCAAGTCATTGGAAAACGATCTGCGCCGAGGGCAATGCCATCTCGATCGCGCTCTTCGCCATCGACATGAACTCCGATGTCTGGGATACGCCTTTCGTCAATTTCGGTAACGGCTACCCGGATATGCATATCTTTCCGATGGAGCGGGCGCGCGCTTTGCCGTGGGAACCCGGAGTCGCGATGGCCTTGGCTCGCGCCGAGGGCATGGATCACCGGCCGATCCCGATCGATCCCCGCCAAGCCCTGATCCGGCAGGTGGAGCGGGCCAAGGCGATGGATTTCGAGATTCAAGTCGGTGCCGAGCTCGAGTTCTACCTCCTCGACCCCGAAACCGGACAGCCCCGGGATCGAGGAATTCAGGTTTACGGACTGGACCGAGCGGCCCAGTTGGAACATGTCGTGGGGCCGATTCGCCGCCAGCTGAACGAATGCGGGATCCCCATCGAGCAATCCAATCCCGAATACGCCCCGGGCCAGATCGAAGTCAATATCCGCTACGGCGAAGCGCTTTTGACCGCGGATCGGGTGGTCAAATTCAAATCCCTGATCCGCCAGTTGGGAATCGCCAACGGCTACCTTGCAACCTTCATGCCCAAACCCTTTTTCGATCAATCGGGCAGCGGCTTTCACGCCCACTACTCGCTGTGGAAGCAAGGCGTCAATCTCTTTGCCGAACAAGGCAAGCTCGGCCGCCTCGGCCTGCATTTCATCGCCGGGCTGCAAAAGAGGATGTCGGAAAGCGCGATCTGCGGCGGGGGGACGGTCAACGGTTTTCGGCGCCGTCAGCCCTACTCCTTCTGCCCCGTCAATACCAGTTGGGGCTACGATAATCGCACCGTCGGACTTAGAGTCATCGAAGGCAGCGATCAAGCGGTGCGTATCGAAAAGCGCGATGCCGGCGCCGACGCCAATCCCTATTTGCTCCTGGCTTCGGATATCGCCGCCGGTCTCGATGGGATCGAACAAGCGCTGGAGCCCGGCGAGGCGACCTTGGGCAACGCCTACGAGGAGGCCCATGGCGAGCCCATCCCCGATAATTTGCCGACGGCGATCTCGCTCGCTCGCAACTCGAAGTGGCTGCGAGAAACGCTGGGCGATTCGATGTGGGAACTGCTTCTGCAGCAAGCCGAGCGGGAGCTCGATTTCTTCGGCCAACAAGTGACTCCGGTCGAGATCGAGCGTTATTTGAGAACCCTTTGAACGGGCGAATCGAAAAGTGCTGCTTGCGAAAATCACGGGGACGATCACCGCCACCATCAAGGACGAGCGATTGTCCGGTCATCGGCTGTTGATCGCCGATATCGTCGATGCCGAAGGCAAAACGCTCTCATCGACGCGAATCGCGATCGATAGCCTCGGGGCCGGGGTCGGCGATCGGGTCATCTTGAGCTCGGGGTCGGCGGCGCGCATGCCGCAAGGATATGCGAGCCTTCCCGTCGATCTGGCCACGATCGCCATCGTCGATCGTATCGATCATCGTTAGCGATCCGAAGCTGGCAATCCAAAATCGGCGATCCGAAGTCGGCGATCCGAAATACCAATCCCTCAACGGAGAAACCCTCATGGCAAAACCACCCGCCGGACAAATGGCCTTAGGGATGATCGAGACCCGCGGATTCGCGGGCGCGATCGAGGCCGCCGATGCAATGGTCAAGGCGGCGAGCGTGCACCTCGTCGGTCAGGCCAAAGCCGGGGGCGGCCTCGTTACCACCTTGGTCCGGGGCGAAGTCGGCGCGGTGAAGGCCGCAACCGATGCCGGAGCCACCGCGGCCAACAAGGTCGGCGAGGTCGTCTCGGTGCATGTCATCGCGCGCCCCCATGACGATCTCGAAGCGATCATCGACTCCTTGGCCCGCGGCACATCCGCCGACTGAAAGCCTCGAACCGACGCCTCGATACGATCATGCCTGCGGGCTTCGAGGAATTCACCCGCGCCGCCGCCCGCGCCGCCGCCCCCGCTCCTTATCGAGAGGAGCCGCTCGAGCGCTTGGCGGTGCTCGGCGGCGGGGCCGACGGTCGCTTGCTGGCCGCGCTCGGCTTGGCCCACGAGGCCAAGGTCACTCTCTTTTCCGCTTACCGAGCCGAGATCGATCCGATCCTCGAAGCCGGCGGGATATCCTTGCGCGGCGCCGGTCCCGTCGGACACTACCGAGCGGCACGGAATTCCGAGCCGACCTTCCCGAGCATCTCGCTTTGCACCGAGATCGACAGCGCCGTGAAAGATGCGCAGGTCATCTTCATCACCGGTCCGGTCCACAAACAACGCACCTTCTCGATGGTGCTTGCCGAGCACGTCAAAGACGGACAGATCCTCGTTTTGCTGCCCGGACGCACCTTCGGCGCCATCGAATGCGCATGGCTGCTCAAATTGGGGGGTTGCCGCGCGGATATCACCATCGTCGAACGGCAAGGACCTGCTTGGTGGCACCTGGCCCAAGGATCGGCTCTGTTCCTCACGCCGACGAGGGCGATGCCCGCAGGCTGCCTGCCCCGAGGGCGAGAAAGGGTCATCGCAAGCCTTTCGCCCTTCATCGGGGACTCGATCTCGATGGACGATGCGCTCGCTTCGAGCTTCGCCGACCTCTCGGCGGCGATTGAAATCCCCGCGCTGTGCCTTTCGGGAATCGGCCTTCGCCCGGGCGGCCCCGAGATACCGCCGGGCGCAAAAGCGCTGCCGGAAAACCGTACCTTCGCCAACCTGATCGGGGCCGATCAACAAACGCTGATCGATCGCCTCAAGGCCGAACGCCGCCGCGTGGCCCGGGCTTTCGGCATCCGCACCCTTCCCGACGACGGCCCTTGGCAAACCCTCTTCGCCGGGGAGGCCGGCGGCGAGGGCCGCCGCCCGGTGCCCGATCTTGCGCAGGCGCGCCGGCTGATGCGAGACGGGGTGATCGCCTCACTCTCGCCGCTGGTCTTCGCCGCCGAACGTACCAATATCGATGTTCCCGTCACCCGGGCGCTGATCGCCATGACCGAGGCCATGCTCGAAGCGAATGTGGCGATCGCCGGGCGACGCCTTGACATGATCGGCACCGAATCGAAATCGGTCGAGGAGATCCGCCGGTCCGTCGATACCCTGCTCACCGGGGAGGTCTGATGTCCTACGATGCGGATCTGGAGTCGATCGCCGAGGCCCGACAGGCGGCACAGGAGGCCTTCGAGGCTTGGCAGGCCTTTCTCGGCACGACCCCCGATCGGATCGATGCCATCGTCGACGCCATGGCTCGGGCCGTCGAACCCGAAGCGGAACGACTTGCGTCGTTGGCCGTCGAGGAAACCGGCTACGGCAATCTCGTCGATAAAAAAATCAAGAATCTTTTCAACACCGTATCGGTCTCGAAGTGGCTACGCAAGATAAACGCGCTGGGCATGCTGTGGCGCGATGACCGCACCGGGGTCGCCGCCTTCGGCGAACCGATGGGGGTGGTGGCGGCGCTGATCCCGGTAACCAGCCCCACCTCGACCATCATCTTCAAGGTTTTGAGCGCGGTGAAGGCAGGCAACGCCATCGTTTGCGCCCCGAGCTTACGCGGACGACGCGCCGGGATCGAAACCGTCGCCGTGCTGGCCAAGGCCGCGGTGCAAGCCGGAGCACCGCAAGGATTGATCCGCTGCCTCGAACACATCACCTTGCAAGGCACGGCCGAGCTCATGTCCCATCGACACACCGCGGTGGTGATGGCCACCGGCGGACCGGGGATGGTCAAGGCCGCCTATTCCAGCGGCAAGCCGACGCTCGCCGTCGGGGCCGGCAACGTACCTTGTTATGTCCACCGATCGATGCGCGAGCGACTCGACGAGACGGCGGCGATGATCGTCCACTCGAAGAGCTTCGATTACGGGACGGCCTGCGTGGCCGAACAAGCGGTGATCGCCGACTTCGAGATCGCCCGCGATCTGCGCCACGCACTAAGGCTCGAAGGAGGGTATTTCTGCACCGCCGCCGAAGCGGATCGATTGAGCCGGGTCATCTTCCAACCCTCGGGACGAATCGATCCCGAGTACGTCGGGCAAAGCGCCTCCACCCTTGCAAAAGCGGCCGACTTCTCCCCTCCCTTGGGGACCCGCTGTCTCGTCTGCGAAGAAAACGAGATCGGCCGAAAGCGACCGCTTTCCGCGGAAAAACTCAATCCGGTGCTGGCTTTCTACGAAGCCCGGGACGCCGACCACGGTCTCGATCTGATGCGCCGGATCGTCGAATTCGGCGGTTTGGGGCATAGCGCGGTGGTCCACACTCAGGACTCGGAGATCGCCGCTCGCTTCGCCGCCCGACTCCCCGTCGGACGCGTGCTGGTCAACACCCCCGCCCTCTTCGGGGGCATGGGATTTTCCACCGACTTGGATCCCTCCTTCATGCTCGGCACCGGCACTTGGTCGGGCTCGATCACCTCCGACAACGTCACCGCTTTGCATCTGATCAATATCAAGCGGGTGGCCTATCAGTCGCGTCCTTGGCGCGATATCCACGAGGAGTACGGCACGTGATCGAGATCCGCGCCTTAGTGCAGATCGACAATCTGCAACCGACTTTCGCCGCCTATATCGGTGCCACCGTCCAAGGCTCGGTTCCCTTGGCGGGCGATACCGTCCTCATCGGGGAGATGGCCCCGGGAAACGAGGTCTTCCCCCTCATCGACCGCGCCCTCAAAGCCTCGGCGGTGGAAGCCACTTCCCAACTGGTGGAACGGGAATTCGGG
>JFBG01000046.1 GCA_000583135.1 Thioalkalivibrio sp. HK1
GGGGACGTTCCAGGTCACGCCAATAGCGCGATGGACGGCTATGCGGTCCGCACCGCCGATATCCCGGATCGAGGCGAGGCGATCCTGACCGTGGTGCAAAGAATCACGGCGGGGTCGGCAGGCGAGGCGCTCGCCCCCGGCGAAGCGGCCCGTATCTTCACCGGCGCTCCGATCCCCGAAGGGGCCGACGCCATCGCCATTCAGGAGAACTGTCGGCGAGAAGGCGATAAGGTCATCGTCCCCGCTCCGCTGGCGGCGGGCACCTTCGTGCGTCCGCGCGGGAACGATATTAGGGCCGGGGATGTCGTGATCGCCGAGGGCGCTCGCATCCGTCCGCAGGAAATGGGGGCGATCGCATCGTTAGGCGCCGACACCGTCGAAGTCCGGAGACGGATAAGGGTTGCGATCCTCGCCACCGGTGACGAATTGCGCGAGCCCGGCGAGGATTTGGCTCCCGGGCAGATCTACAACTCCAATCGCTTCACCCTGATCGGCCTGCTAGAGCGAGCCGGATGCGACATCGTCGATCTCGGGGTCGTCGCCGACCGTATCGATGCGACCTGCGATGCCCTTCGCACCGGAGCGAGCCGCGCCGATGTGCTGATCACCACCGGCGGGGTTTCGGTGGGCGAAGAGGATCATATTCGGCATGCCGTGGAATCGATGGGCGAGATCTTCATCCGCAAGGTTGCGGTTCGCCCGGGAAAGCCGATCGTCCACGGACGCATCGAGCAATGCGACCTGATCGGACTGCCCGGCAATCCGGTCTCCACCCTCGTGGGATTTTGCCTCTTCGTGCGCCCCTTCCTCCTGTGTCGATCGGGGGTCGATGCCGCACGCGCCTTCCCGATGCCGATCCCCGTCCCCGCCGATTTCGCTTGGCCCGTCGCCCAAAGCCGTCGGGAATTCGCCCGCGCTCGACTGATCCCGAGCCAGGGAAATTCCCCGACCGGGCCCGACATGCCAAGAGCGGAAATCCACCCCCGACAAGGATCCGATGTCCTCTCGGCGGCGACATGGGCCGGCGGTTTGGTCGAGATCCCCGAGGGGCGTACCCTTGTCCCCGGCGATATGGTGCTCTATCACTCCTTCGGAGATCTCCTCGATTGACCCCTTATATCCGCATCCAGCAAGCGCCCTTCGATGCCGGTTCGATCATCGAGGATACCGGCCGCAGCACCCCCAAGACCGGGGCGGTCGCCGCCTTCGTCGGGCGGATGCGCGATATCAATGTCGGGAACGAGATCGCGCAAATGACGCTGGAACACTACCCCGGGATGACCGAACGCGCCATCGAGGGCATCTGCCAAGAGGCGTCCGAACGCTGGGATCTTCTGGATATCCGCGTGGTGCACCGAACGGGGACGATAAAGCCGCTCGATACCATCGTCCTCGTGGCGGTCGCAAGCGCCCACCGGCAAAATGCCTTCCTCGCCTGCGAGTTCATCATGGACTTCCTCAAAACCCGCGCCCCCTTTTGGAAAAAGGAAACCACCGAGGACGGCACCGAACACTGGGTCGAATCCCGCACAAGCGACGACTTGGCCGCCGAACGATGGCATGAGCGAACATCATCCGGATTGCGAAGATAAACACCGAGCGGCGAAGTGCTCAGCCCACAAAAACGACAATCCTTCAATATAGCAATCCCCCTCGAAATACCTGCCCTCATCGAGGCGATTCGAATATCGAAAATATCCCGAAATATCCTTATCCGCCATGGCAAGAACGATCGTTCCAATCGATCTATTTCGGCATGAACGGCACAAGCCACAACCTTCTTTCAAGCGATGCGTCAAGATCGAATGACAATGGATTCGGGTATATCCTGACGCGGTTCAAGGCATCATCGATCCCCGGCCCCCAGCCCGCCGAAGCGATGGTTTCGGCATATTGAAAATTCACTTCACAAGGTCATCGCCATGTCTTCCTCCGATTCCTTCTTGCAGGACTATCCCCGCGATATGGTCGGCTACGGCCGCAATCCGCCTCATCCTCGCTGGCCGCAGGGCGCGAAGATAGCGGTGCAATTCGTCATCAACTACGAAGAGGGGGGAGAGAACTGCATCCTGCACGGCGACCCGGCATCCGAGACATTTCTTTCCGAGATCATCGGGGCCCAACCCTTCGTCGGGCAACGACATCTCAATATGGAATCGTTCTACGAATTCGGCTCGCGCGCCGGATTTTGGAGATTGCACCGGCTGTTCACTTCAAGGGATTTACCGGTGACGGTCTACGGGGTCGCGATGGCCTTGGCGAGAAACCCCGAGGCCACCTCGGCGATGGTCGAGGCCGGATGGGAGATCGCAAGCCACGGCTGGCGTTGGATCGACTATCAAAACCTGAGCATCGAGACCGAGCGAGAACACCTCGATCGAGCCATCGAGGTACAAACCCGGATCACCGGCGAACGCCCGCTCGGTTGGTATACCGGTCGCTGCAGCCCCTTCACCCGCCGGCTTGTCGTCGAGGAAGGCGGCTTCGTCTACGACTCCGATTCCTACGCCGACGATCTTCCCTACTGGACGAAAGAATTCGGGCGGGGGCACCTCGTCATCCCCTATACCCTCGACAACAACGATATGCGTTTTGCCACCGCTCAAGGATTCAACTCCGGCGATCAATTTTTCGCCTACCTCAAAGACTCTTTCGACGTGCTCTACGCCGAGGGTGTGGATTGCCCGAAGATGATGTCGATCGGATTGCACTGCCGACTCGCCGGTCGCCCGGGACGCACCGCCGCTCTCGCCCGCTTCCTCGATTACGTCGCCAATCACGATCGGGTTTGGGTGTGCCGTCGCATCGACATCGCTCGTCACTGGCAAGAACATCATCCTTGTCCATAGCAAGAAGGCGCCCGGGATAAAAGCGGCGGAGAGCAAGCCGCCGCGTTGAGCCTTGTATTCCAAAAAACCCGGGATGCCAAGCCTTAGGATGAATGAAAGAAAGCGAGATAGATGGAGACCGCCACGGAAGCAGCGGTGATCAACACCATCGTCTTGCTCACTTTCCATTTCCTCTCGGATTTCCGACCCATCAAGTAGCCCTCGATCTTGGAAATTTGGGTCTGCATCTCCATCAGAGTGTCATTGATTTTGTCGGCGAACTTGTCGAACTTTTCATCGGATTTATCGGCGAACTTGTCGAACTTTTCGTCGATCTTATCGACTAACTTATCAAACTTTTCGTCGGATTTATCGAATCTTTTGTCGACACTCTTGGCGGCTTTATCGAACCTTTCATCGACACCATCGGTGAGTTCGTCGAATCTTTCGTTGACCTTGTCGAACCTCTCGTCGACCTTGTCGAACCTCTCGTCGACCTTGTCGAACCTCTCGTCAACCTTGTCGAACCTCTCGTCAACCTTGTCGAACCTCTCGTCAACCTTGTCAACGAACCTATCAAACCTGTCGTCGGATTTATCGAGCCTTTTGTCAATGTTATCGGCGAATTTATCGAACCTTTCATCGACACTCTCGGTGAGTTTGTCGAACCTTTCGTCGACCTTGTCGAGTCTCCCATCGACCTTGTCGAACCTCTTTTCCAACCACTGCCTATCGAGATTGGGATCCATCGCTATCACCTCGGTGTCGTATGTCTCTTTAGACGATTGAATCAATGCCGGGTTTGCGGCGTCCATCGCTCGGTAGGATATACCGGACTCGTCGGTGATACCCACAAAATCGACATCGAGCCTGACCATGATATCGACCGAGCCTTTCCCGTTCCATTCCCACTTCACCTTCACATCTTCTTCTTCGATGTCGAAATTCGTTTTCCATTGGCCAATCCTACTGCGCAGTATATCCCCCATTTCGCACTGTGACGACTCGACGCTGATATGACAAAAGCACTCGTTATCGAAGCAGCACGACTTCCTACCTTGCACCGTCAGAGAACCCGACTCCCTCAATCCATCTTCCAATGCGTTGAACAGCATCAATGCTCGACCGCGATCCATGATGAATCTCCTTGCCTATCTTTGAAGCCGATTCCCGATCACCCTCTTGGAACTCACTCGCTCTCGCTCTTGTCGTTCCGGCATCGCTGGTGATACTCTCAAAAATTGAATTCTCTTTACAACGCCATCACGTCCTCTTCTCGGATATCCTTCGTTGCATCCTTGAACCAACTCCCGGTTCGTCCAATACACTTGCTCCTTGATTGATACCGACAGTCGAATTCGCCCGGATCGTCTTCGCTCGGGTGGAAATTCCTTCGGCTAGCATCTCATTCACCATCGCAATGAAATCTTAGTGTAGCATTTAAATTACTCTCGATGATCGAAATAACCTCATATTTTTTTCGAATTGCACGATACGAATAACCGTTGCAAAACATATTGCAAATGCTTTTCAACACCATATACCGCATCCTCTCGCAGGCTTGCCTCAGCCTGCACTGCAGTTGGGGTTTGCTGCGAAATATCCTCTTAAAGGGCTTACAATAAAATCTAAACGACTTATGATAAAAAACAACGAAACATATAATACATTTGTGTCAATGAAATCTGCACCATGATCTTTTCGATTTTATTTCACCTGGTCTAGCAAGCGATCATCGAAGCAAGGTATTTCTTCCTTCCATCGGCCTTTGGTGAAATAAGTGATATAAAGAATCTAAACAGATACAAGACATCGATAGCGAACTTCGATATCGAATACATCTATATAATTTCAATACGATCGGATAATCAGATTGCGTATCCGAGTCGATTCCTTGGCCAAATCTTAGCCTGCTTCGGAAAGATATATCATATTGAGATATATCAAAAATTTATCCATATAAAATTCAGAGTTTCAAAAATACATAAAGAGCCACCGATAATGTTACCCTATGTCAATTTATATTTTGTCTTGGGCATCGGTCGGCCGCATAAATCGCTTCGGCGTCTGATCGATTTTGCCGGCATCATTTTAGTAATAACTATCGAGATCATGATTCTTTTTCATTGCCTTGTCGATATCATCCAAACCATCCCAAACCATCAAGAACGATATCAATGAGGGAGGGATATAGAACGCTCTTTGATCAATTAGATAATCATTTGTCGCCGGGTCTGCGAAAGCATTCACAGACCCGGCGACAAATTAGCAAAGCCGAAATCCACTAACCCAGCATAACGACATAATCCCTATGTTTCAGATAATCAACTTTCGCGTCCGAGTCAGTACTTTGGCCGAATCACTGCTCAGATTGCCGGCATCATCCAAAATGGGGGTACTTAATATGCTAACGACACCACGTACCAAAGTGCCTGCTGCAGAAAATCGATCCAAATCCTCGGAGCGAGAGGAGTCGAAGTCATCGGGATCGATCTTTTTCATCGCCACCTTGGCGCGATCGGAAAGACCTTTTAGGACCTTCTCCAACTCGTCTACACGCTTCTTCGATTTTTCCATGAGATCGCGCAAAGTTTTCAGTTCTTCGCAAGCAATATTGACCTTGCACTCATCATCGCGAGCCTGCGATAGTGCCTTCTGACCCTGCGTAGCGAGCACGAGACCGCCCACAAGCATGGCCGGGACCAACACGACTCCTCCGAGGACGAAAGTACCCAAGGCCACGCCACCCCCACCGCTCGCGAGCGTCCCGCCCCCAAGCCAAGCCAGTGTAGCGGACTGAGCCGCGGCGCCGCTCAATGAACCGATGGAAGTGCCGGTGCCGGCCGATGCAAAGAGACCCACAAGGCCCACAGTGGCAGTCGAAGCCGTCCCTCCGGCCGTCGCCGCGGATGCCGCACCGCCCAAGAGAGCATTGGCATGTTCGATGATTCCACGATATTCACGGATCTCGGTCGGATTGATCCGAAGATCGTCAAGCAAATGTGCGTCTCGGCTCCGGCCCTTGAGATTCAACTTATCAAGCAAGCGCAAAAATTCCCCCACGGTATCGTGCGCAACTTCGATCTGCACCTTACCGTAGTCATCGGCATGGCGCATGAATCGCTTACGCGTATCCTCGGTCTTGTCGACATTATTGTCGTAACGATCCTTGGCCTTGCGACTCTTTTCTTTGGCTTTGTAAGTGTCATCGAAACCCTTCACGCCCTTGTAGATACCATAGCCACCAGCGGCTACACCAACGGCGAGCCAGACGATAAGAGGGATTGGCATGGGAGACTCCTTTATGAATCGAGTGGCAAATGATGAAGAAAGGATCAAAGATCAAAGGGTTCTTCCGGGCGATCTTCGATATGACTCCTCAGATCTTTTATATTGGCGAAAGGATTGTCTTTGACGATCTCGGTCAGCGCATCGGTGAGTTTGGTCACCGCCTCGTTATTGTCCTTGGACAGTGCTTCGTCCAAGAACACAAGCAAGCCATCAAATATCTTGGCTCTCTCTTCGAAGGATCGATCGAGTGCCTCGATGATGATATCTCGCTCGCTTTGGATACGGGCGATGGCTTTGCGCTCCTCGAAGCGGATCTCCTCTCTGCGGGTACGCTCCCGCTCTCTGGTATCGAGGTAGTCGAAGAATTTCTCAGTGATCTCCCGTATGGGAGCCGTGGGATCAAGAGCTGCACCGGCCTTTTGAGCCAACGCTTTTCCCGTGTACTTGGCAAAGAATCGCTTATTTTTGAGATCCATTCATGCCTCCCCAAGATCGCAGATATACCGTCATCTCGATCAATCGATGAATCCAAAATACCGATTTCATAGAATACTAAAAAAAAAAAAAAAAAAGTCAATATTCGTATTCCAGATCGATTCTTGCTGTATCCATTTTGGTTTCATGCACTTCTTAACGCCAAGGGCCGAGCGCATCCGGCGTGGCGGATATCGGACAACCAGCATCATCATCTTGCTTAGGTAGCGCCTAGGGGATATCTCTACTTCTACGAATGCTTTTTATCGGTCTCCGGATCAAGACCGTCGGCGGCGACGGCGCTTTGGGGGGGCGTCAAGGGAGATGTCGTTCGTATCGCCTTGAAGTTGGGCTTGGGCGCCCGAGGTGATGCTGCCTAGTTCGTGGATGACCGCTTCCAAGTCCGGGGGCGGACCTTTGGGGTGGTTGTCGAGGGCTTCTCGCATCGCTTTCAGGTGGGTCGGGGTGGTGCCGCAGCAGCCGCCGATGATGCGGGCGCCGGCATCGAGGGCGAGGCAGGCGTAGCGGGCCATCAGTTCGGGGGTGCCGTTGTGGACGCTTTTTCCGTCGACGAACTCCGGGATGCCGCAGTTGGCCTTGGCGGTGATGGGGATTTCCTCGGCGCAGGCCTGCGCAAGGCTGATGACCCCCGCCAATGTTTCGGCGGGGCCCAAGCCGCAGTTGGATCCGAGGGAAATCGGGGGATGGGGCAGGGATCGGCAGAAATTCACGAAGGCCGTCGGGGAAATCCCCATCATGGTGTGTCCGTGGGTATCGAAACTCAAGGTGCAAACGGTGGCAAGGCCGGTCGTGGCGGCACCGGCCAGAGCCGCTTCGACCTCCTCGTAGGAGGACATCGTTTCCACCCAAAGCAAATCGGCTCCCCCGGCTTTCAAGGCGCGAGCTTGGGCTGCGAATATCTCGCGCGCCGCCTCGGGTTCGAGTGTGCCCAAGGGGGCGAATATCTCACCGGTCGGGCCTATCGAACCCGCAACCAGTGTCCCTTGCGAACCGGCGGAGGCTGACTCCTTGGCGATACACGCCGCCGCTTGGTTCAGCTCCTCCACTCGATCTTGCGCCTTATGCAGTGCAAGGCGGCAGGCGTTGGCCCCGAAGCTGTTGGTCAAGATGATATCGGCTCCGGCCTCGACGAATCGACCGTGCAGATCGGCTATTCGCTCGGGGCGCTCGATATTCCAAAGCTCGGGGGCATCCCCGGGGGGAAGGCCGGCTTGGAAGAGATTGGTGCCGATGGCTCCGTCCGCCAACAGGAAGGATCGCTCTTGCAACCGCCTTTCAAACGCAGACAAGGGATGTGATTCTTCGTTCATGTTCTTGCAGATTCACTCGACGACGGCACCCGGGGGCACCCGATACCCGATGCGAATTATGCGAATTATCGGCATCGAGACCCTTCCGATCCGACTCGGAGGCTCCGTTGCCGCTCCCGACAAGAGCATATCCTCATGAATCGCCCGAATCGAGATGTCCGAATCCGAGGCGATTCGAAGCGACTTTCGTATGATTTTCCCGATTCCGCCGCCCGCAATGCGGTGAGATCGTGTCGGCAGTATACGCTTTGGGATCGAGATCGAAGCGGCATCGACCCTAAGGGATACCGGATATCACGATGGCTACCCGGGCCAAACGAAGATCGTCCCCGACCGAAGAGTCATGAGCGCTTAGGGCAATCCATTACGGATTTTTGCCTGCCGGCGCGCGAGCGAGACGATGATTCGCCATCGAATCGCCGCCTTTGGATACCGCTGCGCTTCGACCTGAAAAAGCGCCGCCGAATCGCTATACTTGCCACCTTGGAAGGATCATTGAAAATATCGGGCTATCCTCGCGCGCAGCGATCTTCCGCGCATCGACGCATCACCGAAAAATCGGCCCCCGCACACCGCCCCCATCGGAAAAACGCCATGCACAAAAGCCTGCTGATCGACCCCCATAAATGCACCGGCTGCCTGCAATGCGAACTGGCCTGCTCCTTCGAGCATACCGGTGCTTTCAACCCCGCCCGATCGCGTATCAAAGTCTTCGAATTCGAGCATGGGGCGCTTTCGGCCCCCTACACCTGCACCCAATGCGAAGAGGCATGGTGCATGCATGCTTGCCCCGTGGACGCGATCTCGATCAATTTCGCAACCGGCGCCAAGGAGGTCGATGTCAATCTTTGCGTCGGCTGCAAAGTTTGCACCACCGCCTGCCCCTACGGCACCGTCAACTACCACGCCGACAGCGGCAAGGTCGTCAAATGCGATCTGTGCGGCGGTCGCCCGCAATGCTCCGAGGCCTGCCCGACCGGCGCGATCATCTATGCGCAACCCGAAATGCCGAGCGTGGCGGTGAGCGCGGCCTAAAGCCTCGGGCCGCGAAAAGCCCGAATCGGTCCGAAGCGGAAAATCCTTCGCGCCTTCGATAAGGAGAATTCCTCAAATGGGATGGCAAAAAAGAATCCTTAGAGTCGATCTCACCGCCGGCACCTGCACGCCGGAGCCGCTGAATATGGAATGGGCCCAAGCCTACCTCGGCGAACGCGGTTTGGCCGCCAAATACTTGAAGGAATCGATGGATCCGAAGGCGGATCCGCTCTCGCCGGAAAATGTTCTGATCTTCGCCACCGGCCCGCTCACCGGCACCATGGCATCGACCAGCGGACGCTATGCAGTGGTCACCAAAGGTCCGCTGACCGGGGCGATCGCATGCTCGAACTCGGGCGGCAAATTCGGCGCCGAGCTCAAATTCGCTGGCTACGACCTGCTCATCATCCATGGCCGAGCGGAACGCCCGGTCTATCTGCACATCGTCGACGACAAGGTCGAGATCGTGGATGCCGAGCCCTTGTGGGGAAAGAGCGTTTGGGAAACCGAGCGGTGGCTGCGCGATCAACACCGAGATCCGCAGATCAAGGTCGCCTCCATCGGTGTCGCCGGGGAGCGACTGGTGCGCTACGCCTGCGTGATCAACGATCTTCATCGCGCCGCCGGTCGTTCCGGGGTCGGCGCGGTGATGGGGTCGAAGAACCTCAAAGCGGTGGCGGCCCGCGGCACGAAGGGTGTGAGGGTCGACGATCCGCGCCGCTTCATGGAGGCCGTCTCGCAGACCAAGGCCGTGCTGTGGGATACCGGTCATCGGCGCGGGCTGGAAAAATACGGCACCCTCCCGATGATCGACAACCAGCATGAGTTCGGGGGGCTGCCGACCCGCAACTCCCTCGATGTGCAGTTCGATGGCACCTCGAAGATCAACGCGCGGGCGATGCGCGCCGTCGGCGAGGACGGGCATCGCAATCTCGTCACCAACAAGGCTTGTTTCGGCTGTACCATCGCCTGCGGACGCATCGCGAAGATCAATCCCAATCACTATACGGTGGTCAACCGCAAGGAATACCAGATCGCTTCCGGGGGTTTGGAATACGAAACGGCTTTCGCCTTCGGCGCCGAATTGGGCATCGACGATATCGACGCCCTGACCTTCGCCAACTTCATCATGAACGAACAGGGGATGGATCCGATCTCCTTCGGCGGCACCTTGGCGGCGGCGATGGAACTCTACGAGATGGGAGTCATCACCGACGCCGATACCGACGGCGTCCCCTTGCGCTTCGGCAATGCACAGGCCTTGACGATCATGGCCGAGAAAACCGGCAAATACGAGGGTTTCGGTCAGGTGCTGGCGATGGGATCGAAACTGATGGCGGAAAAATACGGCCATCCCGAGGTCTCGATCACCATCAAAGGGCAGGAGATCCCCGGCTACGACGGCCGCGCCCTGCAAGGAATGGGACTCGGCTACGCCACCTCCCCCCGCGGCGCCTGCCACCTCAAACACGATCTCTTTCATGAGGATATGAACAGCGGCGAGATCACCGGCAAGGGCAAAGCCGAACGCTGCAAGGTCACCCAGGACGAGGTCGCGGCGGTGGATTCGACCGGGCTTTGTCTGTTCACCACCGGGGCATGGAAAATGGATGCGTTCGCTCGTCAACTCGATGCCGCCTGCGAGGGCGGGTGGACGACGAAAAAACTCGAAGAGGTCGGCGAGCGCATTTTCAATCTGGAACGCACCTTCAATCTCGCCGCCGGTTTGACCCGCGCCGATGACACCCTACCCAAGCGCTTTCTCGAAACCCCGGCGCCGAGCGGCACCGCCAAAGGCAAGGTCAGCGAATTGCCGATGATGCTCCCCGCCTACTATAAAGAGCGCGGCTGGACCGAGGAGGGCATTCCCACCAACGAGACCTTGGATCGTCTGCGGCTTTGAGCGCCCGCCTTGGGCCGACAGCGAAGCCAATCATCGACAAGTCATATCATGAACGCAGGGGATCGTTTCGATCCCCTGTCGCTTTTTCGCATCGGTGCACCGATCACGCAAGGCTTTCGATAGAGACCGATATCGAACAATTCGAGGAATCAATCATGAAAGTCACGGTCAGCGCCTCGATCATATTGGAAGACTATCTCCCGACCACCGATACCGATGGTCATAACGAGAACGATGAACGCATCATCACCCTCGATGTCCCGGCGGACAGCGGGGCGCTCGACGTGATGAAAGCGGCGGGGATCCCCGAGGATATCACCCCTTTGATCTCCCTCAACGGCACCATCATCCCTCTCGGTCGACAATCCGAGCAGGTCATCAACGAAGGCGACCATCTCCATTTCATGCCGAGTCTCAAAGGCGGCTGATCCTTGGGCCAACGATCGCGACCTGCTTTTATATCGAAAAACCGAAAACCTTGAAAGGGATATGAACGAATATCGATAAAGGAGGGCGAAGCGATCACCTGAAATGACAAGATCGATGACTCTCCTGTCGATGAGGTGGGACATCGGTCAAAAGACAGCGAGGAAGGGATGATGGAAGGGTAGATCGTGTCGGCAATACGGTGTAAAATGCCCGAAGATAAAGGATGGATCGAGTGAAACAGGCGCCGGATTCCCCCGCAGGAAGCAAGCGACGAGGTAAGGTCTCATGAGCGAAGAGAAAAGGATCGACCGTCTTGAAAAGGTCTGCGATCAAAATACCAAAGAGATCGGTGAACTTCGTCTGATCATGACGGAGACCCTTTCGAAGATCATGATCGATAACGCAGAAACCAGAGAAACCCTTCATAAAGGCTTTTCCAAGCTATCCCGGGACAATGCCATTCTATCGAGATGGCTCATCGCCGCTTCCGCCGTCGGCGGGGCGGTTGCGGGCATCATCGCGATCCTCTTCGGGAAATAGTCTTCGGCCTCGCTCTTCCCTCCTTACGATAGCCCCCTTCCGAGAAAGCCATTGCCTTCATCGATCAAGCGGACGGCTCTTTTTATCCCGCTTGATTCGTCGATCTTGTCTTTTTTGCGTCGATATTCCCGACGATAACTCCCGCAGAAGAACGCATTCGATCCGGTGAAATCCCGGCCGCCGATCGATATCCGAGCGGATTTCCGATAAATCCCGATGGCGCGGACCCGAGCGCGGATACAACGGATTCGGCAGCCCCATCCCGCCTGATCGATACGGATTTCACTCGGCCCGCCTCTAGGTGGACTGCTGCACGGATTCGAACTTGCACGGGATGAAAGGATCGCCCGTTTTTGGATCGATCCCCGTCCTTCCTTTCGTCCGCCTCGCCACGCAATCCCTTTATCATCCTTTGACATCGGATCCGAATCGGCCTTTCGGAAAAGCCCCGATGCAAGGGGTACACTTTCAGCGTTTCGGTCGGCGAGTCCGCGAGCCGACAAGCCTTATGAACTTGGAAGGACGGATAGACGAAAGATGAGGCATCGAGCGCAACTTCGTCCGGGAAATCCCGGGCTCGCCCGGCTTTTCGAGCGAGAGATCGAGGGGGAAACGCTCTTCGATCCCGCTAGCCGAGGGCGCTATGCAACGGATGCGTCCATCTATCAGATCGAACCTTTGGGGGTGGTGGTTCCCCGCCATGTCGAGGATATCCGTCGCACCATCGATATCTGCAAGGATGCGGGGGTGCCGGTGCTACCTCGAGGGGCGGGTACCTCGCAATGCGGCCAAACGGTGGGCGAGGCGATCGTCGTCGATACCGGCAAATACCTCGACCGGATGCTCCACCTTGACGAGGAATCGCGCCGGGTGCGGGTCGAACCCGGGATCGTTCTCGACCGCCTCAACGCTCTTTTGAAACCGAAGGGTCTGTTCTTCCCCGTCGATGTCTCGACCGCCAGTCGAGCCACGATCGGGGGGATGACCGGAAACAACTCCTGCGGCGCCCGTTCCATTCGCTACGGCAATATGGTGCATAACGTCCGCGCCATCGATGCGATCCTGGCCGACGGCAGCACGCTGCACGCCCGCGAAATACCCGAAAATCTCTCGGGGAACGAAAGCCATCTCGACCTGATCAAGCGTCTGCGGGCGCTGGGGGCGCAAGAAGCCGAGGAGATCGAAAGCCGCTTCCCCAAACTCCTGCGCCGGGTCGGCGGCTACAACATCGACAGCCTCGTGCCTTCGAACGATACCCATAATCTGGCTCATCTATTGGTCGGCTCCGAAGGCACCTTGGGATTTTTCACCGCAGTGGAGCTCGACCTGCAGGCGATCCCGACCCATCGGATGCTCGGGGTCTGCCACTTCCCGACCTTTTACGAATCGATGGAAGCCGTGCGCCATATCACCGCCCTCGATCCGAGCGCGGTGGAACTCGTCGACCGCCGTCTGATCGAACTTGCGCGGCAGATCGAGCTCTTTCGTCCGACGGTGGAGCGCTTCGTCAGCGGCGATCCCGATGCCCTGCTGCTGGTGGAATTCGCAGGGGAGGATCGCGACGATCTGATCGCCAAAATCAACGATCTGGACGAAAGGCTGGCGGATCTCGGCTTCCCCGATGCCGTGGTCAAGGCGGAGCGGGACTCTTTCCAATCTGAGATCTGGGAGGTCCGCAAGGCCGGTCTGAACATCATGATGTCGATGAAGGGGGACGGAAAGCCGATCTCCTTCGTCGAGGATTGCGCGGTCCGATTGGAAGATCTTGCGGAATACACCCGCCGCTTGGATGCGATCTTCGCCCGCCACGGCACCCGCGGCACTTGGTATGCCCATGCCTCGGTCGGTACCTTGCATGTGCGCCCGATCATCGACCTGAAAGTCCCCGAAGGGGCTCGCACCATGCGCGCCATCGCCGAGGAATGTTTCGAGATGGTGCGCGAATACGAGGGTTCGCACTCCGGCGAGCACGGGGACGGAATCGTGCGCAGCGAGTTCCACGAGGCGATGTTCGGGGCTCGGCTCGTGGCCGCCTTCGAGGAGGTCAAAAAGACCTTCGATCCCCGAGGATTGTTCAACCCCGGCAAGATCGTGCAGCCCGAAAAGATGGACGATCGCACCCTCTTTCGCTACCCGCCCGACTATCGCCACCCGCCTTTGTCGACGGGGCTCGACTGGTCGGGCTGGGGCGGCTTCCAGCGCGCGGTCGAGATGTGCAATAACAACGGAGCCTGCCGCAAGACGAATCCCGGGGTGATGTGCCCCTCTTTTCGGGCGACCGCCGACGAGCGCCACCTCACCCGAGGTCGCGCCAATACCCTGCGCTTGGCCATGAGCGGTCAACTCGGCGCCGACGGGCTCGTATCGAGGGCGATGGACGAAGCCATGGACCTGTGCGTCGGCTGCAAGGGCTGCAAACGGGAATGCCCCACCGGGGTGGACATGGCGCGGATGAAGATCGAATACCTTCACCAGCGTCGCAAGCGATACGGTTCGAAGATGCGCGATCGCCTGTTCGCTTTCCTGCCGCGCTATGCGCCGTACGCCGCCGCTTTCGCCGGGGTGTTGAATCTGCGCAACCGCATTCCGATGCTGGCGGCATCGCTCGAGATGGCGTGGGGGATCGGCAAAAAGCGGCCGCTTCCGAAGTGGCGGCGCGATCCCTTCCTGGCACTCGAAGAATCGAGCGGCGATGAGGGGTCGATGCCTCCTCGGGTGTTTCACCGCGCCACGCTTGCCCGCTCGGCGACCAAGAGAACCCCCCGAGACGAGGTGGTCCTTTTCGTCGACACCTTCAATACGTGGTTCGAGCCGGAAAACGCCCGCGCGGTGAAAAGGGTGCTTCGAGCGGCGGGGGTAGAAGTCCATTTGGCCACCCCGCCCGAGGGCGAACGCCGCCCCCTTTGCTGCGGTCGCACCTTTTTATCGGCCGGAATGCTCGACGAGGCTCGACACGAAATGTTGCGCTCGATCGCGAGCATGACCCCTTTCATCAAACGCGGGGTGCCGGTGGTCGGGCTCGAACCCTCGTGCATGCTGACCTTCAAAGACGAGGCTTCGGCCTTGGGCGTGGACTTGGGGGGCGAGGCGGAGAATTTCCTCCTCTTCGAGGAATTCCTGGGCAGAAACGAACCCGATATCCCCCTTGAGAGTCTGGGGCCGCGCCGTGCCTTGCTCCACGGCCACTGCCATCAAAAAGCCTTCGGGATCATGCCCCGGGCGGAGGCGACGTTGCGGCTCGTCCCCGACCTCGAAGTGCAAACCATTCCCTCCGGCTGCTGCGGCATGGCGGGCTCTTTCGGCTACGAAGCCGCGCACTACGATATCTCGATGAAGATGGCCGAGCTCGATCTGCTTCCGGCGATCCGAAAGGCGAAGGACGACGCCCTGATCGTCGCTGCGGGAACCAGCTGTCGCCACCAGATCGCCCACGGCAGCGGACGAACGGCGCTTCATCCCGGACGGGTGCTCGAAATGGCCCTTCGATCGTCGAAGTGAAGGAACGAACCTCCCGAAGGCTCGGAAGGGGATCTCGAAAATGCGGTGAACTCGCCTCCCGATCAAGGCATCTCGCCTTGCGTCAATGGGGCGAAGAGATCGATCCTTGAGCGAGGCTCTTTCCGATTCTCGAAGGCTCGGCCGAGCGAGGGCTTGGAACGCCGAGCGACTTGCAAACTTGCAAATCAGCCAAAAGGAGCCGAAAACGAATGAGCCGGATCGCTTTCGAACCTCTGCACGATGAATTCGGGGCTCGCGTCCTCGGGGTGGATCTCGTCCTCGGTCTTCGACCGGATATCGTGCAATCCATCCGCGAGGCTTTGGACACTTGGTCTTTGCTGTGCTTTCCCGACCAAGCGATGAACGACGATGCCCATCTCGCCCTCACCCGTCATCTCGGCGAGCCCGAAGCCGAGCACGTCACCTTGGGGAGCACCGGCAAGGTGGTGTATTTCGGTACCGTCGGCAATGTGGCCGACGACGGCAGCAAGCAAGATGCGGTGCACCCCCGCACCCGCTACCAAACGGGCAACGAGCTTTGGCATTCGGACTCGTCCTTCCGGGCGGTACCGACCCTTTACTCCATCAACCATGCCTACGAGGTCCCGGGCGAGGGCGGCGGAACCTGCTTCGCCAGCATGCGCACCGCTTGGGATCGGCTGCCCGAAAAGACGCAAGATGACATCGAGCCGCTTCGGGTGATCCACGATTATGTCTTTTCTCGTACGCAGGTCGCACCGGTGAACTTGGCGCATGCCGCCTCCCTTCCCCCGGTGGTGCATCGGCTGGTGCGGCGCAATCCGGCCAACGGGCGCAAGAACTACTATGTGGGATCCCATGCCCGCTCCGTCCTCGGCTGGACTTGCGGGGCCAAAAGCCGAGAACTGATCGACGATCTCATGGATCGAGCAACCAGAAGCGAGCATGTCTACACCCATCCTTGGAAGGCCGGGGATACCGTGATCTGGGATAATCGTTGCCTGTTGCACCGAGGGGCGGGCTACGATGCCGACCGGTGGCGGCGACGAATGCGCCAAACCCGGGTATGCGGAGCCGGTCCGACGCTCGAGGAGTGATCGCCGGGCGTCGATGGGCGAGGGCTCGACACATCTCGCTCGACCCTCATCACCGCCTTCGACGAGTCCGAAAAAGCCTCGATCTCGATCGCCGAAAAGCCCGAGGCTCGATCAGGGCGAGATGGCGACGACGATCCGTCATCGATGATCGACGCTCGAAGCCTTGACCCGAAGCCGCCACCGAGACGATCGAGCGATCCGACGATCTTCCGGCCATCGCTTGCGGATTGATATCTTGACCTCCACCCTCTTTTCCCTTTACCGACGTCTCGTATTGGCGCATCCCGGGCGGACGCTGGCGCTGCTGATCGTCTTGCTCGTCTTTTCCGCTTGGCAGGCTCGGCACTTCACCCTCGACGCCTCCGCCGACTCCTTGTTGCTGGAATCGGATCCCGACTACTTGGTCTTTTCCGATGTTCAGGCGCGCTACTCGCAACAAAGCCCGCTGATCATCACCTTCACGCCGAAAACGGGCGATGTCTTCGACGAACCCGCCCTTGCCACCTTGCGCACCCTGCGCAAGCGGCTGCGCGAGATCCCGGGGGTCGCTTCGGTCTTCTGTCTGCTCGATGTGCCTTTGGTGGGATCCGCCCAAGGCCTCACCGGTCTTGCGAGCATCGCCGCCAGAGGGCTGCGCACCCTCGACGACCCCGAAGTCGATCGCGCTTCGGCCCGCAAAGAACTCCTCGAAAGCCCCTATTTCAGCGAATACGTGATCAGCGCCGATGCCCGCACCACCGCCATCAGCATCATTCTGAAAAGCGATGCGGCCCACACCGAAGCCATCGCCGAACGCGACCGACTACGGCTCGCCGAGAGCCAACGATCGCTTTCGAGCGCCGAGCGCGCCGATCTCGCACGGATCGAGGAAATCGTCGATCGAGGCAATCGCCGCTCGGCGAAGGAGCGCCGAGATCGCATCGCAACCATTCGGGGGCTGCTCGATGAATTCGAGAACGCCGGGGAGATCCACCTCGGCGGCGTACCGATGATCGTCGACGACATGATCACCTTCATCCGCAACGATCTAGTGGTCTTCGGGGTCGGCGTCGCCCTTTTCATCGCCTCGATGTTGGGGTTGATTTTTCGCTCTTGGCGCTGGATCGCCCTGCCGCTTTCGGGTTGCATCATCAGCGGGCTGGTCATGATCGGCGGGCTGGGATTTGCGGGATTGAAGGTGACGGTGATCTCGTCGAATTTCCTCGCCTTGATGTTGATCATCGCCCTGTCGATGCATATCCATCTTGCGGTTCGTTATCGCCAGCTCCATCGGGACCGACCCGACGCCTCCCATCGGGAGCTGGTCGAGCAGACCGTCCGGCGCATGGCCAAGCCTTGCCTCTATGCGGCATTGACCACCATCATCGGCTTTGCTTCGCTGGTGTTCAGCGATATCAAGCCGGTCATCGACTTCGGGCTGATGATGAGCGCCGGACTCTTGGTGAGTTTCGCCGTCGCCTTCACCGCCTTTCCCGCCCTCTTGCTGTGGATCGGCAAAAGCCCCGAGCCCTCCTCGACCGCAACCGTCGGCTCTCGCCTCACCCACGATCTTGCCCGAATCGCCAAGCGATATCGCAAGGCGACGATCCCGATCGCCGGGGGATTGTTCGCGCTGTCGATCATCGGCGCCTTGCGACTCGATGTGGAGAACAGCTTCGTCGATTATTTCGGCGAGAACACCGATATCCACCGGGGGCTTTCGCTCATCGATCGCGAACTGGGCGGAACCACTCCCTTGGAAATCCTGCTCGATCTGGACGAGGGGCGGATCTTCGACGACGAACCCTCGCCGAGGCCGCAAAATGCCGAGGAAAAAGCGGCCAAGGCCACCTATTGGTTCACCGGCTTCAAGATCGATCGCATCAAGGAGGTTCACGACTGGCTGGCGAAGCAAGAGGGGGTCGGCAAGGTGCATTCGCTGGCCTCGCTGATCCGGGTGCTGGAAAAGGTCAACGGCGAAAAGCCCTTCGGCGATTTGGAACTGGCGCTGATCTACAAGATGGCGCCCGATGAAATCAAAGGGCTGATCGACGACTATGTCGATGTCTCGCAGGACGAGGCCCGAATCGTGCTGCGGATCGAAGATACCGCACCCGATCTGAAGCGGCGGGAATTGTTGGAGCGGATCGAAACCGGATTGGCCCTCGAGTTCGAACTCGGACCCCGAGACGTCACCATCAGCGGATTGATGGTGCTTTATAACAATATGTTGCAAAGCCTCTTCGTTTCCCAGATTGCAAGCCTAGGCGCGGTGTTGATCGGCGTGGGGCTGATGCTCCTTGCGCTTTTTCGCTCGCCGACGATCGCCCTGCTCGGACTCCTGCCCAACCTGCTGGCCGCAGGGGCGGTGCTGGGGACGATGGGATTTTTATCGATCCCCTTGGATCTGATGACCATCACCGTGGCCGCCATCACCATCGGCATCGCCGTCGACAACGCCATCCACTACCTCTATCGCTTCCGCGAGGAATTCGCCCGCGGCGGCGACTATACGAAAGCCCTGTACATCTCCCACGGGAATATCGGACGAGCGGTGTTCTACAACTCCGCCGCCATCGTCTTCGGTTTCTCGATCCTTTTATTGTCGAATTTCCTGCCCACCATCCACTTCGGATTGCTGACCGGCTTGGCGATGGGCATCGCCTTGATCGCGACCTTGACTCTCCTGCCCTCGCTGATCCTCCTTCTAAAGCCCTTCGGGCCACAGCGCAAAGTCGCCGCCGAGTGAATCCGAGCGAACCTTGGCGATATCGGCTATCCAAAACCTGAGGGTTCACCCGGGGCTCGCTTCCTTGCCCACCCCTCCGGCGAGCAATCCCGGGTGGTCGGCCAAGAGCCTTGCCCGCATTTCGGATACCGCCGGATCGCCCGAACCCCGAGGATGCGGCAAGTCCACCGCCTGTTCGTAGACGATCCTTCCCGGGCGAGGGGCGAAAAAAAGGATGCGATCGCCGAGCGAGATCGCCTCCGTCAGATCGTGGGTCACGAAAAGGACGGTCGTTCGGTATCGACGCCATAGATCGTGCAGGCATTCACGCAACCGCCACGCAAGGGGTTCGTCCAAGGAGGCGAAGGGCTCGTCCATCAATAGCAGGGTCGGGCGGGCATGAAAAGCGCGGGCGATGGCCACCCGGCGTTGCATCCCCCCCGATAGTTTGGCGGGCAAGGCATCTTCGAAGCCCCCGAGTCCCGCTTCTTCGAGCAAGGCCAATGCCTCTTGGCGATCGGCCTGGCCCCCTCGAGGACGCACCAGTTGCACATTGTCCAGAGCATTGAGCCACGGCATCAATCGGGGGCTTTGGAAGACATAGCCGATCCGCTCTTTCGCATTCGATGCTCGTGCATTCGATACTCGTACATTCGATGCTTGGGGCGAACCTGCCGATAATGCCGAGGGGCCGATATCGAGACGGCCTTCGAAATCCCGATCCAACCCCCCCACGATATTGAGCAAGGTGGTCTTGCCCGCCCCGGAAGGACCGACGATGACCACGAACTCCCCGGGGTCGACGACGAACTCGATGCCCTCGAGGGCGAGGGTCGGCGGATCGCGAAAGCGTTTGCGATCGATGACGAGTCTGATAGCGCTTCCCGACACCGCCGAGCCGGCGGCCTCGAAGCCACGGCGATTGGGATCGGGTTCGTCCGGCAAAGAGGGGTTCGAGGCGGCGTCGCTCATCGTCGCCAACCGCCGAATTTTCGATCCAGCGGTCTCATCACGAGGGATTCAAGGGCGAGGATGACCACGGCGAAGGCGATGGTATAGGCCAATATCCCTTCGATATCGAAGAACTGAAAGAAGGTGCCGAATTGGAAGCCGACACCGTCGCTGCGACCCAAGAGCTCGACCACCAGCACGATCTTCCAGATCAGGGCCAAACCCGATCTCGCAGCCGCCATCATATAGGGGGCGAGCTGCGGTAGATAAACCTTGGAAAAGGTGCGAAAGGGACCGATTCGATAGACCTGCGCGACCTCCATCAACCCGCGATCCACCGCCTTGGCTCCCTCTCGCACGGTAACCACCACCGTGGGGATCTTGTTCAAAGACACCGCCATCACCGCCGCCACCTCGTTGAGCCCGAACCAGACGTAGCACAAGATGATGGTGACCAAGGCGGGGATATTGAGGCCCAGAATCAGCGCACTGTCGAGGGCCCGATCGATACGCAAGGAGCTCCCCATGGCCATCGCGATGGCGGTCCCCACCGCCATCGCGATGGCGAAACTCGCCGCGACCCGGCCCAGCGTGATCGACAGATGGTGGCCGAGGTCGCCGCTTGCGCCTTCCTCCCACAACCGCATCGCCACCTCCAAAGGTGGCGGTAGCAGATCGCCGTCGACGATCCACGCGATGATCTGCCACCCGGCGACGATGACGAGGAGCGATAAGGCCCGCAGCCAAGGAAGCGAGTCCGAAGCGATCAGTTCACTCTCCGCGGCAATTCGAAGCCCTCCCAGAAGGTGCCGGGGCTCAGGGAATTGCGGGCACCGACCAGCTTTTCCCCGCCCTCGCGCGCCAGCACATCGAAGGTGCGAGCCGCGGCCTGCCTATCCTCGGCGTCGAAAGTATGCGGCACCCCGGCACGCCAGGCATCTCGTAGCGTGCGGGCGGTGGCCGCATCGGGAGCCTTCATTTTCGGAGCGAGCCGCTCCCATTCGGCATCGGAATCGAGCATCAGTCGCTTGGCGGCGTAAGACGCCCGCAAAAAAGCGGTCAGGGAATCCGTATTTTCCTCGGCGAAGCGGCGAGAGAATACCCAGCCGAGCAAGGGAACGGGACGATCGATGCCCAGCTCGGGCAAGATTTCGCTGACCGAGACCAACTCTTCGAAGCCCATGGCCCGCAACCTTGCGTTGTAGTGCCAAAAATTGAGCACCGCCGGTAGATCGCCCTTGCTCGCCAGTTTGTTCAGCAAAGGCGGAGCGCCGAAGGTCGGCTCGACCATGGCCGCAAGATCGATGCCCCGGGATTTCGCCAAGGCTTGGACCAACAACCAGCTTTTATCGACCGGGCCACCGGCCACTCCGACTTTCTTCCCCGCCAAATCGGTCAATGCGCCTATTTGCGCCTTCGGATCGACCATCAATCCCCCGACGGCCAAGGAATAGGGCACGAAGGCGTAGTCCCTTCCCTCGGCCCGCTGGCGCGATACCCAGATCCAGTCGGTGACGATCACATCCGTGCCGTCGCCTTGGAGGGCGACGGAGGTCGCCTGCTTCGAGCCGAGCTCCACCACTTCGAGGTTCACGCCCTCTTTGCGATCGAGCTCGTGGGTTTTGATGACGTCGAGTTCCCACATCACGGTGCCGAATTTGAGCACGCCCACTCGGATCTGCGGATCGTCCGCCTGTGCCGGCAGCGACCCAAAAAGAGCGACCACGGCGAACGCTCGAAGAGCGTGCAACCAAGAAAAGCGTAAGCGTCTTCGTATCATGAGTCGTTGCATGGAAAATTCCTCCTATCTCGGTCGATGGGATCGAACGATGCAATCGAACGATGTCATCTAAATGATGCGATGATCGAGCGATGCGATCGATATATCGCACAGCGCGCGCTCGTCGACGAAAAGCGTTTGCGCAAAGCATCGAACGAGCGCATCGAACAAGCGTATCGAAAAGAAAATCCGATTTTCCGATCGGATACCCTTAAAATCCGTTGTCGAGATCCGTTGTCGAAGTCCATTGTCGCGAGCGAAGCCACGCACCGATCCCGTATGGTCGGATGTGATCGGCATGATCGACGATCCGCACCGGCACCGTCTTCCACGGCCCTTTTTCCGCCTTCGATGGGCTTCGAGATGAATCCCGCCGATGCGCGCAAGCCGATGCGCACGACAGGCTCTTATCATACAAGGCTTGTCTTGTACGGGGCTTGTCGGTTCTCGAAAAGCGATCCGAAAATAGCGTGATCGGTTGCGAAAAGGTACGATAGGCATCGACATTGCGCGCTTGTCGGGATTTGTCTTTTCGTATCGATAATCCGGCAAGCGCCCCTTCGCCGTCGAAAGACCCCGCCCATCGGCGAGAAAGACTGACGTTACAAGATTCCTTCCGCCGGCGGGCGAACGATCCGGATCCAAGCGGGTGGGCGCTCGTTTCTCGCTTTGCCCCTTGGAACACTCCATCCGGTGCATCTTCGAGCACCTTTGAAAGAGACCTAAGATCATGAAAAGGAAAAATCTCGAGTCGACTCCCAAGTCGAGATGGCTTGCCCTCGCCGGTGCCTTCGCCTTCGGCGTGGGTGCGGCCCAAGCGCAATCCAATCTCGACAAGCTCAGCCAGTTCAAAACCACCGGCGTCGAAGAGTTCGAGGTCATCGAGCAGGATACCGAATTCGCGCAAGCCATCCGCGAAACCTTGGAGCGCATCCGGCTACCCGAGGGCTTCGAGATCGATCTCTACGCCATCGTTCCCGATGCCCGTCATATCGCCGTCGGCCCCCAAGGGGTGGTCACTTTCGTCGGCACCCGCAAGACCGATGTTTGGGCGGTAACCGATCGAGACAAGGATCGAGTCGCGGACGAGGTCAAGCGCTTTGCGCCCTCGATCGACTTCACCATCCCCAACGGACCTTGTTTTTCGAGAGACGGTTTTCTCTATATCGCCGAGCGAAATCGCGTGCTCCTTTTTCCGGCGGCGGAGTTCTTTTATGAAAGCCCCGATGTTGCGGCCTTCAATGTCGTGCCCCAAGGAGAGCTGATACCGGTCGATGAAGAGAGCTACAACCACAGCGCTCGCGTGTGTCGAATCGGCCCCGACAACAAACTCTATATATCGCTGGGACAACCCTTCAACGTCCATCCGCAAGAGAAGATCGCCTTGTATGACGAGATCGGCATCGGCGGCATGATTCGCATGAATCGCGACGGCACCGAGCGCGAGGTCTATACCTACGGCATCCGCAACTCGGTGGGGCACGATTTCAACCCCGCCAACGGAGAGCTGTGGTTCACCGACAACCAAGTGGATGGAATGGGCGACGATATCCCGCCGGGGGAGCTCAACCGGCAAACCGAGATGGGGCAGCATTTCGGCTTTCCTTGGTACGGCGGCGGATCGGTGCGCACCAACGAGTACAAGGACGATACCCCGCCGGAGGGAATCGTCATGCCGGAGGTGGAAATGGACGCGCACGCCGCCGACCTCGGGATGACCTTCTACAACGGCCGGATGTTCCCTGCGAAGTATCGCGGCGGGATCTTCTCTGCGCAGCATGGCTCTTGGAATCGCACCGTTCCGATCGGGGCCCGCGTGATGTTCACCGCCGTCAACGCCGACGGCTCTGCGGGTGAGACGATGGTCTTCGCCGACGGCTGGATCGGCGATAACGGCGAATACCTCGGCCGGCCGGTGGATGTCGCCCCGCTCCACGACGGCTCCATCCTCGTCTCCGACGATTTCACCGGTGCGCTGTACCGCATCTCCTACCGGGGATAGCATCCTTGTTCGCCGACTGCAAAGCAACCGGCATCGCTACCGGCATCGAGGCGGCTTGTCGACGAGTCGCCTCGATGACCTTGAACGCCGCCGCGATCGTCGTGTTGGCGGCGTTCGGTGCCGGGGGCGTTCAAAGCGCTCATGCCCAAGACGCCGATGCCGGTCGCATCAAGGCTAGGATGTGCCAAACCTGTCATGGTCTCGATGGCATCGCCAAGATCCCGTTGGCCCCGCATATCGCCGGAGAAAGCGAGATCTACCTGCGCACCCGCCTCGAAGCCTATCGCTCCGGCGATATGGAGCATGAAATGATGTCGCTAATCGCCAAACCCCTTTCCGACGAGGACATCGCCGATCTCGCCGCTTGGTACGCCTCCGTTCGCATCGATGCGCAAATCCCCGAATGAGGATCGCACGAGCGTCTCGATGTCGAGGTCGTGCGCTTTTTCGGCAACGAGCGCAACCGAACGAGAACGCACTTGGCGCTTGTCTTCTCGCCTTCGTCCACCCGATCGCCTGCGAGCATCCGACGGCCAAGGGACGCCCTTGCCCATCGTTTCGCCTTATCTAGCGCATCGAAGACAAGCCCGATACCCTTTATCAAGGAGAATTCGAAATGCAAACAAGAGCCGCCGTCGCCTTGGAAGCCGGTAAACCGCTTTCGGTGGAAACCGTCGAACTCGCCGGACCCGAAGCCGGTGAGGTGGTGGTCGAAATCAAAGCCACCGGGATCTGCCACACCGACGAATTCACCCGCTCCGGGGCGGATCCGGAAGGCATCTTCCCCGCCATTTTGGGTCATGAGGGCGCCGGGGTGGTCGTCGACGTCGGCAAGGGGGTGAACAGCCTCGAAGTCGGGGATCATGTCATCCCGCTCTATACCCCCGAATGCCGTCAGTGCGAATACTGCCTGAGCGGAAAAACCAATCTTTGCCAATCGATCCGGATCACCCAAGGACAAGGCTTGATGCCCGATGGCACCAGCCGTTTCCGGATCGGGGGCGATGCGGTCTATCACTACATGGGAACATCCACCTTCTCCAACTACACCGTGGTGCCGGAAATCGCTCTGGCGAAGGTGCGCAAGGACGCCCCCTTCGAGAAGATCTGCTATATCGGATGCGGGGTTACCACCGGCATCGGAGCGGTGATCAATACCGCCAAGGTCGAGCCGGGGGCGAACTGCGTGGTCTTCGGGCTCGGCGGGATCGGCCTCAATGTCATCCAAGGGCTGCGACTGGCGGGGGCGGATATCATCGTCGGGGTCGATACCAATCCCGGCAAACGCCCCTTGGCCGAGCAATTCGGCATGACCCATTTCGTCAACCCGAAGGAGGTGGAGGGCGATCTGGTGCCTTTTCTCGTGGATATCACCAAGGGCGGGGCCGACTACTCCTTCGAATGCATCGGCAATGTCGATGTGATGCGCCAAGCCCTCGAATGCTGCCACAAGGGTTGGGGGGAGAGCATCATCATCGGGGTGGCGGGGGCCGGACAGGAGATATCCACCCGTCCTTTCCAGCTGGTCACCGGGCGCGTATGGCGGGGCACCGCTTTCGGCGGCGCCAAGGGGCGCACCGATGTCCCGAAGATCGTGGACTGGTATATGGACGGAAAAATCAATATCGACGATCTGATCACCCATACCATGCCGCTCGACGATATCAATCGGGCTTTCGATCTGATGCATTCGGGCGAATCGATCCGCAGCGTCGTCGTCTATTGAGGAGGCTCGATGATGGAAGTCCTCGCCGAACACCGCTGCCATGAGGGCGTACAGGGTTTTTATCGACACGATGCCCGTACGACCGCCACCTCGATGCGCTTTGCGGTCTACCTTCCACCGGCGGCGCAAGATCGATCGGTGCCGGTGATCTACTATTTGGCGGGACTGACCTGTACCGAGGAAACCGCCACCATCAAGGCCGGAGCGCAAGCCCATGCCGCCCGGCTCGGGCTTGCTCTGGTCATGCCCGATACCAGCCCTCGAGGGGCGAATATCGAAGGCGAAGACGATGATTGGGATTTCGGGACCGGCGCCGGCTTCTACCTCGATGCCACTTCGGATCCGTGGTCGAGAAACTATCGGATGTATTCCTACATCACCGATGAACTGCGCGAGTTGGTGGCATCGCGCTTTCCGGTGCTCTACGATGCCACCGGGATCTGCGGACATTCGATGGGCGGGCACGGCGCCTTGGTCATCGCCCTTCGCAACCCCGATGCCTACCGCACGCTCTCGGCCTTCGCTCCGATCTGCGCCCCGATGCAATGCCCTTGGGGAGAAAAAGCGTTCTCATCTTATTTGAAAGACGACCCGTCGGCCAAAGAGCGATACGACGCCGTTTCCCTGATATCGAGCGGCGCGCGTTTCGAAGGGGAGATCTTGGTGGATCAAGGCGAGGACGATCCCTTCTTGAAATCCCAGCTGCACCCGCATCTGCTGCAAGAAGCCTGCGAAAAGGCCGGCCTCGATCTGCAGCTGCGCCGTCATCCGGGATACGACCACGGCTACTATTTCATCCAAAGCCTCATCGGCGACCATCTCGAGCACCACGCTCGGGGGCTCGGCGCTCGATCATGATGCGCAAGATCGAGTCCCGGCTGCGACATCGCTCGATCGGCGCCCCTTCCCTTTCCATCTCTTTTTTCCTTGTCTCTTTCATTGCCCGGCGATACCAGACCATGACCAAGACCCTCAAAAACACCCTGCTCGCTCTTGGCCTCGGCCTACCGCTGATTTGCGGATCCGCTTATGGCGAGGAGGTTCCGAGTTATATCCTCGAGTCGATCCGGATCAAAACCGAGGATCCGCAGCAGATGAATTACCGCCTCTATGTCAAAGATCGATGCCCGATCGATACCGTCGAAGCGCGTCGGATCGTTCGAGGCATCATCGCCGACGGCGGCATCGAGCCGGTGCAGGAAACCCTCGCCGACGATGGTATCTATCTGCTGATGGCCATCGACTGCATCCCCGACGAGGGGGAAATGCTGGTCTACCGGATCGGAACGATGTTCGGATGGGTGCAACAAGATCAAGGCGTGCCGCCGGCACCGGCGTTGATCGGCTGGCCTTTCGGCTCCTTCGGAAGCGGCGATAGCGAGGCCTTGCTCGAAGTCTTCGAAGAGTCGGTGGAAAAAGCCGTGAACGCCTATCGATCGGCCAACGAAGGGGCTTGAAAGCTCTCGGCGAGGCCCGTTATCAAAAAACCCCGCCCCCATCGCCTGCGATCGAACGGCGATGGGGGGGGGGGGATCAGCCGAATAAAAAGGGGGAAAGAATCATCGGCGAAAGCCGTATTCCAGTACGAAAAAACTCGCCCCCAAGGAGGAAAGCGGCCCTCGCAGCTTGTCGATCTCGGCCTGCGGGCCGTGGACCTCGATGCGGCTGAAAGACGATATCTTCGATGACTCCTCGATCAACGATCCGACATTCTTCAAATGCGCCAGCAGCGCGTCGGCGTCGACATACCCTTCTCGACAATGAGCGGTGTTGCCGTCGAAGGAAAATCCGTAGTAGAGACATCCCTCCTCTTGCTGTGTTTTCGCCACGAATCGCTCGCACAGTGCCTTGAACTCATCCATGCGATCGGCTTGTACGGAGAAATAGGGCACGATCGTGCAGCAGGTATCTTGGGTGGCCATCTTCCAACCTCCTTGTGTGTTGTGTGGTTTATCAAAAACAAGTCATCCGGATCGAAATCGAACCGATAGGCCGATATCGGGGTCGGTCGAAATTCACCCCCGAAAAAAGCCATCGATCTCGTCATCGAGAACGAAGGAAAAAGGGTGGTTTTTCAAACGAAGACCTCGAGCGAGCGCTTGTTCGAACCATGTCCTCGAAGTCTTGAGGGATGATACTTCGTCTTCGAAGGCTCGCTTTCGAAGCGCGGGCGATCGAAGCGGATACCCGAGCGGCGACCATGAGCGGAGAAATCGAATGAACGAAAAAAGGATATTTCGAGGAAAAGAATTTCGCTTTGCAAGACACCTTGCGAAGTATCTTGCAAGCTATTCATCGATCTTTTTGCTCCTTGCCGCACTCGGCGTCCCCGCTTTCTTCGCAAGCGCCGACGAAACGAAGGTTCTGCTGACCGGCACCGCCTCGGATAAAGACAACGAAGCCATCGACTTTCGGATCGTCGCCAAGAGCCGGAAAGATCCGATCGGCGGACGCATCCACCTTGCACAATCCGAATACGAGATCATGCGCATCAGTCGGCACGGACTGATCGGGGCTCGCCGCTTCATCGACGGGGGGAGCGCAAAAGAGCGCCATGCGGAATTCCTCGTCTTTTCCTCCTCCTTCAACGATCAAAAGGCGACCGGCGATCCTTGGGTCGCCGCCGATGATATCTACGGCTGCGATCAACCCTACAACGCCTTCATCGCCGTCTACCGCATCGAAGGAGAGGAGGCCGTCAAAGCCATCGGGGCGATTCCCTACGGTCGCCTGACCGAAGATTCGTCTGCCTCGGCGCAATCGAAGATCCTTTGCTTCACGGCGTTTCCGCCTTAGGGCTTTTCGCTGCCGATGGAGCATCCGGGGGAGCGTCGGTTTTCATGCGCATCCAAACCCGCTCGATCGCGGCCACGACCGCCTCGGGACGATCGAGATGGATATGATGGCCGCTGCCCGATACCACTTGCAAACTCCCGGCGGGCATCGTCCGGGCGAGTCGGCGCTGCAGATCCAGCCAGAGGGCTTCCCCTCCTCTTTGCCCCTTCGAACGGGCCGATCCTTTCTCGGCCGATTCGTCGATCGACCCATCGGCCGACCCCTCGATTGATCCCTCCTTCGCCGAATCCGCTTGAAGGATGGCATCTCGTACCAGCACCTCCACCGGCACCTTCGGCGGCGGGCGGGTCGAAAAAGCGACCTGCGATGCACTCGTGCGCAGGTTTCCGAGTTCGGAATAAAGGGCGCCGACGCTTTTCGGAGCCAGAGCGAAGCGTTGCGCCGGCGATCTGACCGATGCGGGGAGAGAATCGGGGATGCGCTGATAGTTGGCGATGATGAATCGACGGCCGGTCGGGGCGGCCGGGGTTCCAAGCCCCGCCCGGGTCCGCGCTCGGAATTGATCCTCGTGGGCGGCATCCACCAAGACCAACCCCACCACGAGTTCGGGGTGGCGGGCGGCAAAAAGGCGGATCGAAAAACCGCCGAAGGAATGGCCGACCAAGATATATGGCGGGGGGATTTGCGCTTGCATCAGCAAGGCGTGAAGTTCGGTGGCGATCCGATCGGCATCTCGAGGCTCAGGGCCGATATCGCTCCAACCATAGCCCGCTCGATCGTAGCTGCAAGTGCGGGCGAAGGCGGAGACCCGAGGCTGCACCAATACCCAGTCGAGCGAGGTGCCGCCCAAGCCGGATTCGAGGATCACCGCCCCCTCGCCTCGACCCTCGCAGTGCAGATGCAAGCGATGGCCCCCGATATCGATCAGCTCCCCCGGCGGAAGTCCGTCATCGGAAAGGGCATGGGCGAGGGGCGAAAAGGCTATCGCAACCAGCAACGCCTTGAACGCAAAGCGATAAAGGCATAAGAAATCTGCGAGAAAAGCAAGAAGGATCCCGCTTGAAGCCTTTCGCCCTCTTTCGAAGGAAGGACCGATACCTTTGGCGGCCATCGATTCGGTCGGTTGGATAAAGCGTAAAAGGAACAGATCGGCCCGATGATCGATCATCGAACGAAAAACGCTCGGATGCCGCATCCGAATGACATCACCTGCGTGCGCTATCGCAGCACCTTGGATCCAAGACGAATATCTAAAGCCCTTTGTCGCTCACCAAGGGGACCTCGTGCTTGCGCAAGATGGCTTCGATCTCGTCGGCATGGCGATCCAGCAGAGCCTGCAGCTCCTCTTTGCGCTCTTTGTCTGCGAAACGCACCCCGGCGGAAATTCCGAAGTGCATCCGCATCCCCGGCTCCGAGGGCATCGGGATCACGACGATCGGCTTGTCGGGATTGCTGCGTTTGAAATGCCCGGCGATGGGCCCCCACATGAAGGTGAAGTCGATCTTTCCCTCCAGCAGATCCTCTTGCTCGGGCTGACCGGGGCGCTCGTTCGGATCGCCGCTTTGCGAGGCGTAGGCAACCTCGATGCGATCCAGCAAATCGTATCGACTCAACCACATCGTCCCCGGGTTGCGCTCGGCGAGGCCGAAGCGCAGGCGATCCCGACGCTCGGGAGCCAGTGCCTGCAGATCTCGGGCGGTGCGAATATCGTCATAGCCTCGCCCCTTGATATAGACCAAGGCGTAGGTGGAGTGGTAATAAGGGCGGGTGGTGATCGCCAGTTCGTATCCTGAGGGCAAGCCCATGACCACATCGCATCGATAGTCTCCGCCTTCGCTGCGGGCCCTGAGGGTATTGCGGATGAAACCCATTCGCTGCGGAAACCATGTGTACTCCACCGGCAGATCGAGGCTCTTTGCCAACAACGATGCGATCTCGTTTTCAAAACCCTCGCCCCGCTTATTGGACCACGGAAGGTAATGCGGGTCGGCGCAAACGCGAAAAGCGGTGCGATCCTCGTGCTCGCTTGCATGGCCCCCAGCCGTCGCTACGAGGAGCGCAAGGGCGAACGACAAGACGAGTTTCGACCGAAAACCGCCCCCGCTTCTTTCATGGCAAGAGGCGAGTCGATGCGAAGACGGCGGCGATGAGGGTGAAAGGGCCACCGCCTTCGAAAAGATTGGATGGGATGAAGAAAGAGCGCTCATCGGTCGTAGCGCTCCAAACGTCCTGCGGGCAAGGTCCCGTCGGCTCGCGCCATCAAATAGGCATAGAGCTGATCGATGTACTTCATGACATTGGGATTTTCCTTCCACGCCGGCATCACCCCGACCTGCCCCTGGTAGCCGTTGGTGACCACCTCGACATAGCGAGCGTGATCGATCTCGAGCATCTTGTCGAGCAGACTCGGGGCGATGGTGCTACCGGTACCGTCGAGACCATGACAAACCTGACATTGGCTGAATGCACGATATCCCCGAACCAGCCATAGATCCACTTTGCACTTTCCATCCTCGCACTTTATATGCTCTTTGTACGAGGGAGCGGAATCTTGGGCAAGCGCAGGCAAAGCGGGGAAGAAAAACGATCCGATGGCCACCACCATCCCGACCAGTGGTGCGAGGATTGCCTTGCCGGCGAGACGCCGCTTAGGGTCGATAGCCGATGGGAACGCACCCGCCGGCGATGATTCGCAGATACGCCGAATCGCAAGATTGATGTGCATCACGAGAGATCCTTGTCTTTGAGTTCTTGGGCTACTTTCTTACTGCGATCTTTATCTCCTGCCGATGCTTCGTCGGATTTGCCCGGCGCCTTGAAATCGGATTTTTTACGCCGCTTTCGGAAGGAAAAGACACCGGGAATGATCGCGACGATCGAGGCCTATCGATAGTAAGGAAATTCAACGATTCAACGGGGCCGATGGCGGGCGCAGATCGATGCGATCGAAAAAAGACTCGAGCCGAGATTCCCGAATCGAAGCGTCGATTTCGTCTGCGAAGGCCAAGGAGCGAGCCGAAAGGCATCGTCCCAAGCGAGCATCCAGAAGAACTCCCGTCGGCTCGCCCTTCGCTCTTCCAAGATACGCCGATATGCGTCAAGAGCGGAGATCGGATAGCGACAACACGGCGGATTCGATAAAAACGATCATGCGGCTCCATTTCCACCGGAGCCGCATGATCGAAATGCGCATTGCCGAGTATGCCCGATCGATATCGGATCAGCCCGGCAGGGCGAAGACCGTCAACACCCCACCCAACTGGGTGTGTCTGCTCAATGCCTTGTAGGCCCCGACAGCACCGAGACCCTCGCTATCCCCTTCGAGACCGGCCGCCATGCCGATGCCGGCCCAACCGCCGATGCCGGAAAGGATACCGATGTACTGCTTGCCGTTGTAGGTCCAGGTATTGACATTGCCGATGATCCCCGAGGGGGTTTTGAAGCTGTAGAGCTCCTCTCCGGTATGGGCATCGACCGCTTTGAGATGACCTTCCAAGGTCCCGTAGAACACCACATCGCCCCCGGTGGCCAAGGCCCCGCTCCACACCGAGAATCTCTCGGGCAAGGACCAGACGATCTCGCCCTTATCCGCATCCCAAGCGATGAAGTTGCCCAAGTTGTCGGTGCCGTTCTCCATCACCCGGCCTGCAGGAAACATGCTCAACGTCGCACCCACATAAGGCTGACCGGCAACATAGTCCACCTCGAAAGGCTCGTAGTCCATGCACACGTGATTGGTGGGAACATAGAACAACCCGGTGCGCGGCGAATAGGCGGAGGGCTGCTGATCCTTGGTGCCCAAAGCGGCGGGGCAGATATTGGGGGTGTTGACATCCTCCCCTTGCTGGTCGGTGCTGTACTGCGCCACCACCTGCGGCCGTCCGGTCTTCATGTCGACATGGGTCGCCCAGTTGACCGCCGGATCGTATTTCTCGGCGACCAGCAACTCGCCGGTAACGCGATCCAAGGTATAGGCGAAGCCGTTGCGGTCGAAGTGCACCAGCACTTTTCGCATCAAGCCATCGACTTCCATATCGACGAGGATGTTCTCGTTGACCCCGTCATAATCCCATTCGTCATGCGGCGTCATCTGGTAGACCCAACGCGCCATCCCGGTATCGGCGTCACGAGCGAAGATGGTCATCGACCACCGGTTATCGCCGGGGCGCACCACCGGATTCCAAGTGCTGGGATTGCCGGTACCGTAATAGACGAGGTTCAGATCCGGATCGTAGGTGAACCAGCCCCAAGTCGTGCCACCGCCGATCCTCCACTGATCACCCTTCCAAGTCTTCAGGCTGGAATCCTTTCCGATCGGCTTTAGCATGTGGGTGGTCTTTTCCGGATCGACCAACATCTCGTCATCCGGGCCGGTGCTATAGCCCTTCCAAGCCATGCTCCCGTCATCGATGTGGTAGGCGACGAGGAAGCCCCGCACCCCGTACTCGCCACCGCTGATCCCGGTATAGACCTTGTCGCCGACGACGATCGGGGCGTTGGTGTTGGTCTCGCCCTTCTTGGGATCGCCGTTGACCACGGACCAGATCTTCTTACCGGTGCGGGCATCGAGAGCGACCAGCGTGGTATCCGCTTGCTGGAGAAAGATCTTCCCCTCGGCGTAAGCGAGACCGCGGCTGACCGTATCGCAGCACATCACCGGAATGGTGGCGGCCGCATCCTGCTTCGGCTCGTAGATCCAGTTGATGCTCTGGTCGGCGAGGTTGATGGAGAAAACCTTGTTGGGGAAGGGGGTATGGATCCACATGGTATCCCCGATGACCAGCGGTCCGCCCTCATGGCCGCGCAGCACACCGGTGGAAAACGTCCAAGCGACCTGCAGATCGCCGACGTTCTCCTTGTTGATCTGCGCCAAGGGGCTATAGCGGGTTCCGTCGTAGGTCCTGCTCCACATCGCCCAGTTATTCGGGTTGGAAGTGATCGACATCACATCGTCGTTCGCCGAAATCGCAGCCGGCAGGGCCACGAGAGCCCCCAGCGTTCCGGCGGCGACGTATTTCATGAATCTTCCGATCATTTTTCTCTCCTCGATCTTGCTTGGTGTTTTCGAGCATCGCACAGCGCCGTACCGCTTGCGACACTCGTCTTGTGCTTGCAGGCCACGAAAGGGGATCTCGAGAGCACCGAGGAAATACGAAAAGGGGTTCGAGAACTCTCATTGCCTTCGATATCGACATTGCTTGATATCGAGGCATCGACCTGCCATTGGAACGGCCCACATCGAGGCCTCGAAGCTTTCGCACAATCTTTCCGATGCGATGCAAGACGGACAAGGCCTTTTATTGCCGGTGCTTAGGATACCCGAATACGAGCCCCTGTCAAAACATCGCCCGTGAGTATCCGCCTGCGATCGCCGAAGGAACGAACCGGCGCTCGTGCGATACCGAATCCTCGCCGGACGTCGATCGCTCGATGGGCGATCGTGGAACGATTCTTCGGATTCCAAACACCGAACGGGGCATCGGTCGAGCCTTGTTAGAGACCCGCTCGTTCGAGACCCGGGCGATTGACACCATCTTCTTATCGACTACAATTGCGTGCTCGGTATCCTTGTCGATCGCCTGATCGAGAAAGGGTTTTGCCGAGCCTCGGGGTCGAGAACCTCGGTCAAGCGAAAAGCCCTTGTCGGATTTGCCGACGGATGAAAAAGCCCGTCCAAGACGATTTTCGAAAAAACGCAATCGTCTTGGGTCGGCGTCAACCCACTACCTTGAAGGACCTTGCCTTTCATGTCCGTTTTCAGCGTCAACACCTTCAGCGCCAAGCCTCACCAAGTGGAGCGCAAATGGTTCGTCGTGGATGCGACGGAACGTCCTTTGGGCCGCTTGGCCAGCGAGATCGCCAAAAGACTTCGCGGCAAACACAAGCCCGAGTACACCCCGCATGTCGATACCGGCGATTGCATCATCGTCATCAATGCCGCCAAGGTGAGGCTGACCGGGAACAAGCGAAGCCAAAAGACCTATTACCGGCATACCGGCTATCCCGGGGGGATCCGCGCCACCGGTTTCGAAAAGATGATCGCCGAAAAGCCCGAGAAGGTGATCGAGATCGCGGTCAAAGGCATGCTGCCCAAAGGTCCGCTCGGGCGCACGATGTTCCGCAAACTGCGGGTCTACAAGGGATCCGATCATCGCCACGAGGCGCAACAACCCGAAGCCCTTTCGCTCCCCATCCGATAGCGACCGGGGCGAACCGAAACGATCTGAACTTCGGGGATCTTGCGAAAATGCGAAAAGCCCGAAAACGCCCGCCCCCTTTTCACGCCCCCTTCACGAGCGCAAACCGACGGAATCCGTAAATCATGCGAACGAACGAGAACTACGGCACCGGCCGCCGCAAAACATCCACCGCCCGGGTCTTCATCTCCCCGGGAAGCGGTCGCATCACCATCAATCGTCGGCCTTTGGATAGCTACTTCGGGAGGCAAACTTCCCGGATGGTGGTGCGCCAGCCCTTGGAGACGATCGGAATGATTGATCATTTCGATATCGAGGTAACGGTGCGAGGCGGCGGAAGCAGCGGTCAGGCGGGGGCGATTCGGCACGGCATCACCCGGGCGCTGATCCAACGCGACGAGAGTCTTCGCCCTGCGCTTCGCCGGGCCGGCTTCGTCACCCGCGACGCCCGCGAGGTCGAACGCAAGAAGGTCGGTCTGCACAAGGCGCGCAAGCGGCCGCAATATTCGAAGCGGTGATCGAAGGGCTTTTCCTCGGCGGACGGGCTTTTTTCGGGGATCGATATCTTTGAAAAGCGACGGCGGCGATCGAACCCGGGCGAAGGCTCTTCGTTGCCCGAAGCGAATACCGCCGCCGGCATAAGCCGGAACAAGCCCCGTTCTCATCGTCAAGCCTTATGCCCGCATCGATGCTGCGCCTCTTTGCGGGTTCCTTCGGCGCCGAAACCCCAAACGGACTCGGCCTTGAATTTTGGGGAATCGTCTAACGGTAGGACAGCGGACTCTGACTCCGCCGGTCCAGGTTCGAATCCTGGTTCCCCAGCCAATCTCATCGCCCCACCCCAAAGAGACCGAGCGAGGAACGCTCGGAACGCTTTGGGGCGAGCCTTCCTTCGACTCCCCCATCATCATCATCGATCTCCTAGCCTGTCCGGCTAGCCTATCGGAATGCGATCACCTTCCGCCTAGGCCAAGCCGGATAATCATCGGCCGCAATCGGCCGCCAAGCGATCGCTCGCAGCCTCGCCGATGGCTCTTTTTCCCCGATGATCTTGCCGAGCCTGCCCTTCGAACCATCGCTCGGCCGGAACGATGTCTTTTTGTAACCCCGCAGGCGCCCGCCGATATTGTCTAAGCCCCTTTACGACGAGCTGATGCCTGCAGATCGCGCAAGATCTGCATCTTGGGGCTATTGAAAAGATCGGGGGCGGCGAGATAGTCCAACAGCATATCCGTAGCATCCTCGCCCCAAAAAAGCGTCTCGCCCGAACGAAAAGTGGGCACTCCGAAGACCCCGCAGGCGATCGCCTCTTCCGTGGAGTCATGCAAGGCCTGCTTGACTTGGGCCTTCGAAATCAACGCATCGGCCTTCTCGACCGTCAAGCCCTCGACGCCTGATCCTTGGGCACCCAAGCCCTCGATCAAAGATTCCCAACCCTCTTTGCCGTCGATCCCGATACCGTCTCGCCAGATATGCTCGAAAACCCTACGCACCGTCTCTCGATCGTTGCCCAAGGCGATGCAAAGCCGCAAGGCAGGCAAGGGATTGAAAGGGTGGGTCGGCGGAAAGCGCATCGGGATTCGGTGCCGGTCGGCAAACCACTGCGAATAACGATAGGTATGCAAGCGCTTGGACTCGATCTCGACCGGCCCCTTATGCCCGTGATGATTCAACAACCCGGCGAAAAGAACCGGTCGACAGCGAATCTCCAACCCCTCGGGGAGGCGATCGAAACGCGCCATTTGCAGGTAAGCGAAGGGCGAAACGACATCGAAATACCAATCCAAGTGCATGACGGAAGGATCCTCGTTGCTTGACCTCAAAAAAGAATGCGCGGATTTTTCTCGGGCGAGACTCGATTGCCCAGCGCCTTGAGATGCGCTCCACGATCAAAAGGGCTCGGATAAAATGCGATCTTTCGATGTTTGAGTCTCGCAAAAAATTCGCACCGATGCACGAGATTGTCACCGATACCAAAGGGGCAGCGATGAGTTCGAACCGAAGCGATCTATACCGACTCGATGCCTGCGAAGCGGCGAGGATGCTCAAGGCCTGCGAAGTTTCACCTAGCGAGATGGTGGAAGCCGCCGCCGCTCGAATCGAAGCGGTGGAGCCCCATATCAACGCTCTGCCGACCACCTGCATCGAACGCGCCCTCGATCACGCCCGGCGCATCGAAAAGGGACAGGCCCCCAAGGGACGCTTGGGCGGCCTGCCGATCGCGATCAAGGATCTCAACCCGGTCGCCGGGGTGCGCACCACTTACGGCTCCCCCATCTACACCGACCATATCCCCGAAACCTCGGATGTATTGGTGGAAAAAGCCGAGGCCGACGGCGGGATCGTCATCGCCAAATCCAACACCCCGGAGTTCGGAGCGGGGGCGAGCACGTTCAACGAAGTCCATGGCAAGACCTGCAACCCTTGGAATACGAGCCGCTCCGTCGCCGGCTCATCGGGCGGGTCGGGGGCGGCATTGGCCGCCGGCGAAGTCTGGCTCGCCCAAGGATCCGACCTCGGAGGCAGCCTGCGGATCCCCGGATCGTTCAACGGCGTGGTCGGATTGCGACCCTCCCCGGGCCGGGTGGCCCGCGGCATGCGCGGCCCCTACGGGGGGTCGATCTTCGACACCCTCGCGGTGGATGGCCCGATGGCGCGCACGGTCGCCGATTGCGCCTTGTTCCTCGACACGCTAAGCGGGGTTCATGACGAGGATCCCCTCTCCCTACCCCTTCCGGCCACCTCTTTCCATGCCGCGGCCCGTCTCTCGCAAGCCCCGCGACGAGTCGGATTCAGCCGCGATCTCGGCATCGTCCCCGTCGATCGGGAAGTGGCCGATATCTGCGAAGCGGCGGTCAAGCGTTGGGCGCAAGAGGGGGTCGAAGTCGAGGAGGCCAAACCGGATTTTTCCGAATCCATCCGGAGTTTCCAGACCCTGCGCGCAGCCTTTTTCGCAGCCTGCCACGCCGATCACTTGGAGAACCATCGGGATCGACTCAAGCCCGAAGTGATCTGGAATATCGAAAAGGGGCTTGCGATCGATGCCGCCGAAATCGGGCGGGCGGAGGTCGCTCGCAGCCGCTTGGTCGCAAGCGTCGCCCGGTTTTTCGAGCGCTTCGATCTGCTGCTCTGTCCGACCGTGCTGGTACCGCCCTTCGATGTCGATGTGCGCTATGTCGAGGAGGTCGAAGGCCAACGCTTCGACAACTACGTGCACTGGCTGGCCCTGACCTTCGCCATCACCCTCACCGGTTGCCCCGCCCTCTCCCTTCCGGTCGGCCTGACCGCCGATGGGCTGCCCGTGGGTCTGCAGATCATGGCTCCGGTGCGGGCCGAAGCCACCTTGCTCTCGGCTTCGGCGCATCTCGAAGGCTTGCCGGGGTGTGCGAAAATGACCCCCGTCGATCCCAAGGACGCCGACGGGCGGATCCTTCTCGGCTAGATCCTCGGTCGATCCGATATCGAATCCGACGATGCCCCGCAAACCGAAACCCCGACCGATTCGGGTTTTACGATTGACCGACGCCGAACGCAAGGACCGTATCAGGCTCACCATCGATATGCCTCGATCCTTGCACCAGAAAGTCAAGGAACGAGCCCGCCGCCCCCGCCCCGAGGATGGGCTGGCGTCGGGCTCGATGCGGAATTTCATCATCGAGGCGATCAAGGACAAACTCGAAAACGAGTCCTGATCCCCTCGCCGAGCGACGGGGCTCGAAGGCAGTGCGAGGGCAGTGCGATGGCAGTGCGAATGCGGGGCGAGGGCGCATGGCACCCTCATGATTTGCATGATCGCGGGGTCATGATCGCGCTCTCGGCTTCGAAGGATCGCCCCTTATCGAGAACTCGATCGGGGATATCGCAACGCCCGGCCCGATCCCCCCTTGCCCACCCACCGACAAAAGAGATCGACCGATGAAACGACTCGCTGCGAGCCCGGATCAAAGATGAACCCCGAAAAGGATGCCCTCGTGATCGAGTCTTTGATCGATATCGGAGCGAACCTTTCGCACGAATCCTTCGCAAAAGACCTGAATGCGGCGCTCGAACGCGCCCACTTGGCGCAGGTCCACCGCATCGTCATCACCGGCGCTTGCGAGGCATCGAGCATCGAGGCCGCGAACATCGCCCGCCGCGCCCCAAAACGCCTTTTCTCGACCGCCGGAGTGCATCCGCACCACGCCAACGAATGGCACGCTCGTAGCGATCAAGCGATCGAGAGGCTCATCGAAGGGGACGAGGTGGTGGCCATCGGGGAAACCGGCTTGGATTTCAATCGCGACTTCTCCCCCCGAGCGAAGCAGGAATACGCCTTCGAGGCCCAACTCGAGTTGGCGCAATCCCTCGGGCTGCCCGTGTTCTTGCACGCCCGAGACGCCTTCGATCGATTCATCGCGATCCTCGGTCAGTGGCGCCACCGACTATCCAAAGCGGTCATCCACTGCTTCACCGGCAATGCCCGCGAACTCGATGCCTGTCTCGATCTCGATCTCCATGTCGGCATCACCGGCTGGATCTGCGACGAAAGGCGCGGCCTGCATCTGCGCGAGATCATCGATCGAATCCCCGAAGATCGCCTGATGATCGAAACCGACGCCCCCTACCTTCTCCCCCGCGACCTCGATCCCGCCCCCGATTCAAGGCGCAACGAACCGATGCACCTTCCCCATATCCTGCATCGGGTGGCGAAGTCGATACAACGACCGGCGGCCGAGGTCGCCCGCGCCACCACCGGCAATGCGCAGGATTTTTTCTCGCTGCCCGAGTTGGATCCGAGCGAAAACTTGCATCCGATCCGCTTGGATCCGATCCATCCGGAATCTTCGACGCCTTCGCCTTCGCAAAGCGCAGCCCGAGCACCCGGCGACACCCGCCCCCACAGCGGCGCGCCGGATCGTTAAAATCGCACCATGTCCGGCGGAAATACGATCGGCGAGGCCTTTCGCGTCACGACCTACGGTGAAAGCCATGGGCCGGCAATCGGCTGCGTGATCGACGGCTGCCCGCCCTCCCTCGCCTTGGATGCCCACGATATCCAACACGACCTCGAACGCCGACGCCCCGGGAAATCCCGCCACACCACCCAACGGCGGGAAAAAGACTTGGTAAGAATCCTCTCCGGCGTCTTCGAAGGCCGCACCACCGGCACCCCGATCCACCTGCAGATCGAGAACGAAGACGCCCGATCGAAGGACTATCGCCTCATCGAAAAGACCTTTCGCCCCTCGCATGCCGATTACGGCTATCACCATAAATACGGGATCCGCGACCACCGCGGCGGGGGACGCTCGTCGGCAAGAGAGACCGCGGCCCGGGTCGCCGCCGGGGCGGTGGCGAAAAAATATCTGCGCGAGCGGGCGGGGATTTCCGTGCGAGGCTACCTCAGTGCACTCGGCCCCTTGCGCCCGATCGCATTCGATTGGGACGAGGTGGAGCGCAACCCCTTCTTTTGCCCCGATGCAACGATGGTCGAGGAAATGGAGCGCTTCATGGATGCGCTGCGAAAATCCGGCGATTCCATCGGCGCCCGCATCGACGTGGTGGCAAGCGGCGTACCCCCGGGGCTCGGAGAGCCGGTATTCGACCGCTTGGATGCCGACCTCGCCCACGCCTTGATGAGCATCAACGCCGTCAAGGGGGTCGAAATCGGCGCGGGATTCGATGTGGTGGAGATGCGCGGCAGCGAAAATCGGGACGAGATCACGCCGCAAGGCTTCGTATCCAATCACGCCGGCGGAATCTTGGGCGGGATATCGTCGGGTCAGGATATTCGCGCAAGCATCGCCTTGAAGCCGACTTCCAGCCTACGCTTGCCCGGCCGCAGCATCGATATCGAAGGACAAGCGGTGGAAGTGGTCACCCACGGCCGCCACGACCCTTGCGTCGGCATCCGCGCCACCCCCATCGCCGAGGCCATGACCGCCATCGTCCTGATGGATCATTTCCTGCGCCACCGAGGACAAAATGCCGACGTCGTCCCGAGCGCCCCGGTAATCCCGGCGACCATCCCCGATCCGGATAAAACCTGAAATTCCGATCGCCTCGCCGGATCGCCGAGCGAGCCCGATCATCGAATGGCATCGCTATCGAATCCATACTTTATGAATATTCGCAATCGCCGGTAATCTCGGCTTCGAACGCTGCCACACAAAAAACCGAATCTGTCTTTTTAGCGAGAGCACTTCCAAGGCGGGAATGCGCAGAACTCGTCGATACCGTTGCAAAGAGACACGATACTTGGCATCGTCTCGATATTATGATGCGGGCGGCAAAAGGTTTCGCCTGATCGGTGCATGCACAAGGCACTTAACCTTATTGGCGCTCGGATCGAATTCGATGATATTCGTTTCGCCTTGAATAAGGGCGAGTTGTAAGTTCAAAGACTCGTCGGCGGCGATCTTGAGAGCCTTGTTGCATTCGAATAACTCGGGCAGGCGGCCAATAGATTCAATTTCTTTACAGGATCTGGGTCGTCGTTTTTTATTCATCTTGCATTCAAGATGATCGATGGTCCTAAGTGCTTTTTCAAAGGGGTTTACAATAGATGCCTCCGTCGGAAATTGGTTGAGTATCCGTACGATTTGTCCTTGAGCGATCGTAGCTTTCACCAAAGAAATGGCAATATCCTTCACTAAGTCAAAATGCTCAAGCAGTTCGCCATGGTGTCGTGTTTGTATCCAATGATTTGCCGAGGCCATGCCTTTTATGATCTCGATTTGAGCGGTTTGCAGAAGATGTTCTCGATTCGATGACACCATCGCTTGGTCAAAGAGCTCGAAACCTTGCAAAATAGGATAAAGGGAGACACCCCGAAACAGATCTTCGCGAATATCGTTGACGCGATCGAATAATTGCTGTAGTTGATCGATGCACCGAAGAATCTGATTTTCTATCTTTTCGAGTTTGTGATAAATAGCGACCCCCAGTGCTAAGTTCACGGTCGACATGGCAAAATTGACAGATGTCACCGATCCCGCCGATTTTGCGAAATTAATTGCATTCCCAATCATTCCTTCCACTTCATCGGGTGGAGTGATATTTGCCACATCCAGCCATTTTACCACTTTATTGCTTTGTGCTTCCAATAGATTGCCACTCCTGATAATATAATCTCCCGATTTATATCCATCAACCATCCAATCTTCAAGAATGAATTCAACTTTATAGCCAAGAGCCATTTCCAATACTCCTTGTCTTTTATTAATGAATCAAAAAAGATCAAGTATTGCTCTAATCATCTGGATGATAAAGCCTGTGATATCCTAACTCAACCACGGTATGTACGGTTTTACGATATGCCGGTCCTGCAAAATCAAAAACGGTCCATATTGCCAAAATGACATTCAGGCCGGGCACAAACATCGCCGCAAAACGAGCACTGATCGCAACTCCAGCAGCTTTGGCGATGATCGACCTGATTAATGGACCGATGACACCACGCAAAGCAAACATCGCTCCTATACCTCCAATACGCATGGCGTTTAGGAGCTGGTCTTTTTTGAGATTCGGATCGATTTTAATAACCTGCTCAAAGACTTCTTCTTGTTCATCCTCGCTGAGCTGACTCCAATATTTTTCGGCAACGAATCCCAATATCGCCTCCTCCATTTTCTTGACGGATGAAGCATCGGATACTTCAACCCCAAGCTTTTCTGCAACGTCTTTGACGATTTCCTTGTACGGAACGCCCTTTCCCCATCTGAATAGCCAATTACAGATGGTGTTGCCTCCATCCAAGCAAATCTCGCTAGCCAGTTCGTCGGGGCCTTTCGAAGGTTCGATTCCGTGGCGTTCGTAAAGACCCTCGAGATCCTTCGCACCATCCGGCAAGTTCGAGATACGTCGCAACAAAGGATTGAGATCGCGATCGAAATCGGACATTTCGGCACCTTTTTTATGAATTGACCGAGCGAATCGGGCTCGCAACTAAAAATCAAAACCGACGGCTCGCAGAATCTCGCTCCGAAACTCTCTTTTGTCAACTCCATCAAATACGATGCCCACAACTATCAAGGTGCTTCCAATCTAAGCGGCGATAGGGATTTCATCCATCGTATTGCATCTCGAATCCGCCCCGCCCCCTCATTCTTCGAGCGAGGTGCCCCCGACGGTCAGGCCGTCGATGCGCATCGTGGGCTGCCCCACGCCTACCGGGACCCATTGTCCGCCCTTGCCGCAGTTGCCGATTCCGGTATCGAGTTGCAGATCGTTGCCGACCATGCTGACCCGGGTCAGCACCTCCGGGCCGTTGCCGATCAGGGTCGCTCCCTTGACCGGGCGGGTAATGCGGCCGCCCTCGATCAAATAGGCCTCGGTGGCGGCGAAAACGAATTTGCCGGATGTGATATCCACCTGCCCGCCGCCGAACTGCACCGCATAAAGCCCTTTATCCACCGATTCGATTATCTCCCTTGGATCCCGATCTCCCGCCAACATATAGGTATTGGTCATCCTCGGCATCGGCAAATGGGCGTAGGATTCGCGCCGCCCGTTGCCGGTGGGAGCGGTGCCGGTCAAGCGGGCATTGAGCTTGTCTTGCATATAGCCCTTCAAAATGCCGTTTTCGATCAAGGTGGTGCAACCGGTCGGGGTTCCCTCGTCATCCACGCTCAAAGAGCCACGCCGCCCGGGAAGACTGCCGTCATCGACGATCGTGCATTGATCGCTTGCCACCCGCTCGCCGATCCTTCCCGAAAAAGCGGAGCTGCCCTTGCGATTGAAATCCCCTTCGAGGCCATGCCCGACCGCCTCGTGCAGCAAAACCCCGGGCCAACCGGGGCCGAGAACCGTCACCATCGTCCCTGCGGGAGCGGGGTCGGCATCCAGATTCACCATCGCCTGACGCACCGCTTCATGGGCATACTCTTGCACCCGCCCCTCTTCGAGGAAATAGCGATAATCGAAACGCCCGCCGCCACCGCTCGAAGCCTGCTCGCGGCGGCCGTTGCGCTCCACGATCACCCTCACCGCCATCCGCACCAACGGCCGCACATCGGCGGCGAAGGTGCCGTCGCTCGATACTACGAGGATGCGATCGTGCTCCGCCGCCAAACTCACGAGCACCTCGCTCACACAGGGGTCGACACGGCGGGCTTCGGCATCGACCCGCTCGAGCAAATCGATACGGGCGCGCTCGTCGAAGCCATCGATGGGATCGATGGCCGGATAAAGGCTCTCGCGGTCACGATCGCTTCGCCATACCTGCAGGCTCCCCTCGCCGCCGCTGCGGGCGATTTTGCGCGCCGCCTCCGCCGCCGCCGCCAACGCCTTCGGGGCCACCTCGTCCGCATAGGCGAAACCGCTCTTTTCGCCGCTGACCGCTCGCACCCCGAAGCCCTGCGCGATACCATGGCTGCCATTCTTGACGATACCGCCCTCGAGCATCCAAGACTCGGATCGAGTCGATTGAAAGTAGATCTCCGCCTCGTCGAGACGGTGCTCGAGCAAGCGGCCCAAGGTCGCTTGGAGATGATGATCCTCCACCCCTTTGGATGCGAGAATTTCATTGCGGACGATATCGAGTGATTCGCTCATGTCATAGCGTTCCTGCCGAAGAAGGGTCCAAGACGGGATCGAGGCTCGTCGAAGGCGATCCGACCCATGACCCGAGGATGGCGGTTCGAGCCTTATTAAGGGCGAAGGGGCCGGAAGGCTTTGGTACGATCTCTTACGAGCAACTTACGAACAGCCTAGGATAGCACTTCGGCGCAAGCGAACCGCCGAATTGCTCGACATTCGATGATCGTTCGCTTTTCGATCGCCGGCGATCATCATCGCAACCATGGAGATGAATTCGAATCATGCAACCGGTCCGGATAGGCTTACTCGGTTTGGGAACGGTCGGAGGAGGCACCGTCAACGTCCTTGCGCGCAATGCCGAGGAAATCGCCCGCCGCGCAGGAAGGGCCATCGTGGTCGAACAAGCCGCGGTGCGGTCGATGGAGCGAAATCGGATCTGCTCCCTCGACGATATCGCGCTGACCACCGACCCCGAAGCGGTCGTGCGCAACCCCGAGATCGACGTGATCGTCGAGCTCATCGGGGGCACCGAACCGGCGCGCTCTCTGGTCCTGACCGCCATCGATCACGGCAAGCATGTGGTGAGCGCGAACAAGGCGTTGATCGCCACCCACGGCAACGAGATTTTCGGCGCCGCCGGAGAGAAAGGAGTGATGGTGGCCTTCGAAGCGGCGGTGGCCGGAGGCATCCCGATCATCAAGACCCTGCGCGAAGGGCTATCCGGCAACCGCATCGAATGGCTGGCGGGGATCATCAACGGCACCAGCAATTTCATCCTGACCCGGATGCGCGAAAAAGGAGCCTCCTTCGCCGAGGCCCTCGCCGAGGCGCAGGAACTGGGCTATGCGGAAGCGGATCCGACTTTCGATATCAAGGGCGTCGATGCCGCCCACAAACTCTCGATCCTCGCCGCCATCGCCTTTGGCATGCCCATCGATTTCGATCGCGTCCATACCGAGGGCATCGACGACATCACCACCGAGGATATCGGCTACGCCGAGCAACTCGGCTATCGCATCAAACATCTGGGCATCGCCCGCCGCTCCGACGAGGGGGTGGAGATGCGGGTGCATCCGACCTTGGTGCCGGAGCGCGACCTGCTTGCCAATGTCAACGATGTGATGAATGCGGTGCTCATCAAGGGGGATGCCGTGGGGCGCACCTTGCTCAACGGAGCCGGGGCCGGGGCCGAGCCGACGGCCTCGGCGGTGGTGGCGGATCTGGTGGATGTGGTTCGCACCCTGACCACGGATCCGAATCACCGCGTCCCCCACCTCGCCTTTCAACCCGATGCCCTGACCCCGATGCCGCTGCTTCCCATCGAGGAAGCCCGCACCTCCTTCTACCTGAAAATGCTGGCATCGGATCGCCCCGGGGTATTGGCCGATATCGCGAAGATCCTGGGCGAATCGGGGATCAGCATCGAAGCCGTCGTACAACCGGAGCCCCCCAAGGGGGCATCGCTGGCCAAACTCGTGATGCTCACCCACCGCGTCCGCGAGGGACAAGTGCGCGCGGCGGTGGCCAAGGTGGAGGCCTTGCAGGTAATCGAGGGCAGCGTGACATCCATCCGCATGGAGCGCTTGGATGATTGAAAGGGCGCACCCCGCCCTGCTCTTCCGAACCCGAGCGTGCATAGCCTTCCTACCGAACCTGCACCGAAGACATGAAGAACCCGAACCTTGGAGCACGAACGAAGCCACCGAAATACCCCGCCGGATCGACGAGCCCTCGCGGAATGACGAGCGTTCGGAGCGATCTTCCTCGATGAGGCGATCTCGGCGATGCCTGAAAGCAAGGCTCACTCATCCCGGAGTCAAGCATCGAGCAAGGGTGATCATAAAATCACCCTCGCAAGCGAAGAGCCTGCGAGGGTGATATGACACCGGAAGCAAAACAGCGATTATCGTGCGAGTCGAGTCGTTTTGATCGA
>JFBG01000047.1 GCA_000583135.1 Thioalkalivibrio sp. HK1
TAATGAGGAATGACTTGGGGGGTGAACTTGCGGAAGATCGATGATCAATCTCCCGCTCACTGCTGCCCCGATAGGAGCAACGCCCACCCCAGCTCAGTCAAACGATACCTCTGGCTCCTGCTATTTGGCTTATCGGGAATCGTCATCTCAATTACACCCGCCTCCAAAGCCGGCTGGAGGTAGGCATCTCCGAAATGCTTACGATCCTTTAGCCCGATTGCCTGCAATAATTCCTGACGCGTCAAATCCCCGGATACACTCGCCAACAATGTCATGAATTGGGGGGTGACCTGAAAAGTCGCCTCTTTGAGAGATTGGGTAAGCCGCCCGCGCAAGGTAATCAGAACCTCAAACAGCGTCCCATCGACCGACTGGAACAATCACAGCCCGATCAACGAACTCATCGCCCCGAATGGGGTGCGGATGCTCTTTTCAAGTCGTCGAAAAGGACATCGCTGTGGGCATTGTCCATCCATCACGACAACGGGTCCTATGTATGTCAGCCATGCATTCCAAGATAAGATTCGTTGGTTAGGAGTCGACTCGTCGCCGTTCTTCGTTCGCTCATCAAAATGCAACGGCTGTGCCGAGCGATTCATCCGCTTTTCCAAGGGAAATCTGCTTTGGCTGGAAACTTACTTATGCATCAGAGGTCCTGCGACAAGCCATTCATCAGAGTTGTCCGAATAATTCTAGCATGCTACAGTAGCCTCATTGACATAGCATCTAGTCGATAACATAAACGATATTTGCTTCGTCTTTTCTTACTTTCATCTTTACACTATGAATCTTGTTGATTTTTGATACAATATTTCTTATCTTCCAATAAGCAAATCTTGTACTTTTGAATTTTTTGTCAATATACACAGTAATACAGTATGTCTTGGGATTGTTTTTGTCAAATAACTCTTGTGTTACATCAAATTCTTCTTTCTTAATCAAATCAAAAGCAGCCATTAACGCTTTCTCTTTCCTTCTAAGATAAAAATCATCAAGTATTGACGGTTTTTGTTTCGATTTTTGAAACGTATAAATCGCAAAGAAAAATCCCAATATTCCCAAAATATGAGAAACTAATTCAATCAAAAAAACGATCATTTTTTCTCCTTTGAATTTTCGTATTATTCCATTTTTATTAAATTACTATCCGCTTTTATAATTTTAGGATTGCAAAACATCAAATTCAGAAATATTTTTGACTGACCGAGATGCAATTCCATGGGCTGACATCAAATCACTCGCACCGTCACTTCGATCATACGTGGTACCGTCATTCTCGGTTTTCCGGGAGCGCCCGCCCTCTTGGTCTTTTGGCCGCTCTTGCCGTTTGTCATAAGACACATCTGTTATTCGCTATGATGATATCTCAATCGGTGTCTCAGATAATTCTAGGGCGGGGAACTTGCACTTTTATTCATTTCTCCTCTTTCCGATCTGGTTTTGGTTTTTGCGGTGGCTGTTTTAGTGGCACAGTGCCCGGAGGGAATGGTGCATTAGGATTCTTCGGTAATGGAGAATCTTGTGCCTGATGCCATTGAGTGTCATTTTCCTGATTGCGATCATTGTTGTCCGTGTTCATCAATTCTTCCTCATTGTCAAATATTCCAGAAGCAACCGGTCCGCCGGTCTCATTGTCGGTATAGTCTAACACTTTATTTGAATTCCGCAACATTTTTTCTAAGCAGGCCTTGCTTAATGAGCTGGACATCATGCAGGGGGGTCGGCATGGGACCTGCTTCAACGCGTGCTCCGGTCAGTTGGCGAAGCTGTCGGGCGAGGTCGAGATGGATGCGACGTATGGAGGGCTAACCAAGCACGCGGACAAGAAAAGGGTGACGAGCCCTCCGCCCTAGGGTCATTTGGGACAATCGCCAAGACCTTATTGTATGGGATAACGCAGATATTTCATAGATACGCCAAAGATAGGCCCATCAAGCGCAGCGGCTAGGGCTCCATCCCTCGAGGGCGATCGCGAGTCTTAGGCAGTGGAAGCCGAGAATAACGGCATGGGGTTGGATAAGAGTCTGCGCGGAGGCCGGTCGTTCGGGGCAACTCGGTCAAACAGCCGCCCGAGGCTATTTTTCCAACGACAACCGATATCGGCCGTTGGGTGATCGATGTTTTTGAGAAAAAACGCTGTCGAGAACGAGAATATGATGCCCGATATGCAAGGATCGGACATCAAGGGCCAAGGGACAGCGAGCAGTGTGGCTGACCGAGCACCGCAGATGACGAACCATCGACATCGGCGACCAACGGATCGGGCGGGATCGCTAGACCCCGCCCGAATCGCCGTGCCGAAAGCAAAGACTAGCCGAGGGCTTGGTCGATATCCTCGATGATATCTTCGATGTGCTCAATGCCGACCGATAGCCGGACGGTTGCCGGTGTAACGCCGACGGATGCCTGCTCCTCCTCAGTCAACTGGCGGTGCGTGGTGGATGCCGGGTGGCAGGCCAGCGATTTGGCGTCGCCGATGTTGACCAGTCGCTTGATCATTTTCAGGCGATCCTGAAAGCGGGTGCCGCCTTCGAAGCCGCCCTTGACGCCGAAGGTCAAGATACCTGAGGGGCGACCGCCTAGGTACTTTTTGGCCAGTTCGTGGTGGGCATGGCCGGGCAATCCGGCGTAGCTGACCCACTCCACTTGGCTGTGACCTTGCAGGTGCTTGGCCACCGCCAGGGCGTTGTCGCAATGGCGTTCCATACGAAGAGAGAGGGTTTCCAGCCCGACCAGCAGTTGCTGGGCCGACAATGCCGATAGCGCCGAGCCGGTATTGCGCAAAGGCACCGTGCGGGCGCGGCCGATATAAGCCGCCGGACCCAAAGCCTCGGTGTAGACCACCCCGTGATAACTCGGTTCGGGGTTGTTGAGCCCCGGATAACGCTCGGCGTGCTCGGCCCATGGGAACTGCCCCGAATCGACGATGATGCCGCCGAGCGTGGTGCCGTGTCCGCCGATGTATTTGGTCAGCGAGTGCACCACGATGTCGATGCCGTGCTCGATCGGCTTGAGTAGCGCCGGAGTGGCCACGGTGTTATCGGCGATGGTCGCCACCCCGTGGCTGCGAACCATCTCGGCCACCGCAGCGATGTCGATGATATTGCCCGCCGGATTGCCGATGGTCTCGAGGAACACCGCCTTGGTCTTGCCGTCGATGAGTTTGGCGAGATCCTCGGCACGGTCGGACTCGGAAAAGCGAACCTCGATGCCCAAGGCGGGCAGCATGTGAGCGAAGAGCGTGTAGGTACCGCCGTAGAGCTGCGGCACGGAGACGATGTTATCCCCCGCCGAGGCGATGTTGATCACGGCGTAGTGAATCGCCGCCGAGCCCGCCGACAGCGCCAAACCGGCGATACCCTTCTCCATCGCCGAGACGCGCTGCTCGAGCACATCGCAGGTGGGGTTCATGATGCGCGAATAGATATTGCCCGGCACAGCCAGATTGAACAGGTCCGCCCCGTGCTGGGAATCGTCGAATTCATAAGCCACGGTCTGGTAAACCGGCACGGCCACCGACTTGGTCGTGGGATCGGTCTGATACCCGCCATGAATGGCGATCGTTTCGTCTCTCATGGGGAAAGACTCCTGATTTCTCGAGCGGATCTTGCGGAAGTGCAAGCCCATCGGGGATTCATTATAGGGATGGGGTGAAATTGTGCAAGTGCACAATTTTCGAGAGAGCGCAACGCGAGGATGACCTGATAATCGCCCAGTGGTGCACGAGGGCTGCGTTCGGAATCGATGCCATCGGGCAGGTATGAGAGTGCCTAAGCAGCCGGAACCCCAAGCTTTTCCGACCCGCGCCATGAAGGGTTTTCGCAAGACAATGACAGATTATTTCTCGAAATTCGATCCCGAAATCGCTCCCCAAACAGCTAAGACACCCCGACAGGCGAATCCAAAGAGCATCCTCGGCAATGAAGGCCTATTCAAAAAAAGGCCTCATCAAGTCCATGTCTACGAACAATCCGTATTGCGGCGCACAAAATATGCTCGATATCATCTGACTACCTTTAAGTAGGCGCGTCTTTTGACTGGAATATCCGAAAAAACTCAGATATCAGAGCGACATCGCCCACGAAACGCCCGATATCCCCTTGAATAGCCTAAGCGCTTGGTCAAGGGATACAATTCAGGAAGTCTCACGATGATCGGCTTCTCAGATCTAGATTCAAGTTGACCGATTGATATTTGATGATTGGGCCAATAGATTCGCCAAATTCTCGTTCAATATCCGATCAACACTAGTGGAGTCGCTCTCCCAGCATTCAGCCAAACCCCTTACCGCAGCACCAACTTCCCAAGGAAGGATTGGTTTTCCGCCTATTCGGGCAAACGGTCCATCAGATTCGGTCAACACCCGCGCTTGTGGCATCCGCTTCGCCAAGTCTCTTCCACGCTTACTTGCTAGCATCGCCGGTCCAACGCTGAACCAGCATCCAAGTTCAACTGCCCGATGGAGTTCTCTGGGGGTGCCCGAAAACCAATGAAGGATGGGAAGACCGGCTCCCGGATGCGCTTCCAATACATCTAAAACGGGTGTGCTTGCACGTCGACTGTGAATCGACATGATTCTGCCTCCAAACTGTTCACAAGCCTCAAGAATATGTTGAAAGACATCAACCTGATCATTCCAATATCGTTTGAATTCAGAGGCTCCATCTAAACCAACCTCGCCTACATAAGCACTGTTGGGTAGTATCCGATCAAACAAATGTAATTCGGATTTTCGCTCGTGCGCAATCTGAGGATGAAGGCCTAGGGCGGTCAGCACCGTACCTCCACCTAGTTCCGATGTCCCTTTCCATGCGCTTGGCGTCGTAGTCACCGATAAGACATGAGCCTGTCGCTCACGGCATCCACGGGCAACTTCGTAGGGGTTCGGAAAAAGATCAATGTGACAATGAAAATCGATCATCGAACACCTTTATAATCAAGAAACTCCCCTAGTTCTCTAATCCCGCGATCAAGCATCTCTCTGTATGGAGCAAGATCGCCCATCAAAAAGGCGTTCAAATTGGTAGTCGCCAAAGAGTCTATGCCTTCTGATTTAACGGATGCCACAGCCATCGCTGCGCATCTCACGTCATCAAAACGCGAAAAATCAGGATGGTTTTTTGATAGGTCAGAATATATATAATCTGTTGTATCTTCTTTTTTCCATTTATGGAATGCAGCACGCCGAATGAGACAAGGCAGACAACGTCCACAATGTTTTTGACGACGTATGAAGCGACCGCAGCTTGTCGTTTCTGAAGCATATCTCTCAAGAGTATCTTGATTTTTACACTTACGGAGCATCTCTCCTTTCGTTTTTAACTTATAAGGATTAAAAATATTAATTTTTAGTTCAGCTGCATCAAGTAAATTCTGAAATAGATTAAGAAAAATCGGATGTGTGGTACGCGTACTGAGGCTTCCAATTCGTGCTAGCGTCAAAGGCGGGTTAATCGATATCAATCCATTTTCGCTAACATACAAATCAACGCATTCTCCTTCTTTATATTTTTTTAGCGCCGTAGCTGCCAGAACACCATAGGCTAGAAATATTATGGAGCGAGAGCGTTGAGATGTTTCGTTTTTTCCAGGGTTTTTCACATTGTGGTTTAGTTGCAAATGATTCGGTTCTTCACCAAACATCGATGCAAGCTTCCTCTGCAAACACTTATCTCCCCGTGAAACTTGGCTGACAAAATAGGGCTTTTTTCCTTTCGAAAACAGATCAATAGCACCGACGAAACTGTCAAGACCCCCAGATAACAGAGATACACAATCTCTATCAGGATATTCGGGCCTCTTTGGAGGTTCAGGAAGTAACCCGAGATCAATAAATTTCAACTGCCATCTATCGGTGGTTAAAAACTTCAATTGCCGTTCTAGCAGACTTTTATTATTGTTCCAAAAATCCGGATCGCCAACAGCAATCTCGAGAGCGACCTGGCGCGTCCAGCCGTCTGGAGTTTTGTTACGCCTTTCGGCTGTATCTGCACAGATGATAGACAGGGCAATCGAAAGGAGATCCCAAGCCCGCAGCGAAGGCACAATTCTATCCTTCTGTATTTGCCTAAGCAGCGACATACCAGCGGATCCCTCAGAAGGATCTCCGGCTTTATCGTAAAGTACGAATCGCCTATCGCCTTCTCGAAGGCGACCATGATTAGAGTTGGCAGGGCCACAAAAAATCGTCATTTATAGAGCCTCCTCAAACACACTCACTGCCGTATTGAGAGCATTATGAGCGACTTCTCTAATTTTTCTACCACTAAACACAGATACGTCGCTCACCATTCTTCTGAATGCTGCTGCCACCGTTTGCATAATATAGTCCCTCGCATCTTTGACACGAGATAAGCCACTATTAGTACTAGGTGCCTTCTCTTGAATAGTCTTACCAAGATCAAGGTAGAATCGATTGAATACACTCCGTGCAATATAGCACTCAACCGCAAACATCCGTTGTTCTTTTGACAAATTGAGTAAATCAGCATTTGGAAAACGTTTGAGTATATCAGAGAGAGATTTTTTTATAGAGTCACGGCTAGATTCATCATCCAAAGTGCCATCAATGGGACATACGACATCAACAAGCATGTCCATAATTTCATTGACGCTGCAACCTGAAAGAACATCAGTATCTAGCTCATTTTCCAAAGCACCTGACAATGCGTCAAAGAGCGTACCAGCTATGTGGATAGTGCTACCAAAACGACGCACTGCAACACCACTTCCACCTAGGCCTTTATGGATATAGTGCGCCACTCCTTTTTTCATATCGTTTAGTAAACCAGTATCAGCAAACCTGCCTATCCTTAGTCGTGCACCGCGAAAACGCCCAGGTGGTGCCATGGGCGCAGGTTGCGACACCGCATCGTCCCTAGAGTCGTCGTCATCCAGAGGATCAGGTGATTGCACCCAAGGCGGCACCATGGACGTACCTGAGGGCGATCCCGAGCTTGATAGCGATGTGCCCATTATTTTTTCCTTGAGACTTTGATAGATTTTTTAACGGATTCACTTACTTTATCATTTTTCTCCCATTTTGTCAAAATATCGGTAGCCCAAGGCTCATCGCTGATCCTAGGAACAATACTAGGCTTGATCTGGTCGGGTGGGCGGTCGCTTAAGAATCCGGCAACACGCGGGCCCAGCGATAAATCGGCTTTGGCAACAGATATACAAGCATCTAGGATCGGCGGTGCACCCCATTTCTGTTCGCGCCCTGCTCTTTCAAGTACTTTGTCCATGATTATGCTAATTTCTGCTCGAGGCAATGCGGTCAAACGATCATGCAATTTCTCAGCCATTTCAGGATTCCCAAGGATAGCAGAAAGCAGATCTATTCCTTCCGATGATAACCTGTCTCCTGGCGTGATCAGAGGCGCATGCTCACGACTAACGTAAAGTACACCACGCATATCTGTATCAGCGAGCGATGGCTTGATTCGAAGCCACTCGCGAATGAAGGGATCATCCCATATATGATCTAGATCATATTTCTCTTCAGTTGCTGCCTTCTGTTCCCATTCAGTAAGAAAGGTTGGCTTGCCATCAGGATCACTATTCACCGCTGACATTAAGGCTTCATAGGCCTTTGGATTACCACATCGCTCAAAGAGAAGCATCTTGGCTAACACCGCCTCGTCGACACCGACACCATGAGCTCGCGAGATAGCCATTCTGATTGAGAGTGCATTTAGGAAACGCTTGACAAGGCGAGGATTGCCAGCGATCTGTCTGGCGTTCGCCATAATCGGAGCCAAACGATCAGCCGTATCAAAGCGCGCAACGAGATCGGATGGCGCATCTGGGAAAACCTTTATCATGAAGCCTCTATCAACCCGCTCACCGCGCCAAGTCTTGGCGAGCTGTGCACAAACACTCTTGCGTATTGCCTCTTTTTGGGAAGCATCTATTTCAGCTGCTTCAATAAAGAGCAGTAGCATGTAAGCGCGTACTTCTTGCGTACCAAGAGGAGGAACGCGAATCGGTATCTGTATAAGCTTATCAAAATAATTAAGGATGAGTTCATCTTCGATATTTCCAAAATGCTGCCGAACGGCATGCTTGATCATCGACTCATCGGCAGCGATAACAAAAGCTGTGCGATTCAGGAACAAGAATAACCTTATCGCTTCTAGCGTCGAAATAGTGGTGGGAGGCAAACAACGATCCAAATCGTCGATAAGCACAACCAGTGTCACGTCCATCTGATCGAGCGTTCGCTCGAAGCATTCCCGGATAGCGTGAATCTCGCTTGGTGGTGAGAGTACCGGTTTTGATTTGATCAGACCTTCGGTTTTCGGTAAAACATCAACACCCTGACTCTCGATATCTCCGGTGCTGCCTTCAGTCAGATCGTCTCGAAAAGCCCTCTTGCCAAATCCAACGGCTTCGCCGAGCAGTCCGGTCGGCAGCAACCCTAGGTTAGCCGCAAGTGCAGACTCCGCACTCAACTTGGCGACACGAAGCCAATTCACTCGCTGCAGAAGTCCTTTGGCCTTGTCAACACCCGTCTTTCGCTCTTCAGCCTCTTCGTTGAGCTTTGTTGCAATGACGTCGAGCAGTGCGGCGCGAGCATCATCATAGCCCTGATATAGCCAAGCATTGAACTCCACATAGATGAACTTCTTAGGGTTATTCTGGTTTTTTTCTTCAAGCGATGCACGCACGAGCTTGATCATCGAAGACTTGCCAGCACCCCACGAACCTGATATGCCGATCGACGTCGGCCGCCCGGCCGCCTGTGTAATGATCTCAGCGACCGTGCCAGCAACACCCGAAAAATTCAGGAAATCTCTTTCCGTTTCGTTATCAGGCCACATGGGCTATGGATCTCAATCTGACCGTCAGAGCAACTGTTCTTGTTCGGGATTGGTGGACATCCGAAATTTGGACATATTCTCATCTCTCGATTTTTTTGAAACAGCGCTTAGATCTTGACTCAAAGAGAATTGTATATGAGTTTTGGTACAAAACAGAAAAATATCTAGGGACTGTGCGGAGCCGAGTATTGCGAAAATACAAGATGTTGTCAAATCGTTTCATTGAAAGGCTCGGCCATCAGCATCTCTTCGAGGGCGTCAGGGGTGCGGGGATCGAGGACGATGCGTTCTTGTTCGAGCCAAAGGCCTTGGGAGGCGAGTCGGCGGACTCGGGTGGGGGCGAAGGTGAGGTCGAGGTCTTGGGGCCAAACGGTTCTTTGGGCGGTGGTATCGGTGAGGTCGAACCAGAATTCGGGGAGGAACCATCTCAAGTCGGGGATGCGTTTTTGTAGGTGCAGCATGATGCGCACTCCGTTGGGGTCTATGTCGCCGAAGTGGATGACGGGGGTGTTTTCGATGGATTTTTCGATGCGATCGAGTAGGCGAGCGACGGTGGCGGTATCCCATCCGGGGACGTATGCCAATAGCCAGCCCGGTGGGGGTGGCAGGTCGCGCCAAGCTCCCAAGTTTTCGATGAGGAGAACGGCGCGGATGCTGCCTTGGAAGGTGAGATCATCGAGCAGGGCTCGTTCGGGGATGGATACTTCGCCGAGGATGGCGGCGACTTGGGCGAGATCGATGGTTCCCTTGGGCGTTCTTGCGGATAGATCGGACGGGGGGCGTAGCCTGATCGAGCCGTCTTGGGTGGGGGCGGTCTCGCCGAGGGCTTGTCTTCTGGATTCGGTCAGGGAGGCTTTGGAATGGGTGGCGACGAGGGATGCGGCGGTGCGGCGATTGATGCGTTCGGGGAGTTCTTCGGGGATGTCGGTGGCGCGCTTCATATCGCGCAGGCGGGAGTGGCCCTCGGGGGTCGGTGGCAATCCCGCGGTGTTCAAATCCGCGAGCACGCTTTGCCATTCGGGCCAGACTCGGTCGATGAGTTCGACAAGGCTCTCTCGGCGCTCTTCGACCAAGGCGATCTCTTTGCGGCGGCCGGTCAATCGTGTCCAAGGAAGGGCGGCGAGGGTGTCGTAAATCTCTCGCTGGGAGTGGCGGCGTTTGAGGGTGCCTCGGGATACCAACTCCAGCAGGGCTAAGCGGGCGTCTTCATTCTCCCAGATCATGCTTCGGGGCTCGCGCTTCGATCGCCGACGAATGCTTTATGAGGCTCAATGGATTCCGAAGGCGCCAAGGGGCATGTTCTTCTTCGCCGGATCACGAATCCGATCTCGCTCTTCGGCCGCTGACGATGACCGTCTCTCGACCCTCGCCGTCGCTTCGGCGTACCAAATGATAGGTGGTATTGCCGCCCGCCTTGGCGACCTCGGGGGCGGCGATCAGCAGTTGCAAGTCAAGTGCCCGGCATAAGTTGAATAGAACCCCGATATTGTCTTGGGAGAGGCGGTTGGCTTCGTCGAGGAATAAAAAGCGTAAGGAACCGTGGCTTCGTTTGCCGCGCAGCAGGTTGGCATCTCGCTCCCATTCGGTCAGCACCACCATCATCAATGCCGCGCCCACGCCGATGGCCTCGCCGGTGGAAAGGCGGGTGGGATTCGCCGCCTCCCAGTCGGTACCGGAACGACGACGGACCTGCACCTGCAATTCAATGTACTCGCGATAATCCAACAGTTGCAGGCCATCGTTGCGTTTACCGCCGCCGTAACAGGCGAAGATCTCTTCCAGAGCTTGCTCGACGGGCATGTTTTCATCGAAGAGCAGCCCCTGCACGGCACCTTTTTTGAGTGCATCGAGCACCTGATGCATGCGTTCGCCCCGCTCGAAGGTCACCCGAATCCGCTCGATGCTGCCGAAGTTGACCCCTTTGATATTCTGATTGAGACGGGAGAGTTGGGAGCGCGCCTTGCGGATTTGAACGTCGATCGCGCCGGCGACATCACTGCTTTCGCCGCGAAGGTCGTCCTCTTGCCGATCCAAACGCTCTTCCAAATCGGTCAATCGATCGCGCAGCCTTAGCAGCGCCTCTCGCGGATCGTCCACCTCCGCCACCTGCGCCGGCAAGCGGCGGCGCAGCCAATCGCGCACATCGAGCCACAGATCCAAGACGGTATCGGCGAACCCTTCGGCATCGCCATCCATGGCGAACGCCTCGACCTTGGCGAGCAGATCTTGCGCCTTGTGAGCGTTTCGCAGTCTCTCTGCGAGCAACGCCCTTTGCTTATCGGACTCTTGCGCGAGATTGCCGAGGGCGCGGCGGGGCATCGGGGCATCGCTCGCCTCACCGTCTTCGGATGCAAGGACGCCCGGATGCAGGTTTTTCTCGGCCACCGTCGCTTGCAGGCGCTCCCAGCGTTCGATCATCGGGATGGAGTCTCGTTGCTCGGCGGCGGCCTTTTCCTTCGCATCATTGCACTCCTTTTCCGCCTGCCTGCGCTCGGAATCGCGGGCGCCTTTATCCGTCATCAATGCATTGTGCGATGCTTGCACCGAGTGCATCTCCTCTTGCAACCGGTGCACCTGCTCGCGCGCGGACTCGAGGGCGGCGGGCGTGGGATCGGCAACTCCGAGTTCGTCGAAGCGCCGCTGCGCCGCGCGGTGCTGTTCGAGCGCCGCCCGACGCACACCATCGGCACTCTGCCAGGAAGCCTTGGCATCATCGAAGGCGTTTTCGGCCGATTCAAAGGCCGCTTCGGCCTCGTCAAGGGCCGCCTTCGTTTGCCGATCCCGCTCTTCGAAGACCGGAGCCAGCGATCGCTTCTCTTCGAGGGCCGCCGGGGCATCCTCCCAACCGAGGGCATCGACATTGTCGGCGACGAACTCCATGGACTCGATCGCGGTATCCAAGCGATCGCGCTCATCCGAAAGGTGTTTCAGCTCGGCTTCGAGGTTTGATGCCTCTTCCGGCGAAAGCGGCGGGCTCCTTAATATGTGGAGGCGATCTTGGACAACCTGAGCCGCCTTTGCGCAGCGCCGGACTTCGGCCTGCGCCTTTTTCGCCTCTTCGTGCTCGCGCTCGAGGGTGTTGCGCCGGTGGGCATGGTCGGGGGGATCGAGCAATAGCGCGGCGGCGAGCAGTTCGCGCAAGGACTCGATGCCGGGCTCGATGATGCGGGCTTCGTTCCGAGCCCGGTCGGCATCGGCGAGGTGGCTCTCCTGCTGCTTGTCGAGCCCCGCTATCCGGCGACGGACCGATGCCAGCATCGATGCCGGATCGCCCTCCAGCCATAAGGCTTGTCCGGCAAGCAAGGCCTCGCTCGCATCGGCCAAGCGCTCGAGGCGGCGGCGCTTCTTACGCACTTCATCGACCTTGGTATCCGATGCATCGGCCTCGGTGCGCAGTTCCTCGGCGCGTTTTTCGCGCGCCTTTCGACCCAGCCGCGGGCGGGTCGGGATCCTCGTGATGCGGGTGGCTTGCACTTCGTTGACGATGATGTCCTTGGGGTTTGAGTTCGCGGCAGGGACGCTTGCGGGGGATAGGCTTGCCGGGGATGCGTTCGCCGACGGGGTGGCCGCTCCCTCGATTCGCTTCGCCTTCTTTGCTTGCCCGACTCTCCTCGCCGAGGCCGCAGCGCCGTTCGCAGCGCCCGCGCCGAGGCCCGACATATCCTCGTCTCGGCCAACGAGCCAGATATCATGAAGGGAGTCGGGGCGATCGCGAATCTCCTCGCAAGCCATGACCGCTGCCGGATCGTCCACGACCAACGCTTGGACCAGCGGCCCCAATCTGGCCTCCAGCACGGCGGCATCTTCGATGGACGCATCCTCGAAGGCTCCGGCCAGGAGCTCCGCCTCCAAGCGATCTTTGAGCCGCAGCAGCTCGGGATCGAAAGGTCCGCCCGACGCCAGGAGTTCTCGCGCCTGCGCTCTTAGATCCTCTTGCTTTGCAACGAGTTCCGCCTCGCTCGCCTTGATCTCTTCCAAGCGCTGCATCACCGTCGTTCGCGCCGCCTTGATATCTGAAAGCGTTTTCAAGGCGTTTTGGGGCGCATCGGGGGATGATTCGGTGGGCGAGTCGGGGGACGAATCGGGAATATCTTCCGCCAGATAATCGATCAGATATCGGGCATGGGCCGCAAGTTCGCGCCAGATCGGTTCGCTGTCTTCGATCTCTTTTTGTCGGGCGCGAGCCGCATCCAGCAAGCGCCGACGCTCTTGCGCCTGCGCCTCCATCTCGCGGGCTCGCTCCAACAATCGCTCTCGCTCCTTCTCCTTATCTCCCAATCGCTCGGTGATCTCGATGCGGGCGGGGCGCGTACCGGAAAGGGCAAGCCCTAAAGCCCGGGCTTGCTCCTTGGCCTTGGCTTGGCGCTCGGCGAGATCGCAAGCCCGCTCGAGTTCGGCGGCGATCTCATCGAGGCGATCGAGCAAGGCTTCCTGTTTGCGAAAGCGATGAAGGCGCTTCGATGCGGTATCGAAGACGGCATCGGGCTCGATGGTTGCATCGCCCTCGGTTCCATCACTCATCGACCCCTCGCCCATGAACATCAGCGCCTCGAAGGCGGCGGTGTAGGCTTGCCGGTGGGCATCGTGGTCGGCGAGCCTTTGCTTGGCATCTCGCCGGGAGCGGTCGGTGTTTTCGAGCCGGACCTTGGTCCTTGCCAAAAGATCGGCGATTGTCTCGGGAGCGAGATCGTCGATTTCGAGTAGCCGCTGCGCTCGGTGTTTGTGGCGCTGCGCTTGTCGATAGGCTCCGGCGCGGCGATGCAGATCGTTATAGCCTTGTTGAAAATCGATCAGGCCTTCCGATGATGCTTTGCGTTCTTCCCGACGGCGATCTCTGGTTTTGCGGCACTGGGCTTGGGTCTCTTCTCGCTCTTTGCGCTCATGCGCCGCCTTTTGCGTTCGCTCGGAGGCAATCGCCAACTCCTCGCTCCGGCGGGTCACTTCATCGGCCGCTGACAGGGCTCTTTCAAGGCGCGAGCGTCTTTCTTGTGCAGCATCGATCTGCGACTTCAATGCCTCTTGATAAGCCCCCTTTTCCTCGAGTGCCTTGCAAACGCGGGCGTATCGATCTTGGGCTTGGGCAAGGCGTTCATTCGCTTTGCGATGCGCCTCTTTCGCCTCGGCCACGCGCCGGGCGTGTTTTTCGGCCCGCTCGCGGGTGGCGAAGAAGGCCGCGGCGAACATGGCCTGCCCCGCCTCGAAGACATCGCCGATCTCTTTTTGCAACTGCTGCGATTGCCGGACCTCGGTGCGCGTTCGCCGGCAGGCATCGAGGTTGGACTTCATACGCTGCAAGGTGTCGGCAAGCCCACTCTCCTCTTTGAACAAGAAGGAGCGCAACTCCGATGTGATCGCCCGCGAGATGCCGCCGGTCATGCTGGTCCTTAGCATCTCGTTGAACTTGCCGCGCTCCTCGTTCGTTCCCAATCGCAGCGGCGTGACGCCGTGCTCGAAAAGGGCCGCGAAATATTCGCGCACACTGCCGAAGAGTTGTAAGCGACCGCCGTTGCGAGCGGCGTTCTCGCGCAACTCGTCGATCTCGGGAACGACCTCGTCATCGCCTTGAGCCAGCAAGAGCACATCTTGCAGGCGAACGGCCGCATCGAGGTCGGTGATGATGAAGGGCTTGGTATCGACCGTGGGCTCGCTCTTTTTCTCCAAGTGCACCCCGGCGATGAGCCGCCGACCGGAGGCGATGGAGAAATCGATGACCGAGTATGCCGGGCGGCCGGGTTCGCCCAAGCGCCCCCAGATCCCCTTGTCTCCGCCGGTCGCACCGGTCTCGCCCAAGTTGGTGAAGCGCAATCGGGACATATCCGGCAAGAGCACGAGATAGGCTGCGATCATCACCGTGGTCTTGCCCGCTCCGTTGCTCCCTTCGAGGGCGGTTACGTGGCGGTCCATGAGGTAGCGTTCGTAGAAGACGCCCCTCCAATTGACGAGGGCGAGGGCTTGGACGTGGGTACGGCTCATGCACTCGTCTCCGGTTCGTCTTCGGGGGCTTCGTCTTCCGCCTCCGGATCGCTCGGGTCGACGCCGGGGTCGGCATTGAGATCGGCATCGTCGAGATCGATCTCCCCGCTTGCGACCAAACGCTCCAATGCGGCGGAGCAATCTTTCGATCCCCGCACCGGCTCGACAAAACGCATCAATGACGGGCGAAGGCGAAGCCTTCCTCCATCGAGGGTGTCGATGAAGCCGAGCTCCGCAAGCCTTCTCAATGCTTCGGCGACCTTGTTGCGGATGATCTCGGCGAAGATCCGCTCGTTGAATTTTTTGCGCCGACGGGGATCGAGGATGCGCACGAGCGTTTCCGCCCCCAACATCCCTTGGAGCCTTTGTAGAAGAGTTTGGCGTTCGACCACGCCTGCGTATTGCAAGGCCGCAGGATCCAAGTACATCAGCGCAAGGGTCTGGCCGATGAGCATCTCGCCGGTGGATAGCCGCCTTCGGTCGAGCCGATCTCCCGAGGGCAAGAGATAGAAATAGCCGTCCGATGGATGCACCAACTCGCAGCCGAAGCGCCGATAGAAGGGCTCCAAGTGATCCAAGGCATCGATGAGGTATTGATAGGCGGTGCCATCGTCCAAGCTCAGATGGCGCCCGCGGCGCAAGGCGAGATCCACCCCCGGGAAATGCTCGTCGGCGATGGCTTCTTCCAGCGATTCGAAGGAGGATGTCATCGCTTCGGCGCTCGCTCCGGCTCCGGCTCCGGCTCTGGCCGGGGTACCCGCGGGGATGCCGGCCGGGGTGCTTGCCCGAGCGCTCGCTCTTTCGATAGATCCCAATCCTCGAGTTCCAGATCGGGCATGACGGCCCGCCACGGCCGCTCGCGACCGCTGCGCACCGAGGCGATGCCGGCGAGCGCATCGGCCACGCGACCGGCGGCGATGTAGTGCTTATGCGCCGGCAGTTCGGCCAATACGCGCTCGGTGATCTCGGCCAATGTCTCGGCTCCCTCGCTCAAAGACGCCTCGACCAAAGCCTTGACCGATACATCGATATCCAACTCGCTATCGGGATCCACGAGATCCGGCGAGACCTCCCGCTCCATGCGCGGCCTCATGACCGCCGGACGCTCCACCCGCGATTCGACCGGGCGCAGCAGCCGGATCGAGGGCGTTGACGCCACGAACAACCGAAAGCGGGGCGAGGGTCGGTTCATGATGAGATCGCGCAATCGCTGACTCAACGCCCGATCCGGATCGAGGCGCACGACATCTCGAAGATAGCGATGAACATACTGATAGTAATCCGACCATGCCCGCTGCCTTTCGCGGCCCCAAGCGCCGATGCGATCGATATGCTCGATCAGGCGTTGCGCGGCCTCCTCGGGCACGGTTTGATCCGCCTTGGATGCCTCGCTTTGAATGTCTTGCAGCAAGGCGAGGAGGTGATGCGTATCACGAAGGAGAACCTCGTTGAGTTCTCTTAGCGTCTCGGTCGTCGTATCGAGCAGGGCTTGGGACCGATCGACCGCGCCGAACCAATCGGCCTGCAAGAGATCGGCGATTTCCCTTTGCACCTCCTCTTGCCGAGCATCGAGACCGCGCTGCCGACGCTCGATACCGCCGACGAGATCGCCGACCGTTACCTGCAGCGGGGCCGCCACCTTCTCTTGCCAAGCCTGTTCGGTGTCGGCGTGCTTGACGGCAGCGAGGATCTCGGTGAGATGAGACCGCAGCGTACCCGTGAGCAGGCTCAGACTCTCGCGCGTCAGCCTCTCGTCATCGAAGAAAAACTCGACGATCGAAGTCGCCAGCCGCGTCAGCGAATAATCGCCGGGCCTGATGATGCCCGACCCATCCACCCGAGCCAACAAGCGCTGATCGCGAAGCCGCTGAATGGTATAGGTCGCCCTCACCCGCGGCCGCTCCGTATCGGGCTCGACCACTTCGCAAACCTGCTCGAATAGATCGATGAGCGTGTCCTCTTCCAAAGAATCGACCGACCGCTTGCTCCGCAGATAAAGACCCGCCAAGAAACACAAGTCAAGGGTCTTCAAATCCAGCTGAACGCTATCTCGCACAAGAGCGGAAATCAGTCGATTCGCATCCGACGACATCGCAGGCTCCTAGCCAATCATCAGTGCACCGCGGGGCTCTTGCAGGGTTATCCGGTGATATCCGCGGGGTGCTTGGGGGGATTCGGTTTTTGGCCAATCTAAGGGATGAAAGTGCAACATTGACCACAGTAAAGTATCCTATCGATGTATTTTATGCTCATCCTTGGTAACAACCCCCGCCTCGGAGTATCTGGGAAACCCAATTAAGACCCGATCCAAAATCCGATCATAGGTGATAACGGGCGTTCCATAACAAAGCAGACATTCGACCGCTTCTTCGTAAACTCGATACCGAATTCGGCTCGCTGACAAGGGAGCACGCCATGAAGTCAATCTTGAAGGTTTTCACGTCGATCACCTTGGTGTTGCTGATCGGGTGCATAGGCTCAACCACCCCGGTTTCAGTCCATGCCGAGTGGATAACCGAAAGCCATTCGGACGATCCGCCCTATTTCTACATCGAGAACTACCGGGGCGATGCCCTCGCTTTCGGGTGCTTCGACCCCGGCGAGCCCGGCGACGGCGTGCGATTCTTCGTCGAGCTCTATTCCGATTCACTGGCATGGGTGTCGGAACCGGTCAATGTCGAGCATCCATCCTCTTCACTCGGATTCTCTCGATGGCATCCGAACGATGAGAACGATCCGAACGGTCTCGTCTTACTGTTCCAAAACGACGATCACCTCCTATCGGCCGTCGAGGTGATCGGTGATTGGCTCTCACTCGAAGTCGAAGGCACCAGCTATCTGTTTCACACCCGCGGCATCGAACAACAATCGCTCGATCTCTTGGTAAGATGTCGTCTCTTCGAGTCCCAGTTTGTCGATGATCCCTACCGAACGCCAGAGGCATCGAACGAGAGCGCCCCCAATCAATCGGAGTATGGCGATACCCCGTTACACGCGGCAATCCGTGACGGCGACGATGCCCGAGCACGCTCGCTCATCGCGACAATGACACGTGCAGATCTTTGTACGAAAAACGCGCTTGAACAAACCCCTTATGACTTGGCCACCATCTTTGACCTGACCAACATCCAACTCATCTTGATGCAGCTCGAAGCGGCCTATCAGTGCCGACGATAGGCGGGAGATGATCAAGAAACCATCCGACATCGGGCTATCATGATGTGATATCACCGACATTCTCGATTCTCTTAGTCATCGGAAAGGTACGTCTCGATATAAGGTCGGATGACCGTCCATATCCCGTACTTCGTCGCTTGGCAAGCGACTTCCGCCAAGCTCGTTTTACGCTGCCCCAGAGCATCCCGGAGTCCCTCGACCGCGATGTCCGGCCCTATCTTGTTGCGATAGCGGAAACAATCCACGATCGTTCTGGACAACCCGAAGACTCTGACGGACACCTCCTCGATCACATGCGTTTCGATATCCTCGCGCCGACGGTTTTCCGTAAAGCGCACAATGCGAAGGCCCTCGCTATCGCGCGGAGCCCAATCATCACTCCCGATCGCCATCCAAGCCCACCGAGGCAACTGAGTCGTAACCCCGTGGAACGCCAGTGCCGAAACAAGGCACACAATCCCCTTGGGCACCCGCTTGGCGGCCTCCGCGAGACCATGGTGGTACTCCCAACCGGCATCCGACAGCTGATAGATACCCCGAGCGAGACGAAGAACCTCCTCGTCCCGCTCCATCCGACTCACCGTCGCCGCCGTCACTCCGGCTTTGCGAAGCTCGACCAAGCGCATGATCCCTCGCTTTTCCAACAAATTACGAGCAAGATCACGCTGAGATCCGGATCTTTCCGCTGATAGACTCACTTCCGACATGCTGGACATGATGCCCCCTTTCGCATTGATCCATCCGTTCGACAACCATCAAGCATTGATACAGAACCTATAATAGCAGAGATTGCATATAAAGCATTTATATCATCTCACCGAGATCTACAAGCGTCACAAACCCCCGGCACCCGAAAATTCGAGTGCCGATCGAGAGTCGAAGATGATCGATTGATCGAAAGTCTATCATCCCATCTCACCGGCATGGTCCCGAAGCGCACAGCACTGAAACAAACCCTAAAGACTCGTCTAACCCTTCGACTCTTCAATCGCGCGATTTGAACGGGAGAGGATCGAGCGGCGACATCGAAAAGCGAGCCCGCTCGAGTCGCTCCGCCCCTTAGGGGCCATGCCCTTGCCGCTCGGTGCAACGAATCCCGGCATATCCAAGTCACCGGTGGCACAAAAGTGCCCCGAGAACCAAATCGTCATCGACATTGTGGCTTCAAGAACGAAAAGATGGAGGTAAAGACTCGCAAAGCCGATAAAGCAAGCGTTCAAGGACATCGGTTCGAATTCCCGCCCTCTTTCTCCGACAAGATCCTTTCAACCGGCGGCCCCGCGTCCGAGCCGAGGCACCGATGCTCTTGATTTTCCTAACCATCGGAGAGCAGCGCATAGATATAAGGCTGGACGACCCCCCACACCCTATGCTTCTTCGCTTGGCAAGCGATTTTCGCCGGGCTGGCTTTGCGCCGTCTGAAAGTCCACCGAAGCCCTTCGATCGCAATGCCCAGCCCTATCTTGTTGCGATATCGGAAACAATCCACAACCGTCCTGGACACCTCGAAAACCCTGACGGGCACCCCTTCGATCACATGCGTTTCAACATCATCATGCAGCCGGTTATCCGTAAACCGCACGATACGAAGGCCCGTGCTATCGCGCGGAGCCCCATCCTTGTTCCCGATCGCCATCCAAGTCCACTCATGCTGTTGAATCGTAATTTCATGAAACGCCAATGCCGAGACAAGACACACGACCCCCTTGGGCACCCGCTTGGCAGCCTGCGCATAGTCATACTTGGAGTCCCGCTCCACACCCGACAGCCGATAGATGCCCCGAGAAAGACGAAAAACTTCCCCGCCCCGCTCCATACGCCTCATCGTCGCCGCGCTCACCCCGGCCTCGCGCAGCTCGGCGAGACGCAAGATCCCTCTCTCTTCCAGCAAATTACGAGCGAGATCACGCTGAGATCCGGATCTTGCCGCCGACTCCTTCGCCTCCGAAATACTGGACATGATGCCCCCTTCACATTGTTCCATCCGTTTTCAGTGTACCGATCGCTGATACAAAACCTATAAAAACAGACATTATATACCACGTTTTTATATCACCCCTACGAAGCATGCGAACATTACGAACTCGGACATCCGAAGAATCGAGTGGATGGAGAACCATGAGCGGGCCGGCTTTGCCCGATACCCTTCGCCCCACCTCGTCGGCAGGACTCCGAGGCACAGACCGCCGAAGCAAGGTCGGCAACTCGCCCCTTCTGCCCGGCACATCGGGATGCGCGAGGTTCGACAGGAGAGCACCGGTCGGCATCGAAATCCGATGCTGGACCACTCGCCCCTCGCCGTCTTGACGATTGCTTCCGCCTCGGCGAATATCGATCAAAAGCATGATGTCCATTTTTCCAATGAATTACTATCAAAATCACGAGAAATAGAGACATTTTCACCGAAAAAGCCGATTTTGACGCATCGGCGTTTGATACAAAACCTATAATAATAGACATCACATACCAATAATTCATATCATGCCTACGAAACAAGGAATGTTCATCCCCCGACAGGCAAAGAGTCGCACAACACCGAGAACCAAAGATGACCGTCTTGCCCGAAGCCCATCGTCCCACATCCCCAAGCCGAGCCTCAACGCGCAGGCAACCGGAGCGAGGCCAGCGATTCACTCCCCCACTCTCACGGGAGTTCGAATACGCAACTCCGGCAGGTAAAAGTCGAGCGATATCGAAAATTCGCGGCCTACCTACCTGCCCCAGCCCATCAATCCACCTCGTCAGATTGATACCCGGTGGCATAATCTCCCCAAATCTCGGCCTAGATGCGCGATGACTCAACCAACCCCACCGCAGAGAAAGAGCACTCTCGCGGCCTAGCGATAAGTTCACATCAATTCCAAATAGTCGCATCACAGACGACTATTTGACATTTTCATAAACTTTACGTTAGCATCACAGTATCGCCTAGTTCACATTTGCGCACCATTGTCGCTCTTGGATAGTCGAATGGTCTCGAAAATAAACCGCTTGCTGCAAAAGTGGCCGTCCGGCAAGATCGCCACGCTGCGCTGGATGAACAGCCTCGACATCGACCGCAGACTCGCAGACAAATACGTCCGATCAGGCTGGTTGGAGCGCCTAGGCCATGGTGCCTACAAGCGAGCCGGTACGAAGGCCGACTGGCCCGATGCCATCCAAGCCCTTCAACTACAGCTCGCCCTCCCCGTCCACCCCGGAGGAATCACCGCCATCGAGCTAAGAGGCTACGCCCACTATGTTCCCTTGGGCGCTCGAAGAATCACCCTATTCGGGCAGCCGGGCACAAAATTACCGACTTGGCTCAAAACCCACCCTTGGTCAAGACCGATAATGCTCATCAACACCGGCGTCTTTGCAAATACCGAGAACACCACATCCACCCTCGAAGTCAACGGAGTCGACCTCGAGGTCGCAACATTCGAACAAGCAATTTTCGAGATGATGCACCTCGTCCCGAAGCAACAATCCTACGAAGAGGCTGTGCAAGTGATGGAATCACTAGCCACCTTGCGTCCCCAAGTCGTTCAGCCCATGCTCGAGCGCTGCACATCAATCAAAGCCAAGCGACTATTCATACGTACCGCCGAGCGCTTCAATCACTGGTGGCTAAAACGCCTCGACCTATCGAAAATCAACATCGGATCAGGCCGCCGCACCATCCACCCCGGAGGAACTCTCGACAAAAAATACGACTTGGTCATCTCCGATCCGGTAGAGATGTAACCCCGCCAATGGCAGTACGATCATTATCGAGTTCAAGTCGATATCCTAATTCGCTGCCGGTTTACAATCGCCAACATGCCCTCATTAGCGCTCGATAGGAGAATCCTCCTATCTTCTCCGTTCAAGAATCATTCCAAACCCCATCGAAAAACGCCTCATGCTAACAGCCGACATCGGCTGCCGTCACATTGAAACTCCGGGCGACCAGATCCATGGGCTCGCCTTGAATCACCCGCACGATGGCCTTGATCTTGCGCGCCACCGTCATTTTCAGTTTCCGAGGAGCACCCGCCTTTTGGGGCTGTTGCCCTCTTCTACGATTTGCCATGAGACATCTCCGTTATCTCCTATGATCAGATGTTGGACCAAGTCTCGATCATTGTCTCAAATAACCCTAGGGCGGGGGAATGCTCACCAACCGTTGATTACGCGAGCGATGGCGGTCGATTGAGCGATCCAAAGGGACGAGGGGCTCGCCGGGGCTGGATATCTCGATTCGGTCGGCATAGATCTCGATCGTGACTCTCATGCCGGTCAGGGTGAAGTCTTGATGGATCAGTGCATTGGCCACCATTTCGCGAACCGGGATATCCGGCACCAACTCGATTTTCCTGCGCAGTGCGTTCTCGATGACCTCTCTTTGAGGAATTTGGTGCATAACGAGATGCATCAGCCTTTCGAACCCGACGGCATACCCTTCGCTCTGGATTCGATCCAACTTGGCAGTGATCTCGGAATTCCCCGAATACACAACGACTCGAGGGGCTTTGGCACCTATCTCGAATGGAAAGTCCTCGAATCGCTTGGCGAGCAGCAATGCACCGATTCGGCGAATCGAATAGCCATCTTTCGCCCGATCGATCAAACTTTCCCTCTCCAATCGCTCGATGACACCTTCACGATCGGGGGGATAAGGCATGCCCAGCAATTCGAAAAAGGTCTGCGTATCGAGAAGCCGAACCACATCCTGCGCAGATAAAGATCCTTTACAAGGCTCATCCAGCCAATGTGGGTTGCCTTCGTCAAATGTCTTCCTGTGTTGATCTTGACTCATAAGAATAAATTCCTCACCCCTGCGCATCAAAAATCTAGTGGATTGTTGTCCTGCCAAAATCGATGATGATTTCTTCTTACTTACAACGGTCGAGTAGAAATTTGAGATGGTCGTATGAGCCATTGAGAGGGACGGAGATATATCCGTTTGACTCCGATTCGATATCCGGGACAATGTTCATGGTTGCATAAGCCTTTCCTTTGTATTCCTCGGCCTCGCTCAGGATAGCCTCCACGAGCGTAAGGAAATCATTATAGTAGTTCACGGCAGTCCACGGTTCATCATTCACTGTAATCGGGTCTCCTTTGCTATGGAAGTAGATGTTAAGACCCTCATTACCATCCTGACTGAACCACCTACCCTTGAGGGATACAGAATTCTCAAGGCCGACCCGGATCCACGCTATAGTCTCGTCAAATTCCACTCCCTCGGCACGAGAAACCATCGGATCGTGTATAAAATCATTGGTCCAAATAACCACGATGTAAGCGAAGTTCGATTGTCTATTCTTCCCGGCGAAACAAGTGATATTGATATGAGGATCGAGTGGTCCATATATACCTTCGGGCTCTGCACAAATCCTCACCCTTGGATAGAAGGCGTCCGATTCTTCTTTCGCTCCTGATAAAACCTCGGATCCCCATCCTGTAACCTGCTCTCCACAGGGAACCGGATCCAAGGCATCCTCAATGGCATCCCTCATGAGACCACCGATAAAAGCCTCGGCATGAGAGATAAAGACCATCGCAAGCAGAAGGTTGGTGGCGACCACCATACCGATATGAAGCGCTCCATCGGCGAGCCGATTCACCGCGCGATGTAATATCCGGATCTTCATAATGCTCATCAAGAACATCCGATGATAAAACGATTCAAGGATAGTCCTTGTCGATTTTTCCGGGGGCGGTGATCACCTCAACCACCCTCCTTCGTTCAATACAGTGCGCAGGTGGTCCTCTGCGGCACGGGCTTTGGCGAGGGCGTCTTTGAAGGCGGCGACGGCTTCGGGAAGCGGCGGGATATCTTCGCCGATGGGTGGCAAGACGTAGCGGGAGATGCTGAGCGTCCAGCCTTCATCCTTGATCTCGTCAAGGGAGACGACCTTGGCACAGGCATCGGCATCTTTGAATTTTTTATATAGATTGACGATCCGCTCGACATGTTCGGGATCGAGAAAATTCTGGGCTCGGCCCTTTCGGAAGAATCGTTGGGCATCGATGACAATCACCTTGTTCTTGCGGGCAGCCGTTTTTTTGCGCCGCAAGACAACGATACAGCCAGCCAAGCCGGTGCCGTAGAAGAGATTCGGCGCAAGGCCGATCACCGCCTCGATCAGGTCTTCTTCGAGCAGAGCCTCGCGGATTTTGCCTTCGGCACCTTTGCGAAAGAGCGCACCTTGCGGGAGGACGACGGCCATGCGGCCGCTCGATGTTTCGCTCATCGACGCGAGTTTATGCTGCACGAAGGCGTAGTCGCCATAAGCATCCGGAGGGAGACCATAGCGCGTCCGGCCGTATGGGTCGTTCTCCCAGATATCGCGTCCCCAGTCTTTGAGCGAGAACGGAGGATTGGCGATCACGCAATCGAATCTCGCCAATGCGCCCGATGTGTCAGTGAAGGCCGGGGCACGAAGGGTATCTTCGCGCTCGATCTTGAAATCCTCGATACCGTGGAGAAAGAGATTCATCCGGGCCACCGCCGAGGTCGTGAGGTTTTTCTCCTGACCGTAAATCTTGCCGAAAAAAGTGCGCGGGTCTCCGCCCTTTCGCTTCACGTGTTCGATGGCACCGAGCAGCATGCCACCAGTGCCACAGGTGGGGTCGTAGATCGACTCGCCTTCCTTCGGGTCGAGGATCTCGACCATCATCCGCACCACACTGCGAGGGGTGTAGAACTCTCCGGCCTTTTTGCGACGGCTGACATCGGCGAATTGACCGACAAGATACTCATAAGCATCGCCGAGGATGTCGGTGTCGACAGATCTGTTGCCGAGTGAAATCGACGAGAAACCTTCGATCAAGTCTTTGATCAGCGAGTCGGTGAATTTCTCTTTATTGCCCCAGTCTGCATAGCCGAAGACTCTGGAGAGGGTTTTGGAATTGGCGCGCTCGATCTCTTGCAGAGCGCGTTGGAGAGCCACGCCGACATTTTGTGGCGTGGACCGAATGTCTCGCCAGTGGCAGCCATCGGGGAGGTGGAAGCGGTGGACTTCGGGGAATTGCGAGGGATCGGCATCGCCGTAGGTCGTGACCGACTCGGCTCTCTCCTCGTCCCAAACGTCGCTGATCCGTTTGAAAAAGAGCAAGGGGAGGATGTAGCCCTTCCAGTCGGTACGGTCGACGGCGGAGCCGCGTAGGATATTCGCGGCCTCCCAGAGGCTTTCTTTCAGTCGGCCGTTCGTATTCACTCGATATCCTCTTGCTTGCGGCACGCCATCTTTCGTGCTCTTTTCCGAGGCTGTCGATTTCGCATTGAAGGGTGCGATCGGAACTGGCATCCGAAACCGGATTCTGATGCGATCCCCGCTCTTTTCGACCATCAAAGGGGATCTTTTGCCTCCTTGCTTGGCTCGTTTGCGTGGTGTGTGCCAAGCAGGGATGCCCGTGAAATGGTACCCCACCTTTCGGGCTGCGGGCATGGTACGCTCGAGTTGGGCTTTTCGGCTATGGATGATGCCACTTTCAAGATCGCTTCTCGGCGGGGATTCTTATTTAAGCGTTAGCCGCCCGAAATGATATCGATTGTTGTAAGTCATTGTTTTTCATCGTAATTCTTATTTAAGCGTCACCTACAATTCGCGATGTTGATGCGCTTGCGTGTCGCCGGCTATCGTCTGTGGGCTTGGTTGGGGCGTGCCCCCTTGCGTCCTTTCGGGTTTTTTGCTCCGAATCGAGCGGATCGCTTTGCTTGTGCGCATCGAGAGCGGGGATGTCGGCGTTGATTGCAGGTCGGCAAAGGCTAGTTCAGGGCGGTGGACGCCGCTGATTGGAGCTTGTCGCAGAGCTCTTCTATTTGGGTGTCGGTCATGGTGAAAGGTGGGGCGATGAGGGCGTGGTCGCCTTGGTGGCCGTCGATGGTGCCTCCCATCGGGTAGCAGATCAGTTCGTTTTCGAAGGCGGCGGCTTTGAAGCGCTTGTGGCGGGCTTGGTCGGGTGGGAACGGGGTCTTGGTCTTGCGGTCGGCGACGAATTCCAAGCCGATGAAGAGGCCTCGGCCTCGGATATCGCCGATATGAGGGTGGTCGTCAAAGCGCTCGTGCAGTGCCGTCATCAATCTGCCGCCCAGATCTTTGACTCGGCCGATCAGTTGTTCGTCCAAGATCGTCTTCACCACGGCATGGGCGGCGGCGCAGGCGGTGGGATGGCCTTGATAGGTGTGGCCGTGTTGGAAAAAGCCGCTTCCGGACTCGATGGTCTTGTAGATATGCGAAGTGCATAGCATCGCTCCGATCGGCTGGTATCCGGCGCCGAGTCCTTTGGCGATGGCTAGGATATCGGGGCGCACTCGCTCGGCTTCGCAGGCGAAGAGATGGCCGGTTCGACCCATGCCGCACATCACTTCGTCGAGGATGAGGAGAACGCCGTGGCGGTCGCAGATTTCGCGGATGCGGGTGAAATAACCGGCCACTGCGGTTACTGCCCCCAAGGTTGCGCCGACGACCGGCTCGGCGATGAAGGCCATCACGCTGTCCGGCCCCAATCGCAAGATCTCGGACTCCAGTTCATCGGCGACTCGCCGGCCGTAATCGGCTTCGCTTTCTTCCGCTTGTCTATCGCGATAGGCATAGCAAGGGGCGATGTGGGTGGTCGGGATCAAGAGCGGGGCGAAGGCCTGCCGTCGCCATTCATTGCCGCCCGCCGCCAATGCGCCCAAGGTGTTGCCATGGTAGCTCTGCCTGCGGGCGATGACATGGCGGCGCTGGGGCATGCCGCATTCGACGAAATACTGGCGGGCGAGTTTGAGGGCGGCTTCGATGGCTTCGGATCCGCCGGATACGAAATAGACGTGCTCGATGCCGTCGGGGGCATGGTCCGCCAAGAGGGTGGCGAGGGCTTCGGCGGGCTCGGAGCTGAAGAATCCGGTATGGGCGAATGCCAGTTTATGGAGCTGGGCGGTGATCGCATCGATGATCGCCGGATGGCCGTGTCCGAGGCAGGAAACCGCCGCGCCGCCGGATCCGTCGAAGTATCGCTTGCCGGTGGAGTCGACGATATAGCACCCCTCGCCGGCAACGGCGACGGGGTAATCGGCTTTCATATTGCGGGGAAAGACATGGGACATGGATCGGGCCTGTTTTCATCGAAGGGGGCGCATTCGCTTGCCTTGCGGATCGAAAAGCGCAGCGGTCGATAGGGTGCAGGCGAACGGCACTCCGGCGATATCCACTTGCACGCTCGCACCGGCGGTGATCGATGCGGTGATCGTATCGCTATCGACCAGCGCCAATGCCACCGGGCGCCCTATCCGGTAGCCGAAGGCCGCGGAGGTGGTCTTGCCGATGTGCCGGCCGCCGGCAAGGACCGGTTCATTGCCCAGCGGGACGGCTTCGGTATCTGCAAAAGCGAGGGATACGATCCGCTTCGCCGGGGCGCCTTTTTCGGCAAGGGCCGACTTGCCGATGAAGGGTTTGTCCTTGGCCAAAGCGAACTCCAACCCGGCCATCGCCGGGGTCATGTCGGTATCGAGATCGTGGCCGTATGCCAAGAATCCCTTCTCGATTCGCATCGATGTTTGGGCAAGGGACCCGACCGGCACCGCGCCTTCGGCCTCCAAAGAAGCGAAAAGCGCCTTGGCATCGCTCGCCTTGCAGGTCAGTTCCCATCCGGCCTCGCCGACATAAGACAGCCTGGCCGCCTGCACCTCGACCGATCCGATCATGCCCTTGGCATGCGCGAAATAGCCGATGTCGTTCAGCCATCTCGCTCCGAGCGCTTGCGCAAGGGCCGGGGTTTTCGGTCCGCAAAGACCGAGCACCGCCAGATCGTCCGTGACGTCGGTGATCTCGACTTTCGCATCGGATGGGCAATGATTGCGTATCCAAGCAAGGTCTCGCTTTATCGCCTGGCTGCCCACCATCAGGCGAAAGCGGGTCGCTGCAAGGCGAAAGACGGTCAGATCGCTTTCGATTCCACCCTTTTCGTTGAGCATCAATGTGTAGCAGGCGCGATTCGATGGGCGGTCGATCCGATTCGTGCAGATGGTCTCAAGGCAGGCGAGCGCATCCGGGCCGCTGATCTCGATCTTCCCGAAACTGGAGATCTCGCTGATGCCGACGCCTTCGTGCGCCGCCGCCACTTCCGCTCCCACCTGTTCGAACCAGTCGGGGCGGGAAAAGCGCAGCGCGGGCTCTTGCGTTTTCGCGAAATACAAGGGCCGCTCGTAGCCGAATACCTGAGCGAAATGGGCGCCCTTTTCCTTCCAAACCGCATGCAGCGGCAGGGTTTTGAGATCGCGCGCGCTTTGCCACTGCCGCCCCGGGTAGGCGATTTCGTAGTGCTTGCCGAGCACCTCCGGCACCCGCGCGATCAGTGCTTGGGCGCTGTTCACCGATGCATCGAAGCGTTTGGGGTCCGCCTCGTGCAGATCCATCGGCGGGGCGCCGTGAACGATGGTGTGCGCCAGCGCCATGCCCGCTCCGCCGCCGGTGGCGACCCCCACCGAGTTCATTCCGCAGCCCAGGAAGAGGCCGCGGGTTTCGGCCGCCTCGCCGAGGAGGAAACCGCCGTCGGGGGTGAAACTCTCCGGGCCGTTCAAAAGCATCTTCGCTTCGACCTCGGCAAGACACGGAAGCCGGTGGAGGGCGTTTTGCATCATCGGCTCGAAATGATCCCAGTCCTCGTCGAGGAGTCCGAAGGAGAAATCGGGGCCGAGTCGATCCGGATCGATCGGCTTGCCCATCGGCTCGAAGCAACCGACCAGCAAGCCGCCGGAATCGTCGCGGATATAAAGATGGCCGTCGTGATCGGATAGGGTCGGCAAATTGCCCTCGGTGCCGGGCACCGCCTTGGTCAGGAGGTAGAAATGCTCGCAGGGCCAGACCGGTACCTCGACATTGGCCATCGCCGCCACGCTCCGGCTCCAAAGGCCGGTGCACAGCGCCACCGCATCGGTCCGGATCGGGCCGCGATCGGTTTCGACACCGCGGATCCGACCGGATTCGGTGTGGATGCCGATGACGCCGGTATCCTCGAAGATTCGCGCACCGCCGGCACGCGCGCCTTTGACGAGCGCGGCGCATAGATCGGAGGGACCCACCCGACCGTCATCCGGCGACCAGACCGCACCCACGATGTCGCTTGCGTTCATCAGCGGCCAGCGCTCGGCCGCCTCCTCGGTCGAGATGGTATCGGCCCGAACGCCGAAGAGCCCGGCGAGGGCCGCTTGGCGGCGGATGTGGATCATCCGATCGGCGTTGGTGGCGATCGACAACGACCCTTTGCCGATCCAACCGACCTGCTGACCGGTTTCCTCCTCCAAGCGGGAGTAGAGATCGATCGAATAGCGCACCAAGTCGGTGAGGTTGCGGGTGGAGCGCAGCGCCCGCACTTGGGCCGCCGAATGCCAAGTGGTGCCGGAGGTCAGTTTGTTGCGCTCGAGCAAAACCGCATCGGATACGCCGCTCTTTGCAAGGTGGTAGGCGGTGGAGCAGCCCATGACCCCGCCGCCGATGACGACGACGGAAGCATGGGAAGGTAAGGTTCGTTCGACTTCGGCGCTCATCCTTTCAGTCTCTCGTTTTTAGGGTCGTAGACCGGATCGGAGACGACCACCGCCTTGTGGTTCTGCAAGAGGATCTGCACTTTGAGAACGGTACCGATCTGCGCCGATTCTGCGCGGTCGATCCAAGCGATCGCAAGCATCCGGCCGCTGCGCCAACCCATCCCGCCCGAGGTGATCCGGCCGACCATCGCTCCCTTCGCCATCACCGGCTCCGTCCCCCAGCATGGCGGGGCGGCGGGATCGATATCCAGGGTCACGAGGCGTTCGGGGCGAGGCGCCAAGCGTTCTCGATCCACGGCGGCGCGGCCGATATAGTCCTTGGTTTTCGAGCAAAAGCGTAAAAGACCCGCAACTTGCGGGCTCGTCTCGGTGGTCAGCTCCGCACCCCAGCTACGATATCCCTTCTCCAGCCTGAGCATGCCCATCGCCCGCGATCCGAAAAGGGCAAGCCCGTGCTTTTCACCTTCGTCCATCAGGGCATCGAACAAGGCTTTTTGTTCGGATATCGGGCAATACAGCTCCCAGCCGAGTTCGCCCGAATAAGAGATGCGAAGCGCCCTGCAAGACACGCCGCCGATGCGAACGGTGCGCGAGGTCATGAAGGGGAAGTTATCGAACGCCCCATCGGAAAGTCGGTTGAGAAGATCGCGGGAACAAGGGCCTGCGATGCCGAGCACCGATACCTGATCGGTGATATCTTCGATCTTGACATCGAAGCCGGTGGCATGAGTGTCCATCCAACGACGATATCGAGCCACGGCAAGGGTCGGGCCGACGCAATGGAAACGACCATCGCCGCTGTTTTCTATCGTGATATCCCCCAATATGCCACCCCGCTCGTTCAAAAGCAGCGACAACGCCACCTTGCCCGGCTCCCCCGGTACCCTCGCCGAGCCGATGTGATCGAGAAAGGCCTTGGCGTGCGCCCCCGTGATATGAAACTTGCCGTAACCGGACATCTGCGACAAGCCGCATCGGTCGGCCAGGGCCTTGGCCTCGTTGCCCACATGCTCCCACCAGTTGGGACGCTGAAAATCGGGCTTATCTTCGGGCGAAACTCCGGTCGGTGCATACCATAACGGGCGCTCATGGCCGGCGATCTGCCCCATCACCGCGCCATGGGCCAGCAGGTCTTGGTGGATCGGGGTGGTCTTCAAATCTCTTCCGGTCTTGCGCTCGATCCCCGGGTAGATCAGCTCGTAGCGGATCGGCAGGATCTCGCGGGTGCGCTCGCGGGCGAATTCGGGGGTGGCCCAATCCCCGAAACGAGCCACGTCGATGAAGTGCAGATCCAGCTCCGGCTCTCCCTCCAATATCCACTGGCTCATCGCCAAGCCGATCCCGCCGCCTTGGGCGATGCCGCCCAAAAAGCCGCAAGCGACGAAGAAGCCGGGGATGCCGGGCACCGGTCCGATCATCGGGCGTCCGTCGGGGGAAAAACTGATCGCACCGTTGACCCCGCGTTTGATGCCGGTGGTCGCCAGTGCCGGTACGCGGTGGAAGATCGCGCTTAGGCCATCGCTCAGGCGATCGAAAATCATCTTCGAACAACTCCTGCCCGAAAGACCATGGCGCGCGAGAATCGCCCCAAGCCACCCGACAGTCCCGCTCCCACGGGCCGAGCAAGAGCCCTTGCCCCTCCTGACGCAGGTAGTATTGGCTATCGCAGTCGCGAATCATCGGCAACTCGTCATCCAGATCTGCGATCGCCGGCATCGTCTCCGTCACCAGATATTGATGCTCCATATTGGTGATGGGTAAGGTCGCTCCCACCATCTCGGCAACCTCGCCGGACCAAAAACCTGCGCAGTTGACGAGGATCTCGCATTCGAACGTCTCTTCGCCGGCATAAAGGCGCCAATGGCCCGATGACAGGCGGTCGATGCGCTCGACCTGCACATTGCGGCGGATGCGGGCGCCGTATCGACGCGCCCCGGCCGCCAAGCCCATGGTCACGGAATGCGGATCGACATAGCCTTCATCGGGATCCCATGCTCCGCCTTCGAGATCGTCGACATTCAAAAGGGGATGTTTGGCCTTGATCTCTTGGGCAGAAACCAGTTCGTATTCCAGCCCCAAGGCACGGAATTTGCCGGCCAAGTGCTTGAACTCCTCCATCCGCTCCTTCGTCCGGGCCAAAAAGAAACCGCCGACGACATGGCTATCGACCTCCTGCCCCACCTCCTCGACCAGCCCCTCGTAAAGACGAAGCGAATAGGCCTGTAAGGCCGATAGATTGGCGTAGGCGCTTTGCGTATGCACATTGCCCGCAGCATGCCAAGTCGCCCCCGCCCCCAGTCGCGCCGCTCCAATAACAGGGCATCGCGTTCCCCCGCCTTGGCCAAGTGATAGGCGATGGACACCCCGACGATTCCACCGCCGATGACGACGATGCGTGCATGGGTCGTCACGTCGCTCTCCTTTGCGCTCTTGCAGGGTCAACCTTGATCCATGCCCTCATACCCCTTTCCCTCGGCTTCGTTATCCGCGATCATGAAATCGAGCGGTATGAGGGCTCGCAGCCGGCCGCATCCGAGCGGATTCGAATCGGCCGGCGATAACCGCTTGGGCGGCATCATAATATCGATCTTTCTGTTTCCAATCATCGAGGGGAGATTAAAAATCACGCGGTGGGGTCCGCCCGGGGATTTTGTCCGATCCCCCCTTTAAGAGCGCTCACGCCGGTGTCGGCGTGCCCATCGAGGTCGATTGATGGTCGATCCTCGAAAAGCGTGGATGGGGATGGAAGAAAAAAACCCTGCGAGAGCGGGAGGGCAAGCGAGGGCTATCGAACCCGGCAGGCCGAAACCCGCTTCGGATCTTTGAACGAGAAACGAAAACCATGAAACCAGCGATCATTGCATCCATCTTTATATTCACGATCGGCACCGCCGCCGAGGCGACGCCTTTGCACTATGCGGCGGAGAAAAACAATGCTTATGCCGTTCAAAGGCTGATCGACGCCGGAGCGGATATCGAAAGTATCGACAAAAATGGCGGCACTCCCTTGCATGTTGCGGCTTGGTATGATTCCGTTGCCGCCGCCCGCATGCTGATTCATGCCGGAGCGAACCTCGAGATCAAAGAAAAAGAGGGCGACACACCCTTGCATGAGGCAGCGTATTGGAACTCGGTCGGTGTCGCCAATGTGCTGATCTCAGCCGGTGCGGATATCGAAGCCAAGACGGATATCACGGCGGTCAACGATGGCGGCACAGCTTTGCACGGAGCGGCTCATTGGAACTCGGTCGATGTCGTCCGTTTGCTGATCGCGATGGGTGCCGATATCGAGGCACAAGATAACAATGGCCACACGCCTTTACACTATGCAGCGTCGAAAAAAGATGCTGCCATCGCCGCCCGCATACTCATCGAAGCCGGGGCGAATATCGAAGCGAAAGACGAACACGGCGATACGCCCTTGCATAATTCGGCATACTGGAATTCCGTTACCGTTACTCGTTTACTGCTCAATGCCGGTGCCGATGTCAAGGCAATAACCGAAAACGATAGTACGCCCCTGCACGGCGCGGCTTGGTACGACTCGGTCGACTCCGCTCGAGCGCTGATCGACGCCGGTGCCGATATCGATGCGATCGACAAAAACAACGGTACACCCTTGCATATCGCGGCTCGATACAATTTCGCCGAGACTACCCGTATGCTGCTCGATGCCGGGGCTGATATCGAAGCGAAAAACAAAAAGGACGATGAAACGCCTTTGCATGTCGCGGCTCGATATAACTCCGGCACCGTTGCCCGCATGCTGATCGAAGGCAAAGCCGAGGTCGAGGCGAAAAACGAAGATGGCAACACGCCCTTGCATATCGCAGCGAAAGAAAACGCCCCGCTCGTCGCCCGCTTGCTGATCGAATCCGGGGTCGATATCGAAGAGAAGAATGACCGAGATCTTACGCCTTGGGAGGTCGCCGCCAACGAAAACGCCACCGCCGTCTTCCGCGTGCTGACCGAAGCCAAGGGCAAATGCATCGGCAAGCGATGCTTGGGGAATTTTCCCTCCAAGCCCACCGATGAATCCCCCAAGGAGCGGGCGCTTTGATGATCCGAAATCGGGTATGGCGCTATATGCAGGAAAGCGATGAGTAGTATTGAATGTTGGCCAATCAAAAAAACTCTCTCGATGCGATATTGCGGATGATAGTCGGTTGTTTCATCGAGAGAATCGGCGTAAGATATCCCCTCTTCGACATCTGATTTGTAGTATCGACCAGACACCTACCCCTCGGAGGTAAATCATGGCAACCAAGAGATATAAGCATCCCGACACCGAGCATATCGAAGAGTACGACCTTGCTTGGCTTTGGACACTCCTCTTCGGGGTTTTTTACTTTGCCGTCAAAGGTATTTGGACCCACGCCATAGTGGGGCTGGCTCTCGCTTTTATAACCTTCGGCTTATCATGGTTCATCTATCCGTTCTTTGCCGATAAGATCGTGGATAATCACCTACGCAAGCAAGGATACAGGCCGCTTCCGAGCGAATCTTAAGGAGAGCGAATCGGATCGGGATTGTCTCCCGGTGCGTTCCTATTCGTCACTCCTGATTGGCAGCCATCGCACCCGCCGTGGCGCACCGGGGTTATCGGGGCACTCCATACAAGGTCGAGCGGCGATTTGGATTTCATCCATTTCGTCGCTTTTGAACTGGCAAGGATGCGCTTGATTTCGATGGCCGCCGGCGAGATTCATTAGGAGAGTCAGCGATGAACAACGAGAAGAACGGGATTGACATGGAGACGGAGCAGGCTCGTCAACGCTTCATCGTCGCCGTCGAACAGGCCATTGAACGGACCGTCGAGCAGGCCGTCACCAAAGCCTTCAAGCAAATCGTCAACCCCAGATTCGACGAGATGGATCATAAGATGGACAAGCTCCGTACCGATATGCGAATCGCCATCAGCGAAAGTGATGCCGATCGATTGAGGGGACCCATTACGATATCGGGCTCAGAACCCGAACATCGGCTTTAGAAGCGCGATCACGGTCGGGGGCTTGATATCATCGAGTAGGTAGGACTCATCGACGAATCGATCACTCTTCCAGGATATGTAAGAAGACGTGTCGGTACTGATGCGAGATATCGAGTGTATTGCCGAACGGATATAAAAAATGCACCCTACCACTTAGCGGGAGCGTCGATGGCGGGGATGGGGATGGGGAGATCGATCAGGAGAGCCTTTGTCGTTGGGGCTACGGCCTGATAACCCCAACCGGAATACTTGGCGCAGACGATTTAGGCGCAAATGAAATAACGATATTGAGAAAGGACGAGATCGCGTTATCGATGTTGGACGGACAAGGCCGCTTTTCGTGGAACTTCTCGCGCAAACTTCGGATTGGGAGGGGTAAAGTATCCCGATCCGAGTCGGGGATCGCTGGCCCCTTGGACCTCGGTTCGGGTTCGGTTCATGATCGGTGAAGGGTGAGCGATCGATGGCTTTGAGAATTACATTGGGTGATCTTCTTCACCGATGTGCCGATCGATTCGGGGATCGTCCGTTTTTGACCATCGCCGAAACCGGGAAGACATTGGCTTATGGCGAGTTCGAATCGATCGTCAATCGCTTGGCTCACGGGATTGAAGATCGATTCGGCGAGGCGCTGTCTTATGTCGCCATCTTCATGGAAAACGGAGCCGAGTATCTCGCCACTTCTTATGCCCTGAAAAAGATCGATGCGATCGAGGTTTCGATCAATCATGCCATGCGGGGGGCGCCCTTGGCGCGGATGATCGACCAAACCGAGGCGAGGTTGCTGTTTACTTCCGGCAAGCACCTCGATGCTTTGGATCGGATTCGGGATTCGATATCGCATGTTCGGACGTTGGTGTTGATCGATGCCGAAGACGAGGCTCGCCGGCTATTTCCCGATCTCGAGGTGGTTCGCTTCGAGGATATCCTGTCGGATCGCACCGATCATCTGATCTCGTCCGCCAAGGATACCGACACCGCCACGATTCTTTTCACATCCGGCACCACCGGGGTTTCCAAAGGGTGTTTGCTATCGCATCGCTATGCGGTGCGCACCGCGGAAAATATCATCGATCCCTTCAAAGTAACCGTCGATGATTGCGTTTATTCACCCTATCCGCTTTCTCATATCGGCCCTGCTTATTACGATATTTTGCCGACGATGATGACGGGGGGACGGGTTGTTTTGCGTCAACGCTTCAGCGTCTCCAATTTTTGGCCCGAGGTCAAGAAGTACGAGGTGACATGGTTCATGATGCTCGGCTCGGTTCAACAGTTGCTATGGGCCAATCCGCCTTGCCCCGAGGAGAGGGAGCATCGCGTGACTCGCTGTTGGAGCACGCCCGCTCCGGTTCCGAAAAAGGATTTCGATGCCCGCTTCGGGGTGCATCTCATCCCCGGCGGCGGCTATGGCTCGACCGACGCCGGCTGGGTGGTCGTGCCGCAGTGGGATCATCCTGGCGGGGTGGTATTGCCCCATTTCGAGGTGGCCATTCACGATGATGCGGGCGATCCGGTCCCCTTGGGCGAACCGGGACAGATGGTCGTGCGCCCCTTGGAGCCGGGGGTGATGTCCGATGGTTATTTCTCGATGCCCGATCGCACTTTGGCCAGTCGTAAGGATCTTTGGTTCCATACCGGGGATATCGCCCGCTTGGATGAGAACAATCTCTTTTATTTCATGCACCGAATGAGCGAACGCATTCGGGTCAAAGGGGAGATGGTTTCGGCTTATGAGGTCGAGGAAGGAGCGCTTGCACATGTTGCTGTGCAAGATTGCGCCGCCATCGGTGTTCAAAGCGAATGGGGCGAGGAGGCCATCAAGCTATTCGTGGTCAAAAAACCGGGCTTCGAGGTCAGCGCCGATGAATTGAAAAAGCACTGCGCCGACCGGATGGCCCGGTTCATGGTGCCCGAACATATCGTCTTCCTCGATGAATTGCCTCGCACCTCGACCGGAAAACCCGAAAAAGGCAAGCTGGCCGCCCTGTGAAAAAAAAGGGGGGGGGATGGGAGATCGACGATGGTCGCTTGCCGCCGACCGTCTTCGGCGGGGGACTTGCGAGCGCTTTCGGTCTCGAACCATCGAATATCCGAAAAAAGAGAAAACAGCAGGGCGAATCGTCTCCGATGTGCATTCGGATTTGCCTTCATAAAAAAAATCTCCTTGATGAGAACAAAATGGGATCGGCAAGGTCAAAGAGAGAGTAGTATTCTTCCAAGCGCTTTCCTTTTTCCGAGGAGGATGCGCTTGATTTCGATGACCGCAGGCAAGATTCATTAGGAGATTCAGCGATGAACAACGAGAAGAACGGGGTGAACGGGGTGAACATGGAGACGGAGCAGGCTCGCCAACTCTTCACCGTCGCCGTCGAACAGGCCGTTGAACGGACCGTTAAGCAAGCCGTCACCGAAGCCGTCGAGGAGGCCGTCAATCCCAGATTCGACGAGCAGGACCTCAAAATGGAGGAGCAGAGCCGTAAGATGGAGGAGCAGAGCTGTAAGATGGAAGAGCAGAATCATAGGATGGACAAGCTCCGTGCCGATATGCGAGTCGCCATCAGCGAAAGCAACACCGCTCGACTGAAGGGAACCATCGCGATAGCGGGGCTTATCACCGGATTTGGAAGTGCGATCGCGATCGGGGTTTCCTCCATCATGGTCTCGCTCCTCAAATGAGCGATTCCCTCACGAGAAGAACATCCGGAGAAAAACGGCGATGAACATGGGAAGGGAGGATGAAGCTCGTCAACTCTTCATCGGCGCCATCGAACAAGCCTTGGCCAAAACCATCGAACAGGCCGTGGCCAAAGCCTTCGAACAGGCTATCAGTCATAGGTTCGACGAGCAAAGCCTTAGGATGGATGAGTTGAACCGCAAGATGGAGGGGCTG
>JFBG01000048.1 GCA_000583135.1 Thioalkalivibrio sp. HK1
GTGGCGCGCCATCATGTCCGATCTGTCATGCGACACGATCGTGCGCCACCATGTAGGTATAGTAGATAAAGTCACAGAAAAAAGCAAGAAAAACAAGAGAAAAAGCGCGAGATTTTCGAGAGGGCGGGCATTTTGGAAAGAGTGCGAAGAGAGAAAAGCCGGGTGGGAGATCGTCAGGGTGCCGGATCGCCGCTTTCCGTGCGCGAGGGCGTTTTTCTCTCAGGATCGATGGATGACGATCCAAGTCGTTTGCGGTCGGCTAGTGGGATGGGGTACTTGGGTGGTTCGAGGTCAGGGATCTTGCCGGTCGTTTCCGGAGCATGATCAGTCTTGATCGGCGTCCTGAATAATCTTGGGGCGGGGGAGTCCAGCCCTTCGGAATATTGCTATTCACGCCTTCGCTTTTCTTCGAAGCGGACAGTTGAAAAAACGGATTGAGGGAAATCCAATGAGTGGGGCGCCATCTCCAAAAGACTCACCCTCGAATCGCCTGCCCGACCGTCTCGATATCCCCATAGACGAAGAACGCCACGAGGCGGAGCGATGGTCGGGCAGGCGATCCTCAGGCTAGCCTTACGGGTTCTCTATGCCCCGAAGGATCATCGATGGGCGTTGCCATTCATATTTTTGATGGCGTCGAGCAGGTCGGTCTTCAGGGTGTTCATACCGGCTGCCATATCGTCTTTCGTGACCATCTTCGCTTCCATACTGGCCACCTTCGTTTCCACCTCAGCCAAGTCCTTTTTCGTGGCCATATTCGCTTCCACGTTAGTCACTCTCGATTCGATCGATTGCAGTCTATCCAT
>JFBG01000049.1 GCA_000583135.1 Thioalkalivibrio sp. HK1
CCATCAGCCTCGTCGGTGCGGTCATGGCGGGGGAGATGGAGCCGAGGCATTTCAGGGCTCTCAATGGTGCTGAAGAAACCTTGAGCGGAATCACCGTCACGAAGAAGAGCGGCGGTGGCGTGGGCGATTCCTCGGTCGTCTACACCGTGGAGACGAATAGCCAAGGCATGATCGATGTCGGGGATATCCTGCGCGTCGATATGCCCGCCTTGACCGGCGCCGACCTCTCCGATGGTTCGAATATCACGATCAATGCCACGGTGCATTCCACTCGGGCATCGGGCGCGCGCTTCAACTTCCCCACCGGAACGGAAGGGGTCTCGAAGTGCTTGTCCTATCGTATCGGGCAATCGAGAGAGTGCGTATTCGCCACCTCTCACGATGCGGTGACGTCGACGATCGTGGCCTCTGTCGGGGCCCCGGGAGACTACGCCTCGATCAACGCCGGCGATACGACCTCCCTGATCTCGCACGGCGAAGATCCCCGGGATGCAATCCTTCCGATCTTCATCCAAGCCGGAGAGTACGGGCGTAACCAATCCGGCGATGTCAACGCCATCGCGATGGGTGCCGCTCGGGTGGTGCTCGATGTCGATGCAACCTACGATGGGGTGGCTCACAAGGCCATGCAGGCCAACGGCACCATTTTCGAGGTTGGCCCGCCGACCAGCGTAACCACTACCATCGGCTCCGGTTTGATCTTGACGGTATCCCCGACCCCGACGCATGGTCATGTCGTCGTCAGCAATGCCGTTAACTCCCAAGGACAACGTCAGATCTCACCGGTGGCTGCGGGAACCACCAGACAGCGCATCCACCTCAGCGATAGTGGCGATAAGGTCTCCGAGCTCTACGAGATCTTCTATGTCCCGAGCGAGATCACGCCGTTGAGCGGAGGCGCCACCTACACCCTGAGTGGTGAGGTCGATTTTAGCTCCGATGAGTACCAAGACGAGGCCTCGACCGGTAGCCGCACCGTTACCTTGAGGCTGCATGCGGTGGAAGCGAAGGCCAAGGCTTATGCCATTCCGCCTCCCTCTTCGCGGGATCAGGCGTTCATCCGGATCCGCTGCGAGGATGAGGGCGGCTGCGATGTCTCGTTGAACTGCTCCAACCAGACCGGCAACTCTTGGTTCGGTTCTTTGGAAAGCCGCATCAGCGCTCACGGGACGACGGTGGTGACCGCAGATATCATCGCGCAGACCCTCGCCTCCGATGGCTTCGTTCCCTCCAGACATTGGGGCGGTCCGACCAACGGGCGGTTGTCCTGCCAGATCTTGGCTCGTCAGAATCAGTCGATTACGACGCAGGTGTTGGTGCGCTCGGGAGATATCCTGACCAACAACACCCACGTCAACCAGTCGGTTCCCAACTGATTCTCGCTTTCTCGCAAGTCCATTTCTTCCGCCCATCTCGGATTCGCTGAATCATCGGATGGGCGGAAGGAAGGGCGCAAGAAAGCATCGAGCATCGATGAGATCCGGCATGATGATGCGATGATTGCTTGAAGGTGGATTGCCGACATCCTTATCGTTCGGTAGATGTTTCGAGTTGAAAAACCCCCGGCTTCATCCGAAGCCGGGGGTTTTTTCGTATCCGGATGATTTCGGAAGGCTTCGGTGCGCTTTTCGAAAAAAATCCGCAGCGGCAGGGCCGCGCTCTTTGCGCCGACGATTCGAGGATCGACCGAAAGCCGGCTTGGAAGTCGATGCTTGGGGGTCGATGCTCGGACATCGATGCTCGGACATCGATGCTCGGACATCGAGAATCCACCCGCCAATCTCGGTCTTCACCCGCCGGCCAAGCCAAACCAAGCCCAGTACCCCGAAACAAGCACCTTCGAAGCCATCGACGAGCGAACCCCCCGCGACCTCGCCTCGCCGCCTTTTCACGAAAAGCCTCCCGCCCTTTTCGCAGCGCCTGACGCCAAGCATCCAAATACGAATCAAGCATTCGATTTGCGAAGGCTTGTCGTCCGAGCCGAACATGCGGATCGATCGTGAGGATCGAAGCCAAGAGATCGATAGCACATCGATTGGATCTTCAATCTCGGATATTCAATCATCGTATCTTTGTGCATAATCCGAGAACCGATGCAAGAACCGAAGCGACCGGCGAAGGTCGTTATCCCGGACGAGCCTCGATAGATGCCGTTTCGTGTCGGGCGATTCCTTCGCATCCCAAGGCGGCGCGATACCCGATACGCGCAGGATCGAGCGAAGGGCCATCGTCGATAGTCTTTCGTCGAGCATCCTTCGCCTTCATGAGGAGAGCGATTCATGTCTTTCAAATCGACCATGGATGAGACGCCATCGGGATCCGGCTCCCAAGGGATCGATTCTCTGGGCTTGCAAGTGATGCGCACGCTCGACGATCTCGCCCGTTTCAGCGAGGAAGAGGGTGCGCTGACCCGGCGCTACCTCACGAAGGAACATACCGAGGCGGCGGATTTCGTGATGCAGATGATGCGCGATGCCGGAATGGATGCGCGAATGGATGCATTGGGCAATGTGATCGGGAGCGCCGAGGGCGACTCCTCCTCGTCGCCTCGTCTCCTGATCGGATCCCATATCGATACCGTGCGCGACGCCGGTCGATACGATGGCGCTTTGGGTATCGTTCTTCCGATCGCTTGTCTAGGGTTTTTACATCGCCAAGGGATCCGCCTGCCTTATCCGGTGGATGTGATCGCCTTCGGGGACGAGGAGGGCGTGAGATTTCAATCGACCCTGATCGGTAGTCGGGCGATCGCGGGTGACTTCGATCCCGCTTTGCTCGATGCCACCGATAGCGACGGGATTCGACTCGCCGATGCGCTGCGCGCATTCGGTCTCGATCCCGATGCCTTCGAGAAAGCGCGCTACCGCGCCGAGGATGTCGCCGCCTATATCGAGGTCCATATCGAACAGGGGCCGGTGTTGGAGGACGAGGGCTTGCCGGTGGGGGTGGTGACGTCGATTGCCGGTGCAACCCGTTTTCAGGTGAAGGTGGTCGGTCAGGCAGGGCACGCGGGCACTGTTCCCATGCGCCTTCGCCGGGATGCGCTGGTGGCATCGGCGGAGGCGATTGCCTCGGTGGAGCGGATATGCACTTCGATCCCTTCGTCGGTCGGCACCGTCGGCATCCTGCATACCCTGCCCGGGGCGGTCAATGTCATTCCCGGGACGGTGGAGTTCAGCCTCGATGTGCGCGCCGAAAGCGATGCCTCGCGCCACGCCGCCCTATCGGAGATCGACAAGGCCTTCGGCGAGATCGCCGAGCGTCGAGGGGTGTCGATCACCAAGACGATGACCCATGAGGGCGATGCCTGTCAATGCGCCCCGTGGCTGATGCATCGGCTCGCCCAAGCGGTACAGGCCGAGGGGATCTCGGTGCGGGAATTGCCGAGCGGGGCGGGCCATGATGCGATGGCGGTCGCTCGATTGACCGATGTCGGGATGCTTTTCGTGCGTTGCTTGGAGGGGATCAGCCATCATCCGGCGGAATCGATGAGCGAGGCCGATGCCCAAGTGGCGTCGAAGGTGCTGCTGCGGTTTTTGGAGAGTTTCGATCCCCGAAAAACCGGATAATCCCATCGGTGTGCCATGGCAGCGTGCGCCTCGATCGAGGACCATCTCGGGGATTCCGGCTGTTCGCCTTCTTTACCTCTCGCCAGGCCTTTCGATCCCATATCATCGAACCCGCCCGAACCCGGTGACCAGCCATGCACGATCACATCGACGCTCCGAACCCGCCCCGGGCGGAATCGACGAGCATGGCGGATGCCCAAGCGGCATTCCGGTTGCCGCTGCGGTTTTTGGAAAGCCTCGATCCCGGTAAAATCAGGGAAAATCGTACGATCCCGTCGGGGCACCATTGTCGGTCGATTGAACAATCACCTTCGGAGATCCCGCTGCACCTTCGCGCCTTGCCGATTCCGGTGCTTCGCACGCTTTCTTCCTTTCTCGGCCTTTCGAACCCTCTCATTAGATCTCGGTGACCAGCCATGCATAACCTTTTCGACGATTTGAACCCGCCCCAGCGGCGATTGATGGGTCCCGGTCCGGTGGACGCCGACCCTCGGGTTCTGAACGCCATGTCGATGCCCCTGCTCGGGCAGTTCGATCCCGCCTTCACTTCCTACATGAACGAGGTGATGGTCCTTTACCGGCAGCTGCTGCGTACCGAGAATCGCTGGACTTTTCTGATCGACGGCACCGCAAGGGCCGGGATCGAGGCCGCCTTGGTTTCCTTGATCAGCCCCGGGGATCGCGTTTTGGTACCGATATTCGGCCGCTTCGGTCACTTGGCGGCCGAGATCGCAACTCGCTGTGGCGCGGATGTGCGCACCATCGAGGTCGAATGGGGGCGGGTTTTCGAGCCATCGCAAGTGATTGCCGCGATCCGAGAGCATCGCCCCCAGATCGTCTCCGTGGTTCACGGCGATACATCGACCACCATGGCCCAGCCTCTGGCCGAAATCGGAGCCGCGTGCCGGGAAGAGGATGTTTTGCTGCACGTGGACGCCACCGCCACCATCAGCGGCATCGACATGCGAGTCGACGAGTGGCAGATCGATGTATTGACCGCCGGCTTGCAAAAATGCCTCTCCGGACCGCCCGGATGCGCCCCCATCACCTTCAACGAAAGGGTGGAGGCGAGGGTGTTGGAGCGCAAGCATATCGAGCAGGGGATCCGCCCGGCCGGTTTCGAGGCCGCCACCGGCATGATCATCGCCTCGAACTATTTCGATCTCACGATGCTGATGGATTATTGGAGCGAAAGTCGCCTCAATCATCATACCGAGGCCACATCGATGCTCTACGCCGCCCGCGAATGCGCCCGGATCGCCCTGCAAGAGGGTTTGGAAGAGCGCTTCGCCCGCCACGCCCGCGCCAGTCGCGCCGTTTGCGCCGGGCTCGATGCGATGGGGCTCGTGCGCTTCGGGGATCAAGCCCATAAGATGGCGAATGTCACCGGAGTGGAGATTCCGAGCGGCGTTACCGGCGACGCGGTGCGATCCATGATGCTCGAGGATTTCGGAATCGAGATAGGAACCTCCTTCGGCCCCTTGGCGGGAAGGATCTGGCGCATCGGAACGATGGGCTACGCCTGCCGCAAAGAAAACGTGATGGTCTGTCTGATGGCGCTGGAAGCCGCCCTTTGCGCCCACGGCTACCGCCCCCCTCCGGGGGAGGGAGTCGCCGCCGCCTTGTCCGCTTGGAACGAACCCGACGCTTGATCCCGAACGCAACCACCCAAGTGGCCGCCCGGAAAAACCATCCACCCCCGGGCGGCCACCGCTACCTCTATCGCACTTGGAAGCAAAGCATCCAGTCTCTCTCGAAAACCGCCCGAAACAGCACCACCCATCCGAAACCTTTTCAGTCTTTTCTCGATGCCGAACCCGCCCTGACCATCGGCGGTCTTCCTGCATTAAGTGATCGAACGAGAGATGGCAACGAGGTGACCTCCTTCGGTTGGTCGGTGAATGGGATGTTCATGCCGCCTGCCTTAGGCGGGCACCGCCAACGAGCGCGAGTCGTCGATGCGGTATCGGTAGTCGGTATCGAAGGTTCCCGTCCTGACCGGCTCGAACATCATATTGAGCCGTCCACGCTGAACGCCTGTCCCGAGTAGGCCTTTTGTCAGCCCCACCTGCATGATCATCTCTTTGATGAGCCTGCGGTCGTCGTCGGTCAGCATGGCGTGCCGGTCGATGGTGAACGCTTCGCCGTTGCGCTCGATATGCAGGCGTTGCTCGTCGGGGTTGTACAGGAGCGTGACGGATTGAGCACCGAGCACCCCGCCCGTTTTGCCGTCGGGCTTCATTTCGAGGGGCCAAAATTCGTTGGCGAAGTGAAGGAAGGGTTGCTGTCGGTACTTCCATTTGACGAAGGGAACGAATGCGATCAAGTCATCCCCCGCATCTTTCAGCGTGAACACGCCCATTTGCCCCGCATGCTCCATGTTGATCGTCATCGGCTGGGTGCATCGGGTCGGGTCGTACTCATCCGCGCCCCCCTCTATGCGATCCCTAGGGTCGGCCACGCTGATCCCCCCGTTCTTATCCTCTTCGGATGCGTCGGGGTGAATCATCACGACCGAATTCGCACTGCGGGGGCCTTCATTGGTCAGGATCAATCCGATCCCATCGGTCGGGTATATCGGTACCAATGTCGGTTTGGTCTTCATGTGTGACCTCCTTCGGTCGGTGGATGGATTAGCGGGGTAGCGGAGTTTTGATCAATTAATTTACGTGGTAACGTGGCGTCTTGGGTTTGGGGGTTGCGATTTTTCTCCCGCAATTATCCTGTCACAACCCCGCTAAGGGTTCAATGCTGCATTGGTGTTTTGACCCGCATAAATCGACGGGTTGGGCTATAGGTAGACCGCCAACCTCGCTTTTCGATCTCGGCATTCAGTTGGCGATTCCATTTGAAGTACGACACGACTTCGGTGTTGCGTTCGGCCTCGGTCATCTCTATCTACCTATCCGACGGCTCAAACGCGGTATCGGTTCACATAGGACTCACGGGTGAACTAGGCCACCCCGGTCTCGTCTCGGTACATAGCGACTTCGTCTTTCTTCGGCTTGGTGTTCCGAAGGGTGAACCTGTGCAGGGCTTTGGGTAGCATGAACCGCGTCAAGGTTGACTTGGCCGCATCTATCGGCCCGACGACATGCACGATCGACTTTTGGCCCCAAATCGCCGGGAAATCCGACTCGTCCTGCACCGACTCGGCTAAGCGGAGCATGAGCCCACCCGAGATATTGGCGGATGTGGCGATCGCCAACTCACGCCGTGGCCAATGCGGGTGCGGGATCGTGAGCATCCACGTCTTGGACAACTCCACCGCAGCCGCTCGGTCTTCGTAGGTGAGTTCCTCGGCTTTGGTACGGATTGCTTCGAATGCGTCACGATAGGAGTGAACCCGAGGAATTATCGAAGTGCGGCTCACCGCCAAACTTGCGGCGGCGGAGTCGATCACCTCGCCACATTGGTCGACTCGGGGTCGCCTAGGTTTGTCGGCTATTTTAATTTTTTTGCCATCGAGAGACTGCCTTGGCGAAGAGCGGGCGTTATTCCGAGAGCAGGGCGTAGTATTTCGAATAGACATAATGCTGCCCGCGTCTTTTTCCCTCGGTTTTGTGCACGATTCCGACTTTGACGAGGTTTTCAAGGGCGCTTTGGGCTGTCGGATAAGAGATATTCAGTTCGTTCGAGACCAAGGCGGCGGTGGTGATCGCTCGGATCTGCATCTGTTCGTGTACGTTCAATGCCGACGGGGCGCTTCGACCGAGGCGATCTCTGATGGCTTTACGATCCTCTTCGAAGGTTGCGATGATGTCGCTTGCGGCCTTCGAGGCTTGCTCTGCGGTCTGCGCGACTCCGGTCAGGAAAAACTCCATCCAAACTTCCCATGCCCCGGTTCGGCGGGTTTCATCTAAAAGTCGGTAGTAAACATCCAAATGCGATTTGAAGAATCGGCTGAGGTAGAGGATGGGTTCTTTTAGCATGCCCGCCTCGCACAGGATCAAGGTGATCAGCAAGCGGCCCAATCGACCGTTGCCGTCCAAAAAAGGGTGGATGATTTCGAACTGCAGGTGAGCCAGCCCCGCTTTGATCAGCGGGGTGATCCTCGGGTCTTCGCTGTGGAGGAATCGCTCGAAGTCCCCTAGGCATTCGTCGAGTCGATCCGGCGGGGGTGGAACGAAAGTCGCATTGCCCGGCCTTGTGCCCCCGATCCAATTCTGACTGGTGCGGAACTCCCCGGGTAGTTTGGCCGCCCCTCGGCCCGAACGAAGGAGGATTTCGTGCATCTCTCTTAGCAGGCGAAGGCAAAGGGGGAAGTCGTCTTCTCGGATGCGCTTCAAGCCATGTTCGATGGCATCGGAAAGGTTGAGAACCTCCTGCAGATCGTCCGATTCGGAGCGATCTTTGTCTTTGTCGAAAAGAAAGATATCGTCCAAGGTGGATTGGGTGCCTTCGATCTGCGATGACAGCAGGGCTTCTTTGTCCCTGTAGGTCGGCCGCAAGGGGGCTTTTCCCGAAGGCAATCGCTCGCTCATGCTGTCCAACCTTCCGACAGCGCTCGCCGCTCGCTCCAACAGATGCAAGAGACTGCCGAGATCCAAGGGAGGATCCGGAGGCAGCGCGCAAGGGACGAAGGCTGCGATGCGCTCACCGCCCAAGGTGTTTTCGACGAAGACACCGGTTTGGCGCTGATATTCCATGTTCAAGGTCGGGCTCTCGATGGGGGGTGGAGGGTGGTCAAGTGAGGTTCGACCATCACGGTCTTTTCCATGACCCGAAAAATGTGCGCAGGAGGCGGCGTGGGCGATTCGAACCATGATGGGGCTGGCATTCAAGATCCAGCCATTTATTTTGAATTGTCAGCGAAAGAGATGCAAGAGATTTGAAAGATGGCATCTCAAAATTAAAAACGAATGGTCGAATTTTGAACTGACGGCAAGAGAAATGCAAGAAATTTGAATCATGGGGAGATGACATTCAAAGTCAAGGCATTGATTTTGAATTTCGGAAGAAGGAGATGCAAGGAATTTGAATGAAGACATTTTGAGATTAAAAACGAATGGTCGAATTTTGAACTGACGGCAAGAGAAATGCAAGAAATTTGAATCATGGGGAGATGACATTCAAAGTCAAGGCATTGATTTTGAATTGTGGAAGAAAGAGATGCAAGGAATTTGAACGGGTGCGCTGCGAGATTAAAAGCGAATGGCTCGGATTTGAATCGATCATTGAGAAGGGATGGAGGGAATCCGAATCAAGAACGAGGCGGATCCCGAGAATTCGATCCGTCGAGAGGCTCGAAGAGGCGGTAATGATGGGGGTTGGAGTCGACGGGAAGCGGTATCGAATAATGGATTCGGTCATTTCGTCGATTGTCCTGGATCGCGCTTTGGCGAGGTCGCATTCCTGCCTAGGTGCTTCTTGTCGGGCATTCCTTCGCTCTTCTTCATCTTCGAATGCGCGCCGGGTTCGAAATCCATGCCGCTTTGCGCCGCCGACGGGCGCTGAAATCCCGAGCCGAGGGAAGGCGACGGCGGGCACATCGCCTTTCGGATCGGTAGCGCTTTGCCCCGATCCGGTATCCGACGGCGGGCGGTGAAGGGCGATGGGAGGTGAGAATCCGTAGGGATCGTCGTTGCCTTGCGATGCCGACCGGGAGTGGATCGATGCCTCATAATCCTACCGGTGCCGGTGCCTTCGCATCGATCGAGGCGAGTGATCGGGGCTGCGCTCTTTTCGGCGCTTTTGGTTTGGATGCCTTCGATTTCGATGCTTTTCGGTCGAGACGCTTTCCACTTCGACGCTTTCCATCTCTGCGCTTGCCATTTCGGATACATCGGACTTCGATAGTCGTTTCCCATCGCTAAGGGAGGGGTTGCCATGCTGCCATTGACCGGATATGCGGATCGGCTCTCGCTTCGTCCGGGGCAAACGATCCGATTTCATGTTTCGAATGCCACCGGCATCGAGGCGCAGGCCTCGATCGTGCGCATCCTATGTGCGGACGGAAATCCTGCAGGCCCCGGCATCATCACGCAAGCGATCGACGATTCTCCGATACGGTGCTCATCCCCCGGGCCGCAGCATTCCCCTCGCGGCTCTTATGCGCGCATCGACGATGCCGGCCGCTGCTTCGCCACCGATGTTTTTTCGATTCTGTGCCTGATCTGGCCGACCCGTTTGACCGCCGGTCGGCAGGCGATCGTCTCCCTCGCCGATCCCGATTCCGCGGACGGATTCACCTTGGGGTTGGATGAAGCGGGTCGGCTATGCGTGAATCACGGCGTATCCGGAGGCGATATCGCGGTGGTGCAAGAGCCGCTCGTCGAGCGCAACTGGTATGCGATATGGCTGACGGTCGACGGTGGGGATCGCTCGAAAGCCTCGCAAGGAATGAGCGAAATCGACCTCGGATTTCAGCCGCTTCATCCTCGCTTAGGTGCCGCTTCGCACCCTCGCACGGTTCGCAAAGCAGCGTCTTTGGAGATGGGAGGCGCGCTTTCGGCCCCATTGCTTTTGGCGGCGAGCGATCCGGCAAGGCCTAAGCATCACTTCAACGGCAAGATCGAGGCTCCGTGCATCTTGGACCGCCCGCCCGGGGAGGCCGAGATCGACGCCCTTGCGCAAGGAAAACCGATCGAGGCGGCGGTGGCGGCGTGGGATTTTTCCCGCGGCATCGCATCGAGCCGTATCGAGGATTGTCGTTCCAAGGCACTGCACGGGAGGCTTTTCAATACCCCGGCGCGCGGGATGACCGGTGCTTGTTGGAGGGCAAAGGAAATGTGTTGGCGACACGCCCTGCGAGAGTACGCCGCCATTCATTTTCACGACGACGATATCGACGATTGCGGTTGGCCGGTGGCATTCGAGTGGACGGTGCCTTCGTCGATGCGATCCGGTGCTTTCGCGCTGCTTCTCTCGGCGGGCGATGCCCAAGACAACATCCCCTTTTTCATCGTTCCTCCCAAAGGCCGGGCCACCGCCGATCTGGCTATTCTCGTTTCGACCTTCACCTATACGGTCTACGGCAATCACGCTCGCCCCGAATGGTCGAACGATGCCGATTGGCGAGAGCGATGGAAGCGGCAATCGTCGGCTTGGGGGGCGAATGCGCATAACCCCGGGGATCATGTCGAATACGGGCTTTCCACCTACAACACCCATAGCGACGGCAGCGGGATATCGATCGCCTCGTGGCATCGCCCGATGCTGAATCTGCGCATCGGCTATATCACCTACCCCGATCCCGAGATTCGCGGCTCGGGGATGCGCCATTTCCCCGCCGATACCCACCTCATCGCATGGCTGGAGGCCAAAGGCATCGCTTATGATTTGATCAGCGATCAGGAGCTGCACGACGAGGGCGTGGATCTGCTCGGGAATTACCGGACGCTGATGACCGGCTCGCACCCCGAATACCATACCCCGAGGACCTTGGATGCGATCGAGGCTTGGAGGGATCGGGGCGGACGCCTATGCTATCTCGGCGGGAACGGTTTTTATTGGAAGGTCGCCCTTTCGCCGGAAAAAGAAGGGGTGATCGAGATCCGTCGGGGAGAGGGCGGGATCCGGGCATGGGCGGCGGAGCCGGGTGAGTATTACAACCAATTCGACGGGGAATATGGCGGTCTGTGGCGGCGCAACGGTCGTCCTCCGCAGAATCTTTGCGGGGTCGGGTTCACCGCGCAGGGAAACTATGCAGGCTCTTATTATCGAAAGTGCCCGGAGGCGGGTGATCCCCGAGTGGATTGGATGTTCGAGGGCATCGAGGGGGATGTTTTCGGCGACCACGGTCTGGGAGGGCACGGGGCGGCGGGCTTCGAGCTGGATCGGGCCGATAAGCGCCTGGGCACGCCGGAGCACGCGCTGGTGGTTGCTGCATCGGAAAACCATCCGCCGGATACGCCTTGGGTTCTCGTGCCCGAAGAGCAGTTGACGCATATCGTCACTTGGCCCGGGGAGCCCTATCGAGATCTGATCCGGGCCGATATGGTTTTCTTCGAAACCCCGGCGGGCGGGGCGGTCTTTTCCGTGGGATCGATCACATTTTGCGGCAGCCTGCCGAGCGAGGGCTTCGATAACGATATCTCGCGCTTGCTGGAAAATGTGCTGCGTCGCTTCTTGGATCCCGAGCCTTTTCGGATGCCCGATCCCTGAAAAGCCCTTTTTTCATCGATGCTTTCCTCTTTCGGGGCGCGCCCGCAGATCGCCGATCGTCCATATCGAAGAGATCGATCGATGAGAAGCGAGTTTTTCAAGCCCGATGCAAATCCATTTGCGGGCTTGCATGAGGGTGTTTTATATTGAATTGCATGGCAATCGGCACCATATCGTCCTTGTAATGGCCATCGAAGGGAGGAGTATTTCCTTTCGGTGGCGGCATGAGGCTATAGGGAGGAAATGATTCATGACCAACACATTCGTACCCCGGCTTCCGGCACCGACCGCGGATCTCCAGTGCTATTTGAAAGAGATCCAGTCATTTCCGATGTTGGGGGTCGACGAAGAGCGCGAATTGGCGATGCGAGTGCGAAGCGAAAACGATATCGAAGCCGCTTGGAGGCTCGTTACTTCCCATCTGCGCTATGTCGCCAAGATCGCTCGTGGCTATGGCGGCTACGGATTGCCCCAGGAGGATTTGATCCAAGAAGGCAATGTCGGTTTGATGAAGGCGGTGGGGCGTTTCGATCCTACGGTCGGGGTGCGGCTCGTTTCATTCGCGGTGCATTGGATTCGAGCGGAGATCCATGAATTCGTCATGCGAAACTATCGGATCGTCAAGGTCGCCACCACGCGGGCGCAGCGCAAACTGTTCTTCAATCTGCGCAAGTTGAAAGATCGCACCGGCACGCTTTCCCATCGAGAGGCGGAGAGGATCGCCGAGGAATTGGAGGTGGAGCCGGGTGAAGTGCTTGAGATGGATCGTCGTCTTTCGACGCCCGACACGGCATTCGACGGCATCGGCGAGGAGGATGGCGCTCAGCCCCCGGCGGCCTACATGATGGCCGACGACTCCTACGATCCGGAAATATCGGTGGAGCGAGAGCAGTCGAGGGATTTCTATCGAGAGCGTCTGCAAAACGCCCTTTCTCGGCTTGATCGGCGCGCTCGCGAGATCGTGCGTCGGCGGCGGCTCGAAGAGCCTCCGGCGAAGTTGCGCGAACTGGCCGATGAATATGGTCTTAGCGCCGAGCGCGTGCGCCAGATCGAAGCCCAAGCCCTGCGCGATATGAAAGACACTCTTTTACAGGCGGCTTGAGTCTTCGCTGCCTTTTATATCCGGCGGCTTCCTCGATGAGGGAGCCGCTTTTTCTTTATCCGTAGCGCACCGGGCGGGGTCATCGGGACACTCTGCGAGATTTTGCGCAGGGAGCGATCGGGATTTCATCCAACTCTTCCCGTGTGATCGGGCTTGACGAGCGCATCGATCGCTTCGGATGCGCCGACGGCGATCTCCGTCGGTATTTGGAAACCGAAAAATGGCTTCGGTATGGTGCCCTCATTCCGAGAAAGGATTCGCTTGGAAAGTGAGTTCCTTGAAAAAGGCTTACCCTTGAATCGCCTGCCCGACCGTCTTGATATCCTCATAGACGAAGAACGCCACGAGGCGGAGCGATGGTCGGGCAGGCAATCCTCAGGCTAGCCTTTCGGGTTCTCCATGCCCCGAAGGATCATCGATGGGCGTTGCCATTCATATTTTTGATGGCGTCGAGCAGGTCGGTCTTGAGGGTGTTCATACCGGCTGCCATGTCGTCTTTCGTGACCATCTTCGCTTCCATTTCAGCCAAGTCCTCCTTAGTGGCCATTCTCGCTTCCATACTGGCCACCTTCGTTTCCATCTCGGCCAAGTCCTTTTTCATTTCGGCCAAATCCCCTTTCGTGGCCATATTTGCTTCCACGTTGGTCACTCTCGATTCGATCGATTGCAGTCTGTCCATGTGATTCACCTCGTCCTTGATGCGATTTTCGACGCGTCGTGTTAGCCACCAATTTACCGCAACACCCGTTCCGATGAGAATCGTCGGGAGTGGCTCTTCGGGATACTGCTATGCAAGCCTTCGCTTTTCTTCGAAGCCGGCAGTTGAAAAAACGGATTGAGGGAAAGTCAATGAGTGGGGCGCCATCTCCAAAAGACTCACCCTCGAATCGCCTGCCCGACCGTCTCGATATCCCCATAGACGAAGAACGCCACGAGGCGGAGCGATGGTCGGGCAGGCGATTCGAGGGCTAGCCTTACGGGTTCTCTATGCCCCGAAGGATCATCGATGGGCGTTGCCATTCATATTTTTGATGGCGTCGAGCAGGTCGGTCTTGAGGGTGTTCATACCGGCTGCCATGTCGTCTTTCGTGACCATCTTCGCTTCCATACTGGCCACCGCAGATTCCACCTCAGCCAAGTCCGCCTTCATCTCGGCCAAGTCCTTTTTCGTGGCCATATTCGCTTCCACGTTGGTCACTCTCGAGTCGATCGATTG
>JFBG01000050.1 GCA_000583135.1 Thioalkalivibrio sp. HK1
GTGGCGCGCCATCATGTCCGATCCATCATGCGACTCGATCGTGCGCCACCATGTAGGTATAGTAGATAAAGTCACAGAAAAAAGCAAGAAAGACAAGAGAAAAAACGAGAGAATTTTCGAGACGATGAGCGTCTTGGAAAGAGCGTGAAGAGAGAAAAGCCGAAGGGGAGATCGTCAGGGCGCCAGATCGCTATCCCCCTTGCTCGAGGGCTTTTTCTCCTCGGCCCGATCGATGATCCGATCCGCTGTTGGTTATCGCCATCGAATATTCACAGCAAAGAGGAGAGGAGGGGTTGCTTGGGCGACCTAAGGCTCGGTATTTTGCCGGTCGCTGCGGCAGCCAAATCGCCTCCGGGGAATGAACAGGCCTTGATCAGCGCTTCTAATAGCCTCGGAGCGGGGAAATCTCTCGGAGTATTGCTATACGAGCCTTGGATTTTCCTCCAAGCCCGAGAAAATTCGATGTCGATGGCTGAAAAAACAAATTGAGGGAAGAATAAAGCCGAGGGGATGGGCGGAAGAGGGCCCACCCTCGAATCGCCTGCCCGACCGTCTCGATATCCCCGTAGACGACGAAGGCCACGGAGGCGGGCGATGGCCGGGCAGGCGACCCTTAGGCTAGTCTTTCGGGTTCTCCGTGCCCCGAAGAGTCATCGATGGGCGTTGCCATTCACATTCTTGATGGCGTCGAGCAACTCGGTTTTCATGGCGTTCATCCCGGTTGCCATGTCATCCATCTTCGCTTCCATCTCAGCCAAGTCCTTCTTCACTTCAGCCAAGTCCTCCTTCGTGGCCATGCCCGCCATCTTCGTTTCCATCTCGGCCAAGTCCTTTTTCGTGGCCATATTCGCTTCCACGTTAGTCACTCTCGAGTCGATCGATTG
>JFBG01000051.1 GCA_000583135.1 Thioalkalivibrio sp. HK1
GTGGTGCGATGGGCTTCGTCGCAGATGGCAAGGTCGAAGTCCGGGGCGCCCATGTCTTGCGCCTGGTGGATGCGCTCCAATGACTGGTAGGTGCAAAAGACGACGGTGGTTCGTGCATCATCGGTGCGCAAAGCGCGGGTGATTCGAGTTGCATCGGTGGTGGCGGGAAAGGCTAGATCGCCGGCTCTTATATCTTCGGATCGCTTGTCGACTCCTTCGTCGGAGCAAACCGCGAGATAGCGCATCGCTTCGGCATCTCGATCTTGCTGATCCGCCCATTCGCGCAGGCTTTGGGAGATCAAGGCGATCGACGGGACGAGGAAGAGGATCCTGCCGCCTTCGGGGACCATCGTCTGGGCGATATGCAAGGAGGTCAGGGTCTTGCCGGTGCCGCAGGCCATGATCAATCGGCCGCGATCGTGGTTTTTGAAGCCCTCGATGACCCTGTCACGCGCTTGGATTTGCAATGGACGCAATTCTTTGAGGCTTGAAAGACCGGTCTGTTCGGGGGATATCGCATTCCAATCGAAACGATGCGCCAGGTCTCGAAAGCGCAGGTGTTCGACGGGTTTGGAGCGGCCCACCAAGGCCTTTTCGGCGTTCGGGCTCCAATCGTCGTTGGTGCTGATGATCAAACCATGCTCGAAGGGTTCCTTGCCGAGTTCGTTGAAGAAACTGTCGAGATGGCTTTTTTGAATGCTCGTTCGCTCGTCGAAGAACTTGCATTGGATCGCCCAGTAGGCTCCGCTTCGGTCTAGGGCCACCAAGTCGATCCCGAGGTCGCGCCCCGAGTGCCCGACGAAGCGTTCCCGCTCGGGCCAGTCCTCCCAGAGCCATACCTTCGTATCGGCGAAGTCGTACTCCCGCAGCAAGGGCAGGACGCGCCGCATCAGCACTTCGAAAAACCGCCCTTGCTCGGACTTGTTGCGCGCCTCGCTGCGCATCCGGTTGAGTACATCTTCGAAGGAGGTCATGGCTTTTCTCTTTGCTCCGGTTTTTGGGCGCGCAGATTCTTCGGGCGCGAGCGTCGGTGGCGATTGTTTCGGGGACGGTCGGGTTTTTCGGATCTTGTCCGAGGGCAATCAAGCCTTATCGATAGGCATCGTTGCGAGGAAGTATGGCCGGTGCGTCCTATCTTTGACAAGGAATCGTTTAGCCGCCGGCGGCTTCGATGCGGATCATGGCATCGAGGGCCATCGCTCCCGCTCCTTTTTCGAACAGGGCGAGGGGGTTGATATCGATCTCGCCGAGGCGGGATTCGCAAGCCCCGGCGAAGCGGGCGATGGCGAGGATAGCTTCGATCCCGGCATCGATATCCGCCGCCGGGCGGCCGCGGAAGCCGAAGAGCAGGGGGGCGCAGCGCAAGCCGGTCAATGCGCGGCGCACCTGTTCTTTGTCGGTGGGCAGCAGCAAGGTGGCTCGATCTTTCATCAGTTCGACCAAGACCCCGCCGGCGCCGATGGTCAAGAGCAGTCCGAGGCGGGGATCTCTGTGGATCCCGACGAGCAGTTCGACGATCGCCCCGCTGACGCATCGTTCGATAAGCACGCGATGGTTGCCGATCGAGAGCAATCGTCGGGCGGCGGTGCGAATATTCGAAGGATCGCTGAGCCCGAGCGCCAAGCCTTCGATATCGCTTTTATGAGCGACGCCCAAGGCCTTGATCGCTACCGTATTCGGGGGCGAGGGCGAAGATGAGGCGCCGCCGGGGACGCAGCTCGCCTCGGCGGTGCTCCCCAGCAATCTCTCGGCGATGCTCAACGCTTCATCGATGCTTTGCGCGATGCCACCTTCGGGGATCGAAAGTGAAAAGGCTGCGAGTCTGGCCTTCGCTTCGGCTTCGTCGAGGAGGGTATCCCCAAGCGGAAGGGGCGGGCCGGGAAGGGTGGTGGGCGCATCGAGGATCAGGATCGATGGCGGTGGCGGCCGGTTCCAAGCCTTGCCGATCTCGGCGGCGCATTCCAAAGCGCACAGAGCCTCTTGGACTCCGGCCAAGGGGGCGATACCGGCGCGCATCAGCCGTTCGCCGGCCGCCTCGCTAAGGGTTTCGGGCATCGTTGCGATGACCGCCCCTTTCGTCTTCGATGCTTCGAGCGCTTGTTCGAAGGCGCAAGCGGCGATCCACCAGTCGTCGTCTTCGCAGCGGTCGGTTCGCGGGAAGTCGATCACCAGGGCCAAGGCGTCGAATGGGTTGGCGGCGAAGGTGGCGAAGGTGCGGGCCAGCGCCTCTTGGTTTCCCCAATGGAAGGTGTGGTAGTCAAGGGGATTGGCGATGCGCACCAAGGGGTGGACGGTTTCTCGCAGCGCCTCGTGATGTTCGGGTTCGATATCGGCGAGGTCGAGCCCGCTTTGCTCGAAGGCGTCTGAAAGGAGTGCGGCCTCGCCGCCCGAGCAGCACATCGCGCCGATCTTGCGTCCCGCCAAGGGGCCGTGGACGTGCAGCAGTTTGAGGCTCTCGATCAACTCCGGGAGGCCGTGGACGCGGCCGAAGCCGAGTCGGTGCAAGAAGGCTCCGGCACCGGCGTCGGAGCCTGCAACGGAGGCGGTATGGCCGAGGTTGGCACAGCGTCCGCGCTCGGAGCGCCCGGTTTTGATGGCAACCACCGGGATCCGGCGTTCGCGGGCCTTGTGCGCCAAGGCTTCGAAACCGGCCACGGAGTCGAAACCCTCGATATGCAGGCCCAAGGCGCTGACCCGCTCGTCGTCGAGCAGGGCCAGCGCGATGCGAGAAAGTCCGACGGCGGCTTGGTTGCCCGCGGTGAGGAGGTAGGCCAAGGGGAGGCCGCGTTGCTGCATCGTCAGGCTGATGGCGATATTCGAGGATTGGGTGACGATGGCCACCCCGCGCTCGCCGGGGCCGAGTTTGCGCCCTCCGTGCTGATCCGGCCATAGCGCCACGCCGTCGAGAAAGTTGATGAGGCCGTAGCAGTTTGGGCCGAGCAGGGGCATCCCTCCCGCCGCCTCGACCATTTCGTCTTGCAATACCTTGCCGGTCTCGTCGCTTTCGCCGAAGCCGGAGGCGTAACAGATTGCGCCGCTGGCACCGACCCGGGCGAGATCGGCGGCGACCTTGACCGCCGCATGGCGATTGACCCCGATGAAGGCGGCATCCGGCGGGCGAGGCAGATCGAGAAGCGAGCGAAAGACCGGGCGGCCTTCCACTTCCTTGCGCTTGGGGTGCACCGGCCAGATCTCGCCTTGATATCCCCAAGCGTCGCATTGCCGCGCTACCCGCGCCGCTTCGGTTCCGCCGATGAGGGCGATGGAGCGAGGGCGAAGCAATCGGGCGAAGCGCTCTGCATCCAAGTCAGGAGGCTTGGTAGCGGGAGTGGTTTGGGATGGATCGAGGGGATCGGCGGCGGCGGGCGGTTCGTTCATCGGATTTTTCTCGTTTCGTTCAGGTGTCGCTCAGGCGGGGCGGCTTCTCGTCCGCCTCGGCGAGATTATGGATTTTCGGGGATTGTCTTGCAGTTTGTCCTCGAAGGATGTCGGTTCCGAGAATATCCTCGGGGATTTCGAGTCGATATCGGCATGTTCGAGAGGCGGTCGGTCTCGTATAAAAAGGCTTGCCTAAAACGAGAATTGATGGTAGAAGGTAGTAGAAGGTAGAAGAAGAAAGCGGAGATGGAGTTTGACTGATTGGAGACAAGATCATGTCCTACGAAAAGTATCTTGATTTGTGTAGAGCGGATCCTAATGTGGATGTCGTTAGGCGTTCAGATGAGTTAAGGGCACTCTCAGGTGGAGTCGGTCCATATAATTCTTCCGAGAAGAAGAGGTTTCTATATTTGTCGCAAAATGGTCGATGCGCGGGATGCGAGGTCCACTCTGCAATCCATGATCTCGAAGTCGATCACATCATCGCAAGATCGATCGGGGGATTCGATCATATCAATAACCTACAGCTCCTTTGTCCTCCTTGCAATCGTATCAAGGGAGATCGAGGAATGGGGTATCTTCTTTGTATGCTCGAAAAGAGATAGGGTATTTAAGTTATCGCTTCGGTAAGTCCCGATGTGCATTATCGAGCATCGATAAGACGATACTTTGAATATGATCCGAGCGAGCGATCGCCACCCCGGACTTTATGAACTCCCCGAACCGTTATCGATCGAAATAGACAAACCTTGATCGACGAATCCGAAGCCCTCGGATGCGCGCGCTCATCAGGCACGCGTGCTCATCAGGCACCTAAGGGGCGTAGCAGTTCTCGGCCGATGATGTGGCGTTGGATCTCCGAGGTGCCGTCCCAGATTCGTTCGACTCGGGCGTCTCGCCAAAAGCGGGCCAGCGGCAGGTCGCTCATCAATCCCATTCCGCCGTGGATTTGGATGGCCTCGTCGCTGACCTTGGCCAGCATTTCCGAGGCGTAGACCTTCGCCGAGGCGATCTCGCGCTCCGCCGGGAGCCCTTGGTCAAGGCGCCAGGCGGAAGCCAATGTCAGCCAATCGGCGGCGTCGATCGAGGTCACCATATCGGCGAGTTTGAACGAGACTCCTTGGAATTTGCCGATCGCCTGGCCGAATTGTCGGCGGTCGGCGGCATGCCGCAAGGCGAGGTCGAAGATCCTTCTCGCCCGGCCGACGCACGATGCCGCAACGGTGATCCGGGTGGCGTAGAGCCATTCGTTGGCGAGTTCGAAGCCGCGGTGAGTCTCGCCCAAGATCTGCGCCGAAGGCAAGCGGCAGTTGTCGAATCGCAAAATGCAGTTGGCGTAGCCGCGATGGGAGATCGAGTCGTAGCCGGGGAGGATCTCGAAGCCCGGTGTGCCGCGATCGACCAAAAAGCAGGTGATGCGTTTTTTCGGCCCCCGCGGGGTGGACTCTTCTCCGGTGGCGACGAAGACGATCACGAAATCGGCCAAGTCCGCGTGGGAGATGAAGTGCTTGGTGCCGTCGATGATCCAATCGTCGCCGCTTCGCCGGGCGGTGCATTGCATGCCGCGCACATCCGAGCCGGCGCCGGGTTCGGTCATGGCCAAGGCATCGAAGCGCTCTCCGCGCGCCGCCGGCAGCAAGTAGCGCTCGCGCTGCTCTTCGTTGCAGCCCATCAAAATCCCCGAGGGGCGACCCCAGAACACGCTCAGAGCCATTGATGCTCGTCCGAGTTCGCGTTCGAGCAGGGTGAAAGTCAGGTGATCCAACCCCCCGCCGCCCACTTCCTCGGGCAGGTTGGGGGCGTAGAAGCCGAGGTCGATGACCTTTCGCTTGATCGATTCCGCAAGGTCCGGCGGGACCCGCCCGCTTCGTTCGACCTCTTCCTCGTAGGGGTAGATCTCTTTCTCGACGAATCCTCGCACGGTCTGCACGACCATGTCCTGTTCGGGGGAGAGGCTGAAATTCATGGTGTTTTGCCTCCTTGCGCTTTGGCTTTCATCGCTTTGCGGAACTCGCCCAAGGCGGCGCCGGCGCCCCAGCCATCTTCGGCCCCACCCTCGGGCGATCCGCCTTCCAAGCCTTGCATGATGGCGATGAGGTTGTTATCCCGGATGCGCTCGAGTTCTCGGATCGATCGTCCGTGGGCTTGATCGTCGGATTGCTCGGCGATGGTCTCGATCAGGGTCTCGTCCAAGTCCGGGACATCGACGAGCCGGCTCCAAGGCCAAGCCAGGGCGGGGCCGAACTGCTCCAAAAAGTGGCGCATCCCCGCTTCTCCCCCGGCGATGCGGTAGGTTTGGAATACCCCCATCTGCGCCCAGCGCAGGCCGAAGGAATAGCGGATGACGTCGTCGATTTCCTCGACGGTTGCGATGCCGTCTCGTACCAGCCACAGAGCCTCTCGCCAGAGCGCCTCTTGCAGGCGATCTCCGATGAAGGCATCGATCTCTTTCGCCACCCGTACCGGCTTCATGCCGATCGAGGCGTAGAGGCGATGGGCGCCTTCGATGCTTTGCGGTGAGGTGTCCCGGCCGGCGACGAGCTCGACCAAGGGCAAGAGGTAGACGGGGTTGAAGGGATGCCCGACCAGCAATCGCTGTGGATGGGCGAGATCCCTTTGCATCTCGCTCGGAAGGAGACCGGAGGTGGACGAGGCGATGATCGTTTCGGGCGGGGCGGCGGCGTCGATATCGGCCAAGATCCGGCGTTTGAGATCGAGGCGTTCGGGCACGCTTTCTTGCACGAAAAAGGCGCTCGTCACCGTATCGGCCAGATTTTCGCCGAAGCGTAAATCGCCTCGGGGCGGGCGATCGGCACCAAACAGCCGTTCGAAGGCGCGCTCGGCGTTGGCGAGAATCTCCCCGGCGATGCGGGGGGTGTCGGGGTCGGGATCGAAGACGGCGACGTCGATGCCGTTGAGAACGAAGCGAGCGGCCCAGCCGCTGCCGATCACCCCCCCGCCGACGATGGCGACATGTCGGCGCTCGCCCGGCGTCGAATGGCCGAAGTGCGAGTGATTCGAGTTCGGCTCGTTGGAATTCGAATCGCCCGCGTTCGAAGCGCAAGATGCGATATCGTCGTTCATCGTATCTTCGCTCGATGCAAGATCCTCGGCATCGATGTCCTGATTTGGATGCTCGTTGTCGAAACGAGGGGTCGAGAGATCATCTCTCCTTGCGTCCTCACCATCTGCGCTCTCACCATCTTTTTCTAAGCGCGAGTCGGTCGCGCACCGCTTCGGGACCCAAGACTTGCGCGCCCATGCCCTCGACGATCCCTTTGGCTCGCTCGACGAGTTCGGCATTGGTCGCCAGCCGACCCTTTTTCAACCACAGGTTATCTTCGAGTCCGACGCGAACATTGCCGCCGACGATGGTCGCCAGCGCCACATAGGACAGTTGGTTGCGGCTGATCGAGAAGGCGGAGAAGATCCAGTCCGGCGGGAGGTTGTTGACTATCGACATCAAGGTCCCGATATCGTCGGGGGCTCCCCAAGGGATACCCATGCAAAGTTGCACCATGACTGGGGGTTCGAGCAGCCCCTTGTCCGCCAAGTCGCGGGCGAAAACGAGATGGCCGGTATCGAAGACCTCGATCTCCGGTCGCACCTGAAGATCGCGCACCTGCCTTGCCATCTCCGTGAGCATCGCCGGGGTGTTGGTCATGATGTAATCCCCCTCGCCGAAGTTCATCGTCCCGCAGTCGATGGTGCAGATCTCCGGCAGGAGTTCGCTGACGTGGGCGAGGCGTTCCTTGGCCCCGGCAAGATCCGTCTTCGCTTGATCGACGGGAAAGGGTCGCTCCGGAGGGCCTAGCGTCAAGTCGCCGCCCATGCCCGCGGTGAGGTTGAGGACCACATCGGTGCCGGAATCGCGGATACGCTCGACCACCTCGCGGTAAAGGGATGGCTCGCGCGCCGGTTGCCCGGTGGCGGGATCGCGCACGTGGATGTGGATGATCGCGGCCCCCGCTTTCGCGGCCTCGATCCCGCTCTTTGCAATCTGCTCGGGGGTGATCGGGACCTTGTCGGAACGCCCGGTGGTATCGCCCGCACCGGTCAGTGCGCAGGTGATGAACACTTCGCGATTCGGTTGCAGTGGCATGGTTCCTCCTCGGGCTTTTGGGTTTGCAATGGGATCCGGCGAGATTGATCTTGCGACCCTGGCATTTCGACTTGCGCTGCGATCCTCGCCGGCCGAGACGAGAGCGGGTAGTCAAGAAGGGATAGGGTAGGGAATTTATCCCCTTGCCGTTCGATTTCAACCCTGATCCAGGACCGATGCCATCGCCGATTCATAAGCGATGAGAGATCGTAGATCTTGTATCGAAGGCCTTTCAAGGCGACACTATCGGCACCGAAGGGGATGCCGGGCATGTTCCGATCGCCCGAACTTTTTTTTCGAAGAGGAGAGTTTTGCCGTGACCGAAGTCTACGTACTGCGTATCGATGCCATTGATCCAAAAGCCATCACCTTGGCGCGACTGGCGAAGTATCTGGATCGCTTCGCCAAAATTCTCGGCCACGAGGAAGGGGTGCATTTGGACGAGATCCGCTCGGGGCGCACGAATATCGTTTGCCGGATCGATCCGAATCACGCCAAGGTCGTCAGCGAGAGCCTGCAAGCGCTTGTCGGTGGTCAAGGGGCGAAGGTTTCTCGATCCGCTTATGGGAGCATGATGAAGATGCTGGCGAAAGATAAAGCGAAGGCGATGATATTCGAAGGTGATGATATTCGAAGGTGATGGAAACGGCGCACCGGGTAAGGAGGTCGTCGGTTTTTCGCGGGCGCTCCCTCGCCTCGAGGGTGAGATGGAAGTGATCGAGCATGATGATGAGATCAGTGGGCGTTTGATCGATATTGACGCGGAGGGTGATCGGGCAAAAATTCGACTCCGGGAGGAGGATCGGATTTATACCGGTATTCGTGCGAGGCGGGAGATTGCAGAAAAGATGGCAATCCACCTCTATCGACCGGTGCGCGTATTCGGTGACTCGGTTTGGACCCGAAGCGCGGAAGGGTTTTGGGATCTGAAAGAAATCGATGTCGTCGATTTCAAATTGCTCGAAGAGACGAGTCTTCTCGAGGTCTTCGACAATATCCGCAAAATCGAAGGCATGGAGTGGCGGGAATTCGATGACCCCCAAGCGGCGTTCCATGTGCTTCGGCACGGCCCATGGCCTGTGGTAACTGGAAAAGGGGCGAATCGCAGTTAGGTCGTCCGGCGGTGGGGTTTCGTATCTGGAGATTGGATGATCATCGCATCGCTTGCGTATCGATCACTGCCGGCCGAAAAAAGGATGGGTTGAATGATGCTTGATTGCACTTTTGATTGCCAAGGCAGCACGCGGGCGTTGGCGGAGCGGGCATCGGGGCGGTTTCGGAGACGATCAAATGCGATCAGGTGTGAGAAAGAGTTCGTAGGTCTTGTATCGAGGGTCTTGAAAAGGCGATAATATCCACAATGTCGATACCGAAACCAAGGATGCAGGGCTTCACCGAGCAGTGGAGTCTTTTTTCGAAGGAGGATTTTCCATGACCGAAAGCTATGTGCTGCATATCGATGCCCTCGATCCGAAGGCTCTCCCGTTGTCGCGATTGGCGAAGTATCTGGATCGCTTCGCCAAAATTCTCGGCCACGAGGAAGGGGTGCATTTGGACGGGGTCCGCTCGGGGAGCACGAATATCGTTTGCCGGATCGATCCGAGTCACGCCAAGATCGTTGGTGAGAGTCTGCAAGCACTTGTCGATGGTCAAGGGGCAAAAACCTCTCGATCCGCATATGAGGGCATGATGAAAATGCTGGCGAAAGATAAAGCCGAAGCGGCGATATTCAAAGGTGATGAAAGCGGCGCATCAGGCAAAAGGATCATTGATTTTTCTCGGGCACTTCCTTGCGACGAGATAGAGGTGATCGAGCATGATAATGAGATCAGCGGATATTTGATCGGCATCGATGCAAAGAGCGATCTAGCAAAGATTCGACTTCGAGAGGGAGATCGGATTTATACCGGTATTCATGCTAAGCGGGAGATTGCAGAAAGGATGGCAAGCCATCTTTATCGGCCGGTGCGTGTATTCGGTGATGCGGTTTGGACCCGTAATATGGAAGGTTTTTGGGATTTGAAAAAAATCGAGATTGTCGATTTCATGCCGCTTGAAGAGGTTGATATTGTTGATATTTTCGAGAAGTTCCGGAATGTTGAAGGAATGAAATGGCGGGAATTCGACGACCCCCAAGCGGCGTTCCATGCGCTTCGACATGGCCCGGAATGAGAGAAACCGATGATGGCTTTCGATACGTCGATTATCTCATTGGTAATCGATGACTCACGCAGTAGTATGACCTATCCGAAAACAAGGGACCCAGTCGAGCGCCCCGGTGATCGGGTGAGGTATCTACTTTCGAGTCTTGCGAGGGACAAGAAGGCGATCTTGCTGCCGGCTCCGGTGGTGTCGGAGCTGCTCATATACTCGGAGGAAAAAGCAATGGAGTTGTTTCGGCATCTGCATAGTAAAAATATATTTCGAATCGCGGCATTCGATACTAGAGCCGCTTTGGAGATGGCACGATCTGCTCGGGAAAAAATAAAGCGCGACGGTAGTATTTCTGGATTCCATTTCGAAGAAAATATCTCCCGGAATAAAATCAAGGTCGATTATCAGATCGTGGCGATTGCCCTTACCCAAGGAGCCAAAGCGATCTACTCACAAGATCGGCACCTCAACAATCACTCCAAGCGCTGTGGGTTGGAGGTGCGCACGATCACGGATATTGATTTGCCGCCGTCCGATATCTAAATAAAGGATGGATTGATAGTGAACGGGATCAAAGACCGGCGACGATCGATATGGCTGGAATCATCGGCAAAGTGAACGATATACCCAATCCACATCCTTCGGCTTGCGCGCGCATGCAAGGCGTGCAGGCCCCGATCATTCCTCGGATCGGCGAGCTCGTTCGCGCTTATCCGGGCACCATCTCCTTGGGGCAGGGCATCGTTCATTATCCTCCGCCCGAGACCGCTTGCGATGCTCTGCGCGATTTTTTCGAAGATCCGCAGCGGCATCAATACCAGCACGAGCTCGGCCTTCCGCAGCTGCGAGCGTGCATCGAATCGAAACTCGAAAATGAAAACGCCATCGATGGCGATCGCTTCGCCTTGATGGTCACCGCCGGCGGAAATATGGCTTTTTTGACCGTTCTTTTGGCGATCTGCGATGCCGGCGATGAAGTGATCTTGGTACGGCCTTGGTTTTTCAATCACGAGATGGCGGTGCGCAGCGTCGGCGCCTTGCCGGTGGTGGTTTCGACGCGCGAAGACTACCAGCTCGATCTCGATGCCATCCGGCGGGCTGTCGGCCCTCGCACTCGGGCGATCGTTACCGTTTCTCCCAACAATCCCACCGGCGCCGTCTACCTCGAAGAGGATTTGCGGGCGGTCAATGCCCTGTGCGAGGAGCGAGGATTGTTCCATATCAGCGACGAGGTCTACGAATATTTCGTTTTCGAAGGAGCCCGTCATTTCTCTCCCGCTTCGATTCCCGGGGCCGAGACCCACACCATCGCCATCCATTCCCTCAGCAAAGCCTACGGGTTTGCCAGTTGGCGAGTGGGGTATATGGTTTTCCCCAAGATATTGCTCGAATCCATCAAGAAAATCCAAGATACCAATATCATCTGCGTGCCGGTGATCTCCCAGCATGCGGCGATCGAAGTATTGGGTGCGGGAAGACAATGGGTGCAAGAAAGGATGAAGGGGATCGCCTCGGTGCGGCGGCGGGCTCTCGATGCTCTTTTGCGCCTCGATGGGCAGGTGATCGTGCCGCGAACGCAAGGGGCTTTTTACTTTTTCGTGCGCATTTGCGAAGGCGGTGATTCTTTGCATCTGGCCGAGTTCTTGATCCGCGAGCACGGGGTTGCGGTGATCCCCGGTGTCGCTTTCGGGGTGGAAGAGGGCTGTTATTTGCGGATCGGCTACGGGGCGGTGGATGGTGCGGCGATGGATGAGGGGATGCGGCGCTTGGGCGCGGGATTGGCGGATCCGAGGAGGCCTTAATGGCTCGTCTCCATCGACGATCCGACGAGGGTCGCTCCTATCGAGACAGCCTCATATATGAGAAAGCCGGAGTCGAGTTGCGGTTGGGCCGGTTTCGTCTAGAGTCGATCTGCACCTTCGAATGCGCATTGGCGCCAAGCCTCGTAAGCGACGACGGCCACCGCATTGGAGAGGTTGAGGCTGCGATTGCCCGGGCGCATCGGAATGCGCAGCTGTCGCTCGCAAGGGAAGCGATCGAGCATGTCGATGGGAAGCCCTCGGGTTTCCGGGCCGAAGAGAAAGGCATCCCCGGTGCGGAATTCGGTGGCGAAGCACGATGCGCCGGCGCGAGTCGAGAAAGCGAAAATTCGAGGCGGAGAGATGCGCGAGAGAAAAACGTCGAAATTCTCGTGCTCTTGTACCCGGGCCGCCTCGTGATAATCAAGCCCGGCGCGACGAAGGCGTGCTTCGTTTAGATAAAATCCCAAGGGATGGATGAGATGCAGATCGCTGCCGGTGTTGGCGCAAAGCCTTATGATATTCCCGGTATTGGGAGGGATTTCAGGTTGATAGAGAACGATGTGAAACATGACCCCGGATCCTCATGATCGCAGGTCCCTAAGGACCGATTTCTGCGGCCTTGCCTTCGATACCCCATTGGTGCTGCTTTCCGGGTGCGTGGGTTTCGGCGAGGAATATACGCGCATCGAGGGCTTTTCGAATCGGGATGCAGGGGCTATTTGCCTCAAGGGCACCACCTTGCATCCGCGCTTGGGCAACGATCCGCCCAGGGTGCGAGAAACCCCGTCGGGCATGCTGAACTCCATCGGTTTGCAGAACCCCGGGGCGCGAGCGGTGATCGACGAGATCCTGCCTCGTCTCGATTTCAGCGAAACCCGCTTCATTGCCAATCTCTCCGGCTCCACCGTCGAGGAGTATGCGGATCTCGCTCGTTGCTTCGACGATTCTCCGATCGATGCCATCGAGATCAATATCTCCTGTCCCAATGTGCGCGCCGGGGGCGTTGCTTTCGGCAACGATCCCGAGATGTCGCAAAGGGTGGTGGAGGTCTGCCGCAAGGAAACATCCAAGCCGCTGATCATCAAACTCTCGCCGAATCAAACGGATATCGCGAGCAACGCTCGAGGCTGCATCGAGGCCGGGGCGGACGCTCTGGCGGTGGTCAATACCTTCATGGGCATGGCCATCGATGTCGAATCTCGCAAGCCCCTGCTCGGGGCGGGCCAAGGCGGGCTCTCCGGCCCGGCGATCAAACCGATGGCACTCCTCAAGGTGCATCAAGTGTATCGGGTGGCCAAGCCGCACGGCATTCCGATCATCGGCCAGGGGGGGATCGTTTCGGCCGAGGATGCCCTCGAGTTCATGATCGCCGGAGCCAGCGCGGTGGGGATCGGCACCGCGCTTTTTTACGATCCTTTGGTATGCGTGCGCATCAACGAGGGGCTTGTGGATTATCTCAAGCGTCATCGGATCGATGGCATCGATCGGATCGTCGGCACCTTGGAATCGAAGGATCGCTGAGGATCGAGGCGGTCCGATCAGGTATCCGTATCCGTATCCGTGATAAAGATCGATCCGCTCGTTGACACTAAGAATTCGAAGATGCGATCTCGCGCTCGATGCGGCGCAAAAACACTTCCATCTCTTTGCTCGCTTGGCGATCCCCTTTGGCCGTTGCGGCCTCGATCCCCTGCTTCCAAGCCAGCGCAGCCCCCGCCCGGTCGCTGGCTTGGCCTCGCGCCTTGCCCAGCATCTTCCATGCTGCGGACCAAGCCGGATTCATCGCGACCGCCCGCTCGAGTTCCCTCGCCGCCGCTGCCGGATCGCCCCCGTCGAGATAGGCCTTGCCGAGCCCGAAGCGCGCCATCGGTCCGTCCTTGCCGCTTTCGATCAGCGCCTTGAAATTGCGAATCAGATGATCGGAGTCCATGGCTTTCGGATTCTCATCGTCGATTTTTTAGATCAGTCGCGCCAGAAGGTCGGCGACATCAGCACCAAGAGGGTGAAGATTTCCAGTCTTCCCAAGAGCATGGCCAGCGCGAGCAGCCATTTCGCGAAGTCGTTGATTCCGGCGTAGTGTTGTCCCACATCACCGAGCCCCGGACCCATATTGTTGATGCAGGCGGCGACGGCGGAAAAGGCGCTTACTTGGTCAAGACCGGTCATCATCAACGCCAAGAGGAGCAGGGAAAATACCAGCACGTAGGCGGCGAAAAATCCCCACACCGCATCGATCACTCGGGTGGGCAGGACGGTTTTGCCGATCTTGACCGGGACCAAGGCATTGGGATGGACCAGCCGGGTGATCTCCCTTCCCATCTGCTTGAAGAGCATCAATACCCGGATCGCCTTAAGCCCGCCCCCGGTGGAACTTGCGCAGCCCCCGATGAAGCTGGCGAAGATCAGCAGCACCGGCAGGAAGCCGGGCCAGGCATGGTAGCTCGTGGTGGTAAAACCGGTGGTGGTGCTGATCGATACCGCTTGGAAGATCCCGTTGCGAAGCGCGCTCCAAGGATCTTCGAAAATTCCGGATAGGTAGAGGATCGCCGAGCAGATCGCGGCGACCGCGGCCAGCACCAGCAAGTAAAAGCGAAGTTCGGGATCCTCCCGATAGTCGCTGAATCGGGATGTCCGAAGCGCGAACGAGAAGTGGTTTGCGATGCGCTTGGGCAGCGAGCGCAATAACGAAGGCAGTGAATACAGGCTATGAAAATCCTTGCGCCAACGGGGCACCCAGGGATTCCAAACCTTGAAGTGCAAGGCGAAGTTCATGCCCGCGGCGATCATGAAAACGATCGCCGCCATCTCGATCCATGGATCGTCGAAGTGGCCGAGGCTGGCATCGTGGGTGGAAAAGCCGCCGATCGAGACCGTGGACAGCGCATGGGAAATGGCGTCGAATCCGCTCATTCCCGCAAGGTGGTAGGCACCGGCACAGGCCACGGTCAATACGAGGTAGATCATCCACAGGGCCTTGGCGGTGCTGGCGATGCGCGGCTTGAGCCTCGATTCCTTGATCGGCCCCGGGGTCTCGGCGCGGTAGAGCTGCATGCCCCCGATACCGAGCATCGGCACGATGGCGACCGCGAGCACGATGATCCCCATGCCTCCGAGCCATTGCAGGAGTTGGCGATAGATGAGGATCGCCTTCGGCAGGTCGTCGAGACCGGTGATGACCGTCGCCCCCGTCGTGGTCAGCCCCGAGACGGATTCGAAGATCGCATCGGTAATCGACATCTCGAGGTGCGGGCTCAATGCCAGCGGGATGCTGCCGGATATCCCGAGCACCAGCCAGAACATGGCCACGATCACGAAACCGTCCTTGATCCGAAGTTCGTCTTTGATTCCGGGTCGGGCGATTCGTCGGACCTTCGAACGGGCGAAGGTCAAAGGGCGAAAGAGGAAAAGGGACAAACCGATGACGAGATGGACGAAAAAGGCGATGACGAAAGGCGATGCGGAGTTCTCCTGGTAGAGGTAGGCCACGCCGATCGGCGGCACCATGACGAATCCGAAACCGATCAGTAGCAGGCCCAAGGTGCTCCGGATAAGCCCTCTTCTTGTCGAGGGCTCGAGATGGGCGGATAGGTGATCTCGCTCTTGCGATCTCATGGCAAGGCATGGTCTCCGAAAAGAGGTCTTTAATAGTGCGATATCGAAAAAAGACGGGTTCGGCATTGATAAGGGCGTCGGCGCATTCGGCGCTTCGTCTCGCCCCTTTTTCGGGCAAGGCCAGTGAGCGGAAGCCTCGCCCCGGCAGGATGAGCCCCGGCTTCTTCGGCTTTCGGGCTTTGCGCTCGCTCTTGCCCGTTCTTGCCAAAATCAAAGGGAGAGAGGGTCTTTTTGGAAGAGCCGTCCGACTTCGGAAACCCGCTCTTTTTCGGTCATGAAGAGAATGACGTGATCGCCGTCTTCGATGATGGTGTCGTGGTGGGCGATGATCACTTCGTTATCCTCGTCCTTTCGCTCTCGGACCAAGGCATCGATCGTGGTTCCCTCGGGTAAATCGATATCCTCGATCTTCCTGCCGACGACCTTCGAAGTGCCATGGTTGCTGTGCGCGACCGCTTCGATGGCTTCGGCCGCCCCCCGGCGCAGGGAATGCACCGCCTCCACCTCTCCCCGACGGACCTTGGCAAGGAGGCTGCCGACGGTGATCTGCTGGGGGGAAATGGCGATATCGATGTCGAAGGCCTCGTCATGCACCAAGTTGACGAAGGCGGGACGATTGATCAGGGCCATGACCCGCCGCGCGCCCATCCTTTTGGCCACCATCGCCGATAGGATATTGACTTGGTCGTCGTTGGTCACGGCGCAGAACACATCGGTGCGATCGATCCCTTCTTCTCGCAGCAAGGTCTCGTCCGCAGCATCGCCGTGAATGACGAGGATCTTTTTATCCAGCTCCTCGGAGAGTCGATTCGCGGCATCGAGATTGGATTCGATCAATCGCACATTGCCTATCCGATCCGCCAACCGGGTGGCCAATCCCCGACCGATTTTTCCGCCCCCGGCGAGGATGACCCTCTCCACCGGCAGATCCCGCTTGCGTAGCTCGTCCATGAACTTCCGGATATGTTTTTTCTCGGCGACGAAGAAGACCTCGTCGTTATCTTCGATCACGGTATCCCCCTCGGGGATGATCGTTCGCCGCCCGCGAAAGATCGCCGCCACCCGGGCCTCGCCTTCTCGTACATGTTGGGGAAGCTCGCGCAGGGCATGGCCGACGAGGGGACCGCCGGTGTAGGCCTTGACCCCGACCAAGCGCACCCGTCCGTGGGCGAAATCGAGCACCTGCAGGGCTCCCGGGGTCTCGATCAGGCGCTCGATGGAATCGGTGACGAGTTTTTCGGGGCTGATCACCAGATCCACGGGAAGGGCGTTCTTGACGAAGAGATCGCTTTTCGTCTCCCCGTTTTGCGGATCGAGATCATCCTTGGCGATATCTTTGAGAGGATTCTTGAAATACTCGCCGGATCGCACGCGCGCGATCCGGGTCGGGGTCGTGAAGATGGTGTGGGCGACCTGACAGGCGATCAGATTCGTCTCGTCGCTACCGGTGACCGCGATCAGGATATCGGCGTCTTGCGCCCCGGCATCGAAGAGCGTTCTCGGCCATGCGGCATGCCCGGTGATGGTTCTGACATCCAGATGTTTTTGGATCTCTTTGAGTTTGGTCTCGTCCAAGTCCACGACGGTGACGTCGTTATTCTCCCCCGAGAGAATTTCCGCCACGGTGGAGCCGACCTGCCCGCCGCCGAGAATGATGATGTTCAAGGTTTTTTACCGAGAGCGGGTTCCGCCCGGGGATGCCTGTGTTTTCTTGTTCGTACCGCCGATTCGCTTGGGGTCGATCCCCAGTCGGCGCAGCTTGCGATACAGATGGGTACGCTCCAAGCCCGCGCTCGTCGCCACTTTGGCCATATTGCCTTGCGCTTTCATGAGGTGGTTCTCGAGGTAGATGCGCTCGAAGAGTTCCCGCGCTTCGCCAAGCGGCAGATCGATACCCAAGATCGCCTCGCCCTCCTCGTTCTCCCCCCCGCTATGGCCCAAGGTCATCTCGACTTCGTTTTGCTCGATCACCGAGCCGTTGCCCAAGATCAGCAAGCGTTGGAGCACATTGACCAATTCGCGGATATTGCCCGGCCAACTGTGGTTGCGCAGCCGGTTTTGGGCGCCGACGGTCAAGCGGCGATTGGGCAGGTTTTCCCGGGTGATGAGCGTATCGATGCAGTGCGCGATCAAGGCCGGGATATCCTCTCGATGTTCCCGCAAAGGGGGCACGCTCAAGGGGAAGACATCGAGCAAGTGGTAGAGATCCTCGCGCAGCAAGCCGCCGGACAAGGCGTGGGCGAGCTCGTTGCGGCCGGCGGCGACGATCCTCGAGGTCAAGGGCACCGCCGAGAATCCGTTATGGCGCAGGAAGGTTCCCTGGCGCATCGCGCTGACCAGCCGCGCTTGGAGCTCCGGCTCCATATCCGCGATATCTTCGAGCAGCAAGGTGCCTCCGGCGGCGCGCTCGAGCGCTCCGTAATGGATATGGCTGCCTTCCTCGGCTCCGAAGATATCGATCAATCCGGCGTGGCCGATCAGCCCTGCGACATGCACCCTTACAAAAGGACCGTTGGCTCTCGGGCTGTGGGTATGGAGGTATCGAGCCGTCATCTCCTTGCCGCTGCCGGGCTCACCGCTGATGAAGACCGGCGCATCGTGCTCGGCGATCCGTCTGACCTGGGCCCGCAGATTTTCGAGGGCGGCGCTGTTCCCGATCAGTTCGGAAGGGGTGGGAGTGGCTTGATGCCGCAGTTCGATATTGGTCTTGCGCAGACTCGTCGTTTCCAGCGCTCGCCGGATGGTGAGCAGAAGTTTGGCCGTCGATAGCGGTTTTTCCAAGAAGTCGTAAGCCCCCAAACGCGTGGCTTCGACAGCGGTTTCGATGGTTCCGTGGCCGGACATCATCACCACCGGGATATCGCCGGCGCCGTTTTCGAACCATTCCTTGAGCAGGGAAATGCCGTCCGTGCCCGGCATCCAGATATCGAGTAGAACGAGATCGGGGCGCCGTTGCCGGTGCAGTTCGCGAGCGGATTTCGCATTTTCCGCCGTTGCGACCTCATAGCCCTCGTCGGCGAGGATATCTTTGAGAATCTCGAGGATCTCGATCTCGTCGTCGACGACGAGGATTCGAGGTGACGAAGGCCCGCTCATGGATTCACACCGAAGGGGGCGATGATTCGCCGTTTCGAGCGTCGAGGGAGGCATTTTGCGGATCCGAATCGGCATCGGCATCGGCATCGGAATTCAGCGGCAGGACAATCTCCACCACCGCTCCGCCTCGATGAGGGTTGCGCACCGTGATTTCCCCACCATGCTCTTCGACGATTTTTTTCACGATCGCCAACCCCAGCCCGCTGCCCCGGGATTTGGAGGTGATATAGGGTTCGAAGGCCGTCGTCGTCAGATCCTCGGGGAATCCGGGGCCGTTGTCTTGCACCGACAAAAGGAAGGTTCCCCGTTCGAGGTCGCTGCGAGTGCCGATCACGACTTCCCCTTCGTTCGACTTGAAGGTCGCCCCTGTATCGCCCGCATCGATGCTCGAGCGATCCTCGCCGGTATTCGATGCCACTGATTCGGCACAGGCTTCGACCGCGTTTTTCAAGAGATTGTGCAGTAGTTGGCGCAGGCGATCCGGATCGGCGCGAATGGTCATCGACGAGGGTTCCAAGCGCGTCTCGAATCGTATCGACGGGGTCGCGGCGCGATAGAGTTCGACGATATCCAGCACGAGGGTCTTGAGATCGACTCTCGCCCGCCGCATCGCCGGGGGGCGGGCGTAGTCGGAAAAGGCGTTGATCATCGCCTGCAGGGAGTCGACCTGCTGGACGATCGTGCGGGTCAGACGATCCATTTGCTCGGCTTCGGCGCCTTCGACGGTGGGAAGGTATTTTAGCCGCAGTCGCTCGGCCGAAAGGCGGATCGGCGTGAGGGGATTCTTGATCTCGTGCGCCAGCCGGCGCGCCACTTCGCTCCATGCGGCGTTGCGCTGCGCTTGCATCAGCTCGGTGACATCGTCGAGCACGATGACATGGCCCTCGCCGCCCGCCAAGGGGGCCGCGCTGCACATCAGCGTTCGTCGTCCGCGCGGGGTGTCGACTTCGATCTGCTCTCGCCAGTCGCGCGAGGGCGTGGCCTTCATGGAACTGCCGATCCGATCCTGTATGGCGCGCACCAGCGGTTCCAGCGCCGGGCGGGTGGTGGCGAGGGTATCGAGGATGACCCCGGTTCGAACGTCGAGATCGATGTCGAGGATTTCCTCCGCCGCATGGTTGGCGGTGGTGATCCGATACTCGCTATCGAGGGCCAAAACCCCGGCCGACAGGCGCCGGAGCACCGTGGCGAGATAGGCTCGTTGCGCTTCGACTTGCTGTTGGCTGGCGCGATTGTCGTCCCGGGCCTGCTTGAGCGCGCGGGTCATCTCGTTGAAGGAGGCGACGAGGAAGCCGATCTCGTCGTCGGTGGTCCCCGGGAGTTGGGTATCGTAATCCCCGCTTGCGACCGCTTTGGTTCCCTTCGAGAGATCGCGCAAGGGGGCGACGACCCGACGCGCCGAATGCAAGGCGGCGTAAACCGCCATGAACAGGATCATCAGCAAGATGATCGAGAGGGTGAGGGTGAAGCTGAGTTTGAGCTGTTTGCGCAGGTAATCGAGGGTTCGATAGCGGGCGAAGGATGTCTCGACGCTGTCGGCGAGATCGTTCATTCGCTCCGTTACCGGAAACAGGGCTTGTAGGAGACGATCCTCGCTCGCCGCCACACGGCCGCCGAAACGGGTCCCCCCGGCGGCCGCTCGCCAGTCGACCAGGACCACCACTCGGGCGTGCAGGCCTTTGTCGGCGATGGTATCGAGGCCGATGTAGTCGCCCGACTGCCGGGCTTGGGCGATGACCGCATCGTTGGGGCGATTCGGTTGGATCGCCGCCCCGGGGTCGATGCTGCTGGTGCCGATGATCTGTCCCCTGGCCCCGATCAGGCTGATCTCCGCCGCCCCGCTCAAGCGACGGGCGTCGTCGAGGGCGGGGATGATCTGATCGTCATCGAGTCCGGCGACATCGAGCGCCAAACGCTCGGTTTGGGCCAACAGTTCCCGTCTTCTAAGCCCCAGGGAAGTGCGGCTGAGTTCCAAGGCATTGGCCAAGGATCCCTCGACATCGACATTGAACCAGCTGTCGATGCTCCGGTGCAGGAATTCCAATGAGAAGTAGTAGACCACCCCCACCGGAGCGATCGACAGCACCACGAAGAGGATCATCAATCGCACGGTCAGCTTCGCCCCGGGACGCCGCTGCCGCACCTGAAAGATCAGGCGCGAGATATTCAAGGCGATCAGCGCTCCCAAGCCGAGCAGGACGAGGGTGTTGAGGACCAGGAGCAGGGAGTAAAAGGAGCCGAACCAAGCCGAATCCCGGGTCGCGGTGCTCATCAGATACATCAGGCCCAGCAGGAGCAGGCTCAAGATGACGATCAGGGTGCCGGTGCGGTAGCGCAGATGACTCGGGCGTAAGAAAGCGGGCAGATACCGCCTGCGTTCGCGCGCGAAAAAGCGGTGATTGAATAACCGGAGCATCGTCGAAAAATACCTTTTATGAGCGAAGGCTCGAGAGCCGGGATGCCGAAATCTTCTTTGCGATCGAAAGAACCCTCGTCGTTCTCGCAGGCATTCTCGTCATGGTGCGACAAAGCGAGGCGACCATTCGAACCAGCCGCTGCCGAGCCCTCGCCAGTGGGGGCTGAACCAAGCGATGGGGCGTAAGGGGGCGGGCAGGGCTTCGATATCGATGAGGGCTCGGATCCGCGCGCGCACCGGAGACGATGGATCCTCCAAGGGCAGATCTTCGAGCGCGACGATCGGCACCGATCGCAGTTGCCCGATATCTTTGAGCATCTCGTCGAGCGAGGAATGGCTGCGCATGGTGGCGAGCCCGGGGCTGCGCAGGCCATATCTTCCGGTCAGCCCGTTGAAATGGATCCGATAGCGCAGGCGGTGGGCGGCGATGATTCGGCTCCACCACCAAGGGCCGCGGCGCAACTCGATATCGATCAGGATCGTCAAGCTCACCCCGCTGTGGATCGCATCCAAACTCTCCACGCCGAAACCGAAACTGATATCCGCATCGAGCACTTGCTGCCCGTTATCTTGGCGAAGAGCGGCGTTTTGCACCTTGAATCCCGGGGGGGATTCGAGCGCATCGCCGCTTTTCGAAAGCGCCAAGGACAACTTCGGCGGCAATAGCAGCAGGCAAAGGCAAAAAAGACAAAAGAAAAATACGCTCGATGCTGCCGGTGATGCTGCCGACGTCGATATCGACCTCGATACCGACTTCGATCCCGGTGTCGATACCCGCCCCGATACCGATGACTTGCGGCCTCGATCGCCGAGCCCTTCATGCTCTTTTTCGAGATCCGGATTCGAAAGAGCAAGGCAGTGAGTGTCGTTTTTCGATCCCATGGCACTTGGACGAGCTTTTTCAGGCCTTGGTCAGTGTCGAATAGAAAAAGCCGTCCATGTCGTCCTCACCGGTCAAGATCTGGCGTCCCTTTTCGGTCGCTCGACCCCAAGGGGCCTCGATCGGCAGCACCTTTGCATCATCGCGATGCTCGATGAAGCGTCGGATCACCGCATCGTTTTCCGCCGACAGTACCGAGCAGGTGGCATAGAGCAAGCGCCCCCCGGGTTTTAGCAGGGGCCACAGGGCTTGTAGTATTTCATTTTGCAACCGAGCCATGGCCTCGATATCGTCGGCTCGGCGAAGCCATTTGATATCGGGGTGGCGGCGGATCACGCCGCTGCCCGAACAGGGGGCGTCCACAATGATGCGATCGAAGGGCTTTCGATCCCACCATTCATCGGGTCGGCGCGCATCGGCGCATCGGGTACGTGCCTTTAGGCCCAAACGGGTCAAGGTGGCGTCGAGTTCCCGGATGCGCATATCCCCGATATCGAGGGCCAGGAGATCGATCGTTCCTTGTGCATCGCTCTCCAAAAGATGAGCCGCCTTGCCCCCGGGGGCGGCGCAGGCATCGAGGATCTGCATCCGCTCGCCGCTTTTTGCGCAGATATGGTCGATGTCGAGCAATCCGAGGGCGAGTTGGGCCGCTTCGTCCTGTACCGAGAGACGGCCTTGGGCGAAGCCGGGTAGATCCTCCACCGGATGCGGGGATTCCAAGACGATTCCGACCGCCGAACGGCGCGTGACTCGAGCGGGGATCCCGGCTTTTTCCAGATCATCGATGATTCGATCGCGCCCATCGAATCGGCGATTGATGCGCAGGGTCATGGGGGCGCGGGCAAGATTCGCATGGGCGATCGATTCCCATTCCAAGGGCCAATCCTCGCGCAGTCTCTCGAGCAGCCATGGCGGATGATCGAGGCGGATATGGGGAGCGAGATCCCTTCGGCGAATCGACTCGCCCTCGCGGACGAAGCGTCGCAAGGCGGCGTTGATGAATCCTGCGGCCCACGGTTTGCCTATTTCCTGCGCCAAATCCACCGTTGAGGCGACCGCGGCATGCGCCGGGATGCGGGTGAAGGCGAGCTGGTAAAGGCCGATGAGGACGAGGGTGCGCAGATCGCCGTCGCGTTTTCGTGGCCGCTGCGGGACCAACTGCGAAAGCCAGGCATCGAGGCGCGAAAGATGGCGCAAGGTGCCGAAAGCCAACTCCTGAGCCAAGGCGCGCTCTCGCGGCTCGATATTTTTATCGAGGTGTCGATCCCGGCTGGCCGACAGGCTGCGCCCTTTTTCCAGTACATCCATCAGCAGGGCATGGGCGAGGGCGCGCGAGGAGCGATGCTTGGGCGTTTGCCGGCGCTTGAATCCGCCGCGGCCCTTGGCTTTGCTTGCGCGATGCGAGGAAGGGGGCGATGCGGTGCGTCGGCTCATGGCTCAGGCGAAGACCATGCCGGGGCGGATGCGCCCCGAGCGCAAGAAGGCCGCTGCGCTCATGCGCTTTCCGCCCGGGGGTTGGATCTCGGTGATCGCCAAAATCCCATCGCCGGTTGCAACCGCTATTCGGTCTTTTTCTCCGCCGTTTTCGCCGCCAACCTCCGAGGGCGACCGGCTTCGATCTTTGCGATCGTCGATATCGAGCACCGTGCCCGGCGGCGGTTCGTCTTCGCCATTGTCGAGGGTTTTTTCCAAGATACGAGCGCGCCAGATGCGAAAGGGGGCGTTTTCGGGATCGCCGGCGAAGGCGCTATGAGCCACCGGCCATGGATCGAACGCCCGGATCATGCGTTCGATCCGAGTCGCCGGGAGGTTCCAGTCGATCCTCCCTTGGGCCTTGGAGAGCGCGGGGGCGAGCTCGATCTTCGTCTCGTCCTGGACGATGGCGCTCGGCGGTGTCGGATCCGCATCGAGTCGGTCGAGCACCTCGATCAAGGCCCTTGCCCCGAGCCGGGCGAGGCGCATCGAGAGCGAGCCGGCGGTATCGTCCGCTTCGATGGGGCAATGCTGCCGGTGCAGGATCGGGCCGCTATCGAGTCCGGCGTCCATTTGCATGATCGACACTCCCGTTTCTCGATCTCCGGCAAGGATCGCATGGTTGATCGGTGCCGCCCCTCGCCATCGGGGCAGGAGCGACGGGTGTACGTTGATGCAGCCGAATCGCGGCAGGGTGAGGACACGGGGCGGGAGCAGGAGGCCGTAGGAAGCCACCGCCAGCGCATCGGGAGCGATGGCGCTCAGGGTTCGGACGGTATCGGGATCGCGCAACGACCGGGCTTCGATGGTCTCGATGCCGGCATCCAAGGCTCGTTCCTTGACCGCGCAGGGTTTTCGTTTGCGCCCTCGTCCGCTGCGGGCGTCGGGGCGGGTGAGGGCGGCGGCGATCGAGTGCTCGGAGCGCAAAAGGGCATCGAAGACGATCGCCGCGAATTCCGGAGTGCCGGCAAATACGAGTTTCATCGTTTTTTCAATGCTCCGAGGGCGATTCTCGGGTGATCTTCGCAAAGAGATGATCGCCAATCGGCGATATCTTCGATCTTCGGGCGCCTTGTCGAAAAGGGCTGTCGGGGATATCGCATTTCTAAGGTGCCTTCGCGTTATCCAAGGGAAGTTTTGATTGCCCGAAGCCTGCGGTACAAGCCCGAGAGCGATCCCGGCAGCAGGGCGGATCGATCCAAGGGTCCATCAAGGGCCATTCGCCCGAGGTGGCGCGCAATCCCCGCCCGCATCGAGCGGATCGCAAGCCGGAACACCGAAGGGGGTGCAAGATGATTGTCGATATTCGATGCCGATCGCTTCGCTTTTCGTTTCTTATCGTATCGACCTTTTACCGACCTTGAAAAGCCGCTTGCTTTCGTATCGGACACCGGTGCGGCGATGCGCTCGTACTTTCGAAGGTTTGGCGAAGATCGAAGATTGGTATCCAAGCCGAGCGATCTTTTTCGACTCGTCAGTAGGTTTTGCGATTTTGGGGTTTATCGCTTCGAGCCTGCACGAGCGGTTGACGATTTGCGGCGACAAGCGAAGAACGGTCAGTAGCGATCGACAAGGCGAATCGAGCGCATCCGATCTTGCGCATCCGGCATGGTGCCAACGATGGAATGGCCATCGCAAGGGCCATCGTCGCAAAGCGTTTTTTTCAGGCCAAGCGCAGCTCTTTTTCCGCTCGCTTTCGGATGCGATCCCGTTTGAGGCGGGAAAGGTGATCCGTAAAGAGTTTTCCGTCGAGATGATCGACCTCGTGCTGGATACACACCGCAAGCAACCCTTGCGCTTCGATCTCGCCGCTTTTACCGGCTTGGTCGAGGCAGCGCACCCGAATCCGATCCGGCCTGCTCACCGACTCGAAGACGCCCGGTACCGAAAGGCAGCCCTCTTCGGTTTCGCGAAGATCTTGACCGATTTCGAGGATTTCGGGGTTGATAAGGCAAAGGGGATGATCGCGGCTTTCGGAGATATCGATGGTGATGATCCGCTGCGCGACATTGACTTGGGTCGCCGCAAGCCCGATTCCGGGGGCGGCATACATCGTTTCGAACATATCGTCGACGAAGCGCCGGATGCGATCGTCGATCGTCTTCACCGGTTGGGCGCGGCACCGAAGGCGTGGATCGGGAAAATGAAGGATATCGAGCAGGGCCATCGCGCTATCACCGTTTTTTTCATAAAGGCCGCTTTCCGAAGGTGCGTCCGAAGGCGAGTCCACGGATATCCGCAAGTATAAAGGCAAAGGATGGAGGGTATGAGGCTGACCGTCTTGGCCGGCGGGTATCGGGATCGCCATTCGCCGCTCGCATCCGATATCGATATCGAAAAAAACAAAACACTTTATCTGCCCATCGAAGTCAAATGAATCCCAAGCCCTTCATCGATCGCCGATGCGAAAAAGGGTTGGGGTCGGACAATCGATTTTCGTAAAGGGGATGCGCATGGGCAAAGAAGACGAGCGACAAGGCATAGCGAGCGAAGGGTCGAGCGAGCGCAAGGACTCGGGCTCTTTGGGCTCGCTCGATCCCCCGCCCAAGAATCCGGCTTCGCTCGAGGCTACGGATCTCGTGGCTTGGCTGGCCATCGGGCGAACGCAGATCGGGAACGGGCATCGAATCTTAAAAGCCGTTCGAGTTTGCGGCGGTCCGAAGGCGGTATTGGATGCGAGCCCCAAAGACCTTGCCTCCTTGGGTTTTTCGCAGCGCGCGATCAAACGCATCAAGGGCGTTCGTTGGGCCGATGCCGAAGAGGATCGGGAGCGCTTGGCCCGGATCGGGGTTCGGATCGTCCCCATGGGAGACGATGCCTATCCCTTGCGCCTTGCGGCCATCGCCCGTCCCCCGCCGCTGCTTTATTGTCTGGGCGATATCGGCCTGCTCGAAGTCCCGCAGGTGGCGATGGTCGGGGCGCGTTCGGCCACCGCCGCCGGCAAGCGCCGCGCATTCGATTTCGCACAGGAGATTTCCCGTGCCGGCCTTGCGATCACCAGCGGTCTTGCCCGAGGCATCGATACCGCCGCGCATCGGGGGGCGTTGGCGGCCGAGGGGGCGAGTCTGGCGGTGATCGCCACCGGATCGGATGGTTGCTACCCCCCGTCCAATCGCGATCTCGCACAAGAACTTGCGCAAAAAGGGTTGGTGGTCAGCGAGTTTCCGCCGGGGACGGTGCCCTTGGCCACGAATTTCCCGCGTCGCAATCGCATCATCAGCGGCCTTGCGCTGGGGACGCTGGTGGTCGAGGCCTCGGTGCGCAGCGGTTCGTTGATCACCGCTCGCCTTGCGGTGGAGGAGGGACGCGAGGTCTTCGCGATCCCGGGATCGATCGATAATCCCCTCTCTCGCGGCTGCCATGCCCTGATTCGCAACGGAGCCAAACTCGTCGAGAGCGTCGAGGATGTGATCGAAGAGATCTTGCCGTCGATCGCATGGCCTTCTCGCCTTGCCCCGATGGGCGAGTCTCGGGGCGAACCCGGGAGCGAGCCCGGGCTCGAGTCCGAAAAGGGCCCGTCCGCGATCGAATCGTCGCTCGAATCATCGAAGCGCGAAGCGGCGAAATCGGGCAAGACGAGCCCTCCATCCGATCCATCTATGATGCTCGTACTGGAAGCCATCGGCTACGATCCCGCAACCCTCGATCAGGTGGTTTCTCGCACCGGCATCGCCGCCGGACCGTTGTCGGCGCTATTACTGGAGTTGGAACTGGCCGGTAAAGTGGATGCATTGCCCGGAGGGCGCTTCGTGCGAGCCGGATAGCGAGCCGGCAACGAGCCCATCGGCTTCCTGTCGACGAGGGTGAGCGGAAAAATCGCAAGGCTCGCTCGCACTTGAAAAAAAATCCGAAAGTCGTATAGATAGATCATGATTCAATCAGCGAATCGCGATCATCGATCGAAAAAAGATCGACCGATGATCAGGTATCGTGCCCGTCGGCATCTTGGGATCCAAAGCGGATGCCCGCTTGACCCTTTGTATCGTCGGCGGCCGGTTGTCGAAGTCGATGAATCGAGCGAAGTTTGGATTGTCATATCGCGGTCGGATCATCCGACGGATCTTTTGAAGCCCTTTCGCAAACGGAGTTTTTCGTGATGGCCAGAAACGTTCTCGTGGTCGAATCGCCGACGAAAGTGCGAACGATCGGAAAATATCTGGGCTCGGAATATAAGATTCTGTCTTCTTACGGCCATGTGCGCGATCTCGATCGCGGCGATGGTGCGGTCGATCCGGATCATGGTTTCGAGATGCGCTATGCCGCGATCGATCGCAATAAAAAACACGTCGACCAAATCGCCAAGGCCCTCGTCGGCGCCGATACCCTTTATCTGGCCACCGACCCCGATCGCGAGGGCGAGGCGATCGCTTGGCATCTTCTCGAGCTCTTGCGCCAGAGAAAATCGATCGGCTCCAAATCCGTCTATCGGGTGGTATTCAACGAGATCACCAAAGAAGCGGTGCGCCGGGCGGTGGCCAACCCCCGCACCATTTCCGACGATCTCGTCAATGCCCAGCAGGCCCGCCGGGCATTGGATCGCCTTTTTGGATTCACCCTCTCTCCTTTGCTGTGGGGAAAGATCAGCCCCAGTCTCTCGGCCGGTCGGGTACAAAGCCCGGCGCTGCGGATGATCGTCGAGCGCGAGGAGGAAATCGAAGCCTTCGAGCGCCGCGAGTACTGGACCATCGGGGCGGATCTGCGAAGCGCGGGCACCGAATTTCCTTCGCGCTTGGTGCGACTCGAGGGAGAGAAACTCGAGCAATTCAGTATCAATGACGAGGCGCAAGCCCAGCGAGCCGGGGCTCGCATCGAAGGGCTCGCAGGCGGATGCTTATGCGTCCATGCGGTCGAGAAAAAACAGCGTCGGCGCAATCCTCCCCCGCCTTTTACCACCTCCACCTTGCAGCAAGAAGCCGCGAGAAAACTGCGCTTTTCCTCGAAAAAGACGATGCAGGTGGCGCAAAAACTCTATGAGGGGATCGATATCGGCGGCGCCGCCGAGGGTTTGATCACCTATATGCGTACCGACTCGACCGCATTGGCGCAAAGCGCGGTGGCCGAGATTCGGGCTTATATCGGCAAGGAATTGGGGGCGAATCAGCTCCCGGAGAGGCCGCGCATCTTTCCCACCAAATCGAGGAATGCACAAGAAGCGCACGAGGCCATTCGCCCCACATCGGCCATGCGCACCCCGCGCTCGATCGAAAGGATGCTCAACTCCGATCAAGCCAAGCTCTACGCCCTGATTTGGAAGCGAGCGGTGGCCTGCCAGATGCAGCATGCCACTTTCGATACCGTATCCGTCGAATTCACCTGCGGGAGAAATCCTCTGCCCGATGCCCCGCCGCCTGCGGATATCCTTCGTTCGAATGGGTCGACCTTGACCTCCCCGGGTTTTCTTGCGGTTTGGGACGATTCATCCGAGAGCGCCCGCGACGGTGGAAGCGGGGCGGGGAAGGATCATCGTCTGCCGGAACTGGAAAAAGGGATGCGGGTCGATTTGCTCGAAGTGCGCCCGGAACAGCATTTCACCGAACCCCCGCCTCGCTACTCCGAGGCGAGTCTGGTCAAGGCGTTGGAGGAACACGGTTTGGGGCGTCCATCGACCTATACCTCGATCCTCTCGGTGCTGCAGGAACGCCGCTATGTCGAGTTGATCGAGCGCCGCTTTCATCCCACCGATATCGGACGATTGACCAGCGGCTACCTCTCTCGCCGTTTCGCCGATTATGTCGACTACGATTTCACCGCTCGCATGGAGGGCGATCTGGATGCGGTCTCTCGCGGTGAGAGGGAATGGAAATCGCTGCTCGAGGGCTTTTGGATCCCCTTTTCCGGATTGGTCGTCCAAGAAAAAGGACGGGGTTCCGATATCGCGCGAGGTGCAAAAAAAGCCTCGGCCGAGCAGGCGGGCCAAGCCACGGATGCCGCTTCGGAATCGGACGGCGATCCGGATCAGGCCGGAGGCGTCAGAGAAAATACGCGGATTTTGGGCACCGATCCGGCGAGCGGCCGCGAGGTTTCGGTACGGGTGGGACGTTTCGGGACCTTCGTCCAGCTCGGCACCCGAGATGACGAGGAAAAGCCGAAATTCGTCAGCCTGCTCCCGGGGCAGCGCATGCACACCATCACCTTCGAGCAGGCGATGCGGCTGCTCGAATTTCCCTGCAGGCTCGGGGAGAACGAGGACGGGGAGCCGGTGCAGGTGCTGATCGGGCGTTTCGGTCCTTATGTCAAATGCGGCGGAAAATCGGCTTCGATCCCCGAGGGTGTCGATCCGTTGACCGTCGATCTCGAGACGGCGCTGCGCATCATCAGCGACAGCGGTCCTCGCAGTCTCGGTACGACCGAGCAGGGCGAAACGATCACCATCGGCAAGGGGCGTTTCGGGCCTTATGTTCGCTACGGGGATAAATTCGTATCGATTCCGAAAGACGACGATCCCCAATCCTTGACGGTGGAGCGCGCCCTTGAATTGATTGCCCGAAAGAAGGCGGCCGATGCGGCGCGGCGCATCAAGGCCTTCGAGGGAACGGCGATCGAGGTCATGAAAAGCCGTTTCGGTCCGGTGATCGTCGAGGGATCGAGCAAGGCCTACATCCCCAAGGGAGTCGATCCGATCGACATCACGCTCGAGGAGGCCAGGCGCTTGCTCGAGGAGGCTTCGGCCAAAGGCGCTCGCAAGAAGACCGGAAAAACCCGCGCATCGACAAAAAAGGCGGTGGCGAAAAGTCCGGCGGGCAAAGCGGCATCGACGAGAAAGAAGCGATCGAACGATTCCGGCGAAAAAAACGCCTCCGATGCCGTATCGAAACAGGCGGCATCGGGAGAGGCCGAGAGCGGTGCCGCCGAAGCGATCGCCTCCGATCGCCAATCCGATGCACTTTCCGTATCAGGAGCGGCTTGATTCGTTGCCCCCCGCTTCTCGATGCCCGAGATCGATCGCCTCGGTCGATCTCGACGAGGATGGTTGTCGTTGCGCCCTTAGTCTGATCGCAAGAGGCGGCGGGCCGCGCTCGATATGCCGATCGATGCTTGTGGAGCGAGTCTCGCTCCAGTGCCGATCGGGCACCGTTCGAGTGTCGTTCGAACGCTCCGAGAACTCTCGATCGCTATTTGCTGCCGGTCGGTGATCCGCTTATTCGGGCGGTGGTTTGCAGGTCTTGGCCGCTATCGCCCGCTTTTTTCGATATCGATTCGATATCGATTTTCTCCCGATAAAGATCTCGCCAAGCCCCTTTTTTTCGATCCGGATGGGCTTGATTTTCGATCCCCCGATGCCCATTTCGCCATTTCCAAGTGATCGAGCGCTGCATATCGGCGGGGGAAGATCGCGCATAGCAGGTCACTTCGCCGAGATATCGTCGGGATATGAAAGATCGCATCGGTGATGTGTATATCGACCGCTAAGGCTTGTCGATCCGCAAGGCATCGTTATCCGTTGGCTTCGACTTTCATTCGTTCAGTCAAAAATAAAAGGAATCCGCATGTCATCGAGCCTCTCCCGGCGTCGTTTTCTCGCCGGCTTCCCTGCGCTGATCGGTGCCGGGGCGCTGCATCCAGCTTGGGCGCTCGGTACCCCTGCGACCTTGCCGATCCCCAATCTGGCCGACGGCTCCGACGGAAAGCCCGTCGACCTGCCCATTCGTCAGGGAGAATGGTCCTTCCTTCCCGGGGTCAAAACCCCCACGCTGGGTTTTGGCCAAGACTATCTGGGACCCACGATCCGCACCCGGCGAGGCAGCGAGCTTTCTTTGCGCTATCACAACATGTCGTCGGAGCCGGTTGCGGTGCACGGTCATGGATTGCATGTGCCGGGCGATGTCGACGGTGGGCCGCAGTTGGAAATGGCACCGGGAGATCGATGGGATCCCACACTATCCATCGTCCAGCCCGCCGCCACCTGCTGGTATCACTCCCATACCCACGGCCGCACCGGCGATCAGGTCTATCGCGGGCTGGCGGGGATGATCATCATCGATGACGAGCAGGCCGACTCCTTGGCCTTGCCGCATCGATACGGCGTGGATGATTTGCCGATCATCATCCAAGACCGCACCTTCGACGCCCAAGGCCGACTCGTCTATTCGCTGATGGATTCCGGCGATGATGGCTGGTTCGGGGAAACGGTGATCGTCAACGGTGCCATCGCCCCGGTTGCCAAGGTCCCGGCGGGAAAGGTTCGGCTGCGGCTGCTGAACGGTGCCAATGCCCGTTTTTATATCGTGACCTTCGCCGACGGCCGAATCTTCCACAAGATCGCGACCGACGGGGGATTGCTCGAAGCCCCGGTGCCCATGACGCAGATGGAGATGGCGCCCGGTGAGCGCTGCGAGATCGTCGTCGATCTATCCGATGGTCGGTCTGCGGGACTGTTGACCCTCTTCGAAGATGAATTCGAGGACGAGGAAGATGAGGGTTTGCTCGGCGGCTTGCTCGGATTGTTCGATCGATCCGAATCCGAAAAGACCCTGCCGCCGCCCTCGTTGACGCTGGAGGTCGATAACGCCTTGATGCCCCATACCGCGCCTTTGCCGGATAGGCTCATCGCCTTGGCTCGCCCCCCCGAGAGCGCCATCGTGCGCACCAGAGATTTCATGCTCGAGATGAATCACAGCGGTGCCGGCGGGCATGGCCAAGGGCATGCGATGATGGATATGGCCATCAACGGCGCGGCGATGGATATGAACGTGATCAACGAGCGTATCGAGCGCGGCGTCTGGGAGCGTTGGCGTTTTCGCTCCGACCAAGGCGAGCACCCCTTCCATGTGCATGGCTGCTCGTTCTTGATCGACAAAGTGGCGGGCGAATCGGTCCCGGCGGACCAAAAGGGCTGGAAGGATATGGTGGTGCTGGACGACGATGGCTGGTCGGAGATCATCGTCCGTTTCGACCATCCGGCCACCGATCGAACCCCTTATATGTATCACTGCCATATCTTGGAGCACGAAGATCGCGGCATGATGGGGCAGTTCACGGTGAGCTGATGGCCGAAAGGCCGGCCAGTTTGATTGGAGTCTTGACTTAGGTCTTGATCCGAAAACCATCGAAGATAGGCTCGCATCGTCGGTTCGCCGGACGGATTTTCTCGAGCATCGCCCGAATGTCGCCGATGGTAATCAAAGATGGTGCTGGTCGATGTTTGCCGGGCGATAACGGGTGCCGGGATCGGAAAAGGCGGGTTGCCGGAGGCGGCGTTTGGGTAGGATCTGAAAGCCCGATCTCATATTTTTTGCCCGCCGTGCTTCGGCGATCACCTGTAAAGCGTCCGGCGGGGATCGAAAAACGCTCGGTCGTATGGCCGCAGAAGTCTTTGGCTTTCCTTGTCGTGATCGTCGGGTGTTGATTCGCAGGTCTTTTCGCGACTTCGAAAGTCGCTTGATCCAAGGAGGTTTTGCAGAAGATGAAAGAGCCCTTCGTTTCGATTTTGATGGGGTCGGATTCCGATTTTCCGATCATGGAATCCACCGTCGAAGTGCTCGAAGCCTTCGATGTTCGCTACGAGCTTCGGGTCCGCTCCGCCCATCGCACCCCCGAGGCGACCGGCGAATATGTGCGCAACGCCGTCGATCGAGGATGTGCGCTGTTCATCGCCGCGGCCGGGATGGCGGCGCATCTTGCAGGCTCGGTGGCGGCGATGACGGTGCGTCCGGTGATCGGGGTTCCGATCGACGCCGGTCCGCTGCGGGGCGAGGATGCCCTGCTTTCGACGGTGCAAATGCCCGGAGGGATCCCGGTGGCGAGTGTCGCCATCGGCAAGGCCGGGGCGAAAAATGCAGGCTACCTCGCAGTCCAAATTCTTTCTCTTTCGCATCCGGATCTCGCCGCCGCTCTCGCTGCGGAGCGCGAACGCAATGCCGCCGCCATCTTGGAGCGCAGCGATCGTCTGCAAGAAAAACTCGCCGATCGCACGAAATCCTAGCGAGGTCGGCGATGAAGATCCGGTGCGGCCGACGATATCGGCTTCGACGTCGCCCCCGATCATCAAAGCACAGCGCATCGCCTCGTCATGGAAGCGAGGCTTTTGGGGGCTCAAAGGCTCTTATCGGGTCGCCAAAGGGGGTGTTCGATGGGAGGGTGGCATTATCGCCGGGCAATCGAAGTTCTTCGCCGAGGCGGGATCATCGCCTATCCCACCGAAGCGGTATTCGGTCTTGGCTGCGATCCTTTGAATCGGTCCGCGGTGGCGAGGATCTTCGCCGTCAAGCGCCGCTCGGCTCACAAACGTTGCATTCTCATCGCCGCCACCGTCGAGCAGCTCGCGTTTTTTACGGATACGAGCGATCCCGTTTTTGCCGAGCATGCCGCTCGTTCTTGGCCAGGTCCGGTCACTCTCGTCGTTCGGGCCCGTCGCCGAGTGCCGACATGGCTGGTCGGCGAGGAGGGATCGATCGCCTTGCGGGTGAGCGATCATCTCGTTCCCCGTGCGCTTTGCTCGGCCTTCGGCGGGGCGTTGATTTCGACCAGCGCGAATCGCTCGTCCAAGGCTCCGGTTCGCGAGATATCCAAGGCCCGTCTCGCCTTCGGCACCGATATCGATTGTTATGTCAAAGGTCGAGTCGGAGGGCTCGATCGCCCCACTCGAATCATCGATATCCGTAGCGGCTCGGTGCTAAGGAGCTAAGACAAGGCCATGACGCAGGGGGAATTCTCGCGAGCGGCGCAAGTGCGTCGATGGCTGCTCGACCTCCAAGATCGGATTTGCGAGGGTCTGATCGCCCAAGACGTTGCGGCGCGAATGCGCGAGGACGAGTGGCAGCGCGACGGCGGCGGTGGCGGGCGCACCCGGATCATCGACGAGGGTCGAGTTTTCGAGCGCGCCGGAGTCAACTTCTCTCATATCCACGGCGATATGCTCCCCCCGGCGGCCACGGCCGCCCGCCCCGAGCTGGCCGGGTGCGCCTTCCAAGCCCTCGGGGTGTCGGTGGTGGTGCATCCTTCGAGCCCCCACATTCCCACATCCCACTGCAATGTGCGCTATTTCGAAGCCGAAGCCGCAGATGCAAAGGCCGAACCGGTTTGGTGGTTCGGCGGCGGGTTCGATCTGACGCCTTTCTATCCGATCGAGGCCGATGTTCGCGCTTGGCATCGGGCGGCGGCGGCTCTATGCTCGGAATATGCGCCGGATGCTTACTCACGCTTCAAACAATGGTGCGATCGCTATTTCTATCTTCCTCACCGCGGCGAGTCCCGCGGGGTCGGAGGGATTTTTTTCGACGATTTGAACGAGGGAGGCTTCGATGCTTGCGATCGTTTCGCTCGCTCCGTCGGATCGGGCTATTTGGATGCCTATCTCTCGATCGTCGATCTGCGCCGGGATCGACCGTGGACACCCCAAGAGCGCGAATTCCAATTGATGCGCCGAGGGCGCTATGTCGAGTTCAACTTGGTCCACGATCGCGGAACCCTGTTCGGACTACAGTCCGGGGGGCGAACGGAATCGATTTTGATGTCCTTGCCGCCGCTGGCGCGCTGGGTCTATGACTTCACCCCCGTTGCGGGCAGTCCCGAGGAAGAACTGATCGAGAAATACCTGATCCCTCGAGATTGGCTTTAGGCTAAATGTCTTGTTTCGAGCTCCCGAAGCGGGGGAGTCAGTGGGGATGAGAGCGGAGCGAGTGATCCTGCAATCGCCTGTCCCTCGCAATGCGAGGTGCCGACCGCATCCGCCTTGATGGCGGGAGGACGAGAGTCGAAGGCGATATCCTCGCTCTCGCATCGGTCGAAGAGGGGGAATCGGACAAGATAAACCTCAACCGCCTCCCGCCCGAAGAAAAAGGATGCCGCCAACGATCCCGATGACGGAGAGCAGCCCGAGGATGTAGGAGGTTCTCGATTCGACTTTCAAGAGCCTTTTATCCATCTTATCCTCGAGCCTTTTTACATCATCCTTGAGCTCGCTCCGCACGGAATCGACTTTATCCTCGATTCGATCGACGCTCTTTTCCATGTTCTTTTCGATCCGATCGACGCTTCTTTCCATATTCCTTTCGATCTTCTCCGTCGCTCGATCGATTTCCTTTCGGATCTCGTTTCCGATGCTCAGGCTCAACGCAGGATCGACACCCTCATAGTGGCGCTTGCGGTCTTCATGATCCGACATGATGCTCTCTCCTTGGCTGGTTCATTCTCGCTGTCGTTGACGAAGGAATCCCCTTCGACTTCTTGATCATCGGTCGATCCTCTCCATATCATCGATCATCCCGACACCGGCTATCCTTCGGGCGATAGGACGAGAATCGAAGGTGATATCCTCGCTCTCGCATCGATCGAACAGGGGAATCGAACAAGGTAGGACTCAACCGCCACCTCCCGCCCGAAGGAAGAAAAGAAGGATGCCGCCAACGATCCCGATGACGGAGAGCAGCCCGAGGATGTAGGAGGTTCTCGATTCGACTTTCAAGAGCCTCGTTTCTATCCTATCCACGCTCTTTTCAAGGCGATCCACCGCCCGCTCGATTTCCGTTCGGACTTCGTTTCTGATGCTCAGCATCAAGAAAGGGTCGACCCGCTCTTCGGGGCGTTTCTTGTCTTCATGATTCGACATGACATTGAACTCCTTGGCTGGTTCATTCTCGCTGTCGTTGACGAAGGAATCTCCTTCGACTTCTCGATCGAGCCCGCTGCCCGGGCTCGATCCCATTTCCTGGCCATCGGCCGATGCTCTCCATCACCGATCATCTCGACACCGGCAATCCTTCGGGCGGTAGGACGAGAATCGAAGGAAATATCCTCGCTCTCGCATCGCTTGAAGAGGGGAATCGAACAAGGTAGGCCTCAACCGCCACCTCCCGCTCGAAGAAAGAAAAGAAGGATGCCGCCAACGATCCCGATGACGGAAAGCAGCCCGAGGATGTAGGAGGTTCTCGATTCGACTTTCAAGAGCCTTTTATCCATCTTATCCTCGAGCCTTTTTACATCATCCTTGATCTCGCTCCGCACGGAATCGACTTTATTCTCGATTCGATCGACGCTTCTTTCCATATTCCTTTCGATCTTTTCCGTCGCTCGATCGAACTCCTTTCGGATCTCGTTTCCGATGCTCAGGCTCAACGCAGGGTCGACCCCCTCGTCGTGGCGCTTCCGGTCTTCATGATCCGACATGGATATTCACTCCATGTATCGCTCATTTTCGCTGTCGCGCTGTTGACCAAGGCATCCCCTTCGATTTCTTGGTCGTACCTGTATCCAAGACCCGATTCCATGTGCTCTTTTTTTCGGTCAGACTGCTTCGTCGCTTGCCGCTCGCCCTCGGATACCGGACCGATTATACCCCCCTTACCTGCTCCAAGTAGCGAAAACAAGGGGTTTCAAGGCGGAATTTTCGCATTTTTCGCACTTTCCGCGGTATCGAAGACGAAGACACATCTTCTTTTTCGGATCGTATCGGCGAAGGGCGAGCGTTCGAGTTTTTTCGAGCCATCCGATACTCCTCTTCACCCATGCCCCGACATCGAAGCCGGCACGGATATCGGGTGCTTGACCGGTATTTGGACTCGGATATCTCCGAAGATTCATTCAAAATGGAAGATATCAGGGGATCTGCAAGGCAATTCGGTATTCGGCGGAAGGAAGAGCGTAGAGTTAGAGAGGGTCGACTTGAAAAAACGAGCCCGGACGCATATCATCTGGCAAGGTGCACCTTGGTGCGCACCGAAATCCCGAAAGAAGGCATCCTTATCGGATCGTAATCGGATGGTATCGACATCGATATGGCGATACGTCGGCGGTTGCGATATTGCCTTTGTGCACTGCAAAAGAGCGACGCCGAGCCGGTGGATCATGAGCCCCTTTGCACCCCTTTCGCAAGATCGCCCAAAATTCTTCCAAAATTCTTCCAAGGAGAATCGATACCCCCACTGCTTCCAAAGTCTTCGGCGTCACCCGTAATCGATTGATTTTGAAGGATTTTTTGAAAGCAATCTCGATTTTGTGGAGCGATCATCGATCGATGGTCGTCGGTATTGACATTGACACCTAAGATCAACGATAATTATCCGTTTGCACTTGGAGGGGTTCCCGAGCGGCCAAAGGGACCAGACTGTAAATCTGGCGGCTCAGCCTTCGCAGGTTCGAATCCTGCCCCCTCCACCAGAGCGTGGCGATCTCGAATCGAATCATCGGAAGATTTCGGCCCCGAGGTCCGTTTCGGTTTTTTCAATCCCGTCAAGGGAGCCTTGCGGGTGTAGTTCAATGGTAGAACCTCAGCCTTCCAAGCTGATGATGTGGGTTCGATTCCCATCACCCGCTCCATAACGACCTCGGATTGCATCGGGTCAAGAGCAAAACGGAAGGCTCGATCCGTATTCGGGCTCCCTGGTCGTTCGACCGCCCGAGCGGTTCGGTGGAAATTTGCGCGGCCCATATAGCTCAGTCGGTAGAGCACTCCCTTGGTAAGGGAGAGGTCACTGGTTCGAATCCAGTTATGGGCACCACATAACAAAAGCGATATTCATCTTATCGATGAGTCGCGTTCTCGGAGTTTTTCTTCATGGCCAAGGGTAAGTTCGAG
>JFBG01000052.1 GCA_000583135.1 Thioalkalivibrio sp. HK1
CTCGGCGGACTTGGCAGGCTCGGTGAACAGACTCGGAGCGTCGCTTGCAAAAGCGGGGGCATCGCCCCGCTTCCGCAATTCATCGAGTCTTTTCAAACTGGCTTGCGCCTCTTCCCGATTGGCCAGCAAGACCTCCCCCCAAGAATATTCCTTACGGGCTTGGGCTCGCCACCACCGGCGAGCATCCCTGGCCTGACCTTGCTTGTCTTTGAAGGAATCGAAAAAACGATCGGAAGGCATCTTGCCTTTTTCCACGCAAAGATCGGCCAAGAAATCGATGGGATCGCCGGCGGTATCATCGGCCTTCGATCCCGGTGCTTGTGCGGCTTTTTTTTCCGATGCCGACGCCCGACGGACCGATGCCAACTCGGCCTCGGATAACTCCCGGATTGGAGATTCGTTCATTTCACTTCTCCTTTCGTGACCTTCTTCGTCGACCCCGCAAGGGAGGTTTTTTCTTTTCGGGGATGGGCTTTTTTCACCCTTTCCTCGCCCGGATCATCCTCCCACGCCGCCGGACGCCACATCCAGTCGTCATCCTTCGATTTGCGGTGGAATTCGCTTTGATACCTTTTAATCAATTTGAAACGACGATCGGCTTCCGAATGATCCGGCCCCTGATCGGGCTCTTTTTCTTTTTCCTTCTCCTGCCCCTTCGCCCCCGGCTTTGCGGATTGCTCCGGCGGAACGACGGGCTCGATGAAGCCGCTGATGATTTCGGTCAATTTGATATCGCCCTTCTTGACCCGATCGTATTCCTCCAAAAGGAAATCGATGGTCGGGGGATAAAGGGCCAAGGCCTCCAACTCCTCTTTCAGACCCTGCTCGATACGCTTGGCGATCTCGATCTCGCCCTTGCGATCGAGGAGCGGGGTATCGCCCATCGATCGCATATACATGCGAATCGGGTCGGTCGTGCGACCGATATCGGCGTCGATGGTGGCGATCTCCGTCGCCGCCTCCTTATTCGCGATATCGTCGCCCGGGACTTCGGAACCCTTGAGGCGAATCTCATCGGCATCGGGAACCATTTCCAGCACGCTGATCCCGACATTGTTCAAGGTCTCGACGATGCCCGCGAACTGCTCGGGATCGGAGGCTCCGGCGGAGATATAGTCATTGACCTCATCGAAGGTCAGATATCCCCCTTGTTCCGCGCCCTTGCTGATGAGCCGGCTGTAGCGAGATTCCTTTTCCTGCTGTTCCACGCCTTGCTGCTGATCGTTCTTGTCGTTCTCGCTCATCGGATCATTCCTCCTCGGATCCGATACCCTTTTTTCGGGATATCGGCAATGAAAAGCGTCCTATGCTCAAGCTCGGATGGGCGATCGGGTGGATCGATCACCGGGCGATTGTAAATCTTGCCCTCGATCGGGCTCGATTCAACGGCGGAGCCTCTCTTTTCACGAAAGATTCTCGATGCCCTACTTTCGATACCCTTTTTTCGCGATAAGGAGCCTGCGAAGCAATCCACGCAAACAAGGGCGCACGGACCCGATCCAGTGGCTTTTGCGGCCGGGTCTTTGGATGCTGGCCCTTTCGCCCTTTGGGCAGGGTCGCTTGAAGATCGAAAGCGCATTCGAGCGAGATCGAACTCTTCATCGTTTTTCGGTGATTCACCGGCCATCGCTCCCTTCTTGCAAGAGCGCTCTCGAAGTCTCGTCGTCGACGGCAGACGCTTTGCGATCCAAGGCCGGCGATTCATCGCCTTGGGCGATATTCGATCCCCGGACAGACCCCGATGAGAGGGCTTCTCGTCGAGCGCGGCGCTTTCGCCGCTTCGCCTGCTCTCGCAGCCGACGCAGGCATTCCTCGAACTCGATCTTCATATCCCCCTTGCCGAAAAGCTCGGGGGGGTCGCGCGAAAGGGCGAGGATCGCTCCCTCCCATCGATGTCCGCGGTAGCGCTCGCGCAGCCGACCGGCGCTGATATCGGGCCGCCGGCGAATGTTCTCGATCAGATCGAGCAGGATATCCGCCCCCCGAAGGTCGGCGGCATCGTCGCGGATCGGCTCCAAATCCTCGTCCTCGACATCCAATGCGACCTGCGGGTCGTAGACGAGGATCCGTACCGCCTGGCGCATCAGGGTCTTGCTCGGCCCGGATCGCTTCGGTCCGCCTGCGGCCCGATCCGAGAATTTCGATCCCGAGCGGCCGGGCGGTCGATAGCCCTCGACCACGGACTCGTCGAAAGAAATCACCGTGCGGTCCTTGGATAGATCCGCAAGCTCCATCTCCAGCTGACGACGATAGCCCCCCGAGGGAATGCGCCGGATAAGAGGCAAGAGCCGAGCGACGAGACGAGAGCGACCCTCCGCACTGCGCAAAGAAAGATCCCGCTCCTTTTGTTCGAAGAGGAAGCGGCTCATCTCGATGGCATCGTCTTGAAGGCGCCGTTCGAAAGCCTCTCGCCCCTCAATGCGGGCAAGGCTGTCGGGATCTTCGCCCTCGGGAAGGAAAAGAAAACGGACCTGACGATCCTCCCCATGCATCGCCGGAAGGGTGTTCTCGAGCGCCCGCCACGCCGCCCTTCGACCGGCTTCGTCGCCATCGAAGCAAAAGACGATATCACCTGCGAATCGAAACAGGCTCCGGATATGATCCGGGGTCGCCGATGTTCCCAAGGTGGCAACCGCTCCGTCGATGCCGGAACGAGCGAGCCCCACCACATCCATATAGCCCTCGACGACCAACAAGCGCTTCGGGCGCACGACCCCGGGACGCCGCAGCCGCCACAGACCGTAGAGTTCGCGTCCTTTGTGGAAAACCCTCGTCTCCGGGGAGTTGAGGTATTTGGGTTCGCCGACGCCGATGATGCGGGCGCCGAAACCTACCACCCGGCCTCTCGTATCGTGAATGGGAAAGGTGATCCGATTGCGAAAGCGATCATAAAGCCGGCCATCCTCTTGGCGCCGGATCACAAGACCGGCGGCGACCAAAAGATCGCGCTCGGATGCCTCCTTGCCCAGTTCCGAAAGCAGAGCCTCCCATCCCGAAGGGGCAAAACCGATCTGGAATTCCCGCGCGACCTCTCCGCCGAGCCCCCGACCCTTCAAATATTCCTTGGCGACATCGGAACCGCGCAATCCATTTCGAAAAAAACGATTGGCCCGTTCCAGCATCTCGAAGATCGCCCGGTGATCGCCATCGGCGGCGAAGCGGCGATCATCGACTTCATGCGGCACCTTGAGCCCGAGACGATGGGCGAGATCCTCCACCGCCTCCACGAAATCCATGTTGGCGTAATCCATCAAAAAACCGATGGCGCTCCCGCTCTTTCCGCAGCCGAAGCAGTGATAGAACTGCTTATCGGGGACGACGGTGAAGGAGGGGGTCTTCTCGGAATGGAAGGGGCACAGGGATTTGAATTCTTTTCCGGAAGGCACAAGACGAATGTAGTGACCGATGATCTCGGCGATATCGGTTCGCGCCAGAATGTCGTCGACAAAGGATCGGGGGATTCGTCCGGCCAATCCACAGCCCTCCCCGAAGCAAGCGATATTTCGAATCCGCGCCGAGGCCCCCTTTGGTTCGAGCCGCTCTCACCCGCTCGACCGAGGCTTGGGCGCTGCCCTTGCAAAGACGGCTTTTTTCAAGCGCGAAGGCGATCCTTGACCTTCATGCTCACCTTGGACATCTCGGCGCGGCCACTGACCTGCGGCTTGAGAAGAGCCATCACCTCGCCCATCCGCTTCAAATCGGTCGCCCCCGATCGTTCGATGGCCTCGGCGATGAGAGCGTCGATCTCCGCCTCGTCGAGGGGGGCGGGCAGATAACCACCGATGATCTCGACTTCCTTGCGCTCGGTCGCGGCCAAATCCTCGCGCCCGGCATCCTCGTACTGGCGAATGGAGTCGCGACGCTGTTTGAGCATCCGATCGAGGACCTCGATGGTGGCGACATCGTCGAGATCGATACGCTCATCCACTTCGCGCTGCTTGATCGCGGCCCCGACCAAACGCAAGACCGAAAGGCGCTCTCGATCGCGAGCGCGCATCGCATCCTTGACATCGTTGTCGATACGTTCTTTGAGGGTTTGGCTCATGCCACCGACCGTCCGAAAAAATCCAACACCGCTTCACCGATCTCGCCTTGTGAATCTTGCCGTTTCAACCCTCGCCGAGATCAAGCGCTTGGCATCCATCGATCTTTGAATCGGGGCGATGATCTATCGAAAGAATCGCCGAAAGGATGCCGAATCCAAGGATCCAAACGCCGCCGGCCGCCGGATCCCGCTTATCCAATCGCAAAGGGCTCAATAAAGCCGCACGCGACGCAGCTGCTCGCGCTGAATCTTTTTCTGATGCCGCTTGACCGCGGCTGCGGCCTTGCGTTTACGGATCGAAGTGGGTTTTTCGTAATACTCCCGCCGCCGCACTTCGGTCAGCACTCCGGCCTTCTCGCAGGCACGTTTGAAGCGACGCAAAGCGACATCGAAGGGTTCATTCTCCTTGATACGAACTTGGGGCATTTCACCATCATCCTCTAAAAGTTGTGATATCCGCGAAAAAGACAACCGAACCCCCCGCTCCCGAATCGGCTCATGCCGAAACGCAAGGCCCGAGGGATAGTCCCTCGAACCGATTCGGGCACAATGAGCGAAGGATAGGAATCGATCGGGGGGATTATACTTCATCATCGTCCTTGATCGGCTTCTTGCACGACCCCCGAAGCGGCCGGATCCGAAACCGTCTGACGATAAAAACATCGATCCGATCCGCCCCGAAAAACCCCTCGAAAGAATATGACGATGCGTATCCTGGGAATCGAGACCTCCTGCGATGAAACCGGCGTCGCCATCTACGATAGCGAGCGCGGGCTGATCGCCCATGCCTTGCACTCGCAGGCGGCTATCCATAACGCCTACGGGGGCGTGGTGCCGGAAATCGCCTCGAGGGATCATATAAGGCGGCTGCTGCCCTTGGTGCGAAACGCCCTGCATCAAGCGAAGGGCCAAGCAAATGGCCAATCAAATGGCCAATCAAATGGCGATGCACCGAAAAGCGACGATACGGGATACGGCGCCAATCCCGGGATCGATGCCATCGCCTATACCGCCGGGCCGGGGCTGGCCGGGGCATTGTTGGTGGGGGCCTGCTTTGCAAGGAGTCTGGCTTTTGCTTGGCAGGTGCCGGCTTTGGGCATCCATCATTTGGAGGGGCACCTGCTGGCCCCGATGCTGGAGCGAAAAGCGCCGCGCTTTCCCTTTCTCGCCCTGCTGGTTTCGGGGGGGCACACTCAACTGGTCGAAGCCAAAGGGGTCGGTGAATATCGCCTCTTGGGGGAATCGCTGGACGATGCCGCCGGAGAGGCTTTCGACAAGGTGGCCACCCTGCTCGGTCTTTCCTATCCCGGGGGGCCTGCGCTTGCGAAACTGGCGCAAGAAGGGGATCCGCATCGATTTCGTTTTCCTAGGCCGATGACGGATCGCCCCGGACTGGACTTCAGTTTCAGCGGACTCAAGACCTGCGCCCTCGATACCCTGCGCAAGGAAAAGCGCTCGAATGCCAAGGGGGGTTCGGACGAGGGGCTACGCGCCGATGTCGCCCGAGCCTTCGAGGATGCCGTGGTCGATACGATGGTGATCAAATGTCGACGCGCGCTGCGAGAAAGCGGACTTTCGAATCTGATCGTCTCCGGCGGGGTCGGGGCGAATCTTCGTCTACGCGCTTCCCTCGAGGAGATGGTGCAAGAAGAAAAAGCGGACCTGCACTGCCCTCGCATCGAATTTTGCACCGACAACGGGGCGATGATCGCTTATGCCGGGAGTCGTCGCTTTTCGCCGAATTCCAAAACCGAGCCCGATATCGACGATCCGAATGCTTTCGGGATCAAAGTGCGTTGGAGGCTCGAGGATCTGACTCCCCCTTGAAATCTTGCTTCCAGGACATCGAGAGGATCCATCTCGCCGGCGGCAACGAGAGGATCTTTGCAATCAACGCTCGATGATCCTTGAAAGCCCGAGGCGCTCGCTCATGCCCGGCGGCCGATCCGGCTCTCGCTGCCGTCGATAAGACGCCGGATATTGCCCCGATGCCGCCATAGGACCAAGATCGCGATCAGCCCGAGGGCGAAGCGATCGAGGACGATGGTGCTCTCGCTTCCGATCCGCACCCAAAAAGAGGCGATGAAGACCCCGACCACGGTCATCATCGACGCCAAGGATGAATAGCGAGTCAAGCCCGCGGTCGCCGACCATATCACCCCCGCAACGAGTGCCGGCAGCCAGCCGAAGGCCACGAGTCCGCCGAGCCAGGTCGCCATCCCCTTGCCTCCTCGAAAGCCGAACCAGATCGGATAGAGATGGCCCAAAAAGGCGGCCAGCAATGCAAGCACCGCCACTTCGGGTACCAGCAGATGAGCCAGCGATACCGACGCCGTTCCTTTGAGCATATCCCCGCCCAAGGTCAACGCCGCCGCCTTCTTGCCCCCGATACGAAGCATATTGGTCGCCCCCGGGTTTTTGGATCCTCGTTCGCGCGGATCGGGCAAGCCGAGGATTCGATAGACCACGAGCGCCGAGGCGATCGATCCGACAAGATAGGCCACGAGAAGAACCGTAACCCCGGCGAGAAGATCGACCCCCGGGGTCGATAGGGCATCGACGATCCTCTCGACTTCCTCGTTCAAAAAGAAATTCATCGATCACCTCGATCGTCGATCAATCGTCGATCATCGAAAATCCGTGCCCGAAAAAGCGATGATCCGTCATTACGAACGGGTCGTTGACCCATCCGACAACGATATCCGATCATCGGGAGCATCGGCTCTAAGGAGGGCATCACGCCCCTGCCGGATCGCATGATCGAAGCGAAATCCAAGAGCCCCGCCCCGTTCGATGGCGCGCCTTGGTCCACGAGCGTTGCGGCTATACTTCGCCTTGATCGCAAGGAGCGGTTCAAGCGATTCGACCGCGATTCGGCCATGGCAATCCGTTGTTTGAGTAGTTGTTTGAGTAGTTGTTTGAGTAGTTGTTTCAGTACCCCATTCATCGACTCGATCGGATTGGACTCGACTCGATCCCCCGCGGCGGCAACCCCTTGGCCCCTTGACCGGACTCCCTTCGCCCTTGATTTTCGCTCTTGATCCTCGGGGCGCCCAAGGTACCGACGACGATTCGATAGCGAAAAAGGATTGGGATTTCGAAAGCCCATCTCAAGGTGCGGCGTGGATACCATCTTCATCAAGGAAATCAAGATCGATACCGTCATCGGCCTCCATCGTTGGGAGCGTCGCATGCGGCAAACAGTGATCATCGATCTCTGGATGGGTGCGGATATCGCTCGGGCGGCGGCCAGCGAGGCGCTCGCCGATACCCTCGACTATCGTGCCGTCTCCAAACGCGTGCAGGAATTCGTGCGCCGTTCGACCTTCTTGCTGGTGGAGACGCTCGCCGAGCGCATCGCGGAGTTGATCTTGCAAGAATTCTCCGTGCCGTGGGTGAGGGTGCAGATCAACAAGGTGGCGGCGCTTCGGGGAGCCAAAGGGGTCGGCATCATCATCGAACGCAAGAAGGACTGAGCCGTGAACCAAGCCTTCGTCGGTATCGGCAGCAATATCCGACCCGAATACAATGTACCCCGAGCGATTTTTGAACTGCAAGCGTCTTTCGGAGAGGTACGAGCCTCCGGGATCTACGAATCCCCGGCCATCGGCTTCGACGGTCCGGCCTTCCACAACCTCGTCGCCGTTTTTCGATGCGATCTGGAGGCGAAAGCGCTCATCGAGTCCCTGCGCACCATCGAGCGGCGATGCGGGCGCAAGCGGGATCCATCGCAAACAGGCCTTCGTTCTCGCACCGTCGATATCGATCTGCTGCTGCTCGGGGATCATGTGCAGCAAGGCGCCGATGGATTCGAACTACCGCACCCCGATATCCTCGAATACCCTTTCGTCTTGGCTCCCTTGGCGGAAATCGCCCCCGATGGACGCCATCCGGTCATCCGGCGCACCTTCGACGATCTGTGGCGGGAATGCGAAAAGCGAGGATCCGCCCTCATGCGTCGACTCGAACGCCGCTCGGCCACCAACGCCTGCGCCCCCGAACGCCCCTATCACGAGTCAAAAGATCTCCCCTTCGAATCCTCGCCCCCGAAACGGATAGCCTCTTGATCCCCCTTACTCGATACCCATTCGATCCCGCAAGGAGATATCGCTCGTGAATTTTTGCTCCCGATGCGCCGCTCCGGTGGTGTTGCGCATCCCGCCGGGGGACGAGCGCCTGCGCCATGTCTGCGATACCTGCGGAACGATTCACTACCGCAATCCCAAAATCGTGGTCGGCTGCATCGCCGAATGGGAAGGAAGGATTCTCCTTTGTCGCCGGGCGATCGAACCCCGAGCCGGACTTTGGACCCTGCCTGCGGGATTCATGGAAAACGGCGAATCCAGCGAAGCCGGAGCCGCCCGAGAGACTTGGGAAGAGGCCTGCGCCCGAGTGGAGATCGATGCCCTGTTCGCCTATCTGAGCATCCCTCGGATCAATCAGGTCTATGTGATGTTCCGAGGCCGCATCGTCGACGGGGTGTTTTCGCCGGGACAAGAGAGCCTGGAGACCAAGCTCTTTTCACCCGATGATATCCCTTGGCAAGAAATCGCCTTTCCCTCCATCACCCGCACCTTGGAACTGTGGCTTCGAGATCGCTCAAAGGGCAAGGGTTTCGGCATCCACTGCGATGTGATCGAGCGGGATCGCCCGATTCGCTCCGACGATCCGCAAAGACCGAGCCCGACAAGCGGGTAGCCCTCAACAAGGAGCGCCCCCGATCCCCCGTCCACCATCCACGGCGATGATTTGGCCGGTGGTATAAGGGGCATCGAGGGCGAGCCATGCCACCGCCATCGCCACCTCCAAGACCGTTCCTTGGCGGCGCAAGGGCACGGACTCCAAGATCCGGCGACGCTGCTCGGCGGCTTCCTCTTCTTGCGCTTGGGCTTGCGGGGTCTCGGTCTGTGGCCAAAGCACGATGCCCGGAGCGACGGCGTTGACCCGCACCGAAGGGCCGAGATCCAAAGCCAACGCCCGGGTCAACATGATCAGCCCGGCCTTGGCCGCGCAGTAGATCGAATGATCGGGAATAGGGGCTCGTCCATGAATATCGACGAGATTGACGATGGATCCTTGGCGTGCGGCAAGAAAGGGGGCGGCGGCCTGCGTCAGAAAATACGGCGCTTTGAGGTTGGTACCCATCAGCTCGTTCCATTGATCTTCATCGGCGCCCCCGACCGGAGTGGGATAAAAAGCCGAGGCGTTGTTGATCAACAGATCGAGGGCGCCGAAACGCTCGACGGTCTTGTCGACGATGCGGGCCGGTATCGAAGGCTCCACGAGATCGCCTTCGAAGGCGGCGGCCGAGCCCGGGCGCACGTCATCGAGATCGCGAACGAGGGCGTTAGCGCTGTCCGCCGATCGACGGTAATGCACCGCAACGCTCAGCCCCCGATGATGCAGGTGTCGGGCGATGGCCGCTCCGACTCGCTTCCCCGCCCCGGTGATGAGGGCCACCCTTGCCGAGGCTTCCGATCGCGGGCTTGCCGCCGATGGGTCGGATGATTCATCGGCTCTTTGCATCTCGCCCGATCCATTCCTTTTCTCCGGTGCCGTCATCGACACTCCTCCTTTGATCGCACCTCGCCGATGATATGAATATTCACCTCGTCATGGATCCGAAGATGGATCGCCCAAGAGCCAAATTCCTTAAGCCCAAGCCCATGAGTCGAATCCTGCGAATCGAAGCCTGCGAAAAAACGGCATCTCATACTACGCGGCATCGATAGAAGACACCCCGATTGAACGATTCCTCGACATGGCCAATCACGATAAAACGGCGGCGCCTCGGGTCGCGAAGAAGCCTGGCAAGAGGCCTCGCATGCCTGATGATACGGGCGATCTCCAAAAAAACACGGGCGAAAGGAAGAGCGATATCGGCGCAGGCTTAGACCCTTGCCTTGACTTCGAGCAATCACGGCACCTTGCTCGAATGCACGCCAAGCTACACCGGGAAATTGCCGATGCCGGGGGGAGCATCCCCTTTTCTCGCTACATGGATCTGGCGCTGCACGCCCCGGGGCTGGGCTATTACCGCGCCGACTGGCATACCTTCGGCCACGAGGGGGATTTCATCACCGCCCCGGAGATCACCCCCCTTTTCTCCCGCACCCTCGCTATCCAGATCAAGCAAGCCCTCGACGGGCTCGGGGCTTGCGATGTGCTGGAATTCGGGGCCGGCACGGGGGCGATGGCGGCGGATATCATCGCCTCCTTGCACCCCGAAATCCCCTTGCGTTATCGAATCCTCGAACCCGCCGCCGCGCTCGCTCGTCGTCAGCGAAAGACCATCTTCGATCGTATCCCGCAAGCCTTCGAGTCCGACAGGAAGGCGCCGAGGCACGATCGAGTCATCATCGACTGGATCGATCGCCTGCCGCCGCCGGGCTTTGCCGGAGTCGTCATCGCCAACGAAGTCGTGGACGCTCTTCCGGTGGAGCGTTTCGAGGTGCAAAAGGAGGGGATCTTCGAATATCGGGTGGGCTGGGGCGAGGACGAGCCGGTCTGGATCAAGGCCCGGGCCGGCGCCTCGACCGAACGGGCGATACGAGGGATCGAGAGCGAACTTGGAACCCCTTTCGCCCCCGGCTATCGATCGGAGATCGGTCCGGCCCGCGAAGCATGGGTGGCGAGCGTTGCGGCGAGGATCGAACGGGGCTTGTTGTTGATTGTCGACTACGGCTATCCGCGGCACGAGTTCTATCACCCCGACCGGTGCGAGGGAACGTTGCGCTGTCATTTCCGCCATCGTCGCCATGACGATCCCCTCGCCCTGGCCGGCTTGCAGGATATCAGCGCCCATGTCGATTTCAGCGCACTGGCGGCGGCCTCCGAGATGGATATCGCCGGATTCACGACCCAAGGGGATTTTCTCATCGCCTGCGGATTGCTCGATCTGATCGAGGATCCGCTCGAGAATATCCGGCCCGGATCCTTGGAATTCGCCCGGATTGTCGATAGCGTCAAACGCATCACCCTACCCGGGGAGATGGGCGAGGCCTTCAAGGTGATGGGGCTTGCGCGCGGATTGAGCGAGCCCTTGATCGGCTTTTCTCGCCGCGACCATCGGCCGCGCTTGCGGCTGGATCCGCAGTCGGTAACGACGAGCGACGGCCGATAGCCGGGCTCGGATCGGCGCATCCGCCCTTCGGCTCGGTCATCGACAACGACTCCTTCGATGGATTGGTCGCAAATCCTCGTGCTCGCCGTGGTCCAAGGCTTGAGCGAATTCCTGCCGATTTCGAGCTCGGCGCACTTGATCCTCGTGCCGAAGCTGACCGGTTGGCCGGATCAGGGGCTCGCCTTCGATGTCGCGGTGCATGTCGGAAGCCTGATCGCGGTGCTGATCTTCTGCCGCCACGATTTCCTGGCCTTGCTGCGCGCAAAATCCATGCACGATTTCCCCTCGCAGGGGAATGGATCGACCGAGACCGGCGAAAAGGAACGCCTCGACCGACAACAATCAAAAGCGATGGCAGGCATGCAGCCTCCGGTCGAGGTCGGCGAAGATCGAAGAAGATGGCCCGCTTGGTGGCTGCTGATCATCGCCTGCATTCCGGTCGGGATCGCCGGGCTCGGAGTGGATATCCTCATCGCGGACGCCCTGCGCGATCCGATCGTGATCGCGCTGGCCACCATCGCCTTCGGGCTGTTGCTATTGGTAGCGGAGCGCTACGGGAAGGGGGATCGAGACTTGGGATCGATCGATCTTCGTATCGCGCTTCTGATCGGATGCGCCCAAACCCTTGCGCTGATCCCCGGCACCTCTCGCGCCGGGATCGTGATCACCGCCGCGCTCTTCCTCGGGCTGAGCCCGAAAACGGCGGCGCGCTTTTCCCTGCTGCTCTCGGTGCCGACGATCCTGATGGCCGGGGGACACAAAGCCATCGAGGTCGCCACCGACCCCGAGGCGATCCCGTGGATCGACATCATGGCGGGGACGGGGATCGCGGCCCTTAGCGCCCTCGTCTGCATCCACCTATTCATGCGGCTGCTCGATCGAAGCGGTTTCACCTGCTTCGTGATCTATCGCTTGGCTCTGGGCGGCCTGCTGCTTTGGCTTTTTCTTTGACATGGCGTCCTTGGTCGGATGCGCCATCGGCTCGCTCGCTCCAAGCCCGGACTTCGAATAATGGCAAGATAGAGCGGACCTTGAAATCCCTTATTTGAAGTCCTTGAAAGATCCCCTCGGCGAAGCGGCGATGCATCGCCGGATGGTCCTATCCTCGAACTTAGGAGTCGGGATTGGAGTTAGGGGATTCGAGGGGATCGGCATCATCGTCGCCCTCACCGTGCGCGGATACCAAACGATCGGCATAAGCGAACAGCGCCGGCAACCCCCCGGTATGCAAGAAGAGCACGCGACTTCCCGGGGCGATATCACCGTTTCGCACCCGGGCGATGAGACCGGCCATCGCCTTGCCGGTATAAACCGGATCCAGGAGCAAGGCCTCGGTGCGGGCGGCAAGGGCGATGGCCTCTCGAACGGCAGGATTGAGGGCGCCGTAGCCGGGGGCGAATACCGCATCGCAAACATCGACATCCTCTTTGGAAAAGATATCGAGGCGGTCGATCATCTTCGCGACCTCGGCGGCGCGTGCCTCCACCCGAGGCCTTTGCAAGGCGGCCTTGCGTCGCACGCAGATACCCGAGATCGAAACCGGCTCGCCGAGGGCGCGCATCCCCACCAAAATGCCGCTATGGGTCAGGGCGCTACCGGAGGCGAGGATCAAATGATCGAAGGATAACCCCCGCTCTCGGGATTCGTCGACGATCTCACAAGCGGCGCAAACGTAGCCGAGCCCGCCCAAAGGCGGGTGGCCGACCCCGAGGTGGATGGTATAAGGGCGGTGGCCTTCCGCCTCCAAACGACGAGCCAATCGATCCAGACTGTCGTCGGCGGCGGACTCGATCGACGCGGATTCTTCAATCAAGGCGAGATCGGAGCCACCCCCGGCATCATCCGAAGCATCGCTATCGGGGAGAAGAAAGGGATGGAGGGTGGCGCCTAGCAGGCGATCAAGAAGAACATTTCCGGAACGGCGATAGAGATCGCTGCGATTGGCGACCCTCTCCTCCAACTGGAGATGCGCCTTCATTCCCAAACGGCGGGCGCCGGCGGCCGCCAAACGAACGAAGTTGGATTGCACCGCCCCGGTGATCAGAATCGTATCGGCTTTTTGCGCCTTCGCCTCGCCGAGGTAGAACTCGAGTTGGCGCACCTTGTTACCGCCGAGCGCAAGGCCGGTGCAATCATCGCGCTTGATCCAAAGATCGATTCCCAAGGCCGCCCCCAATCGAGGCGCGGCCTCCAAAGGCGTCGGGGTATGACCGAGACGAATTCTGGGATAGCGCTCGAGGGCGGCAAGGGGATGGGATCGATCGGACATCGCTTGAAATCCGTCCTTATCGGGGAGAAAAAACGAAAGAGCGGGGTATCGGCAGCGAAGTATCGGCGGGGAGCATATCCGGCGGGTAATATCGACGGGTAGGGGGAAAAAGCGGCAGCCGATACTCTTGCAAAAAAAGCCCCGATTCCGTCATGGAATCGGGGCTTTTACTTTCTACCCTTGACACTCGAGGGATCGATTGATCATCGCTGTTATGACCATCGCTCCCCAATCAATCGCTGCAAGCCCTATCCTTTTACCCCTCTATCGGGATCAAGGACGCTGGGGCGAGCTGCTGTTGACGTGGGTGTTATTGGTCAAAGGACCGCTGCTCCCGGATCGAACCAGCACTTGGGAGGACAACATCCCTTCGTCGGTCGAAAGGATCTCACAGGCCAACCGGCCGTTGGCCGCTCCACCCCAGTGGGTATCGGCATCGAAACCCTGGGATGAAAGCACGGCGGCAATGCCCGCTCTGGTCAGCACGGTCGTTCCTCCGCTGGGCACCGTCCCTTCCATGCGCGCGAACCAGCTATCCCCGACCTGATTCGAGCAGTCAAGGAAGACATCGCAAGCGGCGTCGCGATTCTCGCAGCGAATGCGGACAAAAGCCTCATCGGGCGAGCTCGGGGGCGGAATGGCATAAGCCACGGCATTGGGCATCAATCCTTCGAGCCCCAAGGCGACGCTACGGCTAGAAGGCTGGGAGTTGACCGTGGCATGGGGGGCGCCGTCGAAAAGAGCCCGGGCCCTGAAGGTATAGTTATCGCCATGCTCCAAAGTGGCGCTGCCGGGAACGAAGAAGAGCTCCCATTCCTCGTTTCCGTATTGGCTATTCAAGCCCAAGGGAGCCAGATCCGTCATCCGGATCCTGACGGTGCCATCCTCGGACATATCCCGAAACGCTCCTTGAATCGCTCGGTTCCCGATGCGAATCTGGCGATAGATATAGTGCCCCGTGTTTTGATCGATGTCGGGAGTGACGGCGAGTTCGATGACATCGTCTGCCGATGGTTGAAAGGGGGTACCGTCGGCCTTGAGCGGACGAACGAGATCATCGGTTCCGTATTTGAGCTGATCGCAGGCCGTTTGGCTGCGCAGGGATTCGGTGGAACCGGCAAAGATCCTCACCTGCCCCAGCAGCATGGCATCTTTGGTGGTGTTCTCGCTAAGACCTGCGACCCCGGAGGGGATATAAAGCGACTGGACGGTCGCAAGTTTGCTCTCGCTATTTACTTTGTCTTTCTCGCCGTCAGCGAATCCCGCCCCGCCGATGCGGATTGCAACCCTCGTATTTTGCTGCGCGCCGATGAGGTAATGCGATCGGTCGGAGCTGCTGGGAGGCATCGGCAAGGGATATCTACTGACCGCTGACCGAGGACCCAAGACCAGATGCTGGACATAGGGAACCGTCCTTGCATAGACACAGGAGCCGTCGTTGGCGGCATCGCTCAAACACCTACCGGCGGGGCCTGCGGGAAAGTAGTTTTCGCCGGAGGTCGCTACCGATCGAATGGCGGAGGTGATCGTCACCGACCTCGAGGGATCGAAATCCGTCACCGCCAAGGGCGGGATCGAGAAGACGATGGTACTTCTCGCCTTGATCTTTTCGACCAAATCTTTCCCGTTGAATGCGAATTCGAAGGTGACGCGATCATCGCCGACATTGCCGCCCGTCAGCTTCCTGACATTCGTGGCATCGCTGATTTCCGTGCCATCTTCCATATAGGTGCGCACATCGCCGGCGGTGATGGGATCATGGAAACGAGCCCCGCCGCCGACCGATAGCGTGATATTGGCCACCTCTCCCTGGGCGATATAGTGTTCATCGTTTCTCGGGTAGTAGCCCAAGGTGTACTTGATCGGTCCGCCGTCGGCTTGCAGGGCTTGAGTCCCCGATCCCGAACCGAATATTTCGCGAGCGTAAATCAGGCGGCCGTCTATCTTCTGCGTGAAGGAGACATTGTCTCCACCGATGCAGGCACGCAAGGCGGCCGCCCCGTTACCGGTCAGCGAATCCGTCTGCGCAAACGCCGGTCGGATACCGACAATCGATACGACCAGAGCCGCCACCGTCAGCACGACAAGAGATGCCACGCGCATCAAAGATCGCGCCCCGCCGGCACGAAAGAGGCCGGATCCGTAAAGAGCCGCGGGAGATGGTTTGAGGATAGGCATGTTGCGCTCCTTGGAATACGCTTGTGTGATCCGACGCCTGTCGATTCCTGATGTGATGATCCGAATATCCACGGTTCGGCACCGCAGGGCCCGCACCTACGACGCACCCTATCAAGTGCGCACCCCCGGGGCGGCCTTTCGATTGCCCATCAACATTGGATCATAGCACGGAACGCCATGATCTCGTTTGCACGAAGATCGAAGGCCGGCCAAAATTTCATAATCGATCATCCCGGTGGTGGATGATACCCGTGAAGAGGGAATGTGTCCACCGATTGATGAGGGCGAAATGAATGTGATAGGTGACTTAAGGACCCCCGCCGGGATCGCCCTTCCCGCCTTGGCCTTTTTCGCATCGTCGGACAATGTCGGTCGATCCTTAGCCAAAACCCTGTCTCGAAGCGATCTCGGGACAATGCCCCGGCCTCGAGGATCCTTCACCTGCTCGACGCTCGATACCGAAAGCGGCGAGCCCCGGTCTTCGAGCCCGAACAGTCTTCGAGCCCGAATATCGCCTCATACACCGTCTGCCTTCGATCGTTTCATGCTACCATCGATTCGATCGAGTCTTGGCATCGATAGGCGTTCTGGCATGCGTTTTTGGGGCATGAACGGCAAAGGCACCTTCGAGATATCGATGCGACAAAGAATCAATGACGAGGACGAGGTAATCGACGATGTCCAAACCCTACGAGGAAAAATGGCTCGGAGCCTCAGGTCAAGAATATCTGTACTCCGTCCACTCCGTCAACGATCATCGTATCGGGAAGACCTTCGACAACGTCCCCGGGAATTACATCTTCGCCAAAAAGACCTATCCATCGGGGGAATTTTCACCGATCTATATCGGGCAATCGGGGAATCTCTCGGAACGATTCGAGGACCATCACAAGAACTCCTGCATTCGCAGGCGGGGTGCGACCCATATCTTCGTGCACCGAAACGATGACGAAAACGTTCGTTTGGCGGAGGAAAAGGACCTGCTCGATAACAGCAATCCCCCCTGCAACGAATAGCCACACCCCCTCTTGGCGATCGACCCTCGCAAGGGTCGATCCCTCACCGCAATCGCCGCGCGATCAATATCCGCGTTGACCGTTATCCTCGTCGATTCGCTTGGGTTCGATCCGCCTCGCCAGGATCGATGGATGGCCCCGATACCCGCTCGACAATCTACCCGCTCGATCATCGGTCATCTCGACAAGGGATTCGTAAGGATTTGAATCCCGGGGCATTCACCCGCCGAGAAATAGCTGCCCGACCTTGGGGTTGGCCAGAAGATCGTCGCCTTTGCCCGCGATCGCGATCTCGCCCGATACCAATACATAGCCGATATCCGCGAATTCCAGACCCTTCTTGGCATTTTGCTCCACCATGATGATCGTCTTGCCGTCGCGGCGTTGCAGATCGTCGAGGATCTCGAATACCATATCGATGAACCGCGGCTCCAAACCGATCGACGGTTCGTCCACCAACAACACCTCCGGATTCATCACCAAAGCGCGCGATATTTCGAGCAGGCGCCGCTCGCCGCCCGATAGAACCTTCGCTTTGTGCTTGCGGCGGGCCGCCAGCCTCGGATATTTATCGAAGACCATCTCCGCGGACTGTCTGGCCTGCTGCGGCCGATCCTTCAAAAATCCGCCCATCCAAAGATTTTCCTCGACCGTCATGCCCGGAAAGACCGACTTATCCTGCAAGATATAGGCGATCCCGGCATTCGCCAGTTTCTCGCTCGGGGTGAGTTTGGTCACATCGCTGCGATCGTCGCCCACGAAGATCTTCCCTTCGAAGATATTGGTGAATCCGAAGATCGAATGCAAGATCGTGGACTTGCCCGCACCGTTGGGACCGATCAAGCACAGCGACTGCCCCTTGGCGACCCGCAGGTCGATGCCGTGCAAGATCTCCATCTTGCCATAGCCCGCCCTTAGCCCCTCGATGGAAACGAAGGCCGGCCCCCCTGCCAGATCCTCGATCTTCGAGACCGTGATCTCCTCGGCGATGGCCGCGACCTGACGCGTCACGTCATCGACGGAGATGACGGTATCGACGCTGCCGCCGCCGTAGCCGATATTTTTATCTCGGGGCATCGGGTTTATCTCGAAGGGTTATCTTTGAAGATCGATCTTGAAAGTCCATCTCGGATTATCGGGGGCCATCGGCATCGCCGCCGATCCCCTAGTGGGCTCCCAAATAGGCATCGATGACCCGCTGATCGTTCTTGATCGCCTCGGGATTGCCATCGGCCAGCATCTGTCCGTGAGCGAGGCAGTAGATATGCTCCGCCATATTCATGATCACCCGCATGTTGTGCTCGATGACGAAAAGGGTGATGCCCATCTCCGAATTGGCTCGCTTCAATCGATCGATGAGACCGTTGATCAGCGTCGGATTGATGCCCGCCGTCGGCTCGTCGAGCAACAGCACCGTCGGCTCGTTCATCAACGCCATGGCGAACTCCAAGAGTTTTTGCTGCCCGAAGGAGAGGGAGCCCCCCCTTAAGTAGCGCTTCTCGTAAAGCCCCACGAAATCGAGCAGCCCCTCGGCCCGCTCGATCTGCTCGGCAGCGTTCTTGGAAAAGGCATCGAAAAAAGTCATCTTGCGATGCGGCATCGAGATCAGCATATTCTCGACACAGTTCATCGCCCCGTAAATGCGGGTTTGCTGAAAGGTCCTCAGCAACCCCAAGCGCGCGATCTCCGGCACTTTGAGCCTGGAAATTTCCTTTCCCTCGAACTTGATCGAACCCTCGTCGATGGGGTGATATCCCACGATGGAATTGAACAAGGTCGTCTTGCCGGATCCATTGGGTCCGATCAAGCCGGTGATCCGGCCCTTGCTCACCTGCATGGAGATATCGGTATTGGCCTTGACGCCACCGAAGGATTTGGAGACGCCCGAGATATCGATGATCGCGCTCATCGACCCGAATCCGATGCGATATTCTTGTTTTCGACCCGAATGCCGAACCATTCGGGTCGCTTGGTCGTCAGCCAGCCCATCAGACCGTCCTGGAAATAAACGACGGTCACGACGATCAAGGCCCCCAATGCCACCCACTGCCAGCCGAGGAAATAATTCCATGTCACCTCTTTGAAGACATGGAACATGATGGCCCCGATGATCGGCCCCCAAAGTGTCCCTTTGCCGCCCAAGAGCACGCAAACCACCATGAAGATCCCGAGGTTGATGGTCTGGTAGGCGGTTTCCAAGGGCTCGAAATGGAGCAACTGAAAGGCCGAGATGCCACCGGCGATGCCGATGAAAAAGGCCGACATGACCCATGCCGCCAACTTATAGCGCAGGGTATGGATGCCCATGGCCTCGGCCTTTTCCTCGTCGTCTCGAATCGCGTTGATCGCCGCGGTGAAACGTGTCGCATAGAGCCAACGGAGAAATAGATAGAGCACCACGCCGACGGCGGCGAAGGAGAAATAGATGAACAATCGCTCCTGCTCGCCCGGGTAATTCGGCATCGAGATGCCCTGCCCCCCGCCGACCCACTCCCAGTTGGAAACGAGTTCACCGGCGGCGATGGCGACCCCCAATGTGCCGATCGCGAAATAAGGTCCGCGCAAGCCGAAGGTCAGATATCCGATGACATAGGCGCAAAACGCACAGAAAAGACCGGCCCCGATCATTGAGAGCCCGAAACCGGTGAAGTATTGCGCGGTGGTAAAGGCGAAGATCCCGCCCCCGGAGGCATCGTTGTATTCGCGCACATCGTAGACCAGCCCGATGGTGATCACCGCCGCCACATACATCCCCGTGCCGTAAAAGAAGATATTGCCCAAGGAGTTGTAGCCCATCTGCCCGCCGGTCATATCCCAAGTCATGGCAACGATGATGAACAGCCACAGGGTCGCCAGTTGGGTCTGATAGTCGGGAAAGGCGAAGGGCGCGGCGATGATCGCGGCCAGCATCGCCAAATGAAAAGAAGTCGATGATTTACCGGTCATGTTTCATCCTCTTTTCATCCTCTTTTCAT